>CAJZKN010000004.1:0-119062 GCA_916050345.1 Parahaemophilus parainfluenzae | reverse complement strand
GGCATGCTAAAGGTAAAACCAAGTCTAAAAAAATTGTTAAATTGACCGCACTTGCGGGGGCTGTGCTTGGTGTAGTGGGTACAGCTCAAGCTGCTGTAGAATTGGGTTCAAGTTCTATTACAATTAAATCTGATAACCCAGCGGCGGATCACGCAACAAAAGGAATAAACAATATTAATATTGGTACTGGCGCGAATACTTATAGAAATGAAGGTCTGAATGCAGCCGGTGAGCCGATCGTATCTCATGATGCAATTGCTATCGGTAGCAGCGCGACAGGTACTGGCGATAAAGCAGTAGCTATTGGTAAAGGCGCAAGTGCAACTAAAGAAAATGGTATTGCAATTGGTTTTAATGCAACTAATCAATCTATTGACTCTGTTGCGATTGGTAGAGAAGCAACATCTAGCAAAGATATGGATGTGGCTATTGGTAAGCAAGCAAAAGCAACAGGTGGTGAATCTCTTGCTTTTGGTTCTCAATCAAAAGCATCTGGTCAGGCTACTATTGCTGTAGGTAAAGAATCTAATGCTTCTGGCTCTTCTGCAGTTGCTGCTGGTTATCAGTCTGCTGCAGCTGGTGATAATGCTGTAGCTGTTGGTAAAAATACGACTGCAGGCGCTAGCAATGCGATTGCTGTTGGTTTACGTGCAACTGCTACTGGTACACGTGCAATCGCAACAGGTGCAGGTTCAAGTGCAACGGGTGAGCAATCTCTTGCAAATGGTTTTACAGCTAAAGCTTCAGGTAATGACTCAATTGCACTGGGTAATGCAGCAAATGCTTCAGCAGCTAATGCTACCGCAATTGGTACAGGTGCAGTTGCATCTGATAATAATGCAGTTGCTTTGGGTGCAGGTTCTACAACTAAAGGGGCTATTGCTTATCAGTCTGATACATTTTTTGGCAAAAGATATGTATTTGCAGGTGGATCACCAAGCAGTGTAGTAAGTATTGGTTCTGATGGTAAAGAGCGTCAATTAGTTAATGTGGCGGCAGGTCGTATTAATGGTCAATCAACAGATGCAGTTAACGGTTCTCAATTATATGCGGTAGCTGATGCTGTAAGTAATCACCATTGGGTTATCGGCGGTAACACCACAGCTAAGAATACAGATGTTGCTCCAGTTAAACTTGATTACTCTGATGTTAAAAATGCAGACATCGTAGAATTCCAAAATGGTAAAGGTACAACTGCAACTGTAGAAAATACCCCAGCGGATAAGAGTTCTGGTCGCGCAGCTAAGACTATTGTTAAATACAACGCGAATATCGTAAGTGGCGATAATACTGAAGTAGTTTATAACTCTGATGGTTCAGTTAAAATCAATGCGAAAGTGGCTGGCGGTACAGATACTACTGCAGCAGTGACAACAACTACTACTGATGCATTAACTGTAACGAATACTACTACAGGCAATGTAACAACTTACAATGTTGATGCAAAAACCGGTTCTATTTCTACCACACCTGTTGGTGCTGCAACCTATGCGAAAGATGGTGATAAAGCAACGGGCGGTAACTATGGTTCTCGTTTAACTAACGTAAGTACTGTAACTGATATTGTGAATAATGTTTCATGGCATTTGAATTCATCTGCGGTAACAGGTACAAACGGTAAAATTACTGAAGGTAGTGATACTGAAGCAGCAGATGTTAAAGCATCGAATACTGTAAACATTAATGCAGGTAAAAACATCGAAATCAAACGTAACGGCACAACCATTGAAATCAGCTCAACTGCTGGTGAAAAAGGTGAGAAAGGTGACACCGGTGCAACAGGTGCGAAAGGTGATACCGGTGCAGCAGGTGCGAAAGGTGACACTGGTGCAACTGGTGAGAAAGGTGATAAAGGTGACAGCATTACAGGTGAAGTTGTAGATAACGGTGACGGTACTCACACTATTACCATTACTGATTTAGGTACAGGCTCAGTGACCACTACTATCGTAAAAGATGGTAAAGACGGTAAAGACGGTAAAGATGGTGCAACCGGTGCGAAAGGTGCTGACGGTAAAAACGCTGAAGCAAGTGTTGTAAACAACGGTAACGGTACACACACAGTCACTATCGTAGACGGCAATGGTCAAACCACTTCAACTGTTGTTAAAGATGGTAAAAATGCGGAAGCATCTGTTACAAACAACGGTAATGGTACACATACATTAACTGTCGTAGATGGTAACGGTAACACTACCACCACTATCGTTAAAGATGGTGCAACTGGTGCGAAAGGTGATACTGGTGCAGCAGGTGCGAAAGGTGATACCGGTGCGAAAGGTGCTGACGGTAAAAACGCTGAAGCAAGTGTTGTTAACAACGGTAATGGTACACACACAGTTACTATCGTAGATGGCAACGGTCAAACCACTTCAACTGTTGTTAAAGATGGTAAAAATGCGGAAGCATCTGTTACAAACAACGGTAATGGTACACATACATTAACTGTCGTAGATGGTAACGGTAACACTACCACCACTATCGTTAAAGATGGTGCAACTGGTGCAGCAGGTGCGAAAGGTGACACTGGTGCAACTGGTGAGAAAGGTGATAAAGGTGACAGCATTACAGGTGAAGTTGTAGATAACGGTGACGGTACTCACACTATTACCATTACTGATTTAGGTACAGGATCAGTGACTACTACTATCGTTAAAGATGGTAAAGACGGTAAAGATGGTGCGACCGGTGCAACTGGTGCAGACGGTAAGAACGCTGAAGCAGATGTGAAAGACAACGGCGACGGTACTCACACTGTAACTATCAAAGACGGTAACGGTAATACCACAACGACTATCGTTAAAGATGGTAAAAACGCTGAAGCAGATGTTAAAGACAACGGCGATGGTACTCACACTGTAACTATCAAAGACGGTAACGGTAATACCACAACAGCTATCATCAAAGATGGTGCAACTGGTGCTAAAGGTGATACAGGTGCAGACGGTAAGAACGCTGAAGCAGACGTTAAAGACAACGGCGACGGTACTCACACAGTAACCATCAAAGATGGTAACGGTAACACCACAACGACTATCATTAAAGATGGTGCAACTGGTGCGAAAGGTGATACTGGTGCAGACGGTAAGAACGCTGAAGCAGACGTTAAAGATAACGGCGACGGTACTCATACTGTAACTATCAAAGATGGTAACGGTAATACCACAACAACTATCATTAAAGATGGTGCAACCGGTGCGAAAGGTGAGAAAGGTGATACTGGTGCAACAGGTGCAGATGGTAAGAACGCTGAAGCAGATGTTAAAGACAACGGCGACGGTACTCACACAGTAACTATCAAAGATGGTAACGGTAATACCACAACGACTATCGTTAAAGATGGTGCAACCGGTGCTAAAGGTGATAAAGGTGATAAAGGTGATAAAGGTGAAGACGGTACCAGCATCACAGGTGAAGTTGTAGATAACGGTGACGGTACTCACACTATTACTATTACTGATTTAGGTACAGGATCAGTGACCACTACTATCGTTAAAGATGGTAAAGATGGTGCAACTGGTGCGACCGGTGCAACTGGTGCTGATGGTAAGAACGCTGAAGCTGATGTGAAAGACAACGGCGACGGTACTCATACTGTAACCATTAAAGATGGTAACGGTAATACCACAACGACTATCGTTAAAGATGGTAAAAACGGTAAAGATGGTGTGATGACTTGGGATATTAAATCTACAGGTAACACAACTGAAGGCTCAGCAGATACAGCGAAAACTATTAAGCATACTAACACCGTTGATATGGCCGCAGGTAAAAACTTAACTGTTAACCAAACCAACAACAGTGATGGTGCGAAAGTTGAATTTGCCTTAAACAGCACTGTAACCAACTTAGATAAAGTTGTTGTTAATGGTAAAGATGGTGTAGACGGTAAAGATGGTGTAACCATTACAGCACCTGTTGAAGCTAAAGATGGTAAAGATGGTTCAGACGGCAAAGTTGGAATCAGTGGTAAAGACGGCAAAGATGCAGTTTCTATCTCTGGTAAAGACGGCGTAGGTCAAATCGGCTTAACCGGACCGAAAGGTAAAGACGGTAAAGACGGTAAAGACGGTGCATCTATCAACATCACAACAGACAACGGTAAACAAACACTTGTAAACCGTGAAGTTGGTGCTGATGGTAAACCAGGTGAAACTACCCAACGTATCATTTACGTACCAACAGACAAAGATGGTAACCCTCTCAAAGATGAGAACGGTAAAACAATCAAACGTGAAGTTGCAACCATGGATGATGGCTTAATCTTCGGTGGTAACACTGGAGAAGCACACAAAGCAGCACTTGGTACACAAGTGAATGTTAAAGGTGCAGATGCTAATACTGATTGGAACAAGTTTGATGCTGGTCAAAACATTATGACTAAAGTTGATACTGCTACGAAGACTATTACAGTTGGATTAGCGAAAGACTTGAACGTTGATAATGTAGATGTTAAAAACAATGTAACTGCTAAAGGTACAATCTCAGCACCAACATTCAAAGCTGGTGACACCACAATTAACAATGGTGTAGTGACTAACTTAACACATCATATTGATAACCCAACAACTGTTGTGGATGACAAAGTGTTAAATATCACTGATGAGAAGAAAAAAGAAGCTGCAACAGTTCGTGATGTATTGAACTCAGGCTGGAACTTACAAGCAAATGGTAAACCGGTTGATGCTGTAACACACGGCAACAACGTGAACTTTGCAAGTGATAAAGGTACTGTGACAGTTAAAGCGAACTCAGATGGTAAAACATCTGTTGTGAACCTTGATGTTAACGTTGATAACGATACCATCACTGTGAATAATAAAGGCCAATTAGTCGCTAATGGTGCAACCAACTTTAATGTTGCAACTAAAGATGGCGGTAACAAAGTGGCTAAGAAAGGCGGTAGCTCAACAGCGAAAATTACTAGCGGTAAAACAATTACTTATACTGCAGGTAAAAACATCGCAATTGAGCAAAATGGTGGTGAAATCCTTGTTTCAACAACAAATGATGTAGACCATAACAGCGTAACCACAAATAACTTAACTGTTAACAAAGGTGGTAACATTGATATGGGTGGTAACCAAATTCACAACGTGAAAGCGGGTACTAAAGATACTGATGCGGTTAACGTATCTCAATTGAAACAATCAATTGGTGACGTACATAAACGTATCAATAAAGTGGGCAAAGAAGCTCGCGGCGGTATCGCAGGTGCTAACGCAGCAGCAGGTTTACCACAAGTTTACATCCCAGGTAAATCAATGGTTGCCGCTTCTGCAGGTACTTTCAAAGGTGAAAGCGCTGTAGCAGTAGGTTACTCACGCTCAAGCGACAATGGTAAAGTTATCTTCAAACTTCAAGGTAACGCGAATACCCAAGGCGACGTAGGTGGCTCTGTGGGTGTAGGTTACCAATGGTAATTAACTTTCCATTAAGATAGATAAAAACCCAGCTTCGGCTGGGTTTTTTATTTGTATCAAATTAAGGATGAAATGGGATAGAATGAGCACATAATAATATTTCTAAAAAATAGTTTTTGTGATTAATTAGACAAGCTTAAGGATATGTAACCCAAATGACCACTTCAGAAAAAATCAATATTGCGTTTGCGATTGATGCAAAATATACCCCGCATTTGGAAGCGTTGATAAAGTCAATTTGTTACTATAATAAGAATGTAAACTTTTATGTTTTGCATAATGATATTCCAGAAGAATGGTTTGAAGGGATTCAATGTAAATTAGAGAAAATGGGAAATAATCTATTTTCTATTCATATTTCTGACGATATTTTTAAAGACTATAAGACGTTGGAACATATTTCTTCGTCGAGTAGCTATTATCGTCTTTTGATCCCAAAATTGATTAATCAAGCACGTGTCTTGTATTTAGATGCAGATATTATAGTGAATGGCTCATTATCTGATTTTTATTATAGTGATCTTAATGGTGCTCCTGTAGGCGTTGTGAAAGATTATGGAATGGGTGAAAACTTTCCATTTCCTTATTTAGATGCATCCGTTTCTAAAAATTATTTCAATAGTGGTGTTCTTTTGATTGATTGTGTGAAGTGGAGAAATGAAGGTTTAGTCGATACCTTATTACAAACTGTTGAAGAATATGGCGGCCAAGTATTATATGGAGATCAGTGTATTTTAAATATCGTTTTACGAGAAAAAGCAAAATATTATAGTTTTACTGAAAATGCTCAGGTGCAATATATTGAAAAAATTAAACGGGAGCATGGTATTACTCAAGTTAATCTCAATGTTCCACCTCTTATTATCCATTATGCAGCAAAACATAAGCCGTGGGATAATCATAACCCAACATTATTTGAGCGTGAAAAATATTGGTTTTTCCGCCATTTAGATTGGTCTTATCTTACTAACGCGATCAAATAAAATTTTATAGTGTGATCTTAATTCTTAATAACTAGCGTAATTTCTCAGCAAGGTCGAGAATGAGTTTTGCGAGTATAGGCAGTGGATCATTATTTATTAGATGTTGATATTTCAATGCAAACTTTGTGGAGCGTAGAGGTTGTTGACGAGCAACCTGTATTTGTTTCTCATCAGATGCGCGATAGTTATAGGCAATTAGGCGGAGCTCATCAAGGGAGATGTCCAGATTATGGGCGAGTAAATCACGTAACTGATTTTCCCAAGCGGAATCACGATATCCCTTTTTCTCCATCACCATCGTGATAGATTTTTCCAAGACTTTTTTAATTTGCTGAATTGTTGAGCGAATAGGGTAGTGCCCTAACCATAAATCATTTGTTTCAATGAATTCTGCATTGAATCGATTAATGAACCAATAATAGAATTGTTGGTTATTTGAACCAATAAATACGATACTTTGAACTTCTTTGCCCTCTTTATCTCGTACGGAATGGCTACCTATAGTCAAAGTGCAGGTTTCTGCAATCGCTCGTGGAATAATGACTTTTGGAGTAAGAATTTCTTCTTTCCGTTGGTCGGTAAAATGAGAAATAAAATCAGGGTCATATTCGGTGGAATGCGGCAGATAGCCTCGCCAGGTGTACATGCCTACACGGCCTTGAGGAATAAGAGTAAGAAAAGTGTTCAATTTCTCACGGGAAGGACAATAAATAAATTCATCAGCATCAAGTGGAAAAATATAATCAATGTCAGCATCATTATTGAGAATATGCTGCATCATATGATTTAATACGCGTTCAGGGGCAAATTCGAGTTCATTGTAATGATAGATATGAATTGGTAGTCCCTCTTGCTTAAGAAGAGTGAGAATTTCACGCGTATTGTCACTGCTATTGTGGTCAACAATATGAAGTTCATCTAATAAGGTTAAATTGTGTCGAATAAAAGTTTCAATAACATCACTTTCATTACGCACCATGCTTAAGCCAACTCGTTTTTTACTCATCTCTTATTTACCTTATATTGAACGCCTAATATTTTTAAAGATGCTCTTTTGCTAACTTCAAATTGTCTAGTAATAGTTTTCTGTTTGGTTCTGGTACGGCTGGATTAAATAATAATTCGATGCAAAGATCATGGCAAAGCTGATAATTGCCCACCGAATTCGCACTCATCGCCAGTTCTTCTTTAGCTTTCCATTCATAAACAGAGTGATCTACAAAAAGAATATCTTTACTTAGAGGAATGTTTGCCGCTACAGTTGCATAAATATAAGCCAGTCTGGCTTTGTTGTGGTAGCGTAGTTGGCGAGCTAAATGATAAAGACTTTCCGCACGTTGTGGGCGATATTCATAAGTAGCTAATAATAAATTTTGTATTTCATTGAGTGATGCATTTAATTCAATTTTTAATAGAGCAATTTGGAGAAGTGAATAATAAACTTCTTCATACCATCCCCCTAAATTTGCACGTTTGGCATACCACTCAATGGCCTTTTCAGGCATATCTGCATCACGATAAGATTGTGCAGTATAAAACGCATAGCGATCTTTAAGATCTTCATCTTCAGGTGAATTGAAGGCTTTTTCTAACACTTGAGCATCTTGGAAATATTTTTGTGGATTGTTGCTACGCGCCCCAAATCGACCACTAATTACATAATAATCACCAAAGATTTTTTGCTCCACAACGGTTTTTTTACGTTGTTCAACAAATTCATGCAATACGCCACGCCAATAGAATGACCCATCATTACGAAACATAAGCGTACGGAAATAAACATTTGCACCCGTTACACTATTTGCCATGCGGAGATAATAGCGATCGCTTGTTAGTTCTTCAGGCAATACAAAATTGCCTTCAAAACGATCATCGGCATCGAAGATTAATACGTAATCTGTTTTTCCTTGCGCATGTTGTAGTGCACAGTTTCGGTTATGGGCAAAGTTAACCCATTCATCATGATGAATTTCGCCAGGAATACCTTTTTCATCAAAGAATTGTTTGATAATGTCTGCAGTGTTGTCATCTGATCCTGTATCACTAATGACATAATAATCTAATGGAACATGAGCAATAATGTTCTCTAATGTATCTCGGATAATAGCGGATTCATTTTTGACAATCATATTCAAACAGATTGTTTTTTTATCAGTTCTTTGAGGCATTTTTCTATCTCTTATGTTTATTATTCATTCAAATTTATTTCTCTTTAGAGTTGAAGGGCATTATAGCGAAAATACATTTTGCTTGCTGAAAATTATGCGAAAAATAATCGCACTTTTTCTCGCATATAGACAATTCCAATCACATCAATTTATAGCTTTCTTCTTTAATTTGGCGCAAAATAGGGAAAAAATTTTAATGAGTAAAAAAGGATAATGACAATGACTAAACATTATGATTATATTGCTATCGGTGGCGGTTCAGGCGGGATTGCTTCAATTAACCGTGCGGCAAGCTATGGCAAAAAATGTGCGATTATCGAAGCAAAACATCTGGGTGGCACTTGTGTGAACGTAGGTTGTGTACCGAAAAAAGTGATGTTCTATGGCGCACAAATTGCAGAAGCCATTAATAGCTATGCACCAGCTTATGGTTTTGATGTAGAAGTGAAAAAGTTTGATTACGCGAAATTAGTTGAGAGTCGTCAAGCTTATATCGGTCGTATTCATACCTCTTACAATAATGTGTTAGCGAAAAATAATGTGGATGTTCTAAATGGTTTTGCGCGTTTTAAAGATGCAAAAACGATTGAAGTGAGCTATGCAGATGGTTCAACAGAATTAGTAACTGCAGATCATATCTTAATTGCGACGGGTGGCCGTCCGAGTATTCCTGCGGTAAAAGGCGCAGAATACGGGATTGATTCAAATGGTGTATTTGCTTTAAATGAATTACCAAAACGTGTCGCAGTAGTAGGCGCAGGTTATATTGCAGTTGAATTAGCGGGTGTTTTAAATAGCTTAGGCAGCGAAACCCATTTATTTGTGCGTCAGCATGCCCCATTGCGTAATCAAGATCCATTGATTGTCGAAACCTTAGTTGAAGTGTTAGCACAAGATGGTATCCAATTACATACTAAAGCATTGCCTGAAGAAGTCGTGAAAAATGCGGATGGTTCGCTTACCTTGAAATTACAAGATGGCCGTGAAACCACAGTGGATACGTTAATTTGGGCGATTGGTCGTGAACCGGCAACGGATGTGATTAATCTTGAAGTAACCGGTGTGAAAACCAACTCACGCGGACAAATTATTGTTGATAAATACCAAAATACAAACGTGCCTGGCATTTATGCTGTAGGTGATATTATCGAAGGTGGTATTGAATTAACACCAGTTGCGGTGGCAGCAGGTCGTCGTTTATCTGAGCGTTTATTCAATAACAAACCGAATGAGCATTTAGATTACAACCTTGTGCCAACGGTTGTGTTTAGCCATCCACCAATTGGTACGGTGGGTTTAACTGAACCGCAAGCGATTGAGCAATATGGCGAAGAAAATGTGAAAGTGTATAAATCCTCTTTCACCGCAATGTACACTGCGGTTACTGAACATCGTCAACCTTGTCGCATGAAATTAGTGTGTGTCGGCAAAGAAGAAAAAATCGTAGGCTTACACGGCATCGGTTTTGGTGTGGATGAAATGATTCAAGGTTTTGCGGTGGCAATCAAAATGGGTGCAACTAAAGCAGACTTTGATAATACGGTGGCAATTCACCCAACAGGTTCTGAAGAATTTGTCACAATGCGTTAATTGCAGATAAAGAAAGTGCGGTCAAAATCTCTGATATTTTTGACCGCACTTTTTATTGTGATTTGTTATTAGGCTGCTACACGATTGCCTAATGTACCATCATCTTCCATTTCTTTAGCCACACCGACGACCTCAGCAATTTTGTCTCCTTCTTTGAAGAATACGAAACCACCATGTTCCATTTTAACCCAAGGTTCATCTTTGGTGAGAGGGAACGTCGTAATGATGGTGACTTTATCGCCATCTTTGGCGTAATCATTAAAATCAATGACGCCATCATCATCAATGCGGTGCGCTTTACCAAAAGGGGCTTTACGTGTTAAGTAATGCAAATTGGTTGAGCAGTGGGCAATCATCCATTCTCCGTTTGAAAGAATGAAGTTAAAGGTGCCTTTTTGTGAGAGCTCTTTGGTAATGTCTTGAATGGCTTCAAAAATTTCCATTTCAGACGGTTTGCGACGGAAGCGATTTTTCAAGTATTCCGCCATATAACAAAAGGCTGCTTCTGAATCCGTTGAGCCAATCGGTTGGCAGAAACTCTCAGACATATCTGGAACATCTTTTAAATTACCGTTGTGAGCAAACACCCAGTTTTGTCCCCAAATTTCACGAATAAAAGGATGGGTGTTTTCAATGGTGACACCGCCTTGCGTTGCTTTACGAATATGAGCAATCACATTGAGCGATTTAATTTTGTATTGTTTTACACAATCCGCAATAGGGGATTGTGATGCAGCGTGGTTATCGCGAAAAATACGCACACCACGACCTTCAAAAAAAGCGATACCGAAGCCATCTGAATGGCAGTCGGTAAGACCCGCACGACGACGGAAACCTTCGAAAGAAAAGACAATATCCGTCGGTGTATTACAGTTCATTCCGAGTAATTGACACATAAATTCCTACACTTATTTTTATAATTTTATACCCTTATAATATGTGCCGATTTAACACCATAATGCGTTGAAATTCAAGATGGATCACGAAGGATTTTTAGAAGAAAATGTTACATAAAATAACATCAGATGTTTTTTGATTGGACGACAAAATTATGATGTAAATAAAAAGGCGTGTTTAACACGCCTTTTGTTGTTTTTTATAAAGATTACGCTTTAATTTCTACGCGGCTTTTTAAGAAGAAGATGGCAATTGTTGAGATCAACATAACAAAGCCAATACCGACATATAAACTCTGTTTATCCCAACCCATATCTAATAATTGACCGGCAATCGTTGGGGCAAGAATCGCACCAATACGACCAATACCAATTGACCAACCCACACCGGTGCTACGAATATCTGCATCATAAGTAAGTGGGTTTAAGGTATAAAGCCCGCTGATACAGCCATTCATGAGTGCGCCAACTAAAATACCGAATACCATCGCCACCCATAAAACGGATGAAGATAGAATAAAGGTAATGATCGCGGCGGAAGATAATATGGTGAATAAAATCAATACGCCGCGAGCCGTCCAACGGCTAGCCAGTAAGCCATAGATTAAGGCACCACAAGTGCCGCCTAACGAGATCATCATCCCTACGCTTACACTTTGTTCTGTTGTCATACCTGCTTCTTTTAATAAGGCTGGTGTCCATGAGCTAATAAAATAGAAGCTGAACATGATGGCGAAGAAAGCTGTCCAAATTAACAGGGTAGAATGTAAGTATTTTTCGCTGAATAACTGGCTAATAGGTAATTTAGTCTTAATTTTTTCTGCTTTTTCTGGAAGTTTCCAATCACCGGCTAAACCAATTTTTTTTGCGATTAAATTTAACCGCACTTCAGCATTTTTAGGTTGTTTGGATGTGAGGAAATCAATCGATTCGGGCAACCAAATAAATAAAGCGACTAAAAGTAAACCGGTTAAGATAGCACCTGCTAGGAACACAGAACGCCAGCCATACTCACCTTGTAGCATCACGGCAAACATGCCACCTAATACTGCACCGACACCAAAGCCAGCAGCATAGACACTGATCGCAAAGCTACGCCATTTGCGAGAGGAATATTCGCTGGTGATCACGTTTGTGCCCACTAAAATACCGCCGACACCAAGACCAGTGATAACGCGCCAGAAACCGAGCCATTGATATTGTGAAATAAACGCAGAGCCTAACATACCGATAGCAGAGAGTGATACTGCCATTAATAACAATGGGCGGCGACCGATTTTATCGGCGAGTGGAGCGAGGAAAAGTGAGCCGGCAGTCATCCCAAACAAGCCGGCACTTAATAAATAACCTAACTCAATGCCTGTGAGTCCAAATTCACCACGAATGGCTGTTGCGGTGAAGGCGAGGGCTAATACATCGAAGCCGTCAAGTAAATTCATGATGGCAGCCATGACCACAATCATCCATTGATAAGCCCCCATTGGGCTTTGTTCTATTTTGGCTCTAAGAGAAAGGGTTTCAGTCATTTTATTTCCTTAAGTTAAGCAAACTGGCGAGAGCTTGCGAGAGATTGAAGTTTACGCAAAATCATGCTGAGTACCACGCCATAAGCGGGAACAAACAAGACAATGCCGACAAATAATTTAAATAAGTAATCGACAAATCCAAGGCTGAACCAATGTTCCGCCATAAATGGATCGCTACTTTGATAGAATGCTACGCCAAAGAACATGAAAGTGTCGGCAAGAGAGCCAAATGTCATGGAGCTGCTCGGGGCAATCCACCACGTTTTTAGTTGGCGTAGGTGGTTGAATACTAACACATCTAATAATTGTCCGAAAACATAAGCACAGAAGCTGGCGAACGCAATACGGAAAACAAACATATTAAATTCACTTAATGCACTTAAGCCTTGATATTGTCCATTAGAGAAAACAACTGAAACAATATAACTCACGATAAGTGCTGGAATCATTACGATAAAGATGATCCAACGAGCTTCTTTTGCCCCAAATACACGTACCGTTAAATCGGTGGCTAAGAAAATGAATGGGAAAGTGAGTGTGCCCCATGTGCTGTGGAATGAGAAATCATCAGCAAAACCAAGTGCGGTCAATTTTAAATTGATTTCAAATGGAATTTGAACGAAATAGTTACTGGCTGTGATGATGAAGATGTGAAATAAGCTTAATAAAATTAAAGCAAAACGTTTTTGTTGATCATTGAAGATCGGAGTATTAATTTTCATTTTAAGACCTTTTTAGTTGGTTAATCGGGGGTAGGGAACCCGAAATGAGGAATAAATCCGCCAAATTGGCGAGCCGTGAATAATACTAGAATTTATTCGGATTGCAAGAAAGTGCGGTCAAAAAATCAGGTATTTTATTTAAATTCAGTAAAAATGATAAGAATTGTTATTTACACTAAAATTATATTGTACTAGAATTCTCGGGCATTATTTATTCCACATATGCCAGGAGAGCATTTCAATGTATAAATCCAATCATTTAAAAACAACATCATTCTTCGCATTTAGTGCGTTAACAATCGCACTTTTTTCAAACTATTCTCATGCAGAAGAGAAACTTGAGGAAATTAAAGTTACTGCGGAAGATCAGGTAAAACAATCGCTTGGTTCTTCTCTTGTGACAGCAAAAGATTTAGAAAAACGACCTGCGACAAATGATATTTCTGAAGTATTACGCACTATGCCAGGTGTGAATTTAACGGGTAACTCATCTACAGGACAACGCGGAAACAAACGTCAAATTGATATTCGCGGAATGGGACCAGAAAATACATTGATTTTAGTGGATGGTAAACCAGTCACCTCTCGTAATGCAGAACGTTATGGTGTGCGTGGTGAACGTAACTCTCGTGGCGACAGCAACTGGGTGCCGGTTGAAGCGATTGAAAAAATTGAAGTATTACGTGGTCCTTCAGCAGCACGCTATGGTTCAGGTGCAATGGGTGGGGTGGTTAATATCATCACTAAACCTGTTACCAATGATTTACACGGTGGCTTAAGCTATTACACCAGCCAGCCGGAAGATAGCAAAGAAGGTGCAACAAATCGTGTCGGTTTTAATCTAAGCGGTGCGTTAATTAAAGATGTATTGCAATTCCGTTTATATGGTAACTGGAATAAAACTCAAGCGGATGAAGTCGGTATTAATGGCGATCCTGCAATTGCTGGTCGTGAAGGTGTACGTAATAAAGATATTAATGGCCGTTTAGTGTGGAATATCAATGAGAAAAATAAATTAACCTTGGACTCAGGTTTTAGTCGCCAAGGTAATATTTATAACGGTGATACACAAAATAGTGCGGCTGATCTTTACAATAGTATTAAAGCGCCTTATACCAGACAACTTGCTAGCTCAAAGGCGGAAACTGCCCGCCTTTATCGTCAGAATTACGCGTTAACTTATGAAGGTAAGTTTGATCATTTTGATAACAAAACTTATATTGCGTTTGATAAAACTAAAAATAGCCGATTACCTGAAGGATTAGCTGGTGGACCAGAGGGAAGTTATACTAGCACTACAGGTTTTACTGACTCAATTTTAAAAAATACGCGTTTTAGTTCAGAATTCTATATTCCATTTACACTTGGTGTAGAACACATGGTTACCTTGGGATTTGAAGGTACACATAGCACCTTAGATGATAAGCAGTCAATGACACAAAATCTTGGAGAAAAAGTGATTTTTGTGACAGATGCTAAGGGGAAAAGAAACAGAATAGTAAAAAAAGACCCAACAGAATCATTCCCAGGTATTACAAAAAATCGCGGTGGTTATTCTAGCCAGACCGAATGGGCTATCTTCCTAGAAGATAATATTTCGGTGACTGATAAGCTTATTTTAACACCTTCAGCTCGTTATGATCATAATAGTTATTCGGGATCGAATGTGAGTGGTGGGCTTAATTTCCTGTATGCTGTCACAGATAATGTGAATGTAAAAGGTGGAATTGCTAGAGCTTATAAAGCACCAAATCTTTATCAAACTAATCCCAACTACTTACTTTATACACGTGGTCAAGGTTGCCCAACCGCAGGTGATTATGCATGTTATTTCCAAGGTAATGAAGATTTAAAACCAGAAACTAGCTGGAATAAAGAGATTGGTGTGGAATACAATAAAGACGGTTATCTTGCATCTCTTACATATTTCCGTAACGATTACCGTAACAAAATTGTGCCATCAGATAAACTTATTGGTGTGACTTCTAATAAAAATGAAGTATATCAATGGAGTAATGCGAATCGTGCGCTTGTTGAAGGTCTAGAGGGAAATTTAACCTTGCCATTAATCGAGAATAAATTATCTTGGGTGAATAACTTCACTTATATGCACAAAACCAAAAATAAAGATACGGGCAATCCGCTTTCTATTGTGCCGAAATATACGTTAAATTCTAGCTTGAGCTATCAGATTACAGACGGTTTTGACGCAATGCTGACTTATACGCAATATGGTAAACAAACTGGTCGTAAAGTAAAAGAGATTAGAATGGAAAATGCGGCAGCATTAGCTAACTCAACTGAAATCGGTAGTTATGCCGTTTGGGGATTAAGTGTAGGCTATAACTGGAAAGATACGATTAGTGTGCGTATTGGTGTGAGCAACTTATTTGATAAACGTGTTTATCGCGAAAATAATGGAGCAAGCACTTACAACGAACCTGGTCGTGCTTATTATGCAACAGTTAAATATTCATTTTAATTGAGCGTTTAGAACTGATAGAAAAAGTGCGGTCGATTTTGACCGCACTTTTTTATTTTATTGATTGAATTTGGAAAATGGTGAATTTCAGATAATAAAAAACCCTGCATAGGCAGGGTTCTTCACACAGATTCAAATTATTTTGTACCTGGGATTTTGAAACGGCTGTTAAAGCGTTCAACACGACCACCAGTATCAACAACACGTTGTTTACCAGTGTAGAATGGGTGGCAGCTACCGCACACATCAAGGTTGATGTCTTTGCCTAAAGTTGAACGAGTTTTGATCACGTTACCGCAAGAACAAGTTGCAGTGATCTCTTTATATTCTGGATGAATACCTTGTTTCATAGAAAACCTCAAATTGAAGCCACGCCGCTATAAATGCTTTCCACTTACACCGCGTGAGTTAATAATCGCCGACAATCCGGCACCAAATAGACTGCGAATTATACTGAAAAAATCAAATTGATCAAGAGGTGTGCTTTAATGATAGAATCATCGCAAAATCTTTGCTTATTTTTGACCGCACTTTAGGAAAGTTATGTTAGCCCAATCCTCTATTGATGCCCCTTTTGCCCATTCTGTTTTACATTGGTATGAAAAGTTTGGGCGTAAAAATTTACCTTGGCAACAAAATAAAACCCTTTATGGTGTTTGGCTTTCCGAAGTGATGTTACAACAAACTCAAGTTTCCACAGTTATTCCTTATTTTGAGCGATTTATTAAAACCTTTCCTAATGTGACCGCATTGGCTAATGCGTCGCAAGATGAAGTATTGCATTTGTGGACGGGACTAGGCTATTACGCCCGTGCGAGAAATTTACATAAAGCTGCTCAAACTATCAGAGATGAATATCAAGGCGAATTTCCAACGCAATTTGAACAGGTTTGGGCATTAACAGGCGTAGGGCGATCAACGGCAGGTGCAATTTTATCTTCCGTGCAAAATCAACCGTATCCGATTTTAGACGGCAATGTAAAACGCGTCCTTTCTCGTTATTTTGCTGTTGAAGGTTGGCCTGGCGAGAAGAAAGTCGAAAATCAATTATGGCAGTTGAGTGAGCAGGTTACACCAACAACGAGAGTCGCTGAGTTTAATCAAGCGATGATGGATATCGGTTCGGCGATTTGTACCCGAACAAAACCTAAATGTGATCTTTGTCCTCTAAGTAACGATTGTTTAGCCAATAAACTCGAAAAGTGGACGGAATTTCCAGGGAAGAAACCAAAGAAATCTTTGCCGGAAAAACAAAGCTATTTTTTGATTTTATCTCATCAAGGAAAAGTTTGGTTGGAACAGCGTGAAAGCAAAGGCTTATGGGGCGGATTGTATTGCTTCCCTCAGTTTGATGATAAACAAACATTATTGAATTATCTGAAAGAGCAAGGGATTACCGAGTATCAAGAATGGGTAACTTTCCGTCATACGTTTAGCCATTTTCACTTAGACATTCATCCTATTTATGTTGAAGTTGATCGAAAATTTGAAGAGAGCGCTCGTTCAGATTGGAAAAAATTGTCAGAAAAAGGAAAAGAATCTCAATCTGGTCTATTAAGTGCGGTCAAATATTGGTATGATCCAACGTCACCTGAACAGATCGGGTTAGCTCAGCCTGTGAAAAATTTATTAACGCAATTTGTAAGGAATTATTATGGCTAGAACTGTTTTTTGCGAATATTTGAAACAAGATGCGGAAGGATTGGATTTTCAACTGTATCCCGGTGAATTAGGTAAACGTATTTTTAATTCAATTAGTAAACAAGCATGGGGCGAATGGATCAAAAAGCAAACCATGTTAGTGAACGAGAAAAAACTCAATATGATGAATGCCGAACATCGTAAATTATTAGAAGAAGAAATGGTGAATTTCTTATTTGAAGGCAAAGATGTGCATATTGAAGGTTACGTTCCCCCATCTAAATAACAAAAGATTATGAAAAAGTATTTATTATTGGCGCTACTTCCACTTTTATATGCTTGTAGCGACTCGCCAACCCATCGACGTGGCATTAATTATGACGAAGTGTTTTCAAAAGACACGCAAGGTTTAGATATTTTAACTGGTCAATTCTCCCATAATATCGATCGTATTTGGGGGGTAAATGAGCTTTTAGTGGCGAGTCGTAAAGACTACGTGAAATACACGGACTCTTTCTATACGCGTAGCCACGTAAGCTTTGACGAAGGTACAATTATTGTTGAAACTCAACAAGATCTTAATCGCTTACACAATGCGATTGTCCATACTTTATTGATGGGTTCTGATGCGAAAGGGATCGACTTATTTGCTTCTGGCGATGTGCCGATTAGTACGCGTCCTTTCTTATTAGGTCAGGTTGTGGATAACAATGGTCAGCAAATTGCTAACCAAGTGATTGCAAGTAACTTTGCGACTTATTTAATCCAAAATAAATTACAAACTCGCCGCTTACAAAATGGTAACACTGTGCAATTTGTGGTGATCTCAATGATTGCAAACCACGTTGAAGTGCGTGCACAAAAATATATTCCATTAGTCCGTAAAGCTGCAGAACGCTATGGTATTGATGAAAGCTTGATTTTAGGTATTATGCAAACAGAATCTAGCTTCAACCCGTATGCGATCAGTTATGCGAATGCAATTGGCTTAATGCAAGTGGTACCAAGCACAGCAGGTCGTGATGTGTTTGCGATGAAAGGTAAAGGTGGACAACCATCTGCACGTTACCTTTATGATCCAGCAAATAACATTGATGCGGGTGTCTCTTACTTATGGATTCTGCAAAATCAATATTTAGATGGTATTACAAACCCTACCTCTAAACGTTTTGCAATGATTTCTGCCTACAACAGTGGTGCAGGTGCAGTATTACGCGTATTCGATGAGGATAAAGATGAGGCGATCTATAAGATCAACCAGATGTATCCAGAACAAGTGTATCGTATCTTAACGACTGCACACCCATCCTCACAAGCAAGAAACTACTTGTTGAAAGTGGATGCGGCGCAGAAGAAATTCCGCGTAAGACGATAATTTCTACGATGAAATACAATGCCCGAAAGAATTTTCGGGCATTATTTTTTGAGAAAGTGCGGTTATTTTTGGTTGAGTTTTATAAAATACGTTCTTTTTATAGTCGTTTTGGTTATTAACCACTCAAACACACCAACTTTTTTACTTTTTTTGAATTTAATTGTTGACCGATACCCGAAAAAATAGTTTAATACGCTCCGTTGTCAGGCAGTAGCCAATAACGATAACGCCTCGATAGCTCAGTCGGTAGAGCAGGGGATTGAAAATCCCCGTGTCGGTGGTTCGATTCCGCCTCGAGGCACCATTTCCTCCTTAGTTCAGTCGGTAGAACGGTGGACTGTTAATCCATATGTCGCAGGTTCGAGTCCCGCAGGAGGAGCCAAATTCTGAGAAGCCGCTAAAGCAATTTAGCGGCTTTTTGCTTTGTAGAATTCAATGATTATTCTGTTGTTTTCCTCTCTTTAAAATTTGCTCAAATTTCTCACCGCACTTTTTTGATCTAGATAAATATTTATGTAAAAAAGTTACATAAAATTGTTAGCAAGATCACACTTTATTATCTTGCACTTTGCAATCAATCCCTAATCTCATCATAATGCAGCTACTAATTTAATGAATGAATATTCATTAGATAAAGATTTTATAATTTAACTTTAGAGGGTAATGTATGGACACTACAACTAATAAAAAATGGAATAAATTTGATACAGCTTGGGTATTAAACTTATTTGGTACTGCGGTGGGCGCAGGGGTATTATTTTTACCAATCAATGCAGGGATGGGCGGTTTTTGGCCTTTGGTTGTGATGGCGATTTTAGTCGGACCGATGACATATTTTGCGCATCGTGGTTTGGCTTATTTCGTTCTGTCTTCTTCTAAACCAGGCAGCGATATTACCGAAGTGGTAGAAGAACATTTCGGCCCGACCGCTGGGAAATTAATTACATTATTATATTTCTTTGCGATCTTCCCAATTTTATTGATTTATGGAAACGGGATCACCAATACGGTTGATTCTTTTATCGTCAACCAATTAGGCATGGCTTCACCAAACCGTGTGATTCTTTCTTTTGTATTAATTGCGATATTGATTTCAGTCATGTTGTTCAGTGAAAAAGTGATGTTGAAAATCACCGAATTACTGGTGTATCCATTGGTGTTGATTCTCTTTGCGTTATCAATTTATCTCATTCCGCAATGGAATGCTTCAATGCTTTATGAGCTTCCTACTGCTGGTGGCTTCATCACGACATTGTGGTTAACCATCCCAGTATTGGTTTTCTCTTTTAACCATTCTCCGGCAATTTCCTCTTTCACGCTTTCTCAACAACGTGAATATAAAGATTTTAATACAACGGAATATCACATCGGCCGTACAGAAAAAGGAACTTCAACCGTATTACTGTTCTTCGTGATGTTCTTTGTATTTAGCTGTGTATTAACCTTAACACCAGCAGAGTTATTAGAAGCAAAAGCACAAAATATTAGTATCTTGTCTTATCTCGCGAATAAATTTGATAACCCATACATTTCTTATTTTGCACCATTAGTGGCTTTCTTCGCGATTACAAGCTCATTCTTTGGCCATTATTTAGGAGCACGTGAAGGTTTAGAAGGTTTATACCTCAAAATGAAAGGTGAAAGCGTGAATCGTAAAAAATTAAATTACGGTACTGCAGTGTTCTTCTTATTGACTTTATGGGGTGTAGCGATCATTAATCCAAGTATTTTAGGTTTGATCGAATCCCTTGGAGGCCCAATCATTGCGATGATCCTTTTCATTATGCCTATGTATGCGATTCGCAATGTTCCAGCAATGAAACGCTATCAAGGTCGTTTTAGTAATGTATTTGTTACAGTTATGGGATTAATTGCTATCTCCGCGGTCGTATATGGATTATTATAAGCGGCTTTTTAGTTTAGCTTAGGATTTAAAATAATATGATTAGTGTATTTGATATGTTTAAAGTGGGAGTTGGGCCATCCAGCTCCCATACTGTTGGCCCGATGAAAGCAGGCAAGCAGTTTATTGACGATTTAATCGAGCAAGGTAAATTTGATGCTGTTGCAACCTTGCATGTTGATGTGTATGGCTCTCTCTCAATGACGGGGCATGGTCATAATACAGATATTGCGATCATTATGGGATTGGCCGGTTATCTACCGCATGATGTGGATATTGATTTAATCCCAACCTTTATCGAACAGGTTAAACAAACTAAAAAACTGTCGATTGCACAGGGCAAAAAAACGGTTAATTTCGATTGGGATGCCAATATGGTATTCCATAATTCCTTTTTATCATTGCATGAAAACGGTATGACCATTACTGCATTAGATGCTGATCGTAATGTGCTTTACCGTCAAACCTATTACTCTATTGGTGGTGGCTTTATTGTAGATGAAGCGCATTTTGGTCAAGAGGAAGAAAATTCGGTGACTGTGCCGTATCCTTATCAACATGCTGAAGATATTTTGAAACATTGTCAGGAGAGTGGCTTAATGCTCTCTACGGTGATGATGAAAAATGAATTAGCATTACGTGATAAAAAAGAGGTTGAAGCACATTTACAGAATGTTTGGAAAACCATGAAAGATTGTATTGAACATGGTATTAAAACAGAAGGTGTGTTACCAGGGCCATTAAAAGTTGCTCGTCGTGCGCCATCACTTTATCGTCTCTTAGAGGCAAATAGCGGCCGTTTAGCCCATGACCCAATGTATGTGATCGACTGGGTGAATATGTTTGCCCTTGCAGTAAATGAAGAGAATGCGGCAGGTGGGCGAGTTGTGACTGCGCCAACTAATGGTGCATGCGGTATTGTGCCGGCGGTACTTTCTTATTATGAAAAATTTGTTGCACCTTTAACGCCAGAAGTCATAGAACGCTACTTATTGGCTGCCGGTATGATTGGTTCCCTTTATAAGATGAATGCATCTATTTCAGGGGCAGAGGTCGGTTGCCAAGGTGAAGTGGGCGTGGCATGTTCAATGGCTGCCGCAGGTTTAACTGAGATCTTAGGTGGTACACCAGTACAGGTGTGTATCGCAGCTGAAATTGCGATGGAACATAACTTGGGCTTAACTTGCGACCCGGTTGGTGGCCAAGTGCAAGTACCTTGTATTGAACGTAACGCGATTGCTTCGGTGAAAGCGATTAACGCTAGCCGTATGGCATTACGCCGAACCACTAATCCTCGCGTAACCTTGGATAAAGTGATCGAAACCATGTATGAAACAGGTAAAGACATGAATGCCAAATATCGCGAAACATCGAAAGGTGGCTTAGCGGTGAAAGTAGTGTGTTCTTAAGATTTCATTGATAATAAATAAAAGAGCGGTCATTTTTGACCGCTCTTTTTTATTTCCCTTTTACATCAATAATAATCACTTCAGACTGTGATCCTAAACGCATTGGAATACCCCAGAAGCCGTAACCTGAAGTGACAAAAAAATGTGGGTTGCCAATTTTTTCATGACCATAATCCAAACGATACATCATTTTTGTGATCAAACTGGCGGGGAATACTTGTCCTTTATGTGCATGCCCTGAAACTTGAATATCAAGCGGGAGTGACGCATGTTTTTCGATATCTGTTGGTCGGTGATCCAAGAGAATAATCGGCAAATCAGTATTCACTTGTTTTAATAACGTCTCGGTACTTGGTCTATCGTGAGCAAGATTGTCATTTCGCCCAATCAGTACCAATTCATTATTTAATGTTAATGTTTCATCTCTTAATACTGTAATACCTGCTTTGCGAATTTCCTGATCAATTCGGTCTTGATCTCCAAATAAATCATGATTGCCTAGTGTGGCATAAACGCCCATTGGGGCCTTGAGTTTCGCTAAATGGGGTTGCATTTTTTCGGCTAAATAAGCATTGACGTTATCATCCATAATATCGCCAGGCAGTAAAATGATATCCACCTTTTCTTGTTGCATAATATCAGCCAGTTTATCCAATTCTTTCCCGCCAAATAATTTGCCTAAATGGAGATCGCTTGCCATGCCAATTCGCAATGGTTTAATCGGTTTATCTAGCGTAATTTCATAATGAATAACACGGGTTACATAGGCGTTATACACACTTAAGGCAGTGATACCAATAAATAAAATCGGGTAAGTAATGCGTAAAGTGCGGTCGATTTGGGTGATGGATTTGGATTTTCGGAAAAGAAAGTGAATACCTCCCACGGCGATACTCGCAAAGGCTGAAAAAAGGAGCAGTGCGAGCATTAAAGCAATAAGTCGAAATACCGTAAAAAGCTTTAAAAAATGGCAAATAACCAAGATATTAGGAAGCAAAAAGCTGACAAAGGTAATTGCTCGTCTTGTCTTTTGAGAGAGCGGTTTGTTAAGCCACCAAATCAGCGTTTTATTAAAAATATAAATCAGCAGTTGTAACAAAATAATAGCTGCCGTAAATATAAAGTAATAACGAGTTTCCATCTGCAATTCCTAAATAAAAGTGCGGTTGTTTTTGACCCAGTTTTGAAGTGTGGAATAATAAATTTCTCTGTTCCCAAAGGCAAATTTTTTCGCTAAAATGCGGCTCGTTTTAGTTAATTTAAGAAGGAAAATCCCATGTTCGGAAAAGGCGGTTTAGGCGGCTTGATGAAACAAGCCCAACAAATGCAAGAAAAAATGCAAAAAATGCAGGAAGAAATTGCCCAATTAGAAGTAACAGGCGAAAGTGGTGCAGGTTTAGTAAAAATCACCATTAATGGTGCGCACAACTGCCGTCGTATAGAGATCGATCCTTCTTTAATGGAAGACGATAAAGAAATGTTGGAAGATTTAATCGCTGCCGCATTCAACGATGCAGTCCGTCGTGCAGAAGAATTGCAAAAAGAAAAAATGGCTTCTGTGACCGCAGGCATGCCATTACCTCCAGGAATGAAACTTCCATTTTAATTCATCGGGTGTGTGAGTTTATCGATTCACACACCATCCATTTTCTCCCATCATAAATACTATGCAAAGCAGTCCACTTTTAGAACATCTTATTGAAAATCTTCGTTGCTTGCCGGGTGTCGGTCCGAAATCAGCGCAGCGTATGGCTTATCATCTTTTACAGCGCAACCGTATCGGTGGGATGAACTTAGCACGCGCGTTAACGGAAGCAATGTCTAAAATTGGGCATTGTTCACAATGTCGTGATTTTACCGAAGAGGAAACGTGCAATATTTGTAACAATCCTCGTCGTCAAAATTCAGGTTTGCTTTGCGTGGTGGAAATGCCGGCAGACATTCAGGCCATTGAGCAAACAGGCCAATTTTCTGGGCGTTATTTTGTCTTAATGGGGCATTTATCGCCTTTAGATGGTATTGGTCCGAAAGAAATTGGTTTAGATTTATTGCAAAAACGTCTGGTAGAAGAATCTTTCCACGAAGTGATTTTAGCGACCAATCCAACGGTGGAAGGCGATGCAACAGCTAATTATATTGCGGAAATTTGCCATCAACATAATATTAAAGTAAGCCGTATTGCTCACGGGATCCCTGTCGGTGGGGAATTAGAAACCGTGGATGGCACCACCTTAACCCATTCTTTCTTAGGTCGTCGTCAGATCGACTAATTTTATGCGCCTGTTTATTGCCGAGAAACCCAGTCTTGGGCGAGCGATTGCCGATGTATTGCCAAAACCTCATCAACGGGGGGATGGTTTTATTAAATGCGGCAATGATGATGTCGTGACTTGGTGCGTGGGGCATTTGCTCGAACAGGCAGAACCCGATGCCTACGATCCAAAATTCAAACAATGGCGTTTAGAACATTTACCTATTATTCCTGAAAAATGGATTCTGTTACCGCGAAAAGAAGTCAAAAAACAACTTTCTGTGGTGGAAAAACTCATTCATCAAGCCGATGTTTTAGTTAACGCAGGTGACCCGGATAGAGAGGGGCAGTTGCTGGTGGATGAAGTATTCAGCTATGCCAATTTATCCGCCGAAAAACGTGACGGTATTTTGCGTTGTTTGATTAGCGATCTTAATCCAAGTGCGGTGGAAAAAGCCGTACAAAAACTCCAACCGAATCGTCATTTTATTCCATTGGCTACCTCCGCACTGGCGCGTGCTCGTGCCGATTGGCTATACGGCATTAATATGACCCGTGCTTATACCATTCGCGGTCGCCAAGCGGGTTATGATGGCGTGCTTTCCGTTGGGCGAGTGCAAACACCTGTGTTAGGCTTGATTGTTCGCCGTGATTTGGAAATTGAAAATTTCCAAGCCAAAGATTTCTATGAAGTGTTGGCATGGGTGAAAGACGAAAAAACGTCTGAAAATCCGACCGCACTTTTTTCTGCACTTTGGCAACCGAGTAAAGCTTGCGAAGACTACCAAGATGAAGATGGTCGCGTACTATCTTTAGGTTTAGCCGAAAATGTGGTGAAACGCATTACCGATCAACCTGCCGAAGTGACCGAATATGTGGATAAGCGCGAGAAAGAAACGGCACCTTTGCCTTATTCGTTGTCAGCATTGCAGATTGATGCAGCAAAACGTTTTGGGATGTCGGCACAGAGCGTGTTGGATACCTGTCAGCGGTTATATGAAACCCATCGTTTGATTACCTATCCGCGTTCTGATTGTCGCTATTTGCCGGAAGAGCATTTTGCTGAACGACATAAAGTGATGAATGCGATTTCGCAGCATTGTCAGACTTATCAAACCTTGCCATCGGTGGTGGATACTGAGCAGCGTAATCGTTGCTGGAATGATAAAAAAGTGGAAGCACACCATGCAATTATTCCGACTGCTAACACACGCTCGATAAATTTAAGTATTGATGAACAGCGTATTTACGAACTGATTGCGCGTCAGTATTTATTGCAATTCTGTCCAGATGCGGAATATCGTAAAAGCAAAATTACCTTGAGTATTGCGGGCGGTACTTTTGTGGCGCAAGCTCGTAACTTGCAAACTGCTGGTTGGAAAGAGTTGCTTGGCAAAGAAGACGAAGATGAAAATCAAGAGCCGTTATTGCCGATCGTGAAGAAAGGGCAGATCCTGCATTGTGAACGAGGTGAAGTGGTGAGCAAAAAAACACAACCGCCTAAACCTTTTACTGATGCGACATTGCTTTCCGCCATGACAGGGATTGCGCGCTTTGTGCAAGATAAAGAATTGAAAAAAATTCTGCGTGAAACGGATGGCCTTGGCACAGAGGCAACACGCGCAGGCATTATTGAATTGCTGTTTAAACGAGGCTTTTTGATCAAAAAAGGACGCAATATTCACAGCACAGAAACGGGGCGGATCCTCATTTCAGCTTTGCCGGATATTGCCACACAACCTGACATGACGGCACATTGGGAAGCGCAATTAACGGATATCAGTCAAAAACAGGCGAGTTATCAGCAATTTATGTTTACGCTTAATCAAATGTTGCCAGATTTAGTGCGTTTTGTTGATTTCACCGCATTACGTCGTTTAAGTCAGATTTCAAAAGGTTTAAGCACACCAGCAACGAAACGAAAAAGAGCGGTCAAAAAATCGGAAGATTTAAACGCTGAAAATTGATTAAACTTAATACAATTAATTAAAAAAAATGGGAAAGCGCTTGCGAAAAGCATGAATTTTATATAACATTTGCTCCCAGTTTTCTTGCGAAATCGCAATTTAGAGAAGAAAGAATAATGTACAATATTTTATTATTTGTTTATGTATTAATTTGTATCGCCTTAATCGGCTTTATCCTTGTTCAACAAGGTAAAGGTGCGAACGCAGGTGCGTCATTTGGCGGCGGTGCATCAGGTACTATGTTTGGTTCTGCAGGTGCAGGTAACTTCTTAACCCGTACCAGCGCAATCTTAGCAACTGGCTTTTTTGTGATTGCTTTAGTGTTGGGTAATATCAACTCTCATCGTGGCAACGTACAAAAAGGTTCATTTGACGATTTGTCTCAAACTGCTGAACAAGTTCAACAACAGCAACAACAAGCTGCTCCAGCAGTTGAAAACAAAAATAACGATATTCCGCAATAAGGAATAAAAACAGAATAAACGCTCTGGTGGTGGAATTGGTAGACACGCTATCTTGAGGGGGTAGTGGCCGCAGGCCGTGCGAGTTCAAGTCTCGCCCAGAGCACCAACTATAAACCGACTTAATCAAGTCGGTTTTTTTTCGTCTAAAATTTGCTTGAATAGCTAGTTATTACCCCCTGTTTTGGTTACAATCGGTCAATTTCTTTTTCTAGAAACCCATTAGGAGAGCACTATGAACTTCCCTCAAATTGCCCAGCAAGTGATTGATAAGCTTGGCGGCAAAGAAAACATCGCCACAGCAGCACATTGTGCAACGCGTTTACGTATTGTGCTAAACGATGAAAGCAAAGTGGACAAAGAAGGTATTGATAACATTGAAGGCGTGAAAGGGCAGTTTGCTGTCGCTGGTCAATATCAAATTATCTTCGGTTCAGGTACGGTGAATAAAGTCCATGCTGAACTCACCAAATTGCTTGGTATTGGTGATGTGAGCAAAGCCGAAGTAGCTGAAGCTGCGTCAGGCAACCAAAACTTATTACAACGTTTGGTGAAAGGCTTAGCGGATATTTTCGTGCCAATCATTCCGGCAATCGTCGCAGGCGGTTTGTTAATGGGTATTCACTCCATGCTTACAGCGAAAGGTTTCTTCGTTGATGAATTAAGCGTGATTGATATGCACCCAGGTCTTGCGGATTTGGTGGATTTTATTAACACCATCGCGAACGCACCATTTGTGTTCTTACCGGTATTACTTGGTTTCTCAGCGACCCGTAAATTCGGCGGTAACCCATTCTTAGGGGCGGCGCTTGGGATGTTATTAGTTCACCCTGCATTAGCAGATGGTTGGAACTATGCATTAACCCTTGCGCAAGGCAAAATCCAATACTGGAATGTATTCGGTCTTGAAATTGAAAAAGTCGGCTATCAAGGTACCGTTATCCCAACATTAGTTTCTGCTTGGGTATTAGCAACCTTAGAAAAAACCTTCCGTAAGTTTGTGCCTTCTTACTTAGATAACCTCATTACCCCATTATTTTCGCTCTTTATTGCGGGTTTCTTAGCATTCACCGTAATCGGTCCAATCGGTCGTGAAGCGGGTTCATTAATTGCATCAGGATTAACTTGGTTATATGACACTTTAGGTTTCGTGGGTGGCGCGATCTTCGGGGCATTCTATGCACCAATCGTGATTACCGGTATGCACCAAACCTTCATTGCGGTTGAAACGCAATTATTGGCTGAAATGGCAAATACAGGCGGTACCTTTATTTTCCCAATCGCCGCAATGTCAAATATCGCACAAGGTGCGGCCTGTTTAGGTGTAGCAGTGGCATTAAAAGATCCAAAAGTACGCGGTTTAGCGGTACCATCGGGTATTTCTGCACTATTAGGGATTACTGAACCGGCAATGTTCGGGGTGAACTTACGCTATCGTCAGGCTTTCTTTGCGGCGATGATTGGTTCAGGCCTAGCGAGTGCCTTTATCGCATTCTTCAATGTAAAAGCCATTGCATTGGGCGCAGCAGGCTTCTTAGGTATTCCATCTATTAAACCAGATAGCCTTGCGATGTACAGCATCGGTATGGTGATTTCATTTGTGGTGGCATTCACGCTTTCAGTCATTTTTGTGAAACGCGCACAAGTAAAAGCCTAATTAAGATAAAAAAGAAAAAGCACGAGTTTAATCTCGTGCTTTTTTGTTTGGAAAAATACATCTAAAAATGACCGCACTTTCAGTGAGAATTAGCCTTCTCGACAGTTTAACCAAGTGGTTTTCATGCCTTGATTATTCTTGTAATACACGGAATTATTTTCACGAGCGATTAAATCAACATAACTGCCATCAATCGGCTCATAAGAGCGATAAATCACTTCAAAGCGATTTCCGCGTGCATTTAAGGTACGATTTTCCACATGATCAAACGGCACGGCTTTTCCACCATCTAATTGGAAATAAATTCCAAAGTTATCTTTCATGCGGCTTTCTCTTGAAAGCGGGAAGTAAGTGGTTAAATAAGAATTCGAGCCCGTTTCTGAATTACGGCAAGAATAGTAATAACGCTTGTAATCTTTCGGATTGTTTAATTCCGCTTGGCTAATGTTATTTTTAAGGTATCGTGTTTTAACGGTTTTCTTTGGTTGTTGTGTTGTAGTACAAGCAAACAACCCTACGAATGCAGCCGTCAATAATGCTAATTTAAATTTATTCATCGATAAAGTTCCGAGAGTAGAGTGAATGAGAAAGGGAGTATGATAGCGGAAATTGGGGATTCTGGCACGTATTTTCCAATACGTACCTTATAAATTAAATGTGTGGTAGATTTAGGTAAAAGTGAGTATATAAGCTACACAGAATAGGATATTGTTACTTTTTCGCTTTCCACACACTAGAAAATGAAGCACTTCTAGATTGAGGAGGTGATTCAGGCTGTTTAATTTTAACTTTCATTGGGAATGGAAAATCAACGCCAAGTAAAAGAGCTTCACCTTGTCCGAGAACAGGTAAAAAGGATGCTGAGCGATTATCAATTGAACCAACAGCTTTTTTTACAATTTCCTGATCTTTTTCATTAGTTAATCGATGAACAATCAAAGTACCAATTTGACTTAATACATCCTCAGGGATATCTCTTGCTCTTTGTGTTGCCATAACTATATTCAACCCATATTTTCTGCCTTCTTTTGCTATATCCCCAAAAGCTGTCAGATTCATTTTGCTAATTTCATCTCCGATAGATTTATTTAAAAATTGGTGGGATTCATCGATGAAAACAAGCAATGGATTTTCATAACTAATATTACCTTTACGAGCACAATCTAGTAATTTTCTGCCAATGGTATTGACTAGAATTTCTCTAGCATTAGCCTCAAAAGGGACAAAAGATAAATCAAGTCGAATTAGTGAGCTTTGTGTATTGCTACATAGATTATCTATTATATTAGGTATTTTTGTTAGAGAATCGTTACAATCTAACATCCATTTTAAGTGGGGATTACTTTGCATTGCTTTAATTCGTGAAATTAGGTTTAAGCAATATCCAACATCTGCATCAGATTTTCCTCCCCATTTTGTAGGATCTGCTAATTTATTGGTGTAACCTGTTGGCCATATGCATTCTTCTATTATTTGGTCTGCTAGGGCAAAAAAAGGCCAAGGTATATTAGAGAAAGGTATTGTGATAGATTGAATTGCAGTCTCAAATGGCTGTTTCAATTTTTCAGCCTTTTCCAAAGTATAATTAGATTTAATTGATAAAGTATGGGGCTTTTTCGAGTAATATAGATAATTAATAATTCTTAAACTTCTAATTGCCTCTTCTAACTTAGGTGCTTGACTTCCTGCTGATGGTCTTAATAAAGCTCTTATATCTGAATCAGTAAACATCCAATGAGGATAAGTAACTTTATTCTGAACAGTCGCACGAGGGTGTTCCCCTACATAATAACTTTTACAAGGTAAATTTTCATATTCACCAGTTGCATCCAGTAATAGTACTTTCCCTCCATGTTTTTTTATATTATTGATAAGATTTGCCATGGTATAGCTTTTACCACCACCAGTTGAACCTAGAATGGCACAGTGGCGGGCAAACAATTTTTCTGGTGTTAAGTGAATTATGACGGATGGATCATTGGGGATTTCAGCAATTGGAAGCTGTAATTCCTCTTCAGCATTAGCTAATTTTCCTTCAGCCAGAAGAGACACTAGTTTAGGATGGGCGGAATAAATTTGAGCGCCTAATTTAGGATATTGTCTAATACCTCTATGATTAAAACCCGTTTCTACATCAACACTAACCAATAGCTGAACTAAACCAATAGGATTATTATTTGGATAATGCTCATCTAAATTATCGACACTTAAGCGTTCACCATTTTCGAGCCATACTTTAACCATTCTGCCAAGAATAGATGTTTGCCCACAATCAATAAAAATAAATTCATTGACTTCACCAATAGGAATTCGATTTCCTAATAACCAAACTTGTTCTCCAGTTCCTGCTTTGGTTAAATTAATTTTAGCCTCAGTAGCTGATATTTCAATTAAACTTCCTATACGTCTTTTTAAATCATGTGGTGAAAACCATTCATTATTCATCTGTGTTTCCCCCTACATTAAATTTTTGGAATAATTGAAAAATTTCTTCTTCTGGAGTAGGTTTATTTCTTTCTGGTAGTTTGTCTACGAATGTAGCAAAATCACTGTCTATTAGTGAAATTCGAGAATCGCCCGACTTAACAGCATCCATTAGTAATGTCTTAATATTTTTATTAAAAGAGCTTTGTTCAGCAAAAAGAGAACGAGTTCCAACCATTAGTAATAATTCTGGATTGGTACGTAATGCCATTATAATGGCGTTATTAATATGCTTATCGTTAAAACCAAACCCAAGGCATAGAATAGCTGTTTTGGGTTTTTGCACAGCCTCTAAAAAACTTGCCATCATATCTAAATATGGGGATTCATAGGAACTTTGGTATTTGGTACTACTAGGATAAATAATTACTGGTTCACCTTCCTGAGAATCGGATATTCTTTTTTGAACACCTTGTTCTGTTTTTATCCAATCCACAGAACCATGAATTTTATAAAGATGAAAAACATTAGGAAGATAAGAGTTTGCTTTATCTGAAGTTTGAACTTTATGAACAATATCATAATGAAACCATGCCGGATTAAAACGATATGGTCTCCCATATTCAAAACCGTCAATTACAATCATTCCTGTATTAGATGCAGCTGTTTCAAATGCTAAATCATAATTAGTAGTAAATAGCTTTAAACGTTTTTGCTTAGGCTGTCTTTTTCCTAGAACTCTTAAGAGTTTTTCATGATGTTTCCACCGTTCTTCTAAACCAGTAAGTTTTCCAATAAAATTCGTTTCTTCTAAAATTTTATTCTTTGCATCTACAACAAATTTAACTAATTTTTGTGATTCATCTTCAGTTAGGGTTTGTAATGAAATAAAAGTATCGCAACGAGATAATAATAGTTCAATGTTAGATTCTATTTCTGTCGTACCATCTTTATTATTTTTGATTGCAGCACATTCATTATACTTTGTAATATTTTTTATATAATCAAAGTTGAATTGATCCATAAGTTGGCAGGATTCCCAAAGGTTTCCCATACTTGGAGCAATATATTTTTCCTTTTCTCTGTTAAATGTTAATGAGGTTCCAGAACCAGCTAAAATAATAATATTTTCAGCATCCAATATTTGATTAAATGATTTTTGTAGTAAATGTTCATAATGTTTTATTTTTTCCTGGTCTTCTATTTTACTAAAATCAATAGGTTCTTTCCCAGAAATGCTAGATGAAAAAAATTTCATATCCATTATGGCTCCTTGAAAGTAATTATTTTAAATATTTATCAATATTAAATTGAGGTACTAAAAAGTTACTATTCCTAACTTTCTACTTCATCGCCACACCCAACCATTTCATCATCTCTCTCTCATCCCAACCTTTACGTTTGGCATAATCTTGAGCTTGGTCTTCATCGATTCGACCTAAAGTGAAATAGTTACTTGCAGGGTGGGTGAAGTACCAGCCGCAGACGGAAGCTGCAGGCCACATGGCGTAGCTTTCAGTGAGTTTCATGCCGATGCGTTGTTCTACCTCTAATAAATCCCAAATCAAGGCTTTTTCGGTATGTTCTGGGCAGCTTGGATAGCCTGGTGCAGGGCGGATGCCAACATAGTTTTCATTGATTAAACCTTGGTTGTCGAACTCTTCTTGCGTGTAGCCCCAAATGCGGGTGCGGAGCTCAAAGTGCAAGTATTCAGCCATCGCTTCCGCTAAGCGGTCGCCCACAGCTTGTAGTAAGATAGCATTGTAGTCATCGCCTGCTGCTTTATAGCCTTCCACTAATTCCATTTCTTCAATACCCGCACAGACAGCGAACATACCCATCCAGTCTTTTTTGCCACTTTCTCGATCAGCAATAAAGTCGCTTAAGGCAAAGTTAAACGGGCTTTTGCTATTTTTACCCCGTTCCGTTTGTTGGCGTAAACCGTAAGCGGTGCCAATAGGTTGTGTGCGTTCTTCATCAGCGAAAAGCACCACATCATCGCCTACACGTTCCGCAGGGAAGATGCCTAAAATACCGCTTGGGTTGAGTTTGTGGTTTTGCTCTAATTCATCTAATACCACTTGCGCATCGTTCCATACTTTACGTGCTTCTTCGCCACCTTCTGGATAATCAAAGGCGTCAGGGTAGCCGCCCATTAAGCCCCAAATTCGGAAGAAGGGTGACCAGTCGATAAATTTACGTAATGTGGCAATCGGTACGTTTTTAAATTCCACAATACCAGTTTGGTTTGGTTTTGGTGGCACGTAATCTGCCCATTCACCACTAAAGCCGTCAAAACGGTTAGCGCGCGCTTCTTCAATGCTCAGTTGCTTACGCAGTGGTTTACGGTTAGAGAAAGATTGCTGAATTTTCTCATAATCCTTTTTAAATTGTTCCCATAATTCTGCACGGCTTTCAGGGTTCATCAATGTCGCACACACTGTCACCGCGCGGGAGGCATTAGAGGTATAAAATACACCGTGTTCTTTATATTTTGGATAAAGTTTAATTGCCGTATGTTCTTTAGAGGTGGTCGCCCCACCAATCATTACTGGGAGGTTTAAACCTAAGCGAGTCATTTCACCCAAGAAGTATTCCATTTCATCTAAAGAAGGGGTAATTAAACCACTTAACGCGATGATATCCGCTTTTTCATCAATAGCGGTTTGAATGATTTTGTCCGCCGGCACCATCACGCCTAAGTCAATCACTTCAAAGTTATTACATTGCATTACTACGCTTACGATGTTTTTACCAATATCGTGTACGTCGCCTTTCACGGTCGCAATCACCACTTTACCGTTGCTTGAGCCTTTTTGTTTGGTGGCATTGATAAACGGCTCTAAATATGCCACAGATTGTTTCATTACGCGCGCAGATTTCACCACTTGCGGGAGGAACATTTTGCCGTCACCGAATAAATCACCGACGACATCCATCCCTTCCATCAGCGGACCTTCAATGACATCTAACGGGCTTGGTAATTGTTGGCGGGCTTCTTCGGTATCTTCCACAATGTAAGTGGTAATTCCTTTCACTAGCGCATGTTTTAAACGCTCTTCCACCGGCCAAGTGCGCCATTCTGCGACAGAATCGACCGCACTTTCATCGTTGCCTTGGTTACGATATTTTTCTGCGATATCGAGTAATTTTTCAGTCGCATCTGGGCTACGGTTTAATACAGCATCTTCTACAATTTCACGTAATTCAGGATCGAGATCGTCATAAATCGCAAGTTGCCCCGCATTCACAATCCCCATATCCATGCCTTGCTTGATGGCGTGATAGAGGAAGACGGCGTGAATGGCTTCACGCATCACGTTGTTACCACGGAATGAGAAAGACACATTCGACACCCCACCCGAGATTTTCGCGTGTGGTAGGGCACGTTTAATGCGACCGGTAGCATTGATGAAATCTACACCGTAGTTGTTGTGTTCTTCAATCCCCGTACCGATGGCAAAAATATTCGGGTCGAAAATAATGTCTTCTGGTGGGAAACCAACTTGATTTACTAAAATGTTATAAGCACGGCTACAAATTTCAACTTTGCGATCTTCAGTATCGGCCTGACCCACTTCGTCAAACGCCATGACCACCACAGCTGCACCGTATTTACGCACCAGTTTAGCGTGTTCGATAAAGATTTCTTCGCCTTCTTTCAACGAGATCGAGTTCACAATTGGTTTACCTTGCACTGATTGCAAACCAGCCTCAATCACTTCCCATTTGGAGGAGTCGATCATCACAGGCACTTTGGCAGCATCCGGTTCCGTCGCCATAATATTAAGGAAACGGGTCATGCATTTTTTACTGTCTAGCAAGGCTTCATCCATATTGATGTCGATTACTTGCGCGCCGTTTTCCACTTGGTCGATAGCAATTTCAATCGCTTCGGCAAATTTGTCTTCTTTAATTAAGCGTTTGAATTTCGCCGAACCTGTCACGTTATTACGTTCACCCACGTTCACGAACAGGCTTTCATCATCAATATTGAGCGGTTCTAAGCCCGATAAGCGCATGGCGGTTTTAATTTCAGGCAATTTACGCGGTGCAATACCTTGCATCGCATCTGCAAAGGCTTTGATGTGCTCTGGTGTCGTACCACAACAACCGCCGACAATGTTTACAAAGCCACTTTCAGCCCATTCTTTCAGATGTGCCGCCATCTCTTCTGCACCTAAATCGTAGCCTCCAAAAGCATTGGGTAAGCCCGCATTCGGGTGAACAGACACATAGGTTTCGCTGATTTTAGAGAGTTGTTCAACATACTGGCGAAGTTCTTTCGGACCTAGCGCACAGTTCAAACCAAAAGTTAGCGGTTTAGCGTGACGAAGCGAGTTGTAGAACGCTTCAGTGGTTTGCCCTGAAAGGGTACGGCCGGAAGCATCGGTAATGGTGCCGGAAATCATAATCGGCAATTCCACACCTAATTCTTCAAATACGGTTTCAATGGCGAAAATGGCAGCTTTTGCGTTTAACGTGTCGAAAATGGTTTCGATCATGATTAAATCAGCACCACCTTCAATTAAGCCTTTGGTCGCTTCAGCATAGGCATCGACCAATTCCATAAACGTCACATTACGGAAACCCGGGTCGTTTACATCAGGAGAAATAGAGGCGGTGCGGTTAGTTGGCCCTAATACACCGGCGACAAAGCGAGGTTTTTCTGGCGTGCTGTATTTATCAGCGGCCAAACGCGTTAGTTTTGCGCCTGCAAAATTCAGTTCGTAGGCAATAGACTGTAAATCATAATCCGCTTGCGCAATGGTGGTAGAACTGAAGGTATTGGTTTCAATAATATCGGCGCCCGCTTGTAAGTATTTTTCATGAATCGCAGAAATTAACAGCGGTTGGGTCAGGGTGAGCAAGTCATTATTGCCACGTAAATCAACCGCACTTTCTTTAAAACGCTCGCCTCTAAAATCAGCCTCGGTGAGTTTGTATTTTTGGATCATCGTCCCCATCGCACCATCTAAAATAAGGATGCGTTCAGCGAGGGATTTTTTCAGTAATTCGGTTTGATTATGTGACATAGACAGCTCTTTTTAAAATCAATCAATATTGAAGAGAATGATAGGTATAAGCATAGGGAGTGTCAAATAAAAGGGGAGAAAGTGCGGTAAAAAAATGGAATGTTTTCAAAAAGAAAGGCGGACAATTTGTCCGCCGAATGGTTAGCAATATTTGCTGTCCGAGTAAAAAAACAGATTAACGTAAAAATGCCGGAATATTTTTTTCGTATTCACTGATGGCATCTTCGTGTTGTAACGTCAAACCAATGTTATCTAAGCCGTTTAATAAACAATGACGGCGGAATTCATCCAGTTCAAAGTGATAGACTTTGTCACCTACAGTGACAGTCATCGCTTCTAAATCCACATGGATTTGTTTGCCTTCATTTGCCCACACCCATTGGAAGATCTCTTCCACTTCTTCTTCGCTTAAACGAATCGGTAACATGTGGTTGTTTAAACTGTTGTTATAGAAAATATCCGCAAAACTTGGTGCGATCATCACTTTGAAACCGTAATCGGCTAATGCCCAAGGTGCATGTTCACGAGAAGAACCACAGCCAAGGTTTTTACGCGCTAATAAAATGGTCGCGCCTTGATATTGTGGATAATTCAATACGAAATCTGGATTTGGCTTAGTGCCTTCTACATCCAAATAACGCCATTCATGGAATAAATGTTTACCGAAACCTACGCGGGTAATAGCTTGTAAAAATTGTTTTGGAATAATCGCATCCGTGTCCACGTTTGCCGCATCCAATGGCACTACTAAGCCTGAAAGTTGTTTAAATCCTGCCATTTTCTGCTCCTTAGTTTAATGTGACTTCACGAATATCAACAAATTTACCGAACATTCCCGCTGCGGCAGCCATCGCAGGGCTCACTAAGTGAGTGCGACCATTACGACCTTGACGACCTTCAAAGTTACGGTTTGATGTAGAAGCACAGCGTTCCCATTCACCTAAACGGTCATCGTTCATGCCTAAACACATAGAACAGCCAGGATTACGCCATTCAGCGCCTGCTTCGATAAAGATTTTATCCAAGCCTTCTTTTTCTGCTTGCTCTTTCACTAAGCCTGAACCAGGTACCACTAAAATACGCTTCACATTATCAGCTTTTTTGCGACCTTTCATCACGGCAGCTGCCGCACGTAAATCTTCGATACGAGCATTGGTGCAAGAGCCAATAAACACTTGATCTACTGGAATGTCTTTTAAATCGGTATTCGGTTCTAAACCGATATAATTCAACGCTTTTTCTGCTGAAGCACGAGTCACCGGATCAGTCATTTCTGCTGGATTAGGTACGCGTTGATCGATACCGATTACTTGGCCTGGGTTTGTTCCCCAAGTCACCTGTGGTGCAATATCTTTGGCTTCTAACGTGATGACCGTGTCAAATTTCGCATCATCATCGGATTTTAAGGTTTTCCAATAAGCAACGGCATCATCCCAATCTTTACCTTTTGGTGCATGTGGACGACCTTTTAAGTATTCGAAAGTCGTTTCATCTGGTGCGATTAAGCCGGCTTTCGCGCCCATTTCAATTGCCATATTACAAACAGTCATACGGCCTTCCATGGAAAGATCACGAATCGCTTCACCGCAGAACTCCACCACATGGCCTGTGCCGCCTGCCATGGTAGTTTTACCGATAATGGCAAGAATAATGTCTTTTGCGGTAATGCCTGGCGCCACTTTGCCACGCACTTCAATTTTCATATTTTTCGCACGAGCTTGTTTTAAGGTTTGGGTGGCTAATACATGTTCTACCTCGGATGTCCCGATACCAAATGCCAAAGCACCGAACGCCCCGTGGGTGGCGGTATGGGAGTCACCACACACGATAGTCATACCTGGTAAGGTTAAGCCTTGTTCAGGCCCCATGACATGCACGATGCCTTGTTCTTTTGTGGTCATGTCGAATAATTGAATACCAGTCGCTTTTGTGTTTTTTGCGAGCTCCAATACTTGGATTTTTGCTTGGCCTTCAAGTTTGTTTACATCACGTACTTGAGTGGAAATACTGTGATCCATGGTACCGAAAGTTTTACTTACTTGACGTACTTGGCGGCCTGCAACGCGCAAACCGTCAAAGGCTTGTGGACTGGTCACTTCATGGATTAAATGACGGTTAATATACAAAATCGGCGTTTCGCCTTCAGCTTCGTACACCACGTGGGCATCGAATAGTTTCTCGTAGAGTGTTTTTGCCATAATTTTTCTCAATTCGTTAGAGTAGTAAGTGCGGTTAAATTTGACAGTGTTTTAAACCGCACTTTCATTGTTTTTATTAGATTGCGTTAGCAATTAACGTCCCCATTTCCGCAGTTGAAACAGGGGCAGAGTCATCGGCTAAATCACCGGTACGGTGACCATTTGCTAAGACTTTTTGCACGGCATTTTCAATCGCATCTGCGGCATCATTTAAGTTGAAACTGTAACGTAACATCATCGCGGCAGAAAGAATTTGTGCGATTGGGTTGGCAATGCCTTTGCCTGCGATATCTGGTGCAGAACCGCCAGCAGGCTCATATAAGCCGAAACCTTCTTCATTTAAGCTAGCCGATGGCAACATCCCCATAGAGCCGGTGATCATCGCGGCTTCATCAGAAATAATATCGCCGAAAATGTTAGAGCAGAGGAGTACATCAAAAGATTCAGGCGCTTTGATTAATTGCATAGTCGCATTATCGATATAAATGTGATCTAAGGTGACTTCAGGGTAGTCTTTCGCCACTTCAGTCACCGTTTCACGCCATAAGATTGAAGCTTGTAATACGTTCGCTTTATCCACAGAAGTTACATGTTTACGACGTTTCATTGCCGCATCAAAAGCCGCACGCGCAATGCGTTCGATTTCATATTTGTAATAAACTTCAGTATCGAATGCTTTGGTTTGTGCACCTTCACCTTCACGGCCTTTAGGCTGACCGAAATAAATCCCACCGGTTAATTCACGTACAACCACCATATCAAATCCTTTGGCTGCAATATCTGCACGTAATGGGCAGAATTTTTCGAGTCCTTTATAAAGGGTGGCAGGACGAAGATTGCAGAATAATTTGAAATGTTTACGCAATGGTAATAATGCACCGCGTTCTGGTTGTTGATCTGGTGGTAAATTTGTCCATTTAGGGCCGCCTACAGAGCCAAACAAAATTGCATCAGCCTCATCACAACCTTTTAAGGTTTCTGCTGGTAATGGGCAACCACAATGATCAATTGCGGCACCACCTACATAAAATTCATTGAAGTTAAGTTTGAAACCGAATTTTTCTTGGACTTTGTTTAATACTTTAATGGCTTCAGCCATCACTTCTGGACCAATACCGTCTCCCGGTAGAACAGCGATGTTGTATGATTGCATATTGTTTTTCCTATTTCAGTCACACCAAAGTGCGGTTAATTTTCTCCCCTCTTTTGTAAAGAGGGGGATTGGATTAATGATGTTTGTGGCTTTTGATATCGGCGACTTTATGTGCACGATAAATGGCATTAATTGCATGAACTAAAGCAAGTGCGGAAGATTCAACGATGTCTGTTGCTAAACCAACACCGTGGAATTTACGGCCTTCGTGTTCAACCACGATATCCACCTGACCTAAGGCTTCAGCACCTTCGCCTTTTGCAGTTAAGTTATAGTGCGACATTTTGATATCTAAGCCGGTTAAATTCAAGATCGCATTGTAAACTGCATCAACCGGACCATTACCACCGATAGAAGAGGTGCTTAATTTTTTACCATCCAATTCCACTTGAACAAACGCAGTTGCTGGATATTCTTTAGTGGAATGTGCAGAAAGTTTATCTAATACTAAACGATCTTCATCCCCTTGTTGCATATCAATGAACGCTAAAGCTTCTAAGTCATAATCGAATACTTGGCCTTTTTTGTCTGCCAATTTTAAGAAGGCTTCATACAATTTGTCTAAATCGTAATCTTGTTCGGTGTAGCCCATATCTGCCATGTGGCCTTTTACTGCTGCGCGACCAGAACGGGCGGTTAAGTTTAATTTCTCTTTCTTCAAGCCGATAGTTTCTGGTGACATGATTTCGTAGGTATTTTGGTTTTTTAACATACCATCTTGGTGAATACCGGATGAATGTGCGAAAGCATTTGAACCTACAATCGCTTTATTCGGTTGGATTGGCATATTACAAAGTTGGCTCACCATTTGGCTGACACGATGAATTTCTTGTGTGTTGATACGTGTATCCACGCCCATGAATTCTTGACGCACTTTCATTGCCATTACCACTTCTTCAAGTGAGGTATTACCCGCACGTTCACCAATGCCGTTGATAGTACATTCAATTTGGCGTGCACCATTTTGTACAGCGGTTAAGGAGTTAGCCGTTGCCATACCCAAGTCATTGTGACAATGTACGGAAATCACAGCTTTATCGATATTTGGTACGCGGTTACGTACTTCAGCAATAATATTACCGAATTGATTAGGTAAGCAGAAACCAACGGTATCTGGAATGTTTACTGTAGTCGCCCCCGCATTAATTGCAGCCTCAACAATACGACAAATATTGTCGATACCGGTACGGCCTGCATCTTCGCAAGAAAATTCTACATCGTCAGTATAATTACGTGCATGTTTTACTGCGGCTACAGCCATTTCAACCACATCGTCAAAGGTACGTTTTAATTTGGCTTCAACGTGTAATGCTGAAACTGCAATAAATGTATGGATACGAAACGCTTCTGCCACTTTTAAGGCTTCAGCTGCTGCATCAATATCTTTAATTACCGCACGGGAAAGTGCCGCAACACGACTATTTTTGATATGGCGTGCAATGGTTTGAACAGATTCAAAATCACCTTGAGAAGAAACCGGGAAACCGACTTCCATCACATCCACGCCGAGACGTTCAAGGGCTAAAGCAATCTGTAATTTCTCTTTAACGGTTAAGCTTGCTTTTAATGCTTGTTCGCCATCACGCAAGGTGGTATCAAAAATAATAACGCGATCTGTCATAGTATTTTCCTTCTTTTATCACTCAAAGTGCGGTCATTTTTACCGTGATTTTAAAACGAAAAAACCCGCAATCTTAAAAGTGCGGGTTGATAATAGATTTTTTACATAAAGGTGTTTTTTATCCACAACTTAGCCGCACAAAGAATGTGAGAGCAGGAGGTTGAGAGATAAAGAAACAGCTTGGTACATAAAAAGATAATCCTGTAAAAAATTTTGTAAAACGCTGTCCATATTACGGATAAAAATGTTGCTGTCAAATCATTTATCAGTGATTTATATCTAAAATAAATCTCTCAACATAATCTTAAAAGTTTATTTCTCTTGATATAAGTTTTTTATCAGAATTAATCTCTAAAAATGGCTTTTAAGAAGCTGTTTTTGTCCTGTTTTATTCCTCGTTTCTGGTATGCCGATTTTTTCTAAAATTTTTTCTCTTTTTGCGATCTGAATCGCAGAATTAAGACAAACTTTTCATTTTTTGAGACAAATCTCGCCATAATTTTCTTTTTAAAGGAGAGAATTATGAGCGATTTTACGTCGATTTTGTTGCGATTAGCTCAAGTGCCTAAATTGGGTAGTGTGCGGATTCAACAAATTTTGGCCCATGTGAATATAGAAGACTTGTTAAATTATGATGAAGTGGCATTTCAACAAATGGGTTGGGATGCTTTGCAGATTCGTCGTTGGTTTCAGCCAGAAATGAAATTTATTGAACCCGCTTTGAGCTGGGCCGAAAAAGAAGGACATCATTTAATACACTGTTTTTCAGATGAGTACCCTTTTTTACTTAAACAAATTAGTGGCTTTCCACCCTTATTATTTGTGAAAGGTAATTTGACCGCACTTTCTGCCCAGCAAATTGCCATGGTTGGGAGCCGTTATTGTTCGGCTTATGGTGAATATTGGGCAAAATATTTTGCGACAGAGCTTTCTCTCGCAGGATTAACGGTGACGAGTGGGTTGGCTTTAGGTATTGATGGATTTAGCCATCAGGCGGTGGTGGATATTCAAGGGCAGACCATTGCCGTATTGGGCAGCGGATTAGATCACATTTACCCCGCTAAACATCGCCGATTAGCCGAGCAAATTATCGAAAATAACGGGGCATTAGTTTCTGAATTTATCCCTACGCAAGCGCCGATTGCTGAAAATTTTCCTCGTCGTAATCGCATTATCAGCGGGCTTTCATTAGGAACGTTAGTCATTGAAGCCACAGAGAAAAGCGGTTCACTCATTACAGCACGCTATGCCTTAGAACAAAACCGCGACATTTTTGCGTTGCCGGGGAATATTCAAAGTGAATACAGTCAAGGCTGCCATAAACTGATTAAGCAAGGGGCGATGTTGGTGGAAAATGTTAAAGATATTTTAGATAGCCTCAATCATAGCGTTGCTTTTAAGGCGCCAGTACATACGCCAATCAATCAGCCGATGGCTAAACCACTCACTGCAAAAACACCTGCGGTAGAGCCAAGTCATCCTGAACTTTATCAACATATCAGTTATACACCGATAAGTCTTGATGATTTATCGGTTGCATTGAATTTGCCGGTGGATTTGCTTTTAGTACAGTTATTAGATTTGGAGTTACAAGACTTAATCGTCAATGAGAATGGACTCTATAAGCGGATAGCGTAAACGGGGTAGAGTAAGGAGGCTATCCTGTGCTAAGATACGGTTCAGTTTTAGAAAGGAGAACCTATGTTAGCCATTATTTCCCCGGCAAAAACCTTAGATTTTGAAAGTGCGGTCAGAAATCTTCCTGTTTCTCAACCGCACTTGACGGATTATAGTGAGCAACTGATTGAAATCTGTCGTCAATTATCTCCCCAAGATCTTTCTTCCTTAATGTCTATCAGCGATAAACTTGCGGGCTTAAATGCCGCTCGCTTTGCTGAATGGACAAAATCTCACAACGAAAAAAATTCACGTGCAGCTATTTGGGCATTCAAAGGTGATGTTTACACCGGTTTGGATGCGGATAGCTTATCTGATGAAGATGTGCAATTCGCACAACGCCATTTACGTATGCTTTCTGGCTTATATGGCTTACTTAAACCCCTTGATTTAATGCAACCTTACCGCTTGGAAATGGGCACGAAGTTAGCAAATCCAAAAGGGAAAGATCTTTATGCTTTTTGGGGGAACATTATCACTCAATCCGTACAACAAGCACTTGATGAGCAAGGCGATCGTGTTTTGATCAATTTAGCTTCTGATGAATACTATAAATCAGTGAAAGAAAGCCAATTAGATGCACAGATTGTGAAGCCTGTTTTCTTAGATAATAAGAATGGTAAATACAAAGTGGTCAGCTTTTATGCGAAAAAAGCCCGTGGTTTAATGTGTCGTTTTATCATTCAAAATCGTTTGGAACGTGTTGAACAACTGAAAGAGTTTGACCTAGGTGGTTATTGGTTTGATGCGACATCCTCAACTGAAAAAGAATTTGTATTTAAGCGAGATATCAATGAATAAAATCCTGGTTATATTGACCGCACTTTTACTCTCAGGTTGTGCGGCAAAAGTGAGTCAGCTTCAAACTCCTGAAAAAATAGAGTACAACGGCAAAACTTATAAACTTACAGCAAGCCAAGATTTGGATACGATTGCGCGTTATGTTTATCTTGCAGAGCCGGATACCTTGGAAAATTGGCAATCTCAAATTGAAGTGTTGCTTGATCGTGATTTATCCCGTTCTATTGAGCAACGCATAGCATTACGTGAGAAGGTATACCGTAATTTAGGGGTGAAAGATTTCAAAATCCTTGCGAATTCAACGAATCCGAAAAAGCCTGCCACTGAGTTAAATGCTTATGTCATTTATGCTCCGACAGAACAAAATCCATCTTGGCAAGTGGACATAGCTAAGGGTAAAAATGTGCCACGTTGTGGTTTTGTGCAATATCAATATTCCCAAAAAGTGGAACAAGGTAAGAAATTTCAGCGTTTAAACACAGTAAAAATTGTGAAAAATTTACAAAAGTATTTGGTGGCGAAAGAAAGCAAGACATTACAAAAAGCGGATCTTTCTTGGAAATGTGAAAGTTATTTTCATCACTAAAACTTATACTAGATCAAATTCCACGTAAATTTTAAAAATTTTTCTAGAGCAGAAATAATGGATGGTGTAATCTTGACGCCAATTATTCTTAGAGTTCAAAGTAGGTAAATATGATTAAAAAAATTGCTGTATTAACCAGTGGTGGTGATGCACCAGGTATGAATGCTGCCATCCGTGGCGTTGTTCGTGCAGCTCTTGCAGAAGGGCTTGAAGTATTTGGGATTTATGACGGTTATCAAGGCTTATATAATAATAAAATCCAACAGTTAAATCGTTATAATGTATCCGATATTATTAACCGTGGCGGTACATTCTTAGGTTCTGCGCGTTTCCCAGAATTTAAAGATCCTGCGGTACGTGAAAAATGTGCAGAAATTTTACGTTCTCACGGTATTGATGCTTTAGTTGTTATCGGTGGTGACGGTTCTTACATGGGGGCAAAATTGCTTACTGAAGAACATGGTTTCCCTTGCGTAGGTATCCCTGGCACAATTGATAACGATGTGGCTGGAACAGATTACACAATCGGTTATGAAACTGCACTACAAACAGCGGTGGATGCGATTGACCGTTTACGTGACACTTCAAGTTCTCACCAACGTATTTCTATCGTGGAAATCATGGGTCGTCACTGTAGTGATTTAACCATTTCTGCAGGTATTGCTGGTGGTTGTGAATACATTGTGGCATCTGAAATGGAATTTAATCGTGAAGAATTAATTCGCCAAATTGAACGCAGTATTATTCGTGGAAAACGCCATGCCATTATTGCGATTACTGAATTAATCACAGACGTACATTCTCTTGCTCGTGAGATTGAAGCGCGCGTAGGCCATGAAACCCGTGCAACCGTATTAGGCCATATTCAACGTGGTGGTTCACCTTGTGCCTTCGACCGTATTTTAGCTTCACGTATGGGCGTATATGCGGTAGATATATTGCTACAAGGTAAAGGTGGCTACTGTGTGGGTATTCAAAATGAAAAATTAGTTCACCATGATATTATTGATGCAATCAACAATATGCGTCGTGAATTTAAAGCAGATTGGTTAGAAATGGCTAAACGCTTAGAATAATCTTTTAAAGGTTATTTAATATAAAAGAAATCGGGCTAAAACAATGATTGTTTTAGCCCGATTTTTATATACCTAGATTAGGCTTTTAGTTTATTTTTCTTACGTTGCAAGAAGTACACGAAAACGAGTAATAATGCACAAGCAAGAGACACAATAAACAAGCTACCAAAGAATCCATTCCAGTGGAGAGATTGAATAATCCACGCTAATGGTGCTCCCGCCGCTGCCGCACCAATATAGGCGAAGAGACTAACGAAACCGGTAGAAGAACCTGAAGCATGTTTATGAGAGTTTTCAGCCGCAGCCATTGCGATAAGAAATTGCGGACCAAAGATAAAGAATCCCATCAGGAAGAATAATCCACACATCACAAAATAGTTATCGCTTGGGATGAACCATAATGCTAAGGATGTTGAAATAATACCTAACACATAAATGATGTTCATTTGGGTACGGTTTCCGTTGAAGAACTTATCAGAGCCCCAGCCCGCAAAAAGTGCGCCTAAGAATCCACCGATTTCAAAGAAAGAAACCGCGGAGTTCGCTTTAAGTAAGTCATAACCATGGGTTTCTGTTAAATATAAGTTACCCCAGTCATTGATACCGGTACGGATGATATAAATAAAACACCAAGAAAATGCTAATGCCCAGATAATGCTGTTTTTAAACACATAAATTTTAAGAATTTCCCAGTTAGATAAACCTAAACCTTCACTTTCATGTTCTTTTTCAGCAATATCATTACGCCATTCACCTACGGTTGGAAGTCCCATAGATGTTGGGCGATCGCGTAATAAGAAACAAAGAGCAAAACCGATGACACAGGCAATAATCCCTGGCACGATCATGCCATAACGCCATCCCCAATAAAGGGCAACGGCACCAGATAAAATTGGAATAAGTGCACCACCTAAGTTATGTGAGGTATTCCAGATCGCCCACCATAATCCGCGCTCGTTACGTGAGTACCAAGTATTTAGGATTTTTGAGCATGGAGGCCAGCCCCAACCTTGGAAAAAGGCGTTGATCATCCAAAGGGTGATAAACATAAAGACAGATGAACTCATGCCAAATAGAATGTTGACGATACCTGTCATCATTAAACCAATCCCCATAAAGTAACGAGGGTTAGAACGGTCACCAAGTACACCTGATAAGAACTTAGATACACCATAGGTGAGATAAAACGCCGTACCCATGATACCGATATCGGCTTTTTGTAGCCCTAAGTCCGTTAGCATGGCTGGCATAACGAAGTTAAAACTTTTACGAGTAAAATAGAAAACGGCGTAGCCGATATAACTGGTAATCATCAAATGTAATCGCCAGTAACGATAAGTTTTGTCGATCTCCTCTTTGCTTTTAGTAACCGGTAGATCCGGTGGTACACTGAAGATACCCATAATATTTCTCCTCTAATGATAATAAATCATTCCAGTATATTACAAAGCCAGTTTTCAAAAGGGGACTCAGATCAAAAAATAGGGAATTTATAGGAAAAAATGGCTTGATGAATCGTTGATTTGATGATGGAAAAAAGTGCGGTCAACATTTTAGGGTTTTGACCGCACTTTTTTTTAGAATGGTTTTGATATGTTTTATGCTTTACGCTGTAAAATTAAAGAACGACAATCATAGGAATTATCTGCATCTGCTTGACGATATTCTTCAAACTCGATGTTCCATTCTGCCCAATTAATTTCAGGAAAGAACGTATCGCCATCAATGTCAGCTTGAATTTGCGTGAGGTATAGTTTATCTGCTTTAGGTAAATATTGTTTAAATAACTCGCCGCCGCCAATTAACATAATTTCATCAAATTTTTTGACAAAATCGACCGCACTTTCAAAATTCTCTTTCCAGATGACACCTTCATGTTCGTAAGGGGTACGTGAAAGGACAATATTGGTACGTTTCGGCAGTGGGCGACCAATGCTTTCAAAGGTTTTACGTCCCATAATTACCGGTTTGCCCGTGGTATTTTTACGAAACCAGGCTAAATCGGCAGGTAAGTGCCAAGGCATTTGATTATCTTTTCCGATGACGTTATTTTTTGTTGTCGCAACGATCAAACTTAATGTCATATTTTCTATCCTATTTTTATTTTTTTGCATTATATCATAGCTATTCACAAAATCTGTATATGAGGTTGGATTTTTCGTGATTTTTATTAATTTTAGTGCTAATTTAACCGCACTTTTCTATTTTTTCACTGAGGATAAACTATGTCGGCAAATCGCAAAACAATCGTCGTAAAATTTGGTACTAGCACATTAACACATGGTTCCCCAAAATTGAATGCGCCTCACATGGTCGATATTGTTCGCCAGATTGCCCAGCTTCATCAAGCGGGTTTTCGTGTCGTGATTGTGACATCAGGTGCGATTGCCGCTGGACGACATTATTTAAATCATCCTCAACTTCCTCCAACTATTGCCTCAAAGCAGCTTTTAGCTGCAGTAGGGCAGAGTCAACTGATTCAAGCCTGGGAAAAATTATTTGCGATTTATGATATTCATATTGGACAAATTTTATTAACTCGTGCCGATATTGAAGATCGTGAACGTTTTTTAAATGCGCGCGATACATTACATGCTCTGTTAGACAATCAGATTATTCCTGTGATTAACGAGAATGATGCGGTGGCAACGGCTGAGATTAAAGTAGGGGATAACGATAACTTATCGGCTCTAGTTGCGATTTTAGTGCAAGCGGAACAACTTTATTTGTTAACGGATCAACAAGGTTTGTTCGAAAGCGATCCTCGTAAAAATCCAGATGCGAAATTGATTCCTGTGGTTGAGCAAATTACCGACCATATTCGTTCTATTGCAGGCGGTAGCGGTACAAACCTTGGTACTGGCGGGATGAGCACAAAAATAATTGCGGCAGATGTGGCAACGCGTTCAGGTATTGAAACCATTATTGCGTCAGGTAGCCGACCTGATGTCATTGTGGATTTGGCGTATGATAAACCAATTGGCACTAAATTTATTGCGCATCATTCAGATCGTCTCGAAAGCCGCAAACAGTGGTTATTTGCAGCACCATCAGCGGGTGTGCTGACCATTGATCAGGGTGCTGAAAATGCCATGTTAGTACAGAATAAATCGTTACTACCAGCGGGGATTACGGCTGTAGAAGGACGTTTCTCACGCGGTGAAGTCGTCAAAATTAAAAATACCTCCGGCAAAGTGATTGCACTCGGTATGCCTCGTTATAACAGCGATGCGTTGGAATTAATCAAAGGGAAAAAATCTCAAGATATTGAGCAAATTCTTGGTTATGAGTATGGTGCAGTTGCGCTACATCGTGATGATATGATTGTGCTCTAGCCTACAATAGAAATCGGATCTCTCATATTTTCTGAACCTTCCTTTTATTTTGTTGGTCTATAAAACCATAAAAAGGGTGATAGCCCGACATTAAGTAGTAAAAGGAGACAACATGAGATTAATAGCGACCGTTTTAGCTGTTGGGCTATTAAGTGCTTGTACGCAAGGCTATTATGTAAAACATCGTAGCCCCATTTCAGTGAGCAAACATGTAAAGCGTTTAAATACGACGGCTTGTCATGATAAAGATGACTGGTATTTAGATGGTTATCGTGTCGGGAAAGATTTCCAAGCGCAAAGCCAATCTCAATTGAATAAACGAATTAACTTTTGTGGCCGACGAATACCTGAAGAACTACGAACCGCATGGTTTAATGGTTTTGATGCAGGTTCAAATGGTGTTCAGATTGATATAGAGGGTTATGATGAGGATGCGATCTTAACCTATGATTATGACGATGATGATCGTTATAGCGAAGACGACGAAGAATAAAAAAGTGCGGTTAATTTTAACCGCACTTTTTCGTTTTAAAGGATATCGAGTAATTCGACTTCAAACACTAAGGTTGAGAATGGTGGGATAGATGCGCCTGCACCACGTTCGCCGTAAGCCAGTTCGTGTGGAATAGTGAGTTTCCATTTAGAACCAACAGGCATCATTTGCAATGCTTCAACCCAACCACGAATTACGCCATTTACTGGGAATTCAGCCGGTGTGCCACGAGCAACAGAGCTGTCGAATACGGTACCATCTGGTAATGTACCGGTGTAGTGAACACGTACTTTGTTCGTTGCAGATGGTTTGTTACCATTACCTTCAGTTAAAATTTCGTATTGTAAACCGCTGTCAGTCACGTTTACGCCCGCTTTTTTCGCGTTTTCTTCTAAGAATTTTTTACCTTCTTCTTCAATCGCTTTAAATTGCGCTTGTTGTGCTTCAGCCGCTTGTTGTTGAAGGGCTTGAACAGAATGCATTAAATCATTAATTTCTAATGCGGGTTGATTACGATTTAATGCATCAAAAATGCCTTTTGCTACCGCTTCAACAGAAATATCCATTTGGCTATCTGCTAATTGTTGACCGATTTGTAAACCGATACCGTAGCTGCCTTTTTCAGAAATACTTTCTAATTTTACTTGTTCAAAAATTTGAGCTGTCATGTTTTTTCCTTTGTTGTAAAACTATTTTTTCAATGCCAAGATTTCACCCATGCGAACAGGTTCATCAACACTTAAATGATCGGCAATTTGCACTTGACTGGCTTGGAATAAATTAATTACGGTAGAACCAAGTTGGAACCAACCCATTTCTTGACCTTTGCTTAATTTAACCGCACTTTCACCTTCATAAGTCCAGACTTTCACTTCGTTATGACGTGGCGGATTAATCACGCCAGCCCAAACGGTACCGATACTTGCAGTAATTGTTGCACCGACTAAGATTTGTACCATGGTGCCGAATTCAGTATCAAAGACACAAATCACACGTTCATTACGTGCGAAGAGGTTCGGCACATGTTTCGCTAAAAATGGATTGACGGAGAATAAATCACCCGGTACATAAATCATTTTGCGAAGTGTACCATCACATGGCATATGCACACGGTGATAATCACGTGGTGATAAATAAGTGGTGACGAATTCCCCATTTTTAAAGGTCTCGGTTAAATCTTTATCTTCCGCTAATAAATCATTTAAGCTGAAGAAGTGACCTTTTGCTTGTAATAGACGATCATCGTCAATGTGTCCACATTCACTTACACGGCCATCCGCAGGACAACAAAGTGCGGTTGGATTTTGGTTAATTGGTCGTGCATTTTCTTTTAATGGACGGATAAAGAATTCATTAAAACTGGCGTAATCACTGAATTTTTCTTTTTCAGCAATGCTCATATCAATGTTGTATTTTTTTGCAAACGCTTTAATCACAAAATGTGTCATTGCGCCCCATTTTTGTTTCGCTAACCAACCTGCTGCTTGTGTCATATAGATTTGTGGCATCACATATTGAAATGCAACTTTTAGGCGTTGCCAATAAGAAATTGGGTTCATTGATTTCTCCGATAAGATTAAAAAGTTGGGCGATTATAACAACTTATTTTACTTGTGCAATGTTAGCCGATGTTTTTGCGTAAGATGAAAGCAAGAAGCCGACATTTGTCGGCTTCTTTTTATGTTTATAAAATCATTTTGACTAATTTGTCTGCTTGAATCCGAGCAAATTTCTTCAACAGTTTTTGCACTGGTTCAGGATATTGCGTCAATTCTTCTAGTTCAGAATAATCTTGCAATACTTTGGTATGTTGGCGGATATGCGATAATTCTTTTTCCGCTTGTGGCAGAAGTTCTTGTTTTGGATCGTGGATTAATAATCCATTTTCCGCATCTAAACGCCATGCACGAGGATTCAGGTTGTTCCCTGTAAAAAGAATATACTGGTTATCCACCCAAACACCTTTGAGGTGATAAGTGTTATCACCATCTTTCCATAAACGCACCGTTAAATGGCCATTTTTAATGTAAGCATCAAATTTCTCGCAGAAACGACGAAGATTGCTTTCATATAAATAAGGTAATGCACCTGCCATTTTAAACGGCTGCTCTGGTGGAATATAGAAATCGTTCGCGACTTTATCACCCACGATAATTTCAACACGTTTTCCTAGTTCTAATAAGCGGGCAAGTTTACTTCTTAGCGTGCGAGGGAAGTTGAAATAAGGCGTACAAATCACCAGTTTTTCCTGCACTTGTAAGAATAAATCTTCGATAACTTGGTTTAATTCATTGCCTGATGCACCTAAACCAAAAAGTGGTGAAATGGTTAAAACATCGGAAAAACCAACCGCACTTTCCAACTGATATTCAGCATGGGCAGATAAGTTTTTACGATAAGCTTTTATTGCACTGCGGATTTCTTTTGTACGAGGGCGGTTAGCTACATCTAATGGATGTACCGCACTGAAATCCAATAAATAATCATTGATGAAATTCACCATAGAATCCGCAAGTGCAGCATTGTGAATTTTTTGATAGCGGTCGTAACGGTATTTATCTTGTTGTTGTAAATACACGTTATTGATACTTGCACCGCTATAAAGGACGGTATCGTCAAACACAAAGCCTTTAATATGTAATACACCGAAGACTTCGCGGGTATTAATAGGCACACCAAAGAACATATTCGGTTCATCGGGAAGTTGATAAGTTTGGCGTTGTTCACAATACCAATCAGCGTTAGTGGCAGATTTTTCTGCACCGAGTAAATTGCGTTGTCCGCGATGCCAATCCACTAATATTTTCACATCCAATTCAGGATGATCTTGTTTTACGCGATAAATTTCATTGAGAATTTCTTGTCCCGCTTCATCTTTTTGCCAATAAAGTGCGGTCACGTAAATGCGTTTTTTAGCTTGGCGAATTAATTCTATAATTTGTGCTTTGAATTCAAGCGGACTAAACAGAAATTCAACCTGCTCTGCCTGCAAAGGAAGAAAAGGTAAATTTTTTAAATTTTGTTCTGCTCGTTTAGCTTTATTGATTAACATAATCTATCTCTACACTAAAAATTAATGTTCTAGTTTACAATATTTCCTTTGAGGATTGATAGAAAAAAGGTTTTTTTTCGTTATAATGCTCACAAATTTCCGCATTTTTTGGCGAATTATTATCCAATTTTTCCTTCGAGAAGCAAATTATGAGCAATTCACGCAAACCATCATTCCAAACAATTTCCACCAAATCTTTTCAAGAGCGTAGTCCAAAACGTGCATTTAATAACAAAGAACGTCGCTTTGATGATCGTCGTAATAATGAAAAACGTGAGGGAAATCGACCGCACTTTGATAAAAAACGGGATGATCGTAAACCTTCTCGTGGTTTCCAACAGCAAGAAGTGAGAGAACCGAAAATTGCTGAACTTTCATTAAATAAAGCCAATGGTGAAAGTGGCTCGGTAAAAGTAACAGTAAAAAGCACTGGCGTGAGTTATAAAGCGAAAGAAAAGAAAACGGGCGCATTATCACCACGCGCACCGGAGAAAATTAAAAAGAACCGCGCTGAAGAAATGAAAGTGTATGGTGAAAATGCGTGCTTGGAATTGTTTGCAGAACGTCCAGAGAGCATCGTTCGCGTATGGGCAACGGTGCAAATGGCGCATCGAATTGGCGAGATTTTCAGTTATTTAGCCGCAAATAAAAAAGTGTATCACGTGGTAGATAGCGATGAGTTGAGCTTAGTAAGTGGTACTGAGCATCACGGCGGCATTTGTATGTTAGTGAAAAAACAACGTACTTTTTCTTTGCAAGGTTATTTAGATGTCCCGCGTCAAGAAGACTGCTTAGTGGTGCTTGATCAAGTCAATAATGCGCAAAACCTAGGTGGCGTTGTGCGTACTTGCGCTTTCTATGGCATTAAAAATGTGGTAACCAATCAAGTTGAACAGCTTTATGCACCGGCTGCGATGCGTGTGGCTGAAGGCGGAATGGAGCATATTCGTATTTTAGAAACAGAAAGTACTGAAATCGCTTTAGAGGCTTTACGTAAGGCGGGTTATCAGATTATTCATGTATCAACCAATAAACAGGGTATTGCGTTGGAACAACTCAAATTTGCAGCTAAAGTTGCATTAGTATTGAGTGAAGGCAGCACAGATGATATTCGTGAGAAAGAAGATGTAAATGTGCGTCTTTCTTTAAGTAATCCATTAAAAACCGGATTAAATATTGCGGTAAATACAGGAATTTTATTAGCGAATTGGTATGTAAAATAACCTCAAATGCGGTCATTTTTACACTTATTTTTAAGGCTGGCAGATGTCAGCCTTTTTTCTTTTTTTAAATGTGTGTCACTTAATTTTTCATCTTTCTTTCATAAAGTTTTTGGGGGAAGTTAAACAAAAGATCTATACTATTCCGAGTAGTTATTTAACAGGGAGTTTTTATGCCTGAACGTTCAGCCAATATTAGTACACATGATCCTTTCGGAAGTTTATTAGGTTATGCACCGGGTGGGATTGCGATTTATTCATCAGATTATCACACTGCTGATGAGAAAAAGTATCCGGATGATGCTGCCTTTCGCAGCTATTTAGGAAGAGAGTACATGGGCTACAAATGGCAGTGTGTAGAATTTGCTCGCCGTTATTTATATCTCAATCATGGCATGGTGTTTACTGATGTAGGAATGGCTTACGAGATCTTTTCTCTACGATTTTTACGTCAAGTGGTAAATGATGCCTTATTACCCTTACAAGCCTTTGCAAATGGTTGCAAACGTAAGCCTGAAGCAGGTGCCCTTTTAATTTGGCAAGAGGGGGGAGAATTTAAACATACGGGGCATGTGGCGATTATTACCGAAGTCTTAGAGGATAAAATCCGCATTGCTGAGCAAAACGTGATTCACTCCCGCTTACCAAGCGGGCAGCAGTGGACGCGTGAATTACCGATGACGGTTTCTGAAAGTGGTTATTTTCTGCATGATACCTTTGATGATACCGAAATTTTAGGTTGGATGATCCAAACGGAAGACACCGAATACAGTCTGCCGCAGCCAACACCTGAAAAAGAGAAACTTGAAATTCATGCAGAACATATTGAAAACAAGGGTCAGTTTGAACATAAATGGCTGAATGAGAACAATGAATTTGAAGCTGCCTATGTGAAAGCCATGGGAGGGCATAAAGTTAGCCATTCTGACCAATATCGTTACTTTACGATGTCTGAAACAGCACAGCATGAGTTAATTCGTGCAACTAATGAATTACATTTAATGTATTTGCATGCCACAGATAAAGTGTTAAAAGACGATAAGTTATTAGAATATTTCAATATTCCCAAATTATTATGGCCTCGCTTACGTTTATCTTGGCAAAATCGCCGTTATCAAACCATTACGGGGCGTTTAGATTTCTGCATGGATAGTCGTGGATTGAAAGTGTATGAATACAACGCAGATTCAGCCTCTTGTCATGCGGAAGCCGGTGAGTTTATGAATCGATGGGCAATCCAAGGCGGATTGAATATGGGTGAAAATCCTGCTGATGGTTTACGTAATGCGCTAGCAGATTGCTGGAAACACAGTGAAGCTACGTCGCTTGTTCATATTATGCAAGATCATGATGATGAAGAAGATTACCACTCATTGTTTATGCGTAACGCACTGGTTCAAGCGGGATTTCAAGCCAAAATTATTCATGGCACAGAGGGATTACATTGGGATAGTCGTGGTCGTTTAATTGATGATGAAGACAACCAGATAAAAACGGTATGGAAAACATGGGCTTGGGAAACCATGTTAGAGCAACTTCGTGAAGATGCGACAGGTATGGAAGTGGCTCCACCGATTCGTACAGGTTATCCGGAAGATAAAGTGCGGTTGATTGATGTGTTACTTCGTCCGGAAGTTTTGGTTTACGAACCTCTATGGACGGCTATTCCAAGTAATAAAGCGATCTTACCAGTGTTGTGGTCATTATTCCCAAATCATCGTTATCTACTCGAAGCAGGATTTGAATTGACACCTGAACTGATTAAGAATGGTTATGCACAAAAACCAATTGCAGGTCGTCGAGGTGATAATGTGAAATTGATAGGTGAGTGTAAATCTGTACTCGATAGCACAGACGGTCGTTTTGATAAGCAGGAGAGTATTTATCAACAGCTTTGGTGTTTACCAAAAGTGGAAGATCAATATGTTCAGGTCTGTACTTTTACTGTAGGTGGGCATTATGGTGGTAGCTGTTTACGCTCAGACCCGAGTTTGGTCATTATGGGAAACAGCGATATGCAGCCGTTAAGGGTATTATCTGATAAAGATTTCCTTAAGAAATAAAAACAAAATCGGCACTCAAAATGAGTGCCGATTTATTATCATCAATTTATTAGATTATTTCGTATCTTTGTTATCTGAAGGTTTTTCATTTGCTTTTAACATATCCGCAGGAATAAAGCTTTGTTGTACTTTTTCCATGTGTGGAAGGTTATGCGCAATACCTTTGTGACAATCGATACAGGTTTTGTTTTGTTCCTGTGCAAGTGCGTGCATTTGTTGTGCGACAGTTTTTTGTTGAGTAAAGTCCATATCATTGAAGTTATGGCAGTTACGGCACTCTTGTGAGTTATTCGCTTTCATACGTGCCCATTCGCGTTCTGCCATTTCTAAACGATGTTTTTCGAATTTTTCTTTAGTATCTACTTTACCTGTAAAGTAAGCATAAACTTCAGTCGATGCCTGCATTTTACGAACCATTTTTGGAATGAATTCATGTGGAACGTGACAGTCAGAACAAATCGCTTTCACACCTGAACGGTTGCTAAAGTGAACTGAATCTTGGTACTCAGGTACCACGTCGTTAGTATGACAATCTGAACAGAATTGCTCAGTATTAGTTGCCGACATTCCTGCGTTAAACAGGTTAGTTCCGACGATAGTCCCAATGATGGTTAATAAAATAACTCCACCAATTGCCATTTTGCTCGGAGAGCGTAACCAACGGCAAACTTTCTGAATGCTTGATTTAATCATGGTTTAGCTCCTTATTTACCTTGCATTTGACGAATGGTTTCAAATTTATTTTGAATAATTGGGTTCACGTCAGTTTGTTGAACGTGGCATTGTAAACAGAAATAACGACGTGGCGAAGTACCTTCCGTTTTTTGTCCATCACGTGTTAAAAAGTGGCTTTCAGGTACGCGAGGTGCACCCGTTGTTGGAGCAACATCCGGAGAGTGGCAGCCTAAACATTGGTTAGCATTCTTAGTCACTTGTAAACCACGAATGCTGTGTGGAACAAGTGGTGGTTGGTGAGGGAAGGTCACAGGAATATTACCAACATCTTTATAAGGATTCGTAAATGCTGGTGCAACACTTTCTACTGTTTTATCAATGCTGTTTGCAACTTGCGGTGCATCGGCGAATGCCAATCCACTACATAAAGCCAGCATGAAAATAAATGATTTTTTCATGAAATCCACTCCATTAAATAATTAAATATTTTTAATTTTTATTTGTTTCTCAAAGCGAGAGCCAAATGCAAATACATTTTCTGCGCAGACGTCAATACAACGTCCACAAGTAATACAATCTTTTGCCAGTATAATTTGGCTATCTTCAGGTCCACCGTGTAAAGGAAGTCTTAAAACTTGCGGTTCAGGGCAAACATTATAACAATCCATGCAACGGTCACAGCGATCGCGATCGATTACATTAATTTTAATTAGGCTTTTAGCTCCAATGACACCATAGATTGCACCAATTGGGCAAAGGTGACCACACCAGCCATGTTCAGCAACGAGTAAGTCAAATAGGAAGATAACTGCTACCAACCAAAGGGTTGCACCTGTTCCAAAGACGAAGATGCGTCCAAGTGCAGCAACAGGGTTTATCCATTCCCATAAGAGTGTGCCAGTTATTGCGCTACCGACCAAAATCACCGCTAAAATCACATAGCGAAGTTGGCGTGAAATTTTTAATGATTGTCGAATACCTAATTTTCTACGTAACCAAGCTGCAGCATCCGTTATCATATTCATTGGACAAACCCAACTACAAAAGGCTTTACTCGCCACGACTGCGTAGAATATTACAATAATCAAGGCCCCAATAATCGTTGTGATTTCTGGTAGGTAACCTGTCGCTAAACTTTCAGCGGTCATCAATGGATCTGTCAATGGCACAGTATCCAAAAGCATACTTGAGCTGTAATTGCCTTTTAAAATCCAAACTTGCCAAATCGGGCCACTTAAGAACATTAAAATAATACTTAATTGACTAATCCGACGCAGAATTAAAAAGCGATAAGCATGCCACCAACCGAGTTTTTGGCGAGCTTCTAAGCCTGCATCTTTAGGCTTATTCGGGGTGTATTTTTCAGCCATTATTTAACCCCCTTAATATTTAAGTCCAGATTTGGGAACTGTTCTGCTTCCGGAACCGTTGTTGGATTTGGTACATAATCCATTGTTGCACGGTTTGGTGTTGCCACCTTTTGGTTTGGTTGAACTTGCATTGGCTGATAAACCGGCTCATGTGAGCCTTCCGGCATACGAGCATCCATTGCTGGACGTAAGCCATCTGGATGTTGCTCCTCAATTAAGGATTTTCCGGCGTTTTGTTTTTCTTTCCAGCCTAAGCGATAGTGGCGACCGAGTAGTCCTTTGGCGATATCCATCGGTAAGACTTTAATTGCCGCTTCTTCTAACACACAAGCTTGTTCGCATTTACCGCATCCGGTGCAAGCATCGGAGTGAACAGTTGGAATAAGCTTTGCATGAATCCCAGTACGATCATTGTGGATACGTTCAAGTGTAATCGCTTTATCTACTAATGGACAAACGCGATAACAAACATCACAACGTAAACCTTGCCAGTTTAAGCAGGTTTCATGATCCAGCAAGACGGCTAAGCCCATTCTGGCATCATTGATATCTTTGAGTTCTTTACTTAATGCACCACTTGGACAGGCATTCATACATGGAATATCCGGACACATTTCGCAAGGTTTATCCCGAGCGATAAAGTAAGGTGTGCCCGCTTCCATTGGTGAAATCAGCGAAGCTAAATGCAACATATCATATGGACACGCTTGGACGCATTGTCCGCAACGCGTACAAGCTGCCAAGAAATCCTTTTCCGGTAAAGCACCAGGTGGACGCAAGGCGATCCCTTCTTTAGCTTTAGCTTGCTGTTGCTGTAAGCCAAGAATAATACCAACCCCACATACTCCGGCAGCCGTTCTTGTCACATTTTTTAAAAACTGACGACGGTTAGGATCAAGTCTCATCTGCGTTTCCTTTTATAAGTATAAGCGATCTAATTTTGTAAAAACGTTGCAAAATTTGACCGCTCTTATTTTAAATTCCCTTCTCTTTAAAGAGAGGAGTGACTAGAAACGAAAGGAAAATCCTACGCTTTTTCCACTTTAACTGCACATTTTTTATAGTCGGTTTCACCTGAAATCGGATCGGTTGCATCCAATGTTAATTTGTTCGTAAGCTGACCCGCATCAAGGAAGGTGGTGTAAATTAAGCCCTGAGGACATTTGTTACGACCACGGGTATCTAAGTAAGAAACCATTTCACCACGACGTGTAATTAATTTCACTTTATCCCCATGACGTAAGCCATATTTTTTCGCATCCGCTGGGTGCATCCAAACTAAGTTGTTCGGGAATGCTCGGTGTAATTCAGGTACACGACGTGTCATAGTACCAGTATGCCAGTGTTCAAGAACACGACCAGTACATAACCATAATGGATATTCTTCATCTGGTGATTCTGCAGGTGCTTCATAAGGTACACCTAAGATAATCGCTTTTTTATCTGGATAGCCATAGAATGCGATATCTTCACCTGGTTTGACATATGGGTCAAAGCCTTCACGGTAACGCCATAAGGTTTCTTTACCATCAACAACCGGCCAACGTAAACCACGCACTTGGTGATAAGTATCGAATGGCGCTAAGTCATGACCATGTCCACGACCGAAATCAGCGTATTCTTCAAATAAACCTTTTTGTAAGTAGTAACCAAAGTGATCAGCTTCATCATTGATGTATCCTGGAACATCTGTTGGTACTTTAAATTTGTTTACTTCCCCATTTTCGAAAAGTACTTGGTATAAGGTTTTACCACGGTATTCTGGCATTTGAGCTAATAATTCTTCACCCCATACTTCATCAGTTTTGAAGTATTTAGAGAATTCAACAATTTGCCATAAGTCAGAACGAGACTCACCCGGGCCTTTTACTTGTTGACGCCATAATTGAGTACGACGTTCTGCATTACCATAGCCCCCTTCTTTTTCTACCCACATACAAGTTGGAAGAATTAAGTCAGCGGCAACCGCAGAAACGGATGGGTAAGGGTCTGAAACAACAATGAAGTTTTCAGGGTTACGCCAACCAGGGAAAATTTCCTCGTTAATATTCGGACCACCTTGCATGTTGTTGGTACAAAGTTGCCATAAGAAGTTTAATTTACCATCTTTTAATGCACGGCTTTGTTGTACAGCTGGGTATCCAGGAACAGTTGGAATGGTACCTTTTGGTAATTTCCATTTTTTCTCAGTGATTTCAACGTGTTTAGGATTGGTTACCACCATGTCCGCTGGTAAACGGTTAACGAAAGTACCAACTTCACGCGCTGTACCACAAGCTGAAGGTTGACCAGTTAATGAGAACGGACCACAACCTGGTTTAGAAATTTTACCGGTTAATAAGTGTACGTTATAGATCATATGGTTAACCCATACACCACGAGTGTGTTGGTTAAAGCCCATTGTCCAGTAAGATACTAAGTTCTGTTCTGGATCGGCGTACATTTTCGCAAGGGTTTCAAGTTGATCTTTTGGTACACCAGAAATACGGTGTGCTTCATCTAATGTATAAGGAGCAACGATTTTCTTGAATTCTTCGAAGTCAGAGTCATACATTTTACCTGCAGTTTTACGATTTTTCGCTGCAACTTCAAGTGGGTGTTCTGGACGTAAACCGTAACCGATATCGGTTTCACCACGTTTGAATTTGGTGTGTTTGTTAACGAAGTCCCAGTTCACTTTATCATTTTGGATAATGTAGTTTGCAATGTAGTTAAGAATTGCAAGATCTGAATGTGGATTAAATACGATAGGCACATCAGCTAATTCAAACGAACGGTGTTCGAACGTTGACATAACCACAACTTTCACATTATCAGAAGAAAGACGACGGTCAGAAATACGAGACCATAAAATTGGGTGCATTTCTGCCATGTTTGAACCCCAAAGTACAAACGCATCGGTTTTTTCGATATCGTTATAGCAACCCATTGGTTCATCCATACCGAATGTACGCAGAAACGCAGCCGCAGCAGATGCCATACAGTGACGAGCATTCGGGTCGATAGTATTTGAACGAAGACCAGCTTTCCAAAGTTTTACTTTTGCATAGCCTTCATAAATAGTCGTTTGACCAGAAGAGAACATCCCTACAGCATTTGGTTCTTTTTTCTTCAAGATGTCTTTGATTTTTTCCGCCATGATAGTGAAAGCTTGATCCCAAGAAACAGGTGTAAAGTCACCTTCTTTATGGAATTTACCATCTTTCATACGTAGTAACGGAGTTTGTACACGGTCTGCACCGTACATGATTTTAGAAAGGAAGTAACCTTTGATACAGTTTAAACCGCGGTTTACCTCTGCATCTGGGTCACCTTGAGTTGCGACAACTCGACCATCTTTGGTTCCTACCAATACGCTACATCCTGTACCACAGAAACGACATGGCGCTTTATCCCATTTAATGCCCATATCTTCTGCCGCATCAACCTGTTTAACAGGGATGGTCATACCGGCAGCCGCTGCTGCTGCAAGCGCAGCATTGGCTTTCATAAAATCTCTACGATTAAGTTCCATAGTTTTCCCCACTCGTTGTTGAATTTTTAGAATATACAAAAGAGTATGTATTCCTAAATTATTTATTTTTCATCTAAGTAATTAGAAATTAAAGAAACGACAATCACTCCTGGGATATCTTTAATTTCATCCATAAGATCCGCTAATGCTAATTGACGGTTACTTTCAAGGGTGACCACCAATTTGCCTTCATCAGATTTTTCGCCATGAATTTCAGCAGTTGGAATCGCTAAAATGGCTTCTTTGACTTGGTTAAGTTTTTCTGGTCTGGCTTGTACAACAATACTGCATACATACCAGTTTTCATTTTCGCTAAATTGACTCATCTGTATTTGTTTCAAAATTAAGAATTTTTATTGCTTTTGTTGGGCAAACGCTTAAACAAGCACCACAACCATTACAACTTTCTAAATCTAAAATGGGTTTTGCCACACCACCAAGCTGTAATCGAAAACGGATGGCATTCATCGGACAGCTATCTTGGCAACTTCGACATTCCACTCGATTTTCTGTTAGGCACTGCGTTGTAATCTCAACTTTATGTGCCCAAGGCTCTTCTTCTAATGAACGAAAAATCGGTTGTTCGCAGATTAAAACACATTTTTGGCAGAAAGTGCACTCACCTTTGTCAAATTGTATTTCAGGAAAGCCGCCATCGCCTTTTACGATAATTTGGGTTTCACATACCAGTATGCAATCACCGCATCGAGTACATTTATCTGTAAAGTCTGCTTCGTTTACCGACCAAGGTGGACGGATAGCATTTATACCTTGAATTTTAGCGTTTTCAGAATGTAACGATTGTAAAAATTGCCCACGTAATAATTGTCTGCGAGAAGGATTTTCAATCGCCATATTTTTCTTTAAAGTTCGGTATTTTCAAGGGGAGCATTATCGAGCTCCGATAACAAAATAGTAACTACCTAAAAGGAGTAATTTTCAAAAAATATACACTTTTATTGAGTTAGATCAAGGATATTTTTAAAATATGTTATTAATGTAAACAAATTGTTAAAAAATAAGTGAAAATGATTATTAAATAGGGCGGATGATCCGCCCTGAAGTGTGCTTAAAATATTATGCGTTTTTTGTTGGGTAATCCCACCAAATATCGAATAATTCGCTGATTTCGATTTGTTGCAATTTATTCTCTTCTAACCATTTTTGTACTAATTGGCGATGGCTTTCATCACATTTACCGATTTTCTCTAAGCAAACTAAGCCTTCCCAATGTAAATAGCCGCTACCTTCATAAGCTAAGCCGTTTGGTTGAATCACTTCAGCAATAAAACGGTCAACGGTTTCATCGATAGTTTCGATGCTGGTCCCTTCAGCAAATTGCCAATTCACTAAAAAGCCTAATTCTTGGAATTCAGCTAAGTGAAGTTTTTTACGTTGACGTTGATTACGAGTTTTCATTTTCAATGTTCTCCTATGTTAAGGTAATGGGTATCGTCATCATCTCGATGATTATTTTTTCTTAAAGTATAAATCCCATACGCCGTGACCTAAGCGATGACCGCGCGCCTCAAATTTTGTAAGAGGGCGGAAATCAGGACGTGGAATATAATCTTGTTCGGCTGTATTGATTAAGTTTTCATTGGCTGAAAGGACTTCGAGCATTTGTTCCGCATAGTTTTCCCAATCCGTTGCCATATGAATAAAACCATTTGGTTGTAATTTTTGCACGACTTGCTCCACAAAGTGCGGTTGAACAATACGGCGTTTATGATGTTTCGCTTTATGCCAAGGGTCAGGGAAGAAAAGTTGTAAGCCGCCTAATTCACCGTCTTTTACACAATCACGTAAAATTTCAGTGGCATCATGGCAAATCACGCGAAGGTTTTTCACGCCTTTTTCTACCGCATAAGCAATACAGGCACCCACACCAGGCGTGTGCACTTCAATACCGAGATAATTTTTATCAGGATTTGCTTCAGCCATATCCACTAACGATTTGCCCATACCGAAACCAATTTCTAATATAACGGGATTGGTATTGCCATAAATCGCGGCAAAATCAAAAGGGGCGTTTTGATAATCTAATCCAAGATCAGCCCAGTGATCGTTCATCATATTTTTTTGAAAATCACTTAAGCGACCCGTCCGCAACACAAAGCTGCGAACTTTACGTTTATAACGACCATCTTCTGTAAATTCAGCCGTTTCAACGGTTTTACGTTTTTGATCAGCAAAGGTTTTTTGCGATTCTGTCATGGTATTTATTCGCTCAATTAAAATTGGCGGCGATTATACACTAAAAGGCAAGGTTGTGGGATTTTTCCACCTAATTCCCGTATAATGACAAAAATTTTTAATCGTTTTTTTGTTATGAATATTGTCCGAGTTGCATTAGCCGTACCGCTTCCCCGATTTTTTGATTATCTCTCTTCACCTGACTTGGCGCCAATCGTTGGTGGACGAGTGTTGGTGCCTTTTGGTTCGCAAAAACGAGTCGGTATCGTGGTGGATTTGCCAGCTTCTTCGGATGTCGCAAAAGAGAAGTTAAAACCGATTATTGATGTACTTGATAATGAATCACTCTTTAATTCGACAACTTGGGATTGGTTAGCTTGGTCCGCTAATTATTATCGTGCAGCATTAGGCGATGTGTTGTTTCAAGCCTTGCCAGTCAAACTTCGTAATGGAGAAAGTGCGGTTAAAAATGACCGCACTTTTTGGCGTATTACGGACCTTGGAAAACAAGCGTTAGAATTGGGTGCATTAAAACGCGCTAAAAAACAAATTGAAGCCTTAAATTTGTTGCTAACGCAAGATCTAGAAAAAGGTAACAATGAAATCAGTTCCGCAATTTGGTCAGCCCTTAAAGGCAAAGATTATGTGGAAGAGATTATTGTGTCTACTGAACAAAAAAGTTGGCAGCAAGCTCTAGGGGATAATCCTTTAGTTAATCTTGATAACCGATTGACCTTAAACAAGCAACAAGCCCTTGCATTTAGCCAGTTGCTTTTCCAAGAAGGCTTTAATGTGTGGTTGTTAGAGGGCGTGACCGGTTCGGGCAAAACTGAAATCTATCTGCAATACATTGAAGAAGTCTTAAAGAAAGGCAAACAGGTTTTGGTTCTTGTACCGGAAATTGGGCTTACCCCTCAGACCGTGAGACGGTTCCAAGCTCGCTTTAATGTAGAAATTGATGTATTGCATTCCAACTTGAATGATACGCAGCGCTTAAATGTTTGGGAGCGAGCAAGAACAGGACAGAGTGCAATCGTGATTGGTACGAGATCCGCGCTCTTCACCCAGTTTTCAGATCTCGGCTTAATCATTTTAGATGAAGAGCATGATGGTTCGTTTAAACAGCAAGATGGTTGGCGTTATCATGCGAGAGATTTAGGCATTGTGCTTGCTCAAAAACTCAATATTCCTATCTTATTAGGTTCTGCCACACCAAGTTTGGAAAGTGTGAATAACGTACAAAATGGTAAATATCATCATTTGGTGCTATCAAAAAGGGCTGGAAATGCAACCGCACTTCGCCAGTTTGTGATTGATTTAAAACATCAACGAATTCAAAACGGCTTATCTGAACCGCTATTGCAACGTATGCAAGAACACTTAGAAAAAGGTAATCAAGTGTTGTTATTCCTTAATCGACGTGGATTTGCGCCTGTGTTGTTATGTCATGAATGTGGCTGGATTGATGAATGTCATCATTGTGAAAAACCTTATACTTACCACCAACACCAGCGCGTTTTACGCTGCCATCATTGTGGCGCACAAAAAACAGTGCCGATGCAATGTGGTCATTGCGGTTCAACACATTTAGTCACAACGGGTTTAGGCACGGAACAGTTAGAAGAAACCCTAAAAGCACGTTTCCCTCAATATAATATTGCTCGTATCGATCGTGATAGCACGGCACGAAAAGGCAAGCTTGAAGGTTATTTAGAGGATATTCAGCAAGGTAAAAGCCAGATTTTAATTGGTACCCAAATGTTAGCCAAAGGACACCATTTCCCGAATGTCACCTTGGTTGCTTTAGTGAATGTGGATAATGCGCTGTTTTCTCTTGATTTCAGAGCTGAAGAACGCTTGGCGCAGCTTTATGTACAAGTGGCGGGGCGCTCAGGCAGAGCTGAAAAACAGGGGGAAGTGGTTTTGCAGACCCATTATCCGGATCATCCGTTATTAACCACCTTGCTTGAAAAGGGCTATCAAGCCTTTGCAGAAGAAACCTTGAAGTTGCGGCATAATATGGGCTTGCCTCCATTTAGTTTCCAAGCGTTGTTTAAAGCGCAATGTCGTCATTCTGAAGAGGCGGAAAATGCATTGTCGCAATTGGCCTCTTTTTTCTATGAACAAAAAATAGAAGGCTTGCAAGTGTTGGGGCCGATTCCCGCACCGTTCAGCAAAAAAGCGGGGCAGTATCGCTGGCAGTTATTATTACAGCATACTTCTCGGAAACAATTACAGTCGGCATTGAGTCGATATTCACCAGAGCTGATAAAGTCTTCTCAAGTGCGGTTAATTTTAGATGTGGATCCATTGGATTTGAGTTAGCAAAAATTCCCTAGAAAAATGCACTGTTTTCCAGTAGAATTAAGCGTTTTTTTATACTCTAAGTTTAATTTATCGAATATTTTAGGATTTTATCGTGGCTCATCGAGATTTTGCCGGTCGAAGCGGCTCAAAAAATAATAAAAAGAAAGCAAAGAAAAGTTTTAATCGCAATACCTTAATTGTTCTTGCGTTGGTGGCGGTATTAGGTTTTGGGTTAGGGCTTTACTTCTTAAAAAGTAAAACACCAGCACCTGTAGTGACGACAAATGTTCAGCCGGAAAAACCGCAACCGAAAAGTGTGTTACCAAATCGTCCAGAAGAAGTATGGCACTATATTAAAGAATTAGAAACCCGTACGGTGCCGGTGGATAATAATCCTTCTTCCGTTGAAAAAAATATGCGTTTGACGGAAGAACAACGTCAAGTGCTTATCCAGATGGAAAAAGAGCAAAAAGCGGCAGAAGAAGCGAAAAAATTAGAAGCCCAGCGTAAAGAGCAAGAAGCGGCGAATGCAGAAAAAGCCGTAGCTCAAGCACAACAAGCTCAATCAGCACAGACAGCTCAAACTCAGCCAGCTCAGCAAACAGCAAAACCAGACGCGAAAAAGCCTGAGCCAGTTAAAAAGCCTGAACCGCCGAAAAAAGCGGAAGTAGTAAAAGCTGAACCAGTAAAAACAGAACCGGCTAAAACAGAGCAACCGAAAAAAGCAGAACCAAAACCCGCTGAACAACAAGTACAGGCTGGCGGCAAAAAATTCGGTTTACAATGTGGAGCATTTAAAAATCGTGCACAAGCAGAAAGCTTACAAGGTCGTCTAGCGATGGCTGGCGTAAATGCACAAATTGCGACAAGTGAAGAATGGAACCGCGTACGAGTGGGACCATTTGGTAGTCGAGATGCCGCAACAGCTGCACAAGATAAAGCAAAATCTGTGGCAAGTTGCGTTGTGATTGGAATGTAATTAAGAATTTAAAAGTGCGGTTAAAAATAACCGCACTTTTTTTATATTTTTCCTTGCCAAAAAACGAAAAATCAATAAAATGAACGTTCATTCATTTTAAGTGTTCATCTTAAATGACCTTCCTCATATATAACCCTAAGAATTTGATTTTTTATTATGCGACAAGTAAAATCCTCTAAAACGAAGCTTGATGTCAGCGAGCAGATCTTTGATGCTACAGATCGTCTAATGGCAAAAGAAGGATTACATCATCTTTCGATGCATAAGTTAGCCAAGGAAGCAGGCATCGCAGCTGGCACGATTTATCTTTATTTTAAAAGTAAAGACGAGTTATTAGCACAATTTGCTCGTCGAGTATTCAATAAATTTGTTGCAGCGATTGAAGACGGTTTTGATGAAACTCAATCCTTTTTCGACCAATACAGCAAAATGTGGTTAAATGTTTGGTATTTTCTTCAAGAGAATCCAACGATTCTGTCAAATATGAACCAATATCGATCTTTACCGGTGTTTCTTGAAATATTCCGTAAAGAAACAGAGTATTCATGTTGGGAACAATTTTGCATAAAGGGAAAAGCAGCGAATGTATTAGCTGATTTAGATCCTCATATTTTATTTTTACTGAGCCTTAAAACCGCAATGGTTTTAGCCTCAGATATCAAATATCTCGGTACGGTAGTAACCGATGCGATGTTAGAATCTGTCATTGAACGCTCTTGGCGTGCAATTCAGAAGTAGTCATTTTATTGTCTTAATGGAGTTTTCCAAATGAGTATAACTCAAACTAATAGACCAAAGCGTTCGCACGTTTTCTTTTTGAAATTAGCGTTAGGCGTATTTGTGTTAATTTTTGCTGCAATGATTTTTCTTAATCAAATGAAAGCAAAAGGCATTGCTGATTTCTTAGCAAATAAACCTGAAACAGCTTCTCCTGTTACCGCAATGACAGTTAAGGCTTCAGAATGGACGCCGATCATTGAAACAACCGGTCTTGTTCGTCCAAATCAAGGGGCGATGTTAAGTGCACAAAGCGCTGGAACCGTGTCTAAAGTGCTCGTGCAAAATGGCCAAAGCGTGAAAAAGGGTGATTTGTTAGTTGAGTTAGATAGTTCCGTTGAGCGTGCAAGCTTACAAGCGGCTCAAGCTCAAGTGGTGTCATTACGTCAAACTTATCAACGTTATGCAAACCTTGCAGGCAGCGGTGCCGTTTCTCGTCAAGAATTAGATAACGCAAAATCAGCTTATGAAGCACAAGCGGCAAATATTGAGTCATTAAAAGCAACCATTGAGCGTCGCCAAATCGTCGCGCCATTTGATGGTAAAGCTGGTATCGTGAAAGTGAATGTTGGTCAGTATGTTTCAAACGGTACTGAAATTGTGCGTGTGGAAGATCGTTCTTCAATGAAAGTAGATTTTGCCATTGCGCAAAATCTATTAGATAAATTGCATATCGGTCAAAAAGTAACGGCTACCGCAGATGCGCGTAAAGGTGAAACATTTGCTGCTAAGGTGACTGCAATTGAGCCAGCAATTAATTCTTCAACGGGTTTAGTTGATGTTCAAGCAACATTTGAGCCAGAAGATGGCGCAAAATTATTGTCCGGTATGTTTACTCGCTTACATGTGGCTTTGCCAACAGAACATAATCAAATTGTGGTGCCACAAGTGGCGGTGAGTTACAACATGTATGGCGAATCGCTTTATATTTTGACCGCACTTTCTGATGAAGATATTGAGAAATTAGGCGGCGCAGAGAAAGCAGCAAATATGTACCGTGCAAAATCAATCACTGTATTTACGAAAGATCGTCAAGGTATTTATGCACAATTAAAAGGCGATGAAGTCAAAGTTGGCGATAAAATTGTGACCGGTGGTCAGCAAAACTTAAGTAATGGTGCATTAGTTTCTGTTGCAGATAAAGCGGGCGTGGGTACAGAACAACCTGCAAATAAAACGAATCTTTAATTAGGAAAAGCGAATGAGATTTACCGATATATTTATTCGTCGCCCTGTTTTGGCGGTTTCGATTAGCTTGTTAATCATTATTTTAGGTTTACAAGCGATCTCGAAATTGGCTGTGCGCGAATATCCGAAAATGACTACGACGGTGATTACGGTGACCACTGCATATCCAGGGGCGGATGCGAACTTAATTCAAGCGTTTGTTACTTCCAAAATTGAAGAGGCGGTAGCGCAAGCAGATAATGTGGACTATATGTCTTCAAGCTCTAGCCCAAGTACGTCAACTGTCACCGTAAAAATGAAATTAAATACGGATCCGAATGCGGCCTTGGCAGATGTTTTAGCTAAAGTTAACTCAGTTCGTTCTGAATTACCAAGTGGTATTGAAGATCCAACGATTTCTTCATCAACCGGTGGTTCGGGGATTATGTATATTAGTTTCCGTTCTAACAAACTTGATGCAAGCCAAGTGACTGACTATATTCAACGCGTAGTGAAACCACAATTCTTTACCGTAGAAGGTGTGGCGAGTGTACAGATCTTTGGTGCTTCGGAGTACGCACTTCGTGTTTGGTTAGACCCAGAAAAAATGGCGGCTCAAAACCTTTCGGCAACACAGGTGATGTCAGCATTATCGGCGAATAACGTTCAAACAGCAGCAGGTAATGATAATGGCTATTTTGTGACCTATAAAAACAAAGTAGAAACTACGACAAAATCGGTTGAAGAATTAAGCAACTTAATTGTGACATCAAACGGTGATAAGTTAGTACGTTTACGCGATATCGCTGATATTGAATTAAATAAATCAAGCGATAGCTCACGTGCGGTAGCGAATGGCGCAGATTCCGTTGTATTAGCGATTAATCCAACTTCGTCAGCAAACCCATTAACGGTAGCTGCGAAAGTGCGTCCGCTATATGACAGTATTAAAAATAATCTGCCGGATGCTATTGAATCTGACATCTTATATGACCGTACAATTGCGATTAATAACTCCATTAATGAAGTAATCAAAACGATTGTTGAGGCAACGCTGATCGTGTTGGTGGTGATTACCATGTTTATTGGTTCATTCCGTGCGATTTTAATCCCGGTTATCACCATTCCGATTTCATTAATCGGGGTAATTATGTTGCTTCAATCATTGGATTTCTCCATTAACTTGATGACTTTGCTGGCATTGGTTCTAGCCATTGGTTTGGTGGTGGATGATGCGATTGTGGTATTGGAAAACGTAGACCGCCACATTAAGTTAGGTGAAACACCATTCCGTGCGGCGATTATCGGTACGCGTGAAATTGCCGTTCCGGTTATTTCCATGACCATTACCTTGATTGCGGTATATTCTCCAATGGCGTTAATGGGCGGTATTACGGGTACGTTGTTTAAAGAGTTTGCTTTAACCCTTGCTGGAGCAGTATTTATTTCCGGTATCGTAGCATTAACGCTTTCACCAATGATGACCAGTAAATTACTGAAATCGAACGCGGAACCAAGTAAATTAGAGCAACGAGTAGAGCATACATTAAGTAAAGTGAATGCAGCTTATGCGTATGTCCTTGATTTGGTGATGGTTAATCGTAAATGTATGTTGATGTTTGCGGCGATTATCTTTGCCACCTTACCCGTGTTGTTTAAATCGCTTTCGAGTGAATTAACACCAGCAGAAGATAAAGGGGCATTTTTAGCGATTGGTTCAGCACCGTCTAACGTAAACGTGGATTATGTGCAAAATGCGATGGCACCTTATCAAGAGATTTTAAAAAATACGCCAGAAGTGCAGTTTGCTATGACAATTTCAGGCGCACCAACTTCTAACCAATCTTTAAACGTTGTGACTTTAAAAGATTGGAAAGAACGCTCAAAAAGCCAAACAGCTATCATGAATGAGTTGAATGAAAAAGCGAAATCTATTCCTGAGGTATCTGTACAAGGCTTCTCGTTCCCAGAAATTGATACAGGGGAGCAAGGACCTCCGATTGGTTTTGTGATCAGCACATCACAAGATTACGGCGATTTAGCAAATGTAGCCGGTAAATTCTTAGAGGATATGCAAAAATCCAGTAAGTTCGTTTATACCAATCTCGATCTTAAATTTGATACCGCTCAAATGCGCATTAAGATTGATCGTGAAAAAGCAGGGACTTACGGCATTACGATGCAACAAATCAGCCGTACGTTAGGGAGTTTCTTATCTGCCGCAACCATTGAGCGTGTGGATATTGACGGCCGTGCTTATAAAATTATTTCCCAAGTAAAACGTGACAATCGTTTATCACCGGAAAGTTTTAATAAGTATTATGTGACAGCAGCAGATGGTACCTCTGTACCGTTAAGCAGCTTAGTGACTGCCACATTAGAGCCACAACCAAGCTCATTACCTCGTTTTAGCCAGTTAAACTCAGCGGTAATCAGTGCAGTACCAATGCCGGGTACTTCAATTGGTGATGCAGTCCAATGGTTACAAGACAATGCGAAAAATACCTTGCCACAGGGTTACAACTATGACTTTAAAGGTGAGGCACGTCAGTTAGTACAAGAGGGTAATGCACTTGCTGTAACGTTCTTACTTGCGGTAGTGATTATTTTCTTAGTCTTGGCGATTCAGTTTGAATCAATTCGCGATCCAATCGTGATTATGATTTCCGTACCCTTAGCCGTGAGTGGCGCATTGTTAGCCTTAAATGCCTTTGGATTTGTAGGGATTGCTGGAACGACACTCAATATCTACTCACAAGTGGGTTTGATTACCCTGGTTGGTCTTATTACGAAACACGGTATTTTGATGTGTGAAGTAGCGAAAGAAGAGCAGTTAAACCACGGTAAAACGCGTATTGAAGCGATCACCGAAGCGGCTAAAGTACGTTTACGTCCAATTTTGATGACTACCGCAGCGATGATTGCAGGTCTTGTACCGTTGCTTTATGCAACAGGTGCTGGTGCGGTATCTCGTTTCAGTATTGGTATCGTTATCGTGGCAGGTTTGGCTATCGGTACATTGTTTACCTTGTTCGTGTTACCAGTGATTTATTCATACATTGCAAGCGAACACAAACCGTTACCAGTGTTTGATGAAAATGTGAAACCAATTGAAGGTCACATTAACGAACAACATTAATTGAAAATGCGATAAAAACAAACCGCACTTTGATTTTTCAAGTGCGGTTTTCTTTTAAGCGTTAAAAAAGCGAACATAATGTTCGCTTTTTATTTATGAAAGTGCGGTCAATTTTTTGACTGTTTTATTTAGCCATTTTTATTTTTAGCAGCTTTGTAAAGTTCCATCGCTTCAGGTAATAAGCGTTGTAAGTTTTCTTGACGGGACTCATCACTCGGGTGAGTAGAAGCTAACACATCAAGTGCACCTTTAGAACCACCAGAGGCTTTTGCCATTTTTTGCCATAAACCTGGTGCGACTTGAGGATTGTAACCTGAGCGAGCCATTAGCATTAATCCAACTTCATCCGCTTCAGTTTCTGCGCTACGAGAGTAAGGTTTATCTAAAGCAAAGTCTTTAGTCAGTGTGACTAAATCAGTCACGTCCGCTCCAACGACAACAGACAGAGCTGTTCCACCAATAGCGCCCGCAATCGCACTCATGGTGCCGAAGTTGGCTTTGGCTTTACCGTGTTCTTTTAAGGCATGTGCCATTTCATGTCCCATAACGACGGCAATTTCGTTATCGTTCAGTTGTAAGGTATCTACTAAACCTGTGTAGAAAGCCATTTTCCCGCCTGGCATTGCCCAAGCATTGAGCTCTTTAGATTTAATGACATTGATTTGCCAATTAAACTTTAAGCCAGTTTCATTCGCTTGGTTTGCATAAGGCACCATTTTGTTAAAGACGTGATGAATACGTCTTGCGGTATTTGATGTGGTATCAATCGCACCTTGTGAGCGAATTTTCCCCATTTCTTGTGTATAGCTGCTTGCTGCTTCTTGATTGATTGAGGCAGAATCCGCACAAGACGTGATAACCGCCCCTGCTAATACAGCAAAAGCAAAACTTTTGAGTTGTTTTTTCATAAATTATCCTTTTGTTGAGATGGCTGATTATATGAATTTATTGCGTTTTGTCGATACAAAAAGATTGTCTTTTAAATTTGTACTACTATAATAGTGCAAATTTTTATTTTAGGACTTAACGATGACAATAAAAAAATCTCCTTCTTTATTAGGCGGCGCCATGATTATTGCGGGTACCGCAATTGGTGCCGGTATGCTTGCTAACCCAACCTCGACGGCGGGTGTATGGTTTATCGGCTCTATTCTGGTTTTGGTTTACACCTGGTTTTGTATGACCACATCAGGTTTGATGATCTTAGAAGCCAACTTACATTATCCTACCGGCTCAAGCTTTGACACCATCGTGAAAGATTTGTTAGGAAAAGGTTGGAATATTATCAATGGTCTTTCCGTTGCTTTCGTACTGTATATTTTAACCTATGCCTATATCACCTCTGGCGGCGGTATTACACAAAACTTGCTCAATCAAGCCTTGGGTTCCGCTGAAAGTGCGGTCGATATTGGACGTACTTCTGGTTCCTTGATTTTCTGTTTTATTCTTGCAGCTTTCGTCTGGCTTTCTACTAAAGCAGTGGATCGTTTCACAACCATTTTGATCGTTGGAATGGTGGTGGCTTTCTTCCTTTCTACTGCAGGTTTATTGAGCTCTGTAAAAACAGAGGTGTTATTCAATACCATTGCGGAAGGTGAACAAAGCTATTTGCCTTATTTATTGACCGCACTTCCAGTTTGCTTGGTGTCTTTTGGTTTCCACGGAAATGTACCGAGCCTCGTCAAATATTACGATCGTGATGGTAGTAGAGTAATGAAATCGATCTTTATCGGTACGGGCTTAGCCTTAGTGATTTACGTCTTATGGCAGCTGGCGGTGCAAGGTAATTTACCACGTACAGAATTTGCACCTGTAATTGAAAAAGGCGGCGATGTATCGGTATTATTAGAAGCATTACACAAATATATTGAAGTGGAATATATTGCAGTTGTGCTGAATTTCTTTGCTTATATGGCTATTGCGACTTCATTTTTAGGGGTAACGTTAGGTTTATTTGATTATATTGCTGATTTATTTAAATTTGATGACAGCGTATTAGGCAGAACCAAAACCACATTGGTAACATTCTTACCTCCACTATTGTTGAGTTTACAATTCCCTTATGGTTTCGTGATTGCCATTGGTTATGCTGGATTAGCTGCAACCATTTGGGCAGCAATCGTGCCAGCACTGCTTGCTAAAGCCAGTCGCCAAAAATTTCCAAATGCGACTTATAAAGTGTATGGCGGTAATTTTATGATTGGTTTTGTGATCTTATTCGGTGTGTTAAATATTGTGGCACAAGTAGGCGCAAACTTAGGATGGTTTGCAAGTTTCGCAGGATAAGTTTTCACGTTAATATAGTAGGGGCGTATCAAATACGCCCTTTTTAATTTTGCATAGGAAACAAAATGAATAACAAAACGAGTGTTTACGATAAAGAAAACTTCTTTGCGCTTTATCAAAAACTTCGATCTAACCCCATCAGTCTCAATGAAATAGTGGAAAAGCCGACTATGCTTTCCCTGTTACCTGATTTGCAAGGAAAAAAATTGCTCGATCTAGGTTGTGGAACTGGCGGACATTTGCAACTCTATTTGGAACGCAATGCGGAGAGAGTAGTAGGAACAGATCTTTCAGTTAAAATGCTCGAGCAAGCTGAACAAGATCTGAAAAAGTGCGGTCAATTTTCTGGACGTTTTTCGTTATATCAGTTACCGATGGAAAAATTAACGGAATTGCCAGAAAGTGATTTTGATGTCATTACCAGCTCTTTTGCTTTTCATTATATTGAAGATTTTCCCGCTTTATTAGCTTCTATTGCCAACAAACTTAAGCCTAACGGCACATTAGTTTTTTCCCAAGAGCATCCGATTACAACTTGCCATAAAGAAGGGGAGCGCTGGGAAAAAAATGAGAAAAAACAGCAAGTAGCCTACCGTTTAAATCATTACCGTGATGAAGGGCTAAGAGAGCGAAATTGGTTTCAACAACCTTTTAAAACGTATCACCGTACGACGGCAACGATCATTAATGATTTAATCGCTGCGGGTTTTCAAATTGAACAAATGGCTGAACCAATGTTAGCCGAGCAGCCACAATGGCATGATGAATTTAAAGATTTGCGGCATCGTCCCCCTTTATTGTTTATTAAAGCAAGAAAAGTGATGAATTTAACAAAATAAACTGGTTTTTGACCGCACTTTATGGTATAAATCGCACCGCTGTTTTTGGGTTTCAAAAGCAGCGTTTTTAATTATTAACAACACACACATATCATTAAGGCTTAATCGGGGTGCCAAACGGTCGATTAGCTGATATGTGGAGGCTCAACCCCAACAAAAGGAAAATATTATGGCACAAGTTTCAATGCGCGACATGATCAACGCGGGCGTACACTTCGGACACCAAACTCGTTACTGGAATCCACAAATGAAACCTTTCATTTTTGGTGCTCGTAACGGTGTTCATATCATCAACTTAGAAAAAACTTTACCTTTATTCAACGAAGCTTTAGCGGAATTAACCCGTATTGCTAGCAACAACGGTAAAGTATTATTCGTTGGTACTAAACGCGCGGCTCAAGAAGCAGTACAAGCTGCAGCATTAGACTGTCAACAATATTACGTAAACCACCGTTGGTTAGGTGGTATGTTGACTAACTGGAAAACCGTTCGTCAATCAATTAAACGTTTAAAAGATTTAGAAACTCAATCTCAAGACGGTACTTTTGACAAATTAACCAAAAAAGAAGCGTTAATGCGTACCCGTGAGATGGAAAAACTTGAATTAAGCCTTGGCGGTATCAAAGATATGGGTGGCTTACCAGATGCGTTATTCGTTATCGGTGCAGACCACGAACATATCGCGGTTAAAGAAGCAAACAACCTAGGTATTCCTGTATTTGCTATCGTTGATACTAACTCAACTCCAGCTGGCGTAGATTTCGTTATCCCTGGTAACGATGATGCGACTCGTGCTATCCAACTTTACGTTTCTGCAGCAGCAGCAGCGGTTAAAGAAGGTCGTGGTAACGAAGCTCAAGTTGCTGAAGAATTAGCAGCTGACGCAGAATAATTTAAGTTTTGCAATAAGGCGAAGCCCTTAATAATCAAACGATTAATTGGCATAGGGGCTAAAGTTTAGCCCCTATATTTTTATCTAAAAGTGCGGTCAAAATAAATCGTACTTTCGACAGAGGATTTTTAAAATGGCTGAAATCACAGCATCATTAGTAAAAGAACTTCGTGAACGTACCGGTGCCGGTATGATGGAATGTAAAAAAGCATTAGTTGAAGCAAACGGTGATATCGAGTTAGCAATCGACAACATGCGTAAATCTGGTCAAGCTAAAGCAGCTAAAAAAGCAGGCCGTGTTGCAGCTGAAGGTGTTATCCTTGCTCGTGTAGAAAATGGTTTCGGTGTATTAGTTGAAATGAACTGTGAAACTGACTTCGTAGCAAAAGATGCTGGCTTCTTAGGTTTAGCAAACGAAGTGGCTGATTTCGCAGCAGCACACAAAGGCACCACTATCGAAGCATTACAAGCACAATTTGAAGAAAAACGTGCTGCATTAGTGGCTAAAATCGGTGAGAACATGAACATCCGTCGTGTTGCTTACTTAGACGGTCAAGTTATTGCTCAATACTTACACGGTGCAAAAATTGGTGTATTAGTTGCAGGTGAAGGTTCAGAAGATGAACTTAAAAAAGTGGCAATGCACGTAGCGGCATCTAAACCAGAATTCGTGAACCCAGAAGATGTACCTGCAGATGTTGTTGAACACGAGCGTCAAATTCAAATTGATATCGCAGTTAACTCTGGTAAACCAAAAGAAATCGCAGAGAAAATGGTTGAAGGCCGTATGAAAAAATTCACTGGTGAAGTTTCATTAACAGGTCAACCATTCGTAATGGATCCTTCTGTATCTGTAGGTGACTTCTTAAAATCAGTAAACACTTCAGTGTCTAACTTCATCCGTTTAGAAGTGGGTGAAGGTATCGAGAAAAAAGAAGAAGATTTCGCAGCTGAAGTTGCAAAAATCACTGGCGGTAACGCTTAATTTTCTCCATTGAGATATAAAAAAAGCCGATATTGAATATCGGCTTTTTTGTTGTCTGAAATTTGAGATTTTCTATTTCTTTGGACGAATATCGATAGCAGGATCTGCATCTTTACGATATTTTTCTTCAATCAGTTTTTTCAGACCATAATCATTTTTGTCAGCTTGTTCAGAGAATAAATCTTCTTCTAATGTGAGCTTCGGATTTTTAATGCCTATCCAATTAGCAATACCTTCTAAGAAATTCAAACCAGATTTAAAGGCTTTGTATTCTTTACGTGCCGTATCATCAGATGAAATCTTAAAGAGCGGAATATTATGATGTAATTGGCTGTGACAGTTTTGGTTAAACAAGGTGACGCCATGTTTATCATCTTCCTGATGACATAAACCATGATCTGAAAAATAAATCATTGAGAAAGTGCGGTGTGTTTTTTGCTCGTTTTCTTTGAGCGTTTCATACACTTTCTTAATAAAATTATCGGTTTTCTTAATGGATGTAATATAGCAATTTAAGTATTCGTTCTTTTTCTCAATATCATTGTCATTGAAAATTTTCGGGTAATCTTCAACGCGATCACAAGCAAGCGGATGCGAACCATAAATGTGTAATACAATAAAGCGTTTACCTTGCGTTGGATCTTCTAAAACTTGGGCAAATTTAGGAATTAAATCAAAATCGCTATAGTTTGTCGAATTAAAGCTCCCACCTTTTTTCAAGAAAATGGTTTCATCAGATTTTGATGCAAGCGAGGCGACTGGCGTGTCGTATTCACCTAAGAAACCTTGATTAGACAGCCAGTAGGTTTTCAGACCAGCAGACTTAATGAGATCCACTAAGCTTAAATCATAGTTTGGTTCCCATTTTTCTTTATCAGGTAACGTTAACATTAAGCGCAATGAGGCGACAGTGTTGGTTCCAGCGGATGTCATGCCATCAATCAGTGTACCATTTGCAGATGACATAAATGGTGTGTCATTGACGGGGTATCCATACGCATGCAAGTAATCTTTTCTCGCACTTTCACCCAAAATAATCACATAATCTTGGTATTTAGAATTTTCTAATGTGGATTGTCCCCAGCTGCTTTCCTGTGACATTTTTTTCAATTTTTGCCATTCATTAACAATTTGTACACTCGAATCTATCGTTTCTTTTAATGGCGCAGCAATCGGTAAGTTGTAGCCAATCAACAGGGTAGCGAGGGCAATGAATGTTTTATTGCGATAAAATTTCACCCCAAATTTGACCGCACTTTTGTAATGTAAAAAGACTAAAACTGGAATAGCTAATGCGGCTAAATAGCTGCTCACAGGGATTTGCATGAGAAACTCTTTGGTCTCTAACATATCTGTCGCGAGAACCGATGCAATATATTGGTAGCTTGGCGCACCAAAATTTAAGCCTGTCGGCGTATAAATTGCGTGTAAGCAAACTAAGGGTAATAAAATAAAATAGAAAGATTTTCGGCTACTACTTAATAAAATAATGAAAATAGCCGTGAGTAAAATCAGACTAATAGATGGCTCAGGAAACATCCCTGAACCTCGTAAAATCAAATAACCGGCAGCAATGGCGCAAGCCAAAGAAAAAAGTGCGGTTAAAATTTGTGAGGTTTTTGAAATCTTCATAAAGTTTACCTATAAAATCAAAACGGCGATATTTTATCGCACTTTTCTGACCAATTTCCATTTTTAACTTTTTCGCTCTTTTGCTAGAATAAGCCAAATTTTGTAACCGACAAAGGAAAAGACAAATGAGCCAACCAATTTACAAACGTATTTTATTGAAATTAAGTGGTGAAGCATTACAAGGGGATGAGGGATTCGGTATCGATCCTTCGATTCTTGATCGTATGGCGTTAGAGATTAAAGAATTAATTGAAATGGGCGTGGAAGTTGGTGTTGTGCTCGGCGGCGGTAACTTATTCCGTGGCGCAAAATTAGCTAAAGCAGGCATGAATCGCGTAGTAGGCGACCATATGGGGATGCTTGCAACTGTGATGAATGGCTTGGCTATGCGTGATGCGCTTCACCGTGCAGATGTGAATGCAAAATTAATGTCTGCTTTCCAATTAAATGGTATCTGCGATACCTATAATTGGTCTGAAGCGATTAAAATGTTACGTGAAAAACGTGTAGTTATTTTCTCAGCCGGTACAGGTAGCCCGTTCTTTACTACAGATTCTGCGGCATGCTTACGCGGTATCGAAATTGAAGCGGATATCGTTTTAAAAGCGACTAAAGTTGATGGTGTGTATGATTGCGATCCAGCAAAAAATCCTAATGCGAAGCTATACCATAAATTATCTTATGCAGAAGTGATTGATAAAGAATTAAAAGTAATGGATTTAGCCGCATTCACACTTGCGCGTGACCACGGTATGCCAATTCGTGTATTTAATATGTGTAAACCAGGTGCGTTACGCAAAGTTGTACTCGGTACAGAAGAAGGTACAACGATTAGTTAATTTTTAAACGAATAAAACGGCGAGAAAGTATCTCGCCTTTTTTGTGAATAAATTTATTCAAAACTCCCTAAAAATCCAGTAAAATCACTGTGTTTTATCTTTATTTATTGAAAAGGACAGATGAATGATTAATGAAATCAAACAAGATGCTGAAGTTCGTATGGAAAAAAGCCTCGAAGCGTTGCGTGGACATATTGCAAAAATCCGTACAGGTCGTGCTCAACCTAGCTTATTAGACGCGATCCAAGTGGAATACTATGGTGCAGCGACACCACTTCGTCAATTAGCTAACGTTGTTGCGGAAGATGCGCGTACTTTAGCGGTAACAGTATTTGACCGTTCTTTAATCAGTGCAGTAGAAAAAGCAATTTTAACTTCTGATTTAGGTTTAAACCCATCTTCAGCAGGCACAACAATTCGCGTGCCTCTTCCCCCATTAACTGAAGAACGTCGTCGTGATTTAATCAAAATCGTAAAAAGCGAAGGTGAGCAAGGTAAAGTCGCGATTCGTAACGTGCGTCGTGATGCAAATGATAAAATCAAAGCATTATTAAAAGACAAAGAAATCAGCGAAAACGATCAACACAAAGCAGAAGAAATCATTCAAAAAGTGACTGATAGCTATATCAAAAAAGTGGATGAGATCTTAGCTGATAAAGAAAAAGAATTAATGGATTTCTAATTGTCGAACCATGTTTTGGGGCAGACCAAGTGTCTGCCCTTGTTCTATTCTGATAAAAAAATAAAAGCACAGAGTGCGGTCGAAAATTTATGCAAAAACAAAATCTTGTTATTTTAGGATCAACCGGTTCTATTGGTCATAGCACCCTTTCTGTTATCGAACATAATCCTGATAAATACTATGCCTTTGCGTTAGTGGGAGGCAAAAATGTTGAGATAATGTTTGAACAATGCGTGAAATTTCAACCGCACTTTGCTGCATTAGATGATGAAAATGCGGCAAAGGTATTGCGAGAAAAATTAGCCTCGCATCACATTAAAACGGAAGTCTTAGCCGGACAGAAAGCGATTTGTGAGTTGGCTGCACATCCGGACGCAGATCAAGTTATGGCCGCCATTGTTGGGGCTGCAGGATTACTACCAACTCTTTCGGCAGTAAAAGCGAGTAAGAAAGTCTTGCTTGCAAATAAAGAATCCTTGGTGACTTGTGGCCAGATCTTTATTGATGCAGTGAAGCAGTCGAAAGCAAAATTATTGCCTGTTGATAGTGAGCATAACGCGATTTTTCAATCCTTACCGCCTGAGGCACAAGAAAAGGTTGGATTTTGTCCTTTGAAAGAATTAGGTGTCAGTAAAATTGTATTAACTGGCTCTGGTGGGCCTTTCCGTTATATGCCGTTAAGCGAGTTTGAGCATATTACGCCAGAACAAGCCGTTGCTCATCCAAACTGGTCAATGGGCAAAAAAATTTCCGTGGATTCTGCCACAATGATGAATAAAGGTTTAGAGTACATTGAAGCACGTTGGCTATTTAATGCATCGGCTGATGAAATGGAAGTGATAATTCATCCTCAATCTATTATTCATTCAATGGTGCGTTATGTAGATGGCTCGGTCATCGCTCAAATGGGTAACCCGGATATGCGTACGCCCATTGCGGAAACCATGGCTTATCCAAATCGTACAGTCAGTGGTGTGGAACCATTAGACTTCTTTAAAATCAAAGAATTGACATTTATCGAACCTGATTTTAATCGTTATCCAAATTTAAAATTAGCGATCGATGCGTTTGCAGAAGGGCAGTATGCGACAACCGCAATGAATGCAGCAAACGAAATTGCAGTACAAGCCTTTTTAGATGGCTATATTAAATTTATGGATATTGCGAAAATTAACCAAGCATCGGTTGAGAAAATGCCATCTTCTATTATTTCAAGCATTGATGATGTATTAGCCGTAGATAAGCAAGCCCGTGAATTAGCCGATTCGCTGATTAAAAAGTTGATGTAGAATACGCAAAAGTGCGGTCATAAAATTCGAATATTTTAGAATGAAAGAACTTGATAACAATAACATTCCCGAACATGTTGCCATTATTATGGATGGCAATGGACGTTGGGCGAAACAACAAAATAAGCTGCGTATTTTTGGACATACAAACGGTGTGGCAGCTGTGCGTCGTGCGGTGAGTTATGCACGACAAACTGGCATTAAATTTTTGACGTTATATGCGTTTAGTAGCGAAAACTGGAATCGTCCTGAGCAAGAAGTAAGCGCATTAATGACGCTTTTTATGCAGGCACTTGATCGAGAAGTTAAAAAATTACACAAAAATAATATTCGTTTAAAGATTATCGGTGATGTTTCTCGTTTTAGTGAAAAATTGCAAGAGAAGATCGCAAAAGCAGAAAATTTAACAGAAAATAATACCGCACTGACTTTAAATATTGCGGCGAATTACGGTGGTTGTTGGGATATTGTTCAAGCGACTCAACAATTAGCCGAAAAAGTAAAAAATAATGAGATTTCGGTGAGTGATATTAATGAATCACTTTTCCAGCAACATTTGGTCACACAAGATGAGCCGCCGGTCGATTTACTAATTCGCACAAGCGGTGAACAACGCATTAGTAATTTCTTGCTTTGGCAAATTGCATATGCGGAATTGTGTTTTTTAGATGTGCTTTGGCCAGATTTTAGTGAAAAAGATTTTAATCAGGCAATTGCCTGCTATCAACAACGTCATCGCCGTTTTGGCGGGACTGAATAAGCGGAGAACTTATGCTTAAAGAACGTGTATTATCAGCCATTGTGCTGATTGCTTTGGTATTATGTGCCTTGTTCTTATTTACCCCATTTTATTTTGCCCTAGCCCTAGGCTTTGTGGCGACACTTGGTATTTGGGAGTGGGCTCAATTTGCTCGTTTTAAAAATCCTTTGGCGCGTCTTTGTATCGCGGCATTTTTAGGTGCATTTATCTTCCTCTGGCTTTATAACGAAGGTAATTATTTAGATGCGGGTCGAGTGTTTGAGAACTACTTACCATTGTTATTGCTAAACTCTGTTGGTTGGTGGGCACTTGCATTGGTGTTAGTAGTGACTTATCCAAGCTCAGCGAAGTTTTGGGGTAAAAATATTCCTTTACAACTCCTATTTGCGTTTTCTACGTTGATTCCTTTTGTTGCCGCCGTCTTACGTTTACGTTTAGATAATTATACTGCTGATCCACATCATGGTTTGTTCTTATTGCTCTATGTATTTGTATTAGTATGGGCTGCTGACTCAGGGGCTTATTTTGCAGGTCGAACTTTTGGTAAGCACAAACTTGCACCGAAAGTATCACCGGGGAAAACATGGCAAGGCGTATTTGGTGGCATGATCACCGCAGCGGTATTGGCGTTTGTATTTATTCATTTCTCAGGTGAAACTTTATTAGGTAGCCGAGCAATGAGCGGTTTTGTTGTGCTTTCTGTAGCAACTGTGGCTATTTCTGTATTAGGTGATTTGGCCGAAAGTATGTTTAAACGTGAATCAGGCATCAAAGACAGTAGTCAGTTAATTCCAGGCCATGGGGGTATTTTAGATCGTATTGATAGTTTAACGGCGGCAGTACCATTCTTCACATACTTCTATTTCTTTGTGCTATAAGGATAGAACATGTCATTTTTGTGGTCGCTTGGCTCATTTATTGTTGCAATTGCCGTGCTGGTAGCCGTACACGAATACGGCCACTTTTGGGCGGCAAGAAAGTGCGGTATTAAAGTTCATCGTTTTTCGATTGGCTTTGGTAAAGTAATTTGGCGACGCACAGATAAATTAGGTACCGAATTTGCTATTTCAGCCATTCCGCTTGGTGGTTATGTCAAAATGCTTGATGGACGAAATGAAGAAGTTCCCGCAGAATTAAAATCGCAGGCATTTGAAAGTAAATCTGTTGCGCAACGTGCTTTTGTTATCGCTGCAGGTCCCCTTGCCAATTTTATTTTTGCGATTTTGGCATATTGGGTGATTTATTCTGTTGGGATTCCGAGTGTTAAACCGGTCATTGAAAATGTCACGCCAAACTCTCCCGCTGCGATGGCTCAAATTGAACCGAATAGCCAGATTTTGGCAATAGATGGAAAGAATGCACCCGATTGGGAAACCATTAATTTATTGCTCACTGATAAGTTAGGTTCTGATTCGGTTGAACTCACATTAACACCTTTTGGTGAAGACCAACCTTATCAACGAACCATTAATCTGCAAAATTGGACATTTGAACCAGATAAAGAAACATCATTTGAAACATTAGGGATCAATCCCGTTTCAAGTAAAGTGGAGATGACATTATCAAAAGTGGTGGAGAACTCACCAGCTGAAAAAGCAGGCTTATTGATTGGCGATAAAATTTTAGCAGAAAATTCGACCGCACTTGATTGGAAAGCTTTTGTCGCACTGGTACAACAAGGTCAGCCTTTTACAATCAAGGTCGAACGTAATCAAGAAATTTTTGACAAAACCTTGCAACCTGAGAAGAATCGAGATGGTAAATGGTTTGTTGGGTTAAGTCCGACGTTCTTAAAAGTTGGCGAACAGTATCGAACTGAATTAAAATATGGTATTCTTGATGCCCTACAAAAAGGTGTGGAAAAGACAGGCCAAATTTCGTGGTTTATTGTGAAGGCAATCGGGAAATTGTTTAGTGGAGAGCTTTCATTTTCCAGTTTGGCTGGGCCAATTTCAATTGCCCAAGGTGCAGGTGCATCTTCTAACGCTGGCGTGATTTATTTCTTAAGTTTTCTCGCGTTAATCAGTGTTAATTTAGGCATAATGAATTTATTTCCGTTGCCAGTTTTAGATGGTGGACATCTCGTATTTTTGGCGGCGGAAGCTATCAAAGGAAAACCTGTTTCAGAACGGGTACAAAATTTAAGTTATCGTATAGGGCTCACGATCTTGTTAATTCAAACAATTTTTGTGCTTTTTAATGATTTCTTACGTTTATAACTATTGTTTTTTATAGGATAAAGTCGATGAAAAAACTTCTAATCGCAAGTTTATTATTCGGTACTACAACGAGTGTATTTGCGGCACCATTTGTAGCAAAAGACATTCGTGTTGACGGTGCTCAAGGAGACTTAGAACAGCAAATTCTAGCAAGCCTTCCTGTTCGTAGTGGTCAGCGTGTAACGGATAAAGATGTAGCCAATATTGTACGTTCATTATTCGTAAGTGGACAGTTTGATGATGTTAAAGCTTTCCAAGATGGCGACGCATTAGTTGTGAGCGTTATTGCGAAACCAATCATTTCTGAAGTGAATATTAAAGGTAACTCAGTTATTCCAACAGAAGCATTAAAACAAAACCTTGATGCAAATGGTTTCAAAAGTGGTGATGTGTTAAATCGTGCGAAATTAGAAGAGTTTGCGAAAACCTTAAGAGAACATTATAAGAGTATAGGTCGTTATAATGCGAAAGTTGATCCGATCGTGACAACTTTACCAAATAACCGCGCAGAAATTACACTTCAAATTGATGAAGATGATACGGCAAAACTTCGTTCTGTTACTTTTAATGGAAATGAAGCGATTTCTAGCAGTAAGTTACAAGAACAAATGGAGCTTCAACCAGATTCTTGGTGGAAACTTTGGGGTAATAAGTTTGATGGTTCGCAGTTTGACAAAGATATTCAAGCTATCCAAGACTACTACCAAAATAATGGTTATGCCAAAGCCAGAGTGACAAAAACAGATGTTCAGTTAAATGAAGAGCATACAAAAGCAGATGTCACTATTGATGTAAGTGAAGGTGAAAAATACAATTTAAGTTCTGCTCGTATCGTCGGTAACTTAGGTGGTATGGCTGATGAATTACAACCATTATTAGGTGAACTTCACTTAAATGATACATTCAGTCGTGCGGATGTGCAAAATGTTGAAAGCTTAATTAAAGATAAATTAGGTGAACGTGGTTACGGTAGTGCAACAGTGAATACTGTACCAACTTTCGATGATGCGAATAAAACATTAGCATTAACCTTTGTGGTTGATGCGGGACGTCGTTTATCTGTTCGTCAAGTTCGCTTTGAAGGTAATACGGTTTCTGCAGATAGCACATTGCGTCAAGAAATGCGCCAGCAAGAAGGTACTTGGTATAACTCTCAATTAGTTGAGTTAGGTAAAGTACGTTTAGATAGAACGGGTTTCTTTGAGAGTGTAGAAAATCGTGTTGAACCAATTCAAGGTTCTAATGATGAAGTCGATGTCGTATATAAAGTAAGAGAACGTAATACCGGTAGTATTAACTTTGGTATCGGTTATGGTACAGAAAGTGGTATCAGCTATCAAGCAAGTGTGAAACAAGACAATTTCTTGGGAACAGGTGCAGCGGTAAGTTTAGCAGGTACACGTAATGACTACGGTACAAGTGTAAACTTGGGTTATACAGAACCATACTTTACTAAAGATGGAGTAAGTTTAGGTGGAAACGTATTCTATGAAACTTACGATAACTCGAAAAGTGATACTTCATCAACCTATAAACGTACAACTTACGGTGGTAATGTCACATTAGGATTCCCAGTTAATGAGAATAACTCATATTACGTGGGATTAGGTTATACTTATAATAAAATCAGTAACTTCGCGTATGAATACAACCGTGATTTATACATGAAGTCAATGAATTTGACTGGAAACTCAATCAAAACTAATGATTTTGATTTCTCATTTGGTTGGAATTACAACAGCCTAAACCGTGGCTATTTCCCAACTAAAGGTGTGAAAGCAAGTTTAGGTGGCCGTGTCACCATTCCAGGATCTGATAATAAATATTATAAATTAAGTGCTGATCTTCAAGGTTTCTACCCATTAGATCGTGATCATCGCTGGGTATTATCTGGAAAAGCAACTGCTTCTTATGCAAATGGCTTAGGTGGTAAACGTGTACCGTTCTATCAACTTTATACGGCGGGTGGTATCGGTTCATTACGTGGTTTTGCTTATGGTGCAGTAGGTCCTAATGCGATTTATCAAGACAAATATGGCCAATGGTATCAAAGTACTGATGTCGTTGGTGGTAACGCGATGGCTACAGCAAGCGTGGAACTTATTGTTCCAACCCCATTTGTTGGAGATAAAAGCCAAAATAGCGTAAGAACCTCACTTTTCGTTGATGCTGCGAGTGTTTGGAATACAAAATGGAAATCAGATAAAGAAGGCTTAAAATCATCTCCTGTTTATGCAACATTACCTGATTACAGCAAAGCAGGTCGAATCCGTGCATCGACTGGTGTAGCTTTCCAATGGCAATCACCAATCGGACCATTGGTATTCTCTTACGCGAAACCAATCAAAAAATATGAAAATGATGATGTAGAACAATTCCAATTTAGTATTGGTGGTTCTTTCTAATAAATTGAACTTTTACGTTCTATTTAAGTCAAAATCTTCGTTCTGTGTCAGTGAGTTAGCTGACACAGAAATATTTACTCAACTAATTTAAGGAAATTCAAATATGAAAAACGTAGTAAAAGTTACCGCACTTTCTTTAGGTCTTGCACTTGCATCAGGTTTTGCTGCTGCAGATGAAAATATCGCATTCATCAATGCGGGTTACTTATTCCAAAACCACCCGGATCGTCAAGCTGTAGCAGATAAGTTAGATGCAGAATTCAAACCAATGGCGGATAAACTTGCTGCAAGTAAGAAAGAAATTGATGACAAAATCGTAGCATCTCGTAAAAAAGTAGAAGCAAAAGTGGCTGCTTTACAAAAAGATGCACCTCGTTTACGTCAAGCTGAAATTCAAAAGCGCCAAGAAGAAATTACTAAATTTGGTTCAGATGAAGAAGCTGCATTAAATAAATTAATGGAAGAGCAAGATAAAAAAGTGGCAGAGTTCCAAGAGTTAAACGAAAAACGTCAAACTGAAGAGCGTGGTAAATTATTAGAAAGCATTCAAGTTGCAACTAATAACTTAGCAAAAGCAAAAGGTTATACTTATGTTTTAGATGCTAACTCTGTAGTATTTGCGGTAGATGGTAAAGACATTACTGAAGATGTATTAAAATCTATTCCTGCAACTGAAAAAGCAGCTCCAGCAAAAACTGAAGAGAAAAAATAATAGGTTCTCATAATGCAAAAATCCTATTCTTTACAGGAATTAGCAGCAAAAGTCGGCGGTACCCTTCGTGGTAACGCCGACGTTGTCGTTAATAATATCGCCGCACTGTCAAAAGCAGAACCTAACCAGCTTACCTTCATTTCTAATGCAAAATTCCGTCCTTTATTAGCGGAATCTAAAGCAGGTATTCTTGTCGTGTCAGAAGCGGATGTGGAGTTTTGCTCACCTGAAAGTAATTTACTTATCGTCAAAGATCCTTATGTTGCTTACGCTGTATTAGCTCAATATATGGATACCACGCCGAAAGCTGCTCAAAATATCCACCCAAGTGCGGTTATTTCTGAAAAAGCTTCAATTGGTGAAAATGTATCAATTGGTGCAAATGCCGTTATTGAAGAAGGTGTTCTATTAGGCGATAACGTGATTATTGGCGCGGGTTGTTTTGTTGGTAAATTCACAAAAATTGGCGCGGGTACACAGCTTTGGGCAAACGTAAGCGTTTATCATGAAGTAGAAATTGGGCAAAATTGCTTAATTCAATCAGGTGCAGTCATTGGTAGTGATGGCTTTGGCTATGCGAATGATCGTGGCCGTTGGGTGAAAATCCCACAAGTTGGGCAAGTGATTATTGGTAATAATGTCGAAATCGGTGCTTGTACTTGTATTGACCGTGGTGCCTTAGATGCGACAGTCATTGAAGATAACGTTATTATTGATAATCTTTGCCAAATTGCCCATAACGTTCATATTGGCACAGGCACAGCAGTGGCTGGTGGTGTGATTATGGCGGGTAGCTTAAAAGTAGGTCGTTATTGCTTAATTGGCGGAGCAAGTGTGATTAATGGTCACATGGAGATCTGCGATAAAGTAACCGTGACAGGCATGGGTATGGTGATGCGCCCAATTACTGAGCCTGGCGTATACTCATCGGGCATTCCACTACAAACCAATAAAGAGTGGCGAAAAACAGCCGCACTTACCTTGGGAATTGATGGTATGAATAAACGATTGAAAGCCCTTGAGAAAAAACTTGGCTAAGATTTTAAAACGTACCTTAGGGTGCGTTTTATTTTTATACAGAAATATCGTATAATCTCAATGTTTTATTATTATTTATTTTAAAGGTATTAGTCGTGTCAGAGAATCAAGTAAGTAAAGTGATTGAAGCAAAAGAAATTATGACCTTATTGCCACATCGTTATCCATTTTTATTAGTGGATCGCGTGTTGGATTACAAAGAAGGTGAGTGGTTAAAAGCAATTAAAAATATCAGTGTAAACGAACCTTGCTTTACTGGTCATTTCCCAAGTGAACCGATTTTACCAGGTGTGTTAATTCTTGAAGCTTTGGCACAAGCAATGGGATTACTTGCATTTAAAACCCATGAATTAAAAGGTGGCGAATTATTCTATTTCGCAGGTATTGATGAAGCGCGCTTCAAACGCCCAGTATTACCTGGAGATCAAATGGAATTGAACGTTCAAGTGATAAAAGAACGTCGTGGTATTACAGCATTCACGGGTATTGCAACCGTAAACGGTGAAGTAGCTTGTGAAGCCAAATTAATGTGTGCTCGTCGATAATTAAAGAAAATTAAGGGGTAAGTATGATCCACCCAAGTGCAAAAATTCACCCGACCGCGATTGTTGCTGATGGCGCAGTTATTGGCGAAGATGTTGTTATCGGTCCTTTCTGTATTATTGAAGGGAGCGTTGAGATTAAAGCACGTACAGTTTTAAATTCTCACATTGTCGTGAAAGGCGATACCGTGATTGGTGAAGATAACCAGATTTATCAATTTGCCAGCATTGGTGAAGTGAACCAAGATTTAAAATATAAGGGCGAAGCAACAAAAACCATTATTGGTAATGGAAACCGTATTCGCGAGCATGTGACGATTCATCGCGGCACTATCCAAGGTGGTGGTGTAACACGTATTGGTAATAACAATTTACTCATGGTAAACGTACATGTTGCTCATGACTGCCAAATCAAGAATAACTGTATCTTAGCAAATAACGCAACACTTGCAGGTCATGTTGAATTGGATGATTTTGTGATTGTTGGTGGTATGTCTGCGATTCACCAATTTGTGATCGTCGGAGCACACGTTATGCTAGGTGGTGGTTCAATGGTTAGCCAAGATGTGCCGCCTTATGTGATGGCTCAGGGTAACCATGCTCAACCTTTCGGCGTTAACCTGGAAGGATTAAAACGTCGTGGTTTTGATAAACCAACCATGCACGCGATTCGTAACGTTTATAAAATGATTTACCGCAGTGGTAAAACCCTTGAAGAAGTCTTGCCAGAAATTGAACAAATTGCACAAACTGAATCGGCAATTAGTTTCTTTGTGGAGTTCTTCAAACGTTCTACTCGTGGCATTATTCGTTAATTAACGTTTCTTTTCTCATTAAGAGAAAATGATGAATAATAAAGAGACCGCACTATGATTTGTTCAAAGTGCGGTCGTTTTTTAGGATAAATTTAATGATTAAAGAAAATCCGACTATTGCGATTATTGCTGGCGAGGTCTCTGGCGATATTCTTGGTGCCGGTCTCATTCAAGCGCTAAAACGTCACTATCCGCAAGCTAAATTTGTCGGAATTGGTGGTGAGCGAATGATTGCTCAAGGCTTTGAAAGTTTTTTTGATATGGAAGAGCTCTCTGTCATGGGGCTAGTAGAAGTTCTCAAACATTTGCCGCGATTGCTAAAAATTCGTCGCAGTATTATCGACCAACTCTCTGATATTAAACCTGATGTATTTATCGGTATTGATGCACCGGATTTCAATCTTACCGTTGAACTGAAATTAAAAGAAAAAGGGATTAAGACCATTCATTACGTGAGTCCATCTGTATGGGCTTGGCGTCAAAATCGTATTTATAAAATTGCTAAAGCGACCCATCAAGTCTTAGCTTTTCTTCCTTTTGAAAAAGCTTTTTATGATCGTTTTAATGTTCCTTGCCGTTTTATTGGCCATACCATGGCGGATGCGATTCCATTAAAACCAAATAGAACGGAAGCTTGCCAGACCTTAGGTATTGATGAAAAAGGACGTTATCTTGCCATTTTAGTGGGGAGTCGAGGGAGCGAAGTTGGGTTTCTGACAGAGCCATTTCTAAAAACCGCTTTGTTATTAAAAGAAAAATATCCAGATTTACAGTTTTTAGTCCCTTTGGTGAATGAAAAACGTCGCCAGCAATTTGAGGAAATAAAGGCGCAGATTGCACCCGATCTCGATATGCATCTCATTGATGGTAAAGCTCGCCAAGTGATGATCGCTGCTGAGGCAACTTTACTTGCTTCAGGTACCGCAGCGCTTGAGGCGATGTTGTGTAAATCTCCAATGGTGGTGGGCTATCGAATGAAACCGTTCACGTATTTCTTGGCAAAACGATTAGTCAAAACAAAATATATTTCATTGCCTAATTTATTAGCGGATGAAATGCTGGTGCCAGAAATGATTCAAGAAGATTGCGAACCGCAAAAATTAGCAGAACAACTTTCTCAATATTTGGGTGATGACGAAAGTGCGGTCAAATCTCGCAGTGTTTTAATTCAACGTTTTACTGAATTACATAAATTAATTCAATGTGATGCGGACAGCCAAGCCGCACAAGCTGTGATTGATTTGTTGGAGCAAAAACATGACTGATTTTGTTTATCCTGAAGGTTATCAATTAGTTGCTGGGGTGGATGAAGTTGGACGGGGCCCTTTAGTGGGGGCAGTTGTCACGGCTGCGGTGATCTTAGATCCGAATAAGCCGATTGCTGGTTTGGCGGATTCTAAAAAACTCAGTGAGAAAAAACGTCTTGCACTCGCAGCAGAAATTAAAGAGAAAGCCTTAGCTTGGGCAATGGGACGAGCTGAGCCAGCCGAGATTGATGAATTAAATATTCTTCATGCCTCGATGTTAGCCATGGATCGAGCAGTAAAAGCCTTAAAAATTCAACCGCACTTTGTATTGGTAGATGGCAATCGTATTCCGCCTAACCTTGGTTTACCAGCTCAAGCGGTAGTGAAAGGGGATTCACTTGTGGCGGAAATTAGTGCCGCCTCTATTTTGGCAAAAGTCGCACGGGATCAGGAAATGGAAGAATTAGATAAAAAGTATCCTGAATATGCTTTTGCTCAACATAAAGGGTATCCAACCAAATTACACTTGGAAAAATTAGCGGAACTGGGCCCTTTACCGGAGTATCGTCGAAGTTTTTCACCTGTGAAGAAAGCGCTAGGCATAGAAGAGCAGTGAACTTGAAAGATTTTAAGATTGAATAATATAAAATGGATATTTATTGCCTTGTCTTTGATGACTATGAAACGTTAGATCTAATGGGGCCTGTTGAGTTTTTAGCGAGAATCCCTAATGTTAAGCTTCACTATGTATCCCAAGTTGGTGGATTAATTCGTAGTAAGCAAGGATTTTATATTGAAACAGAAAAGCTAGAACATTTATTACCTCATAGTGTGTTATTGGTTGTTGGTGGACAGGGAACTCGTCAGCTAGTAAACGATGAACTATTTATTAATCAGCTTGGTAAATGGATTGATGACTCAGAGATTTGTCTCAGTGTTTGTACAGGTTCAGCATTATTGGCTTGTACGGGGCGATTAGATAGTTTAAAAGCGACTTCTAATAAAAAATCTTTTGAATGGGTAAAACAATGTCGCCCAGCTGTAAAATGGGAACCCGTTGCAAGATGGGTGAAAGATGGCAAGTTTTACACTTCATCAGGCGTTTCTGCTGGTATGGATATGGCGCTTGGGTTTATTGCTGATTATTATGGTAGTGACTTGGCTCAAGACATTGCTAACCACACCGAATATCATTGGCAAAAAGATCCTAGTGTAGATAGTTTTGCTCGAATCTATGGATATAAATAATAGATTTAGTTTTAGATTAAACAAAAGAGCGGTCAAAATTGACCGCTCTTTTTATACCTCAGCGAGATTATTTATTTAATTTCGCTTTGTAAGTTGGGTTCATTAAGTTTTCTACAGAAAGGATGTCATCCAATTGTTCAGCTGTTAATAAACCTTTTTCTAATACGACTTCACGTACGCCTTTACCGGTTTGAGCACAGATTTTACCCACTAAGTCGCCATTATGGTGACCGATAAATGGATTCAAGTAAGTCACGATACCGATTGAGTTGAATACGTAGTTTTCACAAATTTCTTTGTTTACCGTAATACCATCTACACATTTATCGCGTAAGTTCACGCAAGCATTGGTTAAGATGTCGATAGATTCAAACATTGCTTGACCAATCACTGGTTCCATTACGTTTAATTGTAATTGACCCGCTTCAGATGCGAAAGTAACGGTAGTATCGTTACCAATTACTTTAAAGCATACTTGGTTCACTACTTCTGGAATAACTGGGTTTACTTTTGCAGGCATGATAGAAGAACCTGCTTGTAATTCAGGTAAGTTAATTTCTTTAATACCTGCACGTGGACCAGAAGAGAGTAAACGTAAGTCGTTACATACTTTAGAGAGTTTTACAGCGGTACGTTTTAATGCACCGTGAACCATGACATAAGCACCACAGTCAGATGTTGCTTCGATTAAGTTTTCAGCTGGTACGCAAGGTAATCCAGTTACCTCAGCAAGGTGTTTTACTACTAATTCTGTATAACCTTGTGGTGTATTTAAACCAGTACCGATTGCTGTTGCACCAAGGTTGACTTCAAGGAGTAACTCAGCGGTACGTTTTAAGTTACGTACTTCTTCTTCAAGTAATACGGCAAAGGCTTTAAACTCTTGACCAACAGTCATAGGTACAGCATCTTGTAATTGGGTACGACCCATTTTTAAAATTTTAGCAAATTCTTTTGCTTTATTATCGAAGCCATCATGTAAGTATTGGATTTTGTCGATAAGTTTCAAAATGCTGTTATATACCGCAATACGGAAACCGGTAGGATACGCATCGTTGGTAGATTGGCTAGCGTTCACGTGGTCCATTGGGTTAATAACATCATATTCACCTTTTTTATGACCAATTTTTTCAAGCGCGAGATTAGCAACCACTTCGTTGGTATTCATATTGACAGAAGTACCCGCACCACCTTGATATACATCAGATGGGAATTGATCTAAGCATTTCCCCGTGGTAAGAATTTCATCACAAGCAGCTACAATTGCTTTTGCAATATCACTTGGAATAGCACCTAATTCACCATTCGCTAGGGCAGTTGCTTTTTTAACCATTACCATGCCGCGAACAAATTCCGGTACATCAGAAATGGTTACATTAGAAATATTGAAGTTTTCAACCGCTCTTAAGGTATGGATACCCCAGTATGCATCAGCTGGCACATCACGTTCACCTAATAAATCCACTTCTTTTCTGTATTGAGTCATTTTAATCACCTTTTTTGGTTGTTAATTAATTTGAGGTAATTATAGGAATTTACATAGAAAATAAATTTGACTTGGATCACATTTCAAATAAGACGTATAAGAGATATTTTCATTTCTCGCATAAATTTTTTTAGGGGAAACATCACTTGGCAATATTAATTTTATGCTGATTTTAGTTGCTCACCGATCTTCTCAAAGAGCTTTTGAATGAGCTCTGCACGATAGCCAAGCACTCGTAGAATAAGTCCACCTTCATTTAATTGAGAAACGCCAATCAGTAGTGATTTTTCGCTTTCCTGTTGTTGAAGTGTCTGGACGATTTGTTTAACTTCAGTTGGCGTTTTCTGCAAATTGAGATAAACCAATGAGCCTTGATGTGAAAAATCTTCCATTTGGCTTAATGCGGTCAATTTCATTTGTGCAGGCTGCCATTGAATACAATCCAAAACAAGCGGTTTAGTTTGCCTATTATTTTGTAAAAGCTGAACTTTCAGATGAGAAGAAAATTGACGAAATTCAAAACGTTCATTATTTGCTACGCGGCCAATAGCCACAATCTCGCCATAAATCAGAGTGCTATTAGGTTGGATATTGATGAATGTTTTTTGCTTAAATGCAGAATCCTTATGCAATACCAAAGGGTGGGACAAATAAAATAAACGGCTATTCTCTTTAAGCTGAATGAATGTGTTTTGTTCAGCAAAATCGCCTTCATTCATTGCCTGAACACGGGTAAAAGCTTGCGTATTTAAAGAAAGTGCGGTCGATTCTGTGAGCGTTATTTGAATATCGATACGATCTCCAGATAAGAGCCCAGGCGAAGAAGACATTTGAATGGCATTAAGTCCATTCGTCCAAGCATCAGCATAAGCAGGTAACGTCATCACTTTGAAGGGGGGAGTGGCAAAATACTCCGCAAGTTGAGTTTTACCGCTTGAAGAAAGTTTAGTTGAGAGTTTGAGCGTACTGTTCATAATCAATTAAATTTGTAAAATTCCCCTCCTCAAAAGAAGAGGGGAGAGTGCTTTATCTCACTAAGGCTTTAGGTTCTTCTATATTTTTCAATAAAGCATATTTTTCAATCCAACCAATCACGCCATCTAAATTTTCTTTCTTCATTAAGTTGGTAAAGATAAACGGTTGACCGTTACGCATACGGCGTGCATCGCGTTCCATGACACTTAAATCAGCACCAACGAATGGCGCAAGGTCAGTTTTGTTAATCACTAATAAGTCAGAGCGAGTAATACCTGGCCCACCTTTACGCGGGATTTTTTCACCTTGTGCAACGTCAATCACGAAAATAGTCACATCCGCTAAATCTGGGCTAAAAGTCGCAGATAAGTTATCACCACCAGATTCGATAAAGACGATTTCTAGATCATGGAAGCGTGCAACCATTTCATCGACTGCTTCTAAGTTCATTGACGCATCTTCACGAATTGCCGTATGCGGGCAACCGCCTGTTTCCACACCCATGATGCGCTCTGGCGGAAGTAGGCTATTTTTCGTTAAAAATTCCGCATCTTCTTGGGTATAAATATCGTTAGTAATGACTGCCACGCTGTAGCGACTTGCGATTTCACGAGTCAGTTTTTCAATTAACGCCGTTTTGCCCGCGCCAACAGGGCCTGCCACGCCGATTTTAATGTAGTTACGCATAATGTTCCTTTTGTGTTGATTATCGTAGAGGTGCTTTTATATCCTCAACGATAAGTAAAAATGCAATAAAAAATGACCGCTCTTACGACATATAAAGTCGCGTATAAAGCACTTCGTGCTGCATGGAGCGGATGTCATTTGCGAGAGTTGCTGCACCTAGCCAATCAAGATTGGGCTCAAGGCTTAATTCGACAGCTTGCAAGAGCGCACTACGCAAATCAAACAGAATATCTTGCCCATCCATTTGGCTAAGAGGAATGAGTTTCACGCCATTGGTAATTGTGCCGACTGCTGCATTGTAGTAGAACGCATACAAGGTATCCGCTTTGCTGAGCCCCATCGCTTGCGCCACCATCGCAAACACAATCGGGAAATAGCCTTGCACGGTTTTATTCTGAATCGCTTGCTGAAATTGACTCAACATTGGGTGTTGTTCATAGCGGATAAAAATTTTTAATAACCGTACGCCAAGTTTAAAACTGCCTTCGCGGCTTTCTCGCGCAATTTTGGTCGCAGATAACGAATAGTCTAATTCGCACAAACGGTCAAAATTATTGGTAGCCATGGCTTCAAATGCGAGCGAAAGATAAGCGCCATCGTTATACACCCAGTTTTGCAAAAGCTGGGTTTGTACATATTCTTCCAAGCTTTGTTTTGTCGAAACAACACCTTGTTGAACAAAGGTTTCTAAACCGTTTGAATGGTTAAAGCCCCCGATTGGCAAAGTGGGGTCAACCAAGTGTAGTAATGCACCTAAATCTGCCAGGCTTCGGTTTAATGTTGGTGCCAATTGCCGTCTCCATGATGGTGATAGCCATGATGATCGTGCGAATGACTATGAGAATGCCCGTGCCCTTGTGCAGAATTTGCTCTTAACGCTTGGCTTAAACGGCGTTCCGCTTTTTGCGGATGAAATCCCGCCGCTTGTAACCATTCAAACATTGGCTTATCGTAAGGTAATGTCACTTCATCGCCATCTAAAAAGAGTGGCGAATGTTTATTGCCGATTTCATAACAAGCCCGAGCCATTTCAGGCAAGGTTTTCGGCGATAGCACAATCACATCACTCGGTAAAATTTCAATGACAATGACTAACTCATCACTGATAAACACCACATCATCGTGTTTTAAACGTTGTCCTTCTTTGAGTAGGCGAAATGCCACTTCACGCCCCGTATTTGTGGTTTTACGCAGAATGTTGCGCTCGCTTTCATACCACTGCAATGCCACGCGTTCAATGGTTTGATGTGTAATTTTGCCTTCAGCTTGAAGGCTAGTTAAATCGCCTAAAATGGTATCCATAATGGGCAAAATATGGTTAATGATTTTCATATTTATAAATTTGAAAGTAGTGCGTGTCATACACGCACTTTCTTTATTATTGAATAGCGTGTTTTTTTATTAGAACAAGAAATATCGTTGTCCCAATGGCACCGTATCCACGGGTTCGCAAGTAATGAGCTCGCCATCCACACGCACTTCATAGCGTTCTGGATCTACCGTGATTTCAGGTGTCGCGTTGTTATGAACGAGATCTTTTTTACCCACGCTGCGGCAACCTTTCACCGCAATGGTTTCTTTGTGTAAACCGAATTTAGCACGAATATCGGCTTTTTCAGCGGCTTGTGAAACAAAGAATACTGTTGTTTGTGCTGTCGCTAAGCCTTGTGCTCCGTACATTGGACGGTAGAACACGGGTTGTGGTGTTGGAATGGAAGCATTTGGGTCGCCCATTTTCGCGTAACTAATAAAGCCTTTTTTAATTACCACTTCAGGTTTTACCCCAAAGAACATCGGTTTCCATAACACGATATCCGCAATTTTGCCCACTTCTAACGAACCAATATGATCTGCAATACCGTGTGCAATCGCAGGGTTGATGGTGTATTTTGCGATATAGCGTTTAATGCGGAAGTTATCGTTTCCTTCATTGCCTAGCTCGCCACGTTGCATTTTCATTTTATCTGCGGTTTGCCATGTACGAATAACGACTTCACCAATACGTCCCATCGCTTGAGAGTCTGAACTCATAATTGAGAATACGCCCATGTCGTGCAAAATATCTTCCGCTGCAATAGTTTCTGGACGAATACGGCTATCAGCAAATGCCACATCTTCCGGCACGCGTTTATCTAAGTGATGGCAAACCATCAACATATCCAAATGTTCATTAATGGTGTTTTTCGTAAATGGACGAGTCGGGTTAGTTGATGCTGGCAATACGTTTGGATACATCGCTGCTTTAATGATATCAGGTGCATGACCGCCCCCCGCACCTTCGGTATGGAAGGTGTGAATCACACGTCCATCAATGGCTTTCATGGTATCTTCTAAGAAGCCACTTTCATTTAGCGTGTCGGTATGAATTGCTACTTGAATATCCATTTCATCAGCTACTTTTAATGCCGAATCAATTACTGCTGGCGTTGCGCCCCAGTCTTCGTGGATTTTTAAACCTAATGCGCCCGCTTCAATTTGTTCGCGTAGCGGATCTAAGGTTGAACAGTTTCCTTTGCCAAAAAATCCAACGTTAACAGGTAAAGCTTCTGCCGCTTGGAACATACGTTCCATATACCACGCACCTGGCGTACAAGTCGTTGCGTGTGTACCATCCGCAGGGCCTGTTCCGCCACCAATTAAGGTGGTAACCCCGCTTTCAATCGCATGCTGTGCTTGTTGAGGACAAATAAAGTGAATGTGGGTATCGATACCGCCAGCGGTCGCAATTAGATGTGCGCCATTATGTACTTCTGTGCTAGCACCGATAATCATATTTGGTGTGACGTTATCCATAGTGTCAGGGTTGCCTGCTTGTCCAATGCCCACAATACGCCCATCGCGAATACCAATATCGGCTTTGATAATGCCTAATTTAGCATCAATGATCATCACGTTGGTAATCACAAAATCCAATACATTCGGATTGTCGCGAGTTGCCGTGCCGCTTTGCGCCATGCCGTCACGCACGCTTTTACCGCCACCAAATTTACACTCATCACCTTTGGTCAGTAAATCTTGTTCAATGGTTGCCCATAAATTGGTATCGCCTAAACGGACTTTATCGCCAACGGTTGGGCCATAAGTTGCTACATATTGTGCTCTTGAAATTGTTAATGCCATTTTGCCCTACCTTATAATTTGCCATCAATTTGATTATGGAAGCCGTAAATAGTTTGCGAACCACCAAAAGCGACTAATTCAACTGATTTTACTTCACCGGGTTCAAAACGCACAGCGTTGCCAGAGGGAACATTTAAGCGCATTCCGCGCGCTAAAGTGCGGTCAAATTTAAGGGCATTATTGGTTTCAAAGAAATGGTAATGGGAACCGACTTGGATTGGACGGTCGCCTGAATTGGTTACTTCGATTGTGACGGTTTTTCTACCGACATTGGCAATAATATCGCCTTCAGCTAATTGGTATTCACCTGGGATCATCTTATTTAAATCCTTCTATTTTAAACTTTTTATGAATGCCCCCCTCTTTGAAAAAGAGGGGCTGGGGGAGATTTTTTTGCGTTATAACTTTACGCACAAAGTCGAATTTTCTTCTGCCAGATCTCCCCTTCCTCTCTTTGCTAAAGAGAGGGATTTTCTTTTATCTAATCGGATTGTGCACAGTAACAAGTTTCGTACCATCTGGGAAAGTTGCTTCAATTTGAACTTCGTGTAACATCTCAGCGACGCCTTCCATCACATCTTCAGCGGTGAGCAGGGTTGCGCCATATTGCATCACTTCCGCTACGCTCATGCCATCTCTTGCCGCTTCTTGTAAATGGCTGGCAATGTACGCGATTGCCTCAGGATAGTTTAATTTTACGCCACGCGCTTTGCGTTTTGCCGCAAGCTCACCGGCTAAAAAGAGCATCAATTTCTCTTGTTCTCTTGATGTTAAATGCATATTGTTATTCCTTTTTTTGTTTATTATGCAAGACGGGCTGAATTTTACGTAAAAAACGACAGAATAGGAAAAATATTTTATTCGATTTTTTTAATAATACCCCTTGAAATCATAAAAATCTTCCTTATATAGGGAGTGCGTTAACTAATTTTTAAGAAGGAAATTAATCATGAATATTCGTCCTTTACACGATCGTGTAATCATTAAACGTGAAGAAGTAGAAACTCGTTCAGCTGGCGGTATAGTATTAACCGGCTCGGCAGCGACTAAATCAACCCGTGCGAAAGTATTGGCAGTGGGTAAAGGTCGTATTTTGGAAAATGGTACCGTTCAACCTTTAGATGTAAAAGTTGGCGATACAGTCATTTTCAATGATGGTTATGGCGTGAAAAGTGAAAAAATCGATGGTGAAGAAGTGTTAATCATTTCTGAAAACGATATTTTGGCGATTGTTGAATAATTTAAATTAAGGAAAAAAGAAAATGGCAGCAAAAGATGTAAAATTTGGTAACGATGCACGCGTAAAAATGCTTAAAGGCGTGAATGTATTAGCAGATGCAGTAAAAGTGACCCTTGGCCCTAAAGGTCGTAATGTCATTTTAGATAAATCATTTGGTGCACCAACCATCACTAAAGATGGTGTGTCTGTCGCACGTGAAATTGAACTAGAAGATAAATTTGAAAATATGGGTGCTCAAATGGTGAAAGAGGTTGCCTCTAAAGCCAATGATGCAGCAGGTGACGGTACAACTACCGCGACAGTTCTTGCTCAAGCTATCGTAAATGAAGGCTTAAAAGCTGTGGCTGCGGGTATGAATCCAATGGATTTAAAACGTGGTATCGATAAAGCGGTAAGTGCGGTTGTTTCTGAGCTTAAAAATTTATCTAAACCTTGCGAAACCTCTAAAGAAATTGAGCAAGTAGGGACAATTTCTGCTAACTCTGACTGCATTGTAGGTCAATTAATTGCTCAAGCAATGGAAAAAGTAGGTAAAGAAGGCGTGATTACCGTAGAAGATGGTACCGGTCTTGACGATGAATTAGCGGTTGTGGAAGGGATGCAATTCGATCGTGGTTACTTATCACCTTATTTCATCAACAAACCAGAAACTGCAACCGTTGAATTAGATAACCCATACATTCTTTTAGTGGATAAAAAAGTATCAAATATCCGTGAATTACTTCCAGTATTAGAAGGTGTCGCAAAAGCGGGCAAACCATTATTAATTATTGCTGAAGACATTGAAGGTGAAGCGCTTGCAACTTTAGTGGTGAATACCATGCGCGGTATCGTGAAAGTGGCAGCAGTGAAAGCACCTGGTTTTGGTGATCGTCGTAAAGCAATGTTACAAGATATTGCGATCTTAACAGCAGGTACCGTGATTTCTGAAGAAATCGGTATGGAACTTGAAAAAGCGACATTAGAAGATTTAGGTCAAGCAAAACGTGTTGTAATCAACAAAGATAACACCACGATTATCGATGGTGTGGGTGATGAAGCACAAATAAAAGGTCGCGTAGCGCAAATTCGTCAACAAATCGAAGAATCTACTTCTGATTATGACAAAGAAAAACTTCAAGAGCGCGTGGCTAAACTAGCCGGTGGTGTCGCTGTAATCAAAGTTGGTGCAGCAACCGAAGTTGAAATGAAAGAGAAAAAAGATCGTGTGGATGATGCATTACACGCAACTCGTGCAGCAGTTGAAGAAGGTATCGTTGCAGGTGGTGGTGTTGCATTAGTTCGTGCTGCAACCAAAGTCGCGGCAACCTTAAAAGGTGATAATGAAGAACAAGATGTAGGTATCAAACTTGCATTACGTGCAATGGAAGCGCCACTTCGTCAAATCGTCACTAACGCAGGTGAAGAAGCATCAGTTGTGGCAAGTGCGGTTAAAAATGGCGAAGGTAACTTTGGTTATAACGCAGGTACTGAACAGTATGGCGACATGATCGAAATGGGTATTTTAGATCCAACTAAAGTCACTCGTTCTGCGTTGCAATTCGCGGCTTCTGTAGCGGGTTTGATGATCACGACAGAATGTATGGTGACCGATCTTCCAAAAGATGATAAAGCTGATTTAGGTGCTGCCGGAATGGGCGGTATGGGAGGCATGGGCGGAATGATGTAATTCCCCTTTGCGAAAGAAAGTGCGATCGTTTTTCTTTATAGAAATGCGATCGCATTTTTATTTGTGTGGTGCTACACTTTAACGGTTTTCGATGATTTTATAGGTATAACAATGACAATTTCCCAAAATGAACTTAATCAACAACTCAAATCTGCCGGTATTGGTATTAATGCAACTGAATTACATGGTTTTTTGAGTGGCTTAATTTGTGGTGGACTGAAAGATCAAAGCTGGTTACCGCTTTTATATCAATTCAGTAACGATAACCACGCCTATCCAACCGCATTAATTCAGCCAATTACCGAAATCTATGAACAGATTGGTAAAACCTTAGGAGATGTAGAAGGGTTTGATTTTGAATTGGGATTAACAGAAGATGAGAGTGTGTTTGCTCGCGCAGACAGCCTATCAGACTGGGCAAACCAATTTTTACTGGGTTTAGGGCTTGTTCAGCCTGAATTAGATAAAGAAAAAGGCGAAATTGGCGAAGCTGTAGATGATTTACAAGATATTTGTCAGCTTGGTTATGATGAAGAAGATGATGAAGAAGAGCTTGCTGAAGCATTAGAAGAAATTATTGAATATGTTCGCACCATTGCGATGTTGTTTTACACCCATTTCAACGATGATACACAAGAAATAAAACCGATATTACATTAAAAGGAGCGAAACATGGATCTCGCATACATGGCGGCATTACCGCAAGAGGAATTTACAGAACGTCGTCAAAAAGTATTCGCACAAATGCAGCCAAATTCTGCTTTATTGCTATTTTCCGAAATTGAAAAACGTCGTAATAACGACTGCGATTTTCCTTTCCGTCAAGACAGTTACTTTTGGTATTTAACGGGATTTAATGAGCCAAATGCAGCGTTGTTATTGATAAAGACGGAAGAGGCTGAAAAGGCGATTGTATTTCTGCGTCCGCGAGATCCTTTGCTTGAAACCTGGAATGGTCGCCGATTAGGCGTTGAGCGTGCACCGCAAAAACTCAATGTCGATGAAGCATATTCTATCGATGATTTTAAAACAGAATTTCCAAAATTAACGGAAAAATTGACCGCACTTTATCATGTGGCCGATCGTCATCCTTGGGGGGATAAATTATTAGCTGAAACTGCGGTGAAATTTTATGCTGTTTTTGATTGGCAGCCGATGTTAAGTGAAATGCGCTTAATCAAATCTCCAAACGAAATTCGCTTAATGCAGCAAGCGGGACAGATTACTGCGTTCGGACATATTAAAGCGATGCAAGTGACTCGCCCAAATCGTTTTGAATATGAAATAGAAAGCGAAATTCTGCATGAATTTAATCGTCATGGAGCAAGATTTCCATCTTATAACTCCATTGTTGCTGGTGGTGATAATGCCTGTATTTTGCACTACACTGAAAATGATCAGCCTTTGAAAGATGGCGATCTTGTGTTGATTGATGCAGGTTGTGAATTTGCTATGTATGCAGGCGATATCACGCGTACGTTCCCTGTGAATGGTAAATTTACCGAGCCACAACGTGAGATTTATGAATTAGTGTTAAAAGCACAAAAACGTGCGATTGAGTTATTAGTGCCAGGTAATTCAATTAAACTGGCGAATGATGAAGTGATTCGTATTAAAACTCAAGGCTTGGTGGATTTAGGCATTCTGAAAGGGGATGTAGATAAGCTGATTGAAGAAAAAGCTTATCGTCAATTTTATATGCATGGTTTAGGCCATTGGCTTGGCTTGGATGTGCACGATGTTGGCCGCTATGATGATGATCGTAGCCGCATGCTTGAAGTGGGGATGATCATCACTGTTGAGCCAGGCATTTATATTTCAGAAGAAGCAGATGTGCCAGCGCAATATAAAGGCATTGGCGTGCGTATTGAAGATAATTTGCTAATGACTGAATATGGCAATAAAAATCTGACCGCGGCGGCACCAAAAGAAATCGATGATATTGAAAATTTAATGAAAAATTGAGAAGAATTCTCAAAATTGTGATCTAGTGCAAGTTTTTTGTGCATTTAAGGTGCTAATATACTGTTAGATAAAAAAGACCAATCAAATCAGTAAGGAGTCGATTATGTACAAACACGTTTTAGTTGCGGTAGATCTTTCTGATGAAAGTGAATTTCTACTCAAAAAAGCCGTGGGAATTGCAAAACGTAATGATGCGCAACTTTCCATTATTCATGTAGATGTAAACTTCTCGGATCTCTATACTGGTTTAATTGATGTCAATATGTCATCAATGCAAGATAGAATCTCGAGCGAAACCCAAAAAGCGCTAATTAATTTAGCGGAACATGCTGGTTATCCAATAAAAGAAAAATTGAGCGGTAGCGGTGATTTAGGTCAAGTTTTGACAGACGCTATTGATCAGTATGATGTAGATCTACTAGTGACAGGTCATCACCAAGATTTCTGGAGTAAATTGATGTCTTCAACACGTCAAGTGATGAATACCATTAAAATTGATATGTTGGTTGTGCCACTTCGCGACGAATAGTGATCAAAAATTATTTTTAGCCCTATTAAAATAACGTAAATTTTAACCGCACTTCTCAATTAATGCAGTAGAGTGCGGTTTTCTTTTTTAAGATCAGTGAAAAAGCCTTTTTCTCTAGGTCAAAATATGCAAGAATAGTGAGCTTTTTTATAAATCGTGATCGAGATAGAGACACAAGGTTTTATCAATGAAAACAACAGCAGAAATTAGACAGTCATTCCTTGATTTTTTCCATAGCAAGGGGCATCAGGTCGTCGCAAGTAGTTCGCTTGTGCCTGAAAACGATCCGACATTGCTTTTTACCAATGCCGGTATGAACCAATTTAAAGACGTGTTTCTTGGTATGGATAAACGTCCTTACACACGTGCGACAACTGCACAACGTTGTGTGCGCGCAGGTGGTAAGCATAATGACTTAGAAAACGTCGGTTATACGGCGCGTCACCATACTTTCTTTGAAATGCTCGGCAACTTCAGCTTTGGTGACTATTTCAAACATGATGCGATTAATTTTGCGTGGGAGTTCTTAACCTCTCCACAATGGCTCGGCTTACCAAAAGAAAAATTATGGGTAACCGTGTATGAAACCGATAATGAAGCTTATGATATTTGGCATAAAGAAGTTGGTGTGCCAGCAGAGCGTATTATTCGTATCGGTGATAACAAAGGTGCGCCTTATGCATCAGATAACTTCTGGGCAATGGGTGATACCGGTCCTTGTGGTCCATGTACTGAAATTTTCTACGATCATGGCGATCATATTTGGGGTGGTCCTCCAGGCTCACCAGAAGAAGATGGTGACCGTTATATCGAAATTTGGAATGTGGTATTCATGCAGTTTAACCGTCAAGCAGACGGTACAATGGAAAAACTACCACGTCCATCTGTTGATACCGGGATGGGCTTAGAGCGTATTTCCGCCGTATTACAGCATGTAAACTCTAACTATGAGATCGATATTTTCCAAAAATTAATTGCGAAAACAGCTGAAATCGTCGGAACAACAGATTTAACAAACAAATCATTACGTGTAATTGCAGACCACATTCGTTCTTGTGCATATTTAATTGCAGATGGCGTAATTCCATCAAACGAAGGGCGTGGTTATGTATTACGTCGTATTATCCGTCGTGCAGTGCGTCATGGTCACTTGTTAGGTGCCAAAGAAGCGTTCTTCTACAAACTTGTGCCAACCTTAATTGAAGTCATGGCTGAAGCCGGCAAAGAAGTTAAGGAAAAACAAGCGAATGTCGAAAAATTACTTCGTTTAGAAGAAGAACAGTTTGCTCGTACATTAGAACGCGGATTAAGTTTATTAGACGATGCGCTTGCTCAAGTGAAAGATGGTGTGTTGTCAGGTGAAGTTGCCTTTAAACTTTATGATACTTATGGCTTCCCACTTGATTTAACGGCAGATGTATGTCGTGAGCGTGATATTGCAATTGATGAAGCAGGTTTTGAGCGTGAAATGGAAGCACAACGCTTACGCGCACAATCTGCAAGCCAATTCGGCATGGATTACAACAATGTTATTCGTGTAGAAGGCGAAACAAAATTTGAAGGTTATACTGAATCAGAATCTTTAGCCAAAGTGACCGCACTTTTCCATGATGGAAAATCAGTAGAGAGTATTACTGCAGGCCAAAGTGCCGTGGTGGTTTTAGAAAATACTCCATTCTATGCGGAATCAGGTGGTCAAATTGGTGACAGCGGTTATTTAACTTCTCAAGATGCTCAGTTTAATGTAAAAGATACTCAAAAATATGGTCAAGTATTTGGTCATATTGGTGAGTTAGAGCAAGGTACTTTAAAAGTCGGACAAACAGTCAATGCGGTTGTAGATGCAGCAAGACGTCATCAAACGTCACTTAACCATTCAGCTACACACTTATTACATGCCGCATTGCGTCAAGTTTTAGGTCACCATGTAGTGCAAAAAGGATCGTTAGTATCTGATACAGCATTACGTTTTGACTTTGCTCATCCGGAAGCGATTACCAAAGCACAGCTTAACGAAATTGAAACGTTGGTAAACCAAAAAGTACGTGAGAATTTTGTGGTTCAAACGGACGTAATGGATATCGAAGCGGCAAAAGCAAAAGGTGCAATGGCGTTATTCGGTGAAAAATATGCTGATGTGGTACGTGTTTTAACAATGGGAGATTTCTCCGTTGAACTTTGTGGTGGCATTCATGCTAAACGTACCGGTGATATCGGTTTATTTAAAATTGTGGCGGAAACTGCAGTTGCAGCAGGTGTTCGTCGTATTGAAGCGGTAACGGGTGAAAATGCAATTAATTGGTTACATAACCAACAACGTATTCTTACTCAAAGTGCAGATTTGTTTAAATCTGACGTTAATACCCTTGTTGAGAAAATTCAGCAACTTCAAGATAAAGCGAAGAAAGCAGAAAAAGAATTACAAGGATTAAAAGAAAAAGCCGCAATGCAAGCGGGTTCCGATTTAGTGAAAAGTGCGGTTAAAATTAATGATGTTTCTGTAATCGTACATCAACTAGACGGAATTGAAACTAAATCGTTACGTGTGATGGTTGATGATTTAAAAAATCAACTTGGTTCAGGCGTAATTGTATTTGCATCTATTTTAGATGATAAAGTCAACCTCGTCGTTGGCGTAACAAGCGATTTAACTACTAAAGTGAAGGCTGGTGAGCTAGTGAATTTAATGGCTCAGCAAGTTGGCGGGAAAGGCGGTGGTCGCCCTGATATGGCAATGGCAGGAGGCTCCCAACCAGAAAATGTGAATCTAGCATTAACTGTCGCACAAAACTGGTTAAGCAATAATCTGTAGTACAAGCAGGTCGGTGGGATGCCGATCTTTACTTGATTGATAGGGATATCTAATAAATGCAAACTAAGGAGATAAAAGATGTTAATCTTAACTCGAAAAGTTGGCGAAAGTGTTCTCATTGGAGACGATATTTCTATCTCGGTTTTGAGTGTACGTGGAAACCAAGTCAAACTCGGTGTGCAAGCGCCTAAAGAAGTATCTGTTCACCGAGAGGAAATTTACCAACGAATTCTGCAGTCAAAAGATGAACATATAGATGGGGCATCTTAGACCAACGAGTTTTATGAATGTTTTACATTCTATTTATAATTTAATTAACGTTTTTCAAAAAATTAAACCCATTGGTTTGCAAGATTTTAAAAATAACGGAAATTTGAGTTATAAAGGTAGAGAAGGAACTTTTCCAACTTAAATCTATCAAAATTTAATAAATAATGACCGCACTTTTGTGTTACAGAGGTGTGGTCATTGAATATTTAAACAAAAAGGAAATCTAATGAAAGCAATTATTCCTGTAGCCGGTCTCGGCACCCGTATGTTGCCAGCAACAAAAGCGATTCCAAAAGAAATGTTAACGCTTGTGGATAAGCCTCTGATTCAATATGTTGTGAATGAGTGTGTGGCTGCTGGTATCAAAGAAATCGTGTTAGTCACACATTCTTCTAAAAATGCGATTGAAAACCACTTTGATACGTCTTTTGAGTTGGAAACCATGCTTGAGAAGCGTGTTAAACGTCAGCTTCTAGAAGAGGTGCGTTCTATTTGCCCTAAAGATGTAACAATTATGCATGTTCGTCAAGGCAATGCGAAAGGTTTAGGTCATGCGGTGTTATGTGGTCGTCCAGTCGTTGGAAATGAGCCATTTGCAGTCGTGTTACCTGATGTGCTTTTAGCGGATTTTACGGCAAATCAAAAGAAAGAAAATCTTTCTGCAATGATTAAACGTTTTAAAGAAACACAAGCAAGCCAAATTATGGTTGCGCCGGTTGCTGCTGATGAAGTGAGTAGCTATGGTATTGCTGATTGTGGTGGCGTAGAGCTAAAAGGTGGTGAGAGCGTTAAAATTAATAGTATTGTTGAAAAACCGTCTGTCGATGAAGCACCATCAAATCTTGCAGTGGTAGGTCGTTACGTATTTTCTGCCAAAATCTGGGATTTATTAGAAAAAACACCAGTTGGTGTAGGTGATGAAATCCAATTAACGGATGCAATTGATATGCTTATTGAGAAAGAGGTCGTTGAAGCATTTCATATGACGGGCAGAAGTTTTGACTGTGGTGATAAGATTGGCTATATGGAAGCCTTTGTCGAATATGGTCTTCGTCATGATAAATTAGGCAAAGAGTTTAAAGCTTTCCTAAAAGATCTTGCAAAAACCTTATAATTAACTGAAACCACCGAAAGGTGGTTTTTATTTATCTATTTGGATTACAAATAAAGATAAAAAAGAAGGCATCATCACGATGCCTTCTTCTATGAAACGAAATCTTAGTTATTTTTCGCTAATAAAGTGCGGTAGATAATACCACCTAAAATACCACCGATAATCGGTGCCACCCAGAATAGCCATAATTGGTCGATTGCCCAAGTACCTTGGAATACCGCAACTGCAGTACTACGAGCTGGGTTTACAGAGGTATTTGATACAGGAATGCTGATTAAGTGGATTAAAGTTAAACCTAAACCAATTGCGATTGGTGCAAAACCAGCTGCTGCATTTTTATGAGTAGAGCCCATGATGATTAATAAGAAGAATGCAGTTAATAATACTTCTGCTACGAATACCGCTTCTAAAGAATAACCTTCAGGAGAGTGTTCGCCGTAGCCATTAGAGGCAAAACCTGCAGTCACATCAAAGCCAACTTTACCTGATGCAATAAGGCAAAGTGCAGCACCCGCGGCTAAACCACCAATCACTTGAGAAACAATGTATGGAAGGGCGTCTTTTGCAGAGAAACGACCGCCAGCCACTAAACCAAGTGTTACTGCAGGGTTAAAGTGACCACCAGAAATGTGACCTACAGCGTAAGCCATGGTTAATACGGTTAAACCGAAGGCAAATGCAACGCCTACATAACCGATACCTAGGTTGACAGAAGCCGCAAAGATTGCACTACCACAACCACCGAAAACTAACCAAAATGTACCGAAAAATTCAGCAAAAAGTTTTTTTGACATAATAGACCTCAATATTAAATATGTCGTTATCTTCAAATAACAATAATGTATTGCGTATGCAACAGGCATTTAGTCAAAAGTAATAGTTTTTAGTTCTGCAAATTATTGTAAATGTTTGTAAGTAAATGTAAGGTAAATGGCATGCTATACTTTTAGCCGTCTAGATTGTCATTTTGTTTATTTTTCATTAAAATACGGATAAATTATCAGGTTATTTAAGGTGCATTATGGCAAACTGGGATGGCAAATATATTAGCCCTTATGCAGAACATGGCAAAAAGAGCGAGCAAGTCAAAAAAATTACCGTTTCGATTCCGATTAAAGTATTGGAAATTCTGACGAACGAGCGTACGCGTCGTCAGCTGAAAAGTTTGCGCCATGCAACAAATAGTGAATTGCTTTGTGAGGCATTCTTGCATGCTTTTACGGGACAGCCATTACCGACTGATGCAGATTTAATGAAAGAACGCCATGATGAGATTCCTGAAAATGCCAAAGAGATCATGCGTGATTTAGGCATCGATCCTGAAAGCTGGGAATATTAATTTATCCTTTTAATCCTTCCAAAATACTGCATTCAGGGTAATCATTGCCCTGGCAAGCGTTATGCCATCGTTCTAATTCCTTTACCATTTTTTGCAAGTGATGAATTTGCTCATTCAATGTTTTAATATGCTGCGTCGTAAGTGCTTTAACTTCTCGACTACTACGCTTGGGATTATCCTGTAATTGTAAAAGTTGGTGGATTTGTTGGAGTGAAAACCCAACATCTCGAGAGTGACGAATAAAACGTAGTCGTTCTAAATCCTTTTCTTCATAATGGCGATAACCAGAAAGGCTTCGCTGTGCAGGCTTTAATAGGCCTGACTTCTCATAATCCCGAATTTGTTTACTTGATAAACCCACTAATTTGGCTACTTCACTAATGTTCATAAAAAATCCTTGACCTTAACCTTGCGTTAAGGTTTATAGTAAGCTTAATTTCAATCTATATCAATAATTAAGGAGTAAATATGAAATCAATTACATTACATGTAACAGGAATGACTTGTGGTGGTTGTGTGAAAAGCGTCACTAGAGTATTGGAAGAGCTTAATGGCGTAGAAAAAGCCGTAGTGACACTTGATGACGGTAAAGCAGTAGTTACCTTTGATGAAAGTGCGGTCAGTATTCCACAATTAATTGAAACAATTGAAGACGCAGGTTTTTATGCAACAGAATAAAAAAATAGCCATTCAAATCGAGGGGATGACCTGCCAATCCTGTGCTAATAGGATTGAGAAGGTGTTGAATCGAAAAGATTTTGTCTCTGAAGCGGGTGTGAATTTTGCTGCGGAGGAAGCCCATGTAGTATTTGATTCATCTCAGGCTTCAGAACAAGATATTTTAACAATTATTCAAAAAGCGGGATTTAATGGCATTCTAAAGCAAAATGTGTTGCCTAGCACGCCCAATGAAACGAAGATTAGTCCACGTTTATGGTTGCTTTTGTTCATTAACATTCCTTTTTTAATCGGAATGATCGGGATGATGTTTAATCATCATTCTTGGATGATGCCGCCAATGTGGCAATTTGTTCTTGCGAGCATTGTGCAACTAGGGTTAGCCATTCCTTTTTATAAAGGTGCGATTGGTAGTATTCGAGGTGGTTTAGCCAATATGGATGTACTAGTGAGTACAGGTACGTTGGCGATTTATCTCTATTCGGTCTTTATGCTGTTTTATCATCAGTCAATGGGGCATGATGGTGCATCTCATGTTTATTTTGAAGCATCAGTGATGGTCATAGGTTTCGTTAGCCTTGGGAAATTTCTTGAGGAAAGAACGAAGAAACAAAGCTTAAACAGTTTAGGGTTATTATTACAACTCACCCCAAAACAAGTCAGTGTTCAACGTGAAAATCGTTGGGAAACGATTCCTCTTGACCTAGTAAAAATAGGCGATATTTTACGGGCTAATCAAGGTGAACGTATTGCAGCTGATGGCGTAGTTGAACAGGGGAGTGGTTGGTGTGATGAGAGTCATTTAACCGGTGAATCTCAACCATTAGAAAAAATGTCTCAAAGTCCTGTGCTTGCGGGGGCTATGGTGACACAAGGTAGCCTTATTTATCGAGCCAATCAACTCGGTCAGCAAACGCTATTGGGCGATATGATGAAAGCACTCTCTGAGGCGCAGGGTACAAAAGCACCGATTGCTCGTTTTGCTGATAAAGTCGCTGCAGTATTTGTACCTGCCGTGTTATTAATTTCCGCAATAACATTTGTATTAACCTGGTGGATAAAAGGTGATTGGGTTACTGCCTTAATTCATTCGGTTGCTGTGTTAGTTATCGCTTGTCCTTGCGCGTTAGGGCTTGCCACTCCTGCTGCCATAATGGTTGGTATGGGAAAAGCAGTAAATGCAGGGATTTGGTTTAAAGATGCAGCATCTATGGAGGAGGCAGCCCATGTGGATACGGTGGTATTAGATAAAACTGGTACGCTAACTCATGGAGACCTCAAAATCACCGCTGTTTGGCAACCACAAAGTGCGGTCTATTCTGAGGATGATTTATATCGCATTGCGGCTTCCGTTGAACAAAACGCCAATCACCCTTTAGCTAAAGCGATTGTCTTGGCGACGCAGGAAAAATCACTTGAAATTCCGACCGCACTTTCAGTTCATTCAGAAGTGGGGCAGGGCATCTCAGCTCATATTGATGGAATAGGTTTTGTTAAAGTCGGTAAGCCGGCTTATTGTGAATTAACCTTACCAGATAATATGCCTCAAATTTGGCAAATTGCGAGTATTGTTGCGGTATCTGTAGATGACAACCCAATCGGTGCATTTGCATTAGCAGACAGTCTGAAAGAGGATAGTTTGCAAGCGGTTCAGCGTTTACATCAACATAATATTGATGTGGTGATAATGAGTGGCGATCAGCAATCTGTCGTTGAGTATGTCGCTCAACAAGTCGGTGTGAAAACCGCCCAAGGTAATTGCAGTCCACGTGACAAAGCCGCTTATATTGAGGCATTACGTCAGCAAGGCAAAGTAGTCGCAATGGTTGGTGATGGTGTGAATGATGCACCCGCATTAGCGATGGCTAATGTAAGCTTTGCGATGAAATCAGGTTCTGATGTCGCAGAGCAAACCGCATCGGCGACACTCATGCAGCATTCGGTGAATCAGTTAGTCGATGGATTAATGATTTCTCGAGCAACATTAAAGAATATTAAGCAAAACTTATTCTTTGCTCTCATTTACAATGTGCTAGGTATTCCTCTTGCGGCATTGGGCTATTTAAGTCCTGTCCTGGCCGGTGCAGCCATGGCGATGAGTTCGCTTTCTGTACTGTCAAATGCACTGCGATTAAAACGGGTGAAAATTAAATAAGAAAAAGGCGATATGAAAATATCGCCTTTTGTTTGAACTAACTTTGTTTCCATAATGGAAGTTGAATAGTGACGGCAAGTCCACCTAAATTACTGGATTCCGCCCATACTTTTCCATGGTGTTCATTAACTACATTATAAACAATGGTTAATCCCAACCCTGTTCCACCAGTGGCCCGTGTTCGGGTTTCATCTACACGATAGAATGGCTTAAAGATTTTATCAAACTCTTCAGGTGGTAAGCCTAAGCCATTATCATCCACTCGAATTTGTAGGCAGTTCTCATCCTGTTCATTTTTTTGTAAGTTAATAGTGAGAAAAATACGGTCTTTAGTGTATTTCAATGCATTACGAACAATGTTTTCAATTGCACTAGTGAGTAAGCTTAGGTTGCCATAAATCATGTGTTTTTCAGGATGTAAAATAGAGATATTGACATCACAAGTTATTTTGCGTTGTTCTGCTTCAAAGAAGGCATCCTTTATAACATCGTCCCAGAGTTGATCAATAGAAAATAAATTGTGCTCCATTTGAGAATGCATTTGTTGACGGGAAATGAGCAGCAATTCACTGATCATTTTATCCATTCGTTGTATTTCTTTTTCAATACGTTTTACCGGTTCAATATCACCCGTTTGATGACGAACCAGTGCAGTAGAAAGTTGTAAACGCGTTAATGGTGTTTTTAATTCATGTGAGATGGACGAAAGTAGATTGTGTTGGTTTGAAATTAGATTATCAATCGCAATCGACATTTTGTTAAAACTTTGACCTACTTCTCGCAATTCTGCTGGACCATGATTTGCTAACTCATTATCAACTTTGAAGTTACCTAATGCCACGCTATTAGCGGCTTTTTGTAAATTGGTAATCGGTTTGACGATGGTATGAGTGAACCACCAAAGCAAAGGTGTTGTAATAATTAATGTTAAGAGCAGTAAGATCCAAGGGTGATCAAGCATATAACGCAAAATTTCTTGTTGGCCATTTGCTCGAGACACAAAGAATAATTCGGATGCTTGGTCGGAATCGCCAATATAGACTTTAAAAGGTCCTGCAATTTGGATATCTTTAAATGTTTTGCGTTGTGGCTGGGCAAAGTTACTTGATTCTTGGGCGAACTGAGCAATATGCATTCTTTCTTCGCCTAAAGCACCGAAGATTTCTTTTTCAGGCGTCATAATAACTGGGCGAGCAGAGTCGAATTTATCTGTTGGAAGCACAGGAACGCCAGCGAGGATGCCATTGATTCTATTATTACGAATTGATTCGACGAGTTTCTTTTGATAACTCGATATTTCATTTTGATTTAAATCTGAGTATAAGCGGCTATCAAAATAAGGAAGTGCGACTAAAAGCGCGGTCATGGCAAAGAATGCCAACCAAAAGACAGTAAATGTGCGTATAGTGAGCTGATTTAAGCTGAATTTCTTAATGAGCATTATTCACAAACCAATAAGTAACCACGGCCACGTAGCGTTTTCAGCCATGGTAAGCCATTGTCTCTTTCTGGAAGTTTTTTGCGCAAGTTTGACATATGCATATCAATCGAGCGATCGAAAGGTGAAAGGTGTTTGCCAAGCACATTCATACTTAATTCTTCACGAGAGACAATTTGCCCAGGTCGAAGCACAAGTTTATGAAGTAGTGCAAATTCAGAGCCGGTTAGACCGAGATCTTGGCCTTTATAAGAGGCTTGTTGAAGGCCTGAGTGAAGCTCTAAACCACAAAATTCCAATGTATTTTCTTCTGATGAAAGTGCGGTCGAATTTTGAGTGTTTTCTTTTTCTGCTGGCGTAGCACGACGTAAAATGGCTTTAATGCGAGCAACCAGTTCACGATCGTTAAAGGGTTTTGGTAAATAGTCATCGGCACCGAGTTCTAAGCCAAGAACACGATCGATTTCTTCACCACGAGCGGTAAGCATCATCACAGGGACATTTGATGTTTGACGAATTTTCTTGAGTGTTTCAATCCCGTTTAATACGGGCATCATGATATCTAATAAAACTAGCTGGTGGCTTGCGTTGAGCTTATCTAATGCTTCTTGGCCATTATTGGCGATTTCAACTTCAAAACCAGTCAGTCGTAAAACTTCAGCAAGTAAATCTGTTAGTTCAATATCATCATCAACTAATAGAATTTTTGACATTTTCATTCCCTTGTAATACAACGAACCTGCTTGATATGACAAGCAGGTGTTATTTTTTAATGATTACCAGAATTTCCACCAGCTTTTCTTACCTGCGTTTTCAGGAGTGCTGATAATAGTATTATTTTCGTCTTGTTTTGCCACTTCAGGTAATGGCTTATCTAATTCTGCACTGCTTACTAGACCGTTTTGATCGAATTTTACTGTAAATGTGTGCTGTTCAGGTTTTTGGTAAGAGTGTTGTTGTAAGAACACGTAATACCAAGTTAGGTTACTATAAGGATCGATTAAAACTGGTGTACCAAGCAGATATTGTACTTGTTGTGCGGTCATGCCCGGTTTAACTTGCGCCACAGTCGCTGCTTCTAAATAGTTACCTTGTGGAACATCAATACGATAAACGACTTTTTGCACTGTTGAACAAGAAGTTAAACTTAATGCTAAAACAACTGCACCTAAAAATGTTCTTAATTGCATATTTTTTACCTTTTACTGCAAAGTTATGTCGAATGATACCGAAACTTTATGATCTTGCCAAATTAATTATCGCACTTTAATGCTTTTTGAAGTTGATCTTTCAGATTTGGTGGTATCCCTTTGATTGTTAAAGTATCTGTGAGTGGATCCCATTCAATACGGTTATTTAATAAATCCGCATCAAAACTTAATGTCACACCTTTACCAGAACCCGAAAATTTCGTTAATGTTTTTAAGGCTGAACGTACTGGTGGAATGGTTTCCTCCAAGCCGTAATCTTGCTCTTCTGTAAAGGTGACAAAAGGGCGCTCGTTTAGAGTCGGTAAATTCGCTGAAAGTTCAGTTAAGGCAATTTCATCACCATTTGCTAATTGCCCTTTACAGTATTCAAATACCTGTTTTTTCACTGCTTGAGTTTGTTCTTTGTTCAATTCACCTTGTTCACAGTAGTCACTGACTGCTTGTAATAGGAATTGGTTTTGAACTTGCGGATTTAACCCTTCTTCTGCACCTAAGAAATCCATAAAGAAGTCACTAATTTTACGACCAACACGCCCTTTAATGAAGGTGAGATAACGGTTTGAGTTTGCGTTTACTTGTAAATCCGTTAAGTTGATACGTGCCGCAATGTCAAATTGTGTAATATCTAGATATTCCGTACGACGAATTTCAAGATTTTCGTCAACTAACATGCTGATACGACTATCTAACAGTGAGATGAATAGGTAATCCGTCGCTAAAAAGTTATATTGGCATAGGATAAGCGTACCGCTGTCTGCAAAATTATATTTGCCCAATTCTTGCGCTAATAATTTTGTGGATTGTTGGCTGAAATTTAAAAAGTTGATTTCATTTTCTAATAAACGATTCAGATCTTGTGCAAAAATGGAATTCTCTTGGAATACACCAAATGCTTTGCCTTTATTTTGATAACCTTGATGTAATTGCAACATCATTTGTTCGACTTCCGGCGTAATGATGAGAAGTTCATCACGCAACACGCTTTCCATGGTAGTGGTTTCATTTTCAGCGTGCTTAACTAATTGATGTAGCACGATTTGATTAACCGTAATGCTCATAATTTTTTCCTTAGTAAAATTTACCTTAAATTATAACCGCACTTTTTAAGCAAGAAAAAAGAAATTATTCAGATTGGACAAATTATCGGGTATGATATGAGAAGTTTTTTGTATTTAGAAACAGGCTTAAACATTCCAAATGGCTCAACATTCAAAGTATTCCGATGGGCAAGTTAATGCCATCATTAATGACATGATTAGCGTGCTTGAAACTCACAAAGCGCCCGTTGATCTTTCTCTTATCGCTTTAGGCAATATGGCCAGTAATTTATTGACCACTAGCGTGCCAGCCGCACAGCGTGAAGCTCTAGCTCAAGCCTTTGCCAACTCTCTAATGAATTCGGTAAAAATAAAATAAAATGTTTTGGTTTAAAAAGAGCAAATTCAACGGGCGTGAATACCGTGAAGAAACCTCACGAAAAATTTCGTGGGGACATTGGTTTGCTTTTTTTAACATTATCATCGCAATTCTTATTGGCAGTCGTTATGCCTTTCTCATTGACTGGCCCGACACATTACTCGGCAAAATTTATTTCTTCATCAGCTTATTAGGCCATTTCAGCTTTTGTGTTTTTGCCCTGTATTTGCTGGTTATTTTTCCACTGAGTTTTATCATCAAAAATCACCGCACTTTCCGTGGCCTAACGGTGATTATTGCGACAATTTGCACCACATTACTGCTGTTTGATACAGAAGTATTTAACCGCTTTAATATCCACCTTTCTTCTATTGTTTGGAATTTGTTAGTGAACCCTGAAAAGGGCGATCTCTCACGGGATTGGCAAATTTTCTTTGCGCCAATGCCGATTATTTTGCTAATCCAAATGCTTTTCTCCCGTTGGAGTTGGGAAAAATTACGTAGCTTAGAACGTCAGAAATGGCTGAAGAAAGTGGGATTAGTGCTGACTTCCACGTTTGTCGCGACACACTTAATTTACGCTTGGGCGGATGCATTTTTATATCGTCCGATTACTATGCAGCGTTCAAACTTTCCACTTTCTTATCCAATGACCGCACGAACCTTTTTAGAAAAACAAGGGTTTATTAATGCGGAAACATACTCACAGCGCTTAGAACAAGAAGGCCGTTTGGATGCATTAAAAATTGATTATCCGAAAAAAGATCTTCAGTTTGAGCAAGTGGAAAACAAACCCAATATTCTCGTGATTACCGTTTCAGGCTTACGTTATGATGCGCTGACTAGCGAGAAAATGCCTAAATTGTTTGAGTTTGCCACAAGCTCTACTCAATTTACGAATCATTACAGCAGCGGCAATACGAACAATGCCGGCTTAGTAGGCTTATTCTATGGACTGAATGCGAATTACACGGACAGTATTTTGAGTAATCACACACCGTCGGTGTTAATTAAAAAGCTACAAGACGAGAAATATCAATTTGTCGCTTATTCGTCTACGGCATTTAAAGATAGCTTATTTAAACAAGCCTTGTTCCGTAATGTGAAATTGCCTAAAGTGAAAGCTTCTTCGCCAAAAGAGGCGATAAATGGCGTTTTATCTCTCTTAAAAGAGGATAAACCTTGGTTTGCTTATGTGGATTTAGATATTGCGGATCAAACAGAAGAAAATTACACCAAATCGCTTGTGGAGATTGATCAACAAATTGATGACACTTTAGCATCAGTTTCTTTAGAGAATACGATTGTCATCATTACGGCAGAGCATGGTACAACGTTTAATAAGCTAGATGAAAAAGCGCAAGAAAACTATTTTGGTCGTGATGAAATCCAAGTGCCGTTTATTGTTTACTGGAAAGATTTGCCGGTGCAAGAAGTCTCTAAATTAACAAGCCATACTGATTTATTACCGGCATTGATGTCGTCGATCTTTAAAGTGAAAAATCCAGTTTCGGATTATGCACAAGGTCGCAATTTATTTGAACTTAATGGTGATCCTTGGGTGTTGGCGTCGAATTTCCGTTGGAATGTCATTATTCAGCCGGATGGTACACAGTATCATATTGATCGAAAAGGAAACTATAAGAAATTTGACCGCACTTATACTGAGCAATCTTCAAGCCGCCCACCGCTCGGCTTGTTCTTAGATGTCTTTAAACAAGAGCGTTCTTTTGTCAATAAATAGATAGCTTTTTTGTGCTTAAAATCTTATACTTTGCACTCAGTTGAAAGACTGAAAAGATGTTATTAATTAAAATCTGCGAATTTTTCATAACATTGCAAACAATTCACAATAGACCCGATCCTTATTGGGTTTGCTTTTCAATTAATACACTTCTCGTCTCTCTTTTCCTTTCTTTTTTGGCGGAGTTATTATGAGAAATCACGTTCGTAGCTTTAAAACGTTTATTCGAGACGAAATCATTAAAAAAGGTGGGTGGGTTAATGCCCATGCTCACGCAGATCGTGCTTTTACAATGACACCTGAAAAAATTGGCATTTATCACAACAGTAATCTTCAACAAAAATGGGATTTAGTGGACGAAGTTAAACGTACATCAAGTGTTGATGATTATTACGCCCGTTTCTGTCAATCGATTGAGTTGATGATTTCCCAAGGGGTGACGGCATTTGGGACTTTTGTAGATATCGACCCGATTTGTGAAGACCGAGCCATTATTGCTGCGCATAAAGCGCGCGAAGTCTATAAGCATGACATTATTTTAAAATTTGCGAATCAGACCTTAAAAGGGGTGATTGAGCCAGAAGCACGCAAATGGTTTGATATTGGCTCTGATATGGTGGATATGATTGGTGGTTTACCTTATCGCGATGAGCTTGACTATGGTCGTGGTCTTGAAGCAATGGATATTCTGCTTGATGCGGCTAAATCTCGCGGCATTATGTGTCATGTGCATGTGGACCAATTCAACTCTCCAAAAGAAAAAGAAACAGAGCAGCTTTGCGATAAAACTATCGAACATGGAATGGAAGGTCGAGTTGTGGCGATCCATGGTATTTCCATTGGTGCACATAGCAGAGAATATCGCTATAAGCTTTATGAAAAAATGCGTCAGGCAAAAATGATGATGATTGCTTGCCCAATGGCGTGGATTGATAGTAACCGCAAAGAAGATTTGATGCCTTTCCACAATGCATTGACTCCGGCAGATGAAATGATTCCAGAAGGGATTACAGTCGCGTTAGGTACGGATAATATCTGTGATTATATGGTGCCACTTTGTGAAGGGGATTTATGGCAAGAACTAAGCTTGCTTGCTGCGGGTTGTCGTTTCCCTCATCTTGATGCAATGGTTGATATTGCCAGTATCAATGGACGTAAAGTGTTAGGTTTAGAGCCGGTTTAATCCTAAAATCTAATAAAAGTGCGGTCATAAAACGAAACGTTTTGTGGCCGTTTTTATTTATAAGATAAAACAGAACTAATGCTAATTTGACTGATTTAAAAAAGGACTTTAAGAAAAGTGGTGGGCGATACCGGTCTCGAACCAGTGACCCCCTCCTTGTAAGGGAGGTGCTCTCCCAACTGAGCTAATCGCCCGCTTGGTCAAACTTCTACAACATTAAAGCCAACTTTGAAAAAAGTGGTGGGCGATACCGGTCTCGAACCAGTGACCCCCTCCTTGTAAGGGAGG
>CAJZKN010000003.1:0-139903 GCA_916050345.1 Parahaemophilus parainfluenzae | reverse complement strand
GTGCGTTCCCAAATAGCCCATATTCACAAGATGCAGTAGCACGTATGGCGTATATCAAAGATTCATTGGCACGTCATGAATTAGAAATTGCAAAATTCTATGCAAAACGTGATGCGTGGGTTGCGGTATCAAACCGTGTAGTGGGTATGTTACAACAATATCCAGATGCTAAAGCGACTTACGAAGGCTTATTCTTAATGAAAGAAGCCTATGAAAAAATGGGTTTACAACAATTAGCTACCCAAACTCAGCAAGTCATCGATGCGAATAAAGATAAACAATTTGCAGATGTGAAAAAACCGGAAGAGTCTGATTTAATTCAACCGGTTAAAAAATAATCCCGTCCCTTGTGGGACGTGCTTGAATAAGCAAAATTATTCAAATAAAGGCTAGTCAAACCAATCAAATTGAGCTAGTATAAATTTAAAAGATTTCCTGGGGTGTTCGTGGATGGGTTATGTCCCTGAGCCGATACTTAGAACTTTATAAATCGGTTTCCCGCCATTGGTGTGTAGGCTTGACCTTTGACTTTGTCATTGGACTAAAGAAACCTAAAAATGGCCTTACCGGTTTCCTTGGACCGTCGGGTTCAAGGACTACTACTCGTAGCGGCACTCTGGGACCTTTCTCTTAAATCCATTCTTTCCAATCGAATGAAATCAATACAGCAAACGCTTCGCAATCAACTTCGTCAGCAAATTCGTAAAACACGAGCAAATTTGACCGCACTTCAGCAGCAACAGGCGGAAGACTCTATCACTCGACAAGCTCTCGGATTAATTGAAGAACGAAATGCGCAGCATATTGCTTTGTATATTTCTTTTGATGGAGAAATCTCGACAGAAAAACTCATCAAAACCCTTTGGGCACAAGGCAAACAAGTTTATTTGCCCGTCTTGCATCCTTTCAATCCGAATCATCTTTTGTTTTTACGTTATTTGCCAGATACACCAATGTGCCAAAATAAATTTGGCATTTGGGAGCCCAAACTCAATGTGCAAAACGTATTGCCTTTGGATGAATTAGATATTCTTTTTACGCCACTCGTTGCGTTTGATAAACAAGGAAACCGTCTAGGCATGGGCGGTGGTTTTTATGATCGCACCTTACAAAATTGGCAGAAGTCTTCTTTTATCCCTGTGGGATTAGCCCATCAATGTCAGCAAGTCGAACAGCTTCCAACTGAAGCATGGGACGTGCCACTTCATCAAATCTTAGTTGCTTAAACCTATCAAGACGTAAAGTTTGATAGAAAAAATTAAAAATAGCCTATTTTTTCTCTTGAAATACCAAAAAAAGGTCTTATTTAATTACTCATAAAGGGGATGACCCAAGTATTTTATGCAGGAGAAGATATGAATATTGAAAAATTTACCACTAAATTCCAACAAGCACTCAGTGAAGCACAGTCATTAGCGCTTGGTAAAGATAATCAGTTTATCGAACCCGTGCATTTGTTGGCCGCACTTTTAAATCAACAAGACGGCTCAATTGCACCTATTTTGACAGCCAGTGGCGTGAATGTGGCGTTATTACGTAATGAATTAAACGCAGAATTGAATAAATTGCCACAAGTGTCAGGTAATGGCGGAGATGTGCAAATTTCCCGTCAATTACTCAACTTATTGAATTTATGTGACAAATTAGCACAACAAAAACATGATAAATTTATTTCCAGTGAATTGTTCTTATTGGCGGCTCTTGAAGAGCACGGTGCATTAAATGACATTTTGAAAAAATGTGGTGCGAAAAAAGAACAAATTTTACAAGCGATTCAACATATTCGCGGAGGACAAAGCGTGAACGATCAAAATGCAGAAGAAAGCAGACAAGCTCTTGAAAAATATACAATTGATTTAACCGCTCGTGCTGAGAGTGGCAAACTCGACCCAGTTATTGGCCGTGATGAAGAAATTCGTCGAGCCATTCAAGTATTGCAACGTCGTACCAAAAATAACCCAGTATTAATTGGTGAGCCTGGTGTGGGTAAAACCGCTATCGTGGAAGGGTTGGCACAACGTATTGTTAATGGTGAAGTACCAGAAGGCTTAAAAAATAAACGTGTGCTTTCTTTAGATATGGGCGCATTGATTGCAGGTGCAAAATACCGTGGTGAATTCGAAGAGCGTTTAAAAGCGGTATTAAATGAGCTTGCAAAAGAAGAAGGTCGCGTGATCCTCTTTATTGATGAAATCCATACCATGGTTGGTGCAGGTAAAACTGACGGTGCGATGGATGCAGGTAACTTATTAAAACCAAGTTTAGCACGTGGTGAATTACACTGTGTGGGTGCAACAACGTTAGACGAATATCGTCAATATATCGAGAAAGATGCCGCACTTGAGCGTCGTTTCCAAAAAGTCTTTGTAGATGAACCAAGTGTAGAAGATACCATTGCGATCTTACGTGGTTTGAAAGAGCGTTATGAGATCCATCACCATGTAGATATTACTGACCCAGCAATCGTGGCAGCGGCAACACTTTCACATCGTTATATTTCCGATCGTCAATTGCCGGATAAAGCCATCGACTTAATTGATGAGGCTGCTTCAAGCATCCGTATGGAAATTGACTCTAAACCAGAGCCACTCGATCGTCTTGAACGCCGTATCATCCAATTAAAATTGGAACAACAGGCATTACAAAAAGAAGAAGACGAAGCAAGCCGTAAACGTTTAGACATGTTAGAAAAAGAACTTTCTGAAAAAGAACGTGAATATGCTGAGCTTGAAGAAGTCTGGAAGTCAGAAAAAGCAGCACTTTCAGGTTCTCAACACATCAAACAAGCGTTAGATGCGGCGAAAACTGAAATGGAACAAGCGCGTCGTGCTGGCGATTTAAGTAAAATGTCTGAGCTTCAATACGGTCGTATTCCTGAATTGGAAAAACAACTTGCAGCCGCTGAAACCGGTGAAGGCAAAGAAATGAGCCTATTACGCTATCGTGTGACGGATGAAGAAATTGCGGAAGTACTTTCTAAAGCAACCGGCATTCCAGTTTCTAAAATGATGGAAGGTGAGAAAGAAAAACTCTTACGCATGGAAGAAGAATTGCACAAACGTGTAATCGGTCAGGAAGAAGCTGTTGATGCTGTCGCGAATGCAATTCGTCGTAGCCGTGCAGGGCTTTCAGATCCTAACCGCCCAATTGGTTCTTTCTTATTCTTAGGGCCAACTGGTGTGGGTAAAACTGAGCTTTGCAAAACATTGGCGAAATTCCTCTTTGACAGCGAAGATGCGATGGTACGTATTGATATGTCAGAGTTTATGGAAAAACACAGCGTATCTCGTTTAGTGGGGGCGCCTCCAGGCTACGTAGGTTATGAAGAAGGTGGTTATTTAACTGAAGCGGTACGTCGTCGTCCATATTCGGTAATTTTGTTGGATGAAGTGGAAAAAGCACATGCGGATGTATTCAACATCTTATTACAAGTGTTGGATGATGGCCGTTTAACTGATGGTCAAGGTCGTACTGTGGACTTCCGTAACACCGTGGTGATTATGACCTCTAACTTGGGCTCTGATTTAATCCAAGGTAGCAAAAACGAAAGCTATGGCGAAATGAAAGCCTTAGTGATGTCAGTGGTGAGCCAACATTTCCGTCCGGAATTTATCAACCGTATTGACGAAACTGTGGTATTCCATCCACTTGATAAAGAAAATATCCGTGCAATTGCAAGTATTCAATTAGAACGCTTAGCAAAACGTATGGAAACTCGTGGTTACGAATTAGTGTTTACTGAAGCGTTATTAGATTTCATTGGTGAAGTCGGTTACGACCCAATTTATGGGGCGCGTCCATTAAAACGTGCAATCCAACAAGAGATCGAAAACAGCTTGGCACAACAAGTTCTATCTGGTCAATTATTACCAGGCAAAGTAGTCACAATCGATTATGTAGATGGCAAAGTTCAAGCCAGACAATAATGTGTAAAATAAAAAGCCATTTAGTGAAAGCTAAATGGCTTTTTTATGCTTTGGTAAAAGAGAAAATAGGATAGAATGCTCCTGTTTATTGCATATAAAAATGAGGAAAGAAAATGACCGCACTTTTAAAAATTGGTTTGGTTTCAATCTCTGATCGCGCATCAAGTGGTGTGTATCAAGATCAAGGGATTCCAGAATTACAACAATGGTTAGAGCAAGCGTTGGTGGATCCTTTTGAAGTGGAGACTCGATTAATTCCAGACGAGCAGCCATTAATTGAACAAACCTTGAAAGAATTAGTGGATGAGTACCATTGTCATTTAGTGCTCACAACAGGCGGTACAGGGCCGGCAAAACGTGATGTGACACCGGATGCCACGTTAGCGGTAGCCGATCGTGAAATGCCTGGATTTGGTGAGCAAATGCGTCAAGTGAGTTTGCATTTTGTGCCAACAGCGATTTTATCTCGTCAAGTTGGCGTGATTCGTAAAAATAGCCTAATCTTGAATTTACCAGGGCAGCCAAAAGCCATCAAAGAGACTTTAGAAGGTGTGAAAGATGAGCAAGGTAAAGTCTTAGTAAAAGGGATTTTTAGTGCGGTGCCTTACTGCTTGCAATTAATTGATGGTATTTATATTGATACCAAGCCTGAAGTGATTACAAGCTTCCGACCGAAAGCCGCACGACGCGAAAATTTGGAGAAATAAGATGAAAAAAATTGAAGCCATTATTAAGCCATTTAAATTAGATGATGTGCGTGAAAATTTATCTGATATTGGCATTAGCGGAATGACGGTGACTGAAGTCCGTGGTTTTGGTCGCCAAAAAGGACATACAGAGCTTTATCGTGGTGCGGAATACATGGTGGATTTCCTGCCTAAAGTGAAAATTGAAATTGTCGTGCCAGATGATTTGCTTGAGCAATGCCTTGAAACCATTGTTGAAACTTGCCAAACGGGCAAAATCGGTGATGGAAAGATCTTTGTTTATGATGTAGAACGCGTGATTCGTGTTCGTACAGGCGAAGAAAATGAGGAAGCCATTTAGTGGAAAAAAACTTAAATTTTAACCGCACTTTAGTCGCAATGGCGGCTTTAGTGATTGTGTTTGCGGGAATTAAACTGGCAGCAGAAATTGTCGTGCCTTTTTTATTGGCATTATTTATCGCTATTATTTGTTCGCCAGTGATTAAAGCGATGACACAACGCAAAGTGCCACATGGCATCGCCATAGCCTTGTTGTTTATCTTAATTTTAATCGTATTCTTTTTCCTGGCGGGATTAATTAACAGCAGCGTGCAGGAATTCACACGTTCTATTCCGCAATATAAAGTGCTACTTTCAGAGCGTATAAATGACGTCATGGCGTTAGCTCAAAAACTGAAATTGCCGATTGTGATTTCTCGCGAAGCCATTATGGAGCATTTTGATCCTAGTGTGATCATGAACTTTGTGAGCCGTTTGTTATTAAACTTTTCTGGCGTAGTGACGAATGTTTTTGTGTTGATCTTAGCGGTGATTTTTATGCTGCTTGAAGCGCCAACCATGAAGCATAAACTTGCTTTAGTTTTAAGTGATAATGAACATGATGTTGTCGCGGAAGAACATCACATCGATCGTATTTTAGACGGTGTGATTAGTTATCTTGGTGTGAAAACGGTGATTAGTCTGCTTACCGGCGTCTCGACGTGGATTTTGTTGGATGTAATGGATGTCCAATACGCTATTTTATGGGCGACGTTAAGTTTCCTATTAAATTACATTCCGAATATCGGTTCGATTATTGCCGCTGTGCCGATTGTGGTTCAAGCATTATTGCTGAATGGATTTGGTGTAGGTATGGGTGTGACTGCGGGTATTATTGCATCAAATATTGTGATTGGTAATATTATTGAACCGAAAATGATGGGAAAAACTTTAGGGCTTTCTACCTTGGTCGTATTCTTTTCATTGCTTTTCTGGGGATGGTTGCTCGGTACAGTCGGTATGTTACTTTCAGTGCCGCTAACAATGGCGTTTAAAATTACCTTGGAAAGCTCTGAATCAACGAAGAAATATGCCGCTTTATTAGGAGATGTAAACGACTAAAGTGCGGTCATAAAATGTCATAATTTTAGTAATAAAAAGCCACCGTTATGGTGGCTTTCTTTTTATCTGATGTTTAATAGATTAAGGTAAATCATCGATTTCTTTATCCACTTTAGGTGGAATCATATGTTCACGGCGTAGGCCGATATCATAAGCAATCGCAATCGCGATAAAGATTGATGAGTAAGTACCAAAACCGATACCAATTAATAACGCTAATGAGAAGTTATGAATTGATGGACCACCAAAGAAGAACAAGGCAATCACAACAAGAAGCGTTGTGAGAGATGTCATGATGGTTCTCGATAAGGTTTGCGTTAAGGAAATATCAATAATATCGATGGTTTCTACACGGCGAATTTTACGGAAGTTTTCACGCACACGGTCGAATACCACGATACTATCGTTGATGGAATAACCTACAACGGAAAGAATCGCCGCCACGAAGGTTAAATCCATTTCGACTTGTAATGCAGAGAAAACACCAAGCGTAATCACCACGTCATGCGCAAGTGAGGCAATACCACCAAAACCTAAACGCCATTCAAAACGTGAGCCCACGTAAATTAACATCATTGCTAGGGTTGCAAGGGTCGCATAAACCGCACCTTGAGCCAGTTCTTCGCCCACGTTTGGACCGACGAATTCGATACTATTAATATGAATATTAGGGTCAATCGTTTGGAGCATGCTTTTAACGTGATCACCAATAGCAGAATCGTTATTATCAGCCGGTAAGCGGATCATCACATCTTGTACAGAACCCGTTGTTTGTACAATCGGGCTTGCAATCCCGTTTTGATTTAATGTGCCACGGATTTTCTCTAAATCAGCCGGTTGTGAGAAGTGAGTATCAAATACCACACCACCGGTAAAATCCAAGCCCCAGTTGAAGCCTTTTGTCACAATGAAGAAGAGGGAAATCGCCATTAAAATTGCGGAAAATGCATACCCTACAAATCTCACTTTCATAAATTCAGTGAGAGGGAATGGCAATTTAATCCCATTCACTTCACGGATAAAATGTCCGTTTTTATCTTTTGCAAATAATCTCATCTTATCCTACCTAAATTGATAATTTTTCAAGACGTTTACCGCCGTATAGGAAGTTCACGATAGCACGTGTTCCGGTAATTGCTGTAAACATTGAAATTGCCACACCTAATGCAAGGGTTACTGCAAAGCCTTGAATTGGGCCGGTACCCACAGCATAAAGAATGATTGCCGTTAAAATTGTGGTTAAGTTTGCATCGAAGATAGAGGTGAATGCACCATTATAACCTTCGTTAATGGCTTGCTGGATTGGACGGCCATTACGAATCTCTTCTTTGATACGCTCAAAAATAAGTACGTTGGCATCCACCGACATCCCCAGGGTTAATACGATACCCGCAATCCCCGGCATGGTGAGTGTTGCACCAGGTAGGATAGACATCAAACCGACTAATAAAACGATATTAATCACCAATGCAAAGCTTGCGATAATACCGAAGATTTTATAGTAAATCAGCATGAAGACAATTACTGCAATTAGCCCCCAGAAGCTTGCATCAATACCTTGTTCTACGTTTTGTGCACCAAGAGAAGGACCGATTGTACGCTCTTCTACAATTTGCACTGGGGCGATTAATGCACCTGATTTTAATAACATAGAAAGGTTTTGTGCTTCTGCAGAACTGCTTACGCCCGTAATTTGGAAGTTAGAACTGAAGCGACCCTGAATGGTAGCAACGTTAATGACTTCTTCACTTTTCTCTAAAATGGTTTTGCCATTTTCGTCTTTTTTACCGTTGTCTTTGTATTCTACATACAAGGTTGCCATTGGTTTTTTGTAGTATTTCTTGGTGGTTTGCGACATGATTTCGCCGCCTTCACTATCCAAGGTTACACTTACTTGTGGCGTACTGGTGTTTTGGTCTAAACCAGAACTTGAGTTAATGATGTGCTCACCACCTAATACCGCACGTTTGTACAGTGCAACAGGTCGACCTTGACGGTCATATTTGATTTCTGTGTCAGAAGGTAACATACCACGAGCAGCGGACTCAGGGTTCACTAATGAATTCACAATGCGGAATTCAAGTGTTGCGGTTGCCCCTAAGATTTCTTTTGCACGTGCTGTATCTTGAACGCCCGGTAATTCGATAACGATACGTTCTGCACCTTGACGTTGGATAACTGCTTCAGCTACGCCTAATTCAGCAACACGTTTACGTAAAATTGTTAAGTTTTGCTCGATCGCTAAGTTACGTGATTCAGTTAATGATGCTTCAGAAAGCGCGAGATTTAAGGTGTTATCACCAATATCGGACACATCTAATGTTGGGTGTAACTGACGAATAATACGAGCCGCTTTTGACATTTGGTCAGCGTTTTCTAATGTTACAGTGGTACCAAATTTGTCACCATTTTTAATTGACGTAAATTGAATTTTTTCTTTACGTAATTCACCACGTAATGTGTCTTGTAACTGTTCTTGACGTTTAGCTAAAGCAGAATTCATATCCACTTCCATCAAGAAACGTACCCCACCACGTAAGTCTAAACCCCATTTCATTGGATTTGCACCAATGCTGCTTAACCAAGCTGGTGTTGCTGGTGCAAGGTTTAATGCGGTGGTATAGTTAGTGCCAAGTTTTTCTGCAATTTTATCTTTGGCAAGAAGTTGGTCATCTGTGTTGGTGAAACGGGCAAGAATAGAGCCATTTTCAAGAACGATAGATTTAGTTGGAAGGTTATTTTCTTTCAGTACATTTTGTACTTCAGTTAATGCGGTGGTGTCTGCTTGTTGTCCGCGAGTACCGGAAATTTGCACCGCTGGATCTTCACCATAGATATTTGGAAGAGAGTATAAAGCACCAATGGCGACCACAAGGATCACCATTAGATTCTTCCATAATGGGTAACGATTTAACATAGTTTTCCCTTTAGGAATTTAAATTAGAGAGATTTTACAGAACCTTTCGGTAATACTGAAACGATGTAGTTACGGTTAATCGTGATCTCAGTAGTATCGTTTAACGCGATAACAATTTCAGCACCTTCGGTAACTTTGGTGATTCTACCAATCACACCACCAGCAGTTAATACTTCAGTGCCTTTCGCTAATTCAGACATTAATTTTTTGTGTTCTTTATTACGTTTCGCTTGTGGGCGGTAAATCATAAAATAAAAAATTAAACCGAAGATCACGAAAATAAATAACGTGGACATTGGGCTTTGTGCTTCCATTGTGTTTTCCTTATAAATGAAAAGTTAAAAGTGTGCGTAAAATACCATAAAACGGCATTCAGTAAAAGCCGATGAAGGCAATAACAACCAGAATTTTAGGATTAATTGATTTTTTTCAAGCAAACCTCGAAGATTTGTTCGGAAAGCCAATGCTGATTCACTAATTCACATTGATTTTCTTCACAAAAAACAACAAAATTTTCCACCGCACTTTGACGATTTAATTGCAATACTAATTCATCATTTGGTGCTAAATTTACTAAAGCCTTCTTCGCTGTTAAAAGCGGAATCGGGCAGGAAAGTGCGGTCAAATCTAATTGATATTTCATGATTTAAGCTTGGCGACGCGCAAACATAACTTTGCCCATGGTTGTCAGTTGCTCTGCTGATAAATATTGCTTACCGAGCTCAAATAACGGCTCTTCAAGAGCAATGTGTCTATCATAACTCGCCACAAACAGCGTAATCAGCCTTTCATCTACATCAGTGCGTTTCTCTGCAATCAATTCCTCTAGCTGTTCAGAAAGTTTTGCCCAAGTTTCATGTAAAGTCACATGTTGGCGTTCTAATTCATCCACTGATTCTTTCGCTTGAGGCGCTTTTTCAATTAAAGCGGGGAAAAAATCTTTTTCTTCATCATCATGATGAAGTGGAGCGGCATGATTAAAATACTGCAAAATGGTTTTTACATCATTTAATACAGCTTGATTTACGCCATTTTTTTCTAAGTAGCCAGGAAGAATAGTGAGCTGCTTGCAAAAGCGTTTCACTTTGCTATGACAGGCGTAAAGCATATCAATCGGTTCATTCCAAGTAGCAAATTGTTGAGGTTCAAGGATTTGCATAAGGTTTCCTTTGTTAAAAAGTGCGGTCATTTTTGACCGCACTTTGCATGTGTTATTCTGATAATTGTGTTTCAGAAGATTGAGTAGGATCTAACTGTAATGGCGGAACAGGTTTGCCCATGCGAGCATAGAATTCCACCACAAAATCATCAAAACGATCGTCTTCAATAGCTTGACGAATTTCCGCCATTAAACGTTGATAATAGCGTAAATTGTGAATGGTATTTAAGCGAGCACCTAAAATTTCACCGCATTTATCTAAATGATATAAATACGCTTTAGTGTAGTTTTTACAGGTGTAGCAATCACATTCAGGATCTAACGGACTGGTATCATCACGATATTTAGCATTACGGATTTTGACAATACCATCTGTCACGAATAAATGGCCGTTACGTGCATTACGGGTTGGCATTACACAGTCAAACATATCAATACCACGACGTACGCCTTCTACTAAGTCCTCCGGTTTACCTACGCCCATTAAATAACGCGGTTTGTCAGCCGGGATTTGTGGGCAGATATATTCTAAAATACGGTGCATATCTTCTTTTGGTTCGCCTACCGCTAAACCGCCCACCGCATAACCGTCAAAGCCAATATTGACTAAGCCTTCTAATGAGACTTTGCGTAATTCTTCAAATACGCCGCCTTGAATAATACCGAATAGCGCATTTTTATTGCCTAATTCATCAAAGCGATCACGGCTGCGTTTTGCCCAACGAAGAGACATTTCCATAGATTTTTTTGCATAATCGAAAGTGGCTGGATAAGGCGTACATTCATCGAAAATCATCACGATGTCAGACCCTAAATCATATTGAATTTCCATGGATTTTTCAGGTGAAAGGAAAATACGCTCACCGTTAATTGGGTTTTGGAATTTCACCCCTTCTTCGGTAATTTTGCGTAATTTACCTAAACTAAATACTTGGAAGCCACCACTATCAGTCAAAATAGGACGATGCCATTGCATAAAGTCGTGTAAATCACCGTGTTTACGCATCACTTCCTGTCCAGGACGAAGCCACAAGTGGAAAGTATTACCAAGTAAAATTTCTGCACCTGTCGCACGCACTTCTTCTGGCGTCATGCCTTTTACGGTGCCATAAGTACCCACTGGCATAAATGCCGGGGTTTCTACGGTGAACGTGCCTTGTGGACGTTCAAACACTAAGCGACCACGACGCGCACTGCCGCTGGTTTTATCTAATTCATATTTCATTTTCTTTCCTCAACGAATAAACAGTTCGAAGATTTTTTACAATAAAAAAGCCTGTTTTGTTTTCACAGGCTTAACAATCTTTGTGAGAGTGCATTTTATGCGGTGTGATTTAATAAGTCAAAAAATCTCTTGCAGAAGTAAATTTTCATGCTAATATGAATAAAAATGCATTTTAAGTGAATAATTATATTTTAAATCGGGAGGCAATTATGCAACGGAGAACACTTTTTAAATTAGCAGGTACGACAGCGTTAGGTATGGCATTGGCTCCAAAATTGATGGCAGAAAATCAGGTGCCAAAAGCAACTTCAACGAAAGTATTACATCTCAATTTTAATGAGAATGCGCTAGGGATGTCGGAAAAAGCAAAACAAGCGATTATGAATAGTTTAGCAATCGGTTCATATTATCCAGATGATCAACGTGCAGCAGTCATTACGCAATTAGCCGCTAAACATAATGTCGCTGAAAGTTTCATTTCATTGGGGAATGGTTCTTCAGAAAATATTCAAGCTGCCGTTCAAGCATTGATCGTTAAGGCTCAAAATGCAAAACAAGCGGTTCAACTTGTGGTGCCGGATCCAACCTTTAATTATGCGGAATTATATGCAAAAGCGTTAGGTGTGCCAGTGGTGAAAGTGCCGCTCGCAGACGATTTCTCTTTTGATTTAACGAAGTTAAAAAACGCCGCAGAAACCTTTGATGGTGTGACGATTTTCTATTTATGTAACCCAAATAATCCAACATCAATGATTACGCCGGCTAAAACACTTTTCCCTTGGATTAAATCATTTTCTCAAAATAACTATTTTCTGCTAGATGAAGCTTATGCAGACTTTGTGGAGGATCCTGCCTTTGAAACAGGTATGACGTTGGTCAAAGAGGGCTTGAAAAATGTATTAGTGACACGGACTTTCTCTAAGTTTTATGCGTTAGCGGGCTATCGTGTGGGATATTTACTTGCTCAGCCAGAAGTGGTTGAAGAAGTGGAAAAATTTATGTCATTGGATAACACGAATCTAGCTGGTGCCGTGGCTGCCGTGGCCTCTTTACAAGATAAAACCTTTGCGAAATTGAGTTTCCAAAGTAATGCTGCTTCACGTCAGATTGTTCAAAATGCCTTAACAGAGCTTGGCTTAAAATTTGCACCATCTAATGGTAACTTTATTTTCCATGAGATTAAAGGTGACGTAAAAACTTATCAAGAACGCATGAAGGCACATTCTATTTTGGTTGGTCGGGAGTTTTTGCCTATCCAAGGATGGAATCGTCTCACGCTCGGTACACCAGATGAGATGAAAGTGTTTGTTAAAGTACTAAAAGCGTTTAGAGCAAAAGGTTGGGTTTAAAAAAATGGGTGGCATTTGACCACCCATTTTTCTTATTCTAAGCCTTTCACATTGGGATTTTTGGTAATGAACATCGCATCGCCATAACTGAAAAAACGATAGCGATTTTCGACCGCACTTTTATAGGCGTTCATGGTGTGGCTAAAGCCTGCGAAGGCAGACACCAACATAATCAATGTACTTTCCGGTAAGTGAAAGTTGGTAATTAATGCATCCACCACACGGAATGATTTGCCTGGGTAAATAAAAATGGACGTATCAGAAAAATAAGGTTCAATTAAATCTGGGTTGCCATTTTCTTCCGCAGATAGGGCAGCGGTTTCGACAGAACGCACTGATGTTGTCCCCACAGCAATGACACGTTTGCCCGCTTTTTTCGTTTCAATAATGGCATTGCAGACTTCTTGAGAAAGCTCCACATATTCCGCATGCATAATGTGATCTTCAATATTTTCAACACGTACGGGTTGGAATGTGCCTGCGCCCACGTGCAAAGTCACAAATTCAAAATTAACGCCTTTTTCGTGTAATTTTTGTAATAGCTCATCATCAAAATGCAAGCCAGCTGTTGGCGCCGCCACTGCACCTGGGACTTTGTTATACACGGTTTGATAGCATTCTTGATCCGCTTCTTCATCTGGGCGATCAATATAAGGCGGCAAAGGCATATGACCGATTTCTTGCAACACATCAAGTACATTGCGACTTTTATCCGCTAATTCGACTTCAAAAAGGGCATCTTGACGACCAGTCATAATCGCTTTTACGCCCTTATTTTCACCAAGCTTATCTTCACCTAAAAATAATTCAGCGCCTTCTTTCGGGGCTTTTGACGAACGAATATGCGCTAAGAAATGATGTTCACTTAAAACACGTTCCACCAACACTTCAATTTTTCCGCCACTGGCTTTACGACCAAACATACGGGCAGGGATCACGCGTGTATTGTTAAAAATCAACAAATCACCTTCGTCGATTAAATCCAATACATCGGTAAAAGTGCGGTGAGAAATTTCCCCGTTTTCGCCATTGAGTTGTAGCAAACGGCAAGAAGAGCGATCTTCTTTAGGATAACGAGCAATGAGCTCATCAGGTAAGTCAAAATGAAAGTCAGAAACACGCATAATTGTAAATCATGAAAGCTAAAAATGGGGCATAGTCTAGAGCTATTCGGAGGAAAGAACAAGAAAAAAAGCCCTTTCAAAAAGGTGAAAGGGCAAAATATTTGGAGTCATACTATGAGTTGTTGAATTAACAAATCAGGTATGGAATGTATTATAGTACATTTATTAATAAATGCAACATTTTTTTAACAAATTAGTTGTGTGGATTGCGTGTGTTGGTGTTGACCAAGTTACGCATCAACAATGCATAATCAAGTTGAACGTCTTGTGGCACATCTAAAAAGACAAAATGGCCATCGCCAAGTGCGGCTTCCACATTTTCGTTTTTGCGATTGAGCATTTTTTCAATCTTAAAGACGATATTGCCTTGTGGGGTCATCATTTCCACTTCATCACCAAGCAAGAATTTGTTTTTCACCGCCACTTCAGCCATACCTTGTTCATTACGTTTACCGGTAAATTCACCGACAAATTGTTGGCGTTCTGAGATAGAGTAGCCATATTCGTAATTTTGATATTCATCGTGCGTATGGCGACGTAGGAAACCTTCGGTATAACCACGATGAGCAAGGGATTCCAACGTATCCATTAAACTTTCATCAAATGGTTTGCCTGCTGCCGCATCATCAATGGCTTTGCGGTAAACTTGTGCGGTTCTTGCGCAGTAATAGAAGGATTTAGTACGACCTTCGATTTTTAAAGAATGGACGCCAAGTGCGGTCAATTTTTCCACGTGTTGTACGGCACGCAGATCTTTCGAGTTCATAAAGTAAGTACCGTGCTCATCTTCAAACGCCGTCATTTGCTCATCGGGCTTTTGTGATTCGGTGTAAAGGAAGACTTTATCTGTTACCGCACCTTCGCCCAAGGTTGGCGCCACGTTTTTTACTTCAATTTGTTGAGCGGGATCGATTTTCGGTACGATGTTACCCACTTCATCCGTGGTACCTTCTTCCAGTTTGTATTCCCAACGGCAAGCATTCGTGCAAGTGCCTTGGTTTGGGTCGCGTTTGTTGATATAGCCAGAAAGTAAGCAACGGCCAGAATACGCCATACATAATGCACCGTGTACGAAGATTTCGAGTTCGATATCGGGCACATGTTGGCGAATTTCAGCGATCTCTTCAATGGATAATTCGCGCGATAAAATCACACGAGTTAATCCCATTTGTTTCCAGAATTTTACCGTTGCCCAGTTTACCGCATTCGCTTGTACAGAAAGATGAATATCAATATCTGGGAAGTTTTCACGCACCAACATGATTAAGCCTGGGTCAGACATAATTAAGGCATCTGGGCCCATGTCGATGACAGGTTGTAAATCTTTGATAAAGGTTTTGAGTTTGGAGTTATGCGGAGCAATGTTTACGACCACATAGAATTTTTTGCCAAGTGCATGGGCTTCATCGATCCCGATTTTTAAATTGGCATGATTAAATTCATTGTTGCGTACACGTAAGCTGTAACGTGGTTGGCCTGCATAAACGGCATCGGCGCCATACGCGAAGGCGTAGCGCATATTTTTAAGGGAGCCCGCAGGGGAAAGTAATTCAGGTTTAAATGGGGTTGTCATAATGTTCTCTTGTCTGATTTCAGGTCAGTAGCTTGCTTTTGGCAAGCCGTATTAAAGGCCTGTATTTTAGGCGGATTTAGGGATTTGTAAAGTAAAAGTGCGGTTGGTTTTTCGATAGTTTTTTAAGGCGAGAAATAAAAAAGGCGAACCATTCGTTCGCCTTATCAAGATTGTATTTGATTAAATCGCCCAGCCACCCGCATAGAATGCCACAAGTACAACGGCGATAATGATTGTGCCAATGTTGAGTTTTTTCACATCGCCACTCACGATACGACCAATTACTAATGCCGCAAAGCCAAGCATGATACCGGTTACGATGTTTGCGGTGAGCACGATGAATACCGCACAAACTAAGCCGCTCATTGCACCCACGAAATCATCGAAGTCTAATTTGCTCACATTGCTTAACATTAATAAGCCCACATACATTAACGCCGGTGCAGTTGCGTAACCTGGCACTAAGAATGCAAGCGGTTGGAAGAATAACATTAATAAGAACAATACGCCGACGACGATAGCGGTGATACCGGTTTTACCGCCTGCGGCTGTACCTGCTGCAGATTCGATATAAACGGCTGCCGGTGCAGTACCAAATAAACCTGAGAATAAGCTACTTACAGAGTCAGAGGTTAAGGCTTTACCACCGTTGATGATTTGTCCGTCTTTGTCTAATAAGTCAGCTTGTCCTGCCACAGCACGAATAGTACCTGTTGCGTCAAATACGGCAGTCATCACTAAAGCAAAGACAATCGGTAAAATAGCCGGTTGTAATGCACCTTGGAGATCTAATTGTAAGAAAAGTGAGTTTTCACCAAAGGTTGGCATTTTGAAGATTTGGCCATTGAATGTTACGTTTGGATCGAAGATTAAACCTACGATAGTAATCGCGATGATGACCCATAAAATCCCGCCTTTCACTTTCATTTTTTCTAAGCCGATAATGAATGCAAGACCGATTAAAGACATCATTACAGGGAACGAAGTGAAATCACCTAATTTAACTGGTAAACCCGCTTGGTTACCGACCACTAAGCCTACGCCATTTGCGGCGATTAACAATAAGAATAAGCCGATTCCGATCCCCGCACCGTGCGCGATACTTGATGGCAAGTTGCGTAAGATCCATGAGCGAATACCTGTTGCCGAAATTAAGGTGAACACCAAACCCATAAGGAATACAGCACCTAATGCCACAGGAATAGAAACATGTTGACCGATCACTAAGCTAAATGCGGTGAAGGCAGTTAATGAAATGGCACAGCCGATCGCCATTGGCGCATTTGCCCAAAAGCCGATTAAGATCGATCCAAGCCCCGCGACTAAACAGGTTGCGATAAACACAGATTCAGCCGGAAAGCCTGCATCACCAAGCATTTTAGGCACAACAATCACGGAATACACCATGGCTAAGAAGGTGGTTAAACCCGCGATGATTTCTTGACGAACCGTTGAACCGCGTTTGCTGAGTTCAAAGGTTTTTTCTAAACTTGACATAAAGTCCCCTAGGTTAATAATCAAAAAAAGACGTGCTATTTTATAGCAAATTATTTAAAAGTAAACGTTTGCGCAATCGTTTTTTTGTCAGGCTGGCGGGAAAGTGCGGTCAGTTTTGAGGATGTTTTTCGCATATTTTTTTATCGACTAAAAACTGCTATACTCTGGAAGTTTTTAACGTAATCAAAAAAGGAAAAACAATGGCTGATTTTAATCAAATTTTAACGCCAGGCGATGTAGATGCCGGCATTATCAATGTGGTAAATGAAATTCCAGAAGGTAGCTGCCACAAAATCGAATGGAACCGTAAAGTTGCAGCGTTCCAATTAGACCGTGTTGAGCCAGCGATCTTCGCAAAACCAACTAACTATGGTTTCATTCCGCAAACTTTAGACGAAGATGGCGATGAGTTAGACGTTTTATTATTAACTCGCCAACCACTTGCGACAGGTGTATTCCTTGAAGCAAAAGTAATCGGCGTAATGAAATTCGTTGATGACGGCGAAGTGGACGATAAAATCGTTTGTGTACCAGCAGATGATCGCGATACCGGCAATGCATACAACAGCCTTGCAGATGTACCTGCGCAATTAATCAAACAAATTGAATTCCACTTCAACAACTACAAAGCATTGAAAAAACCAGGCTCAACGAAAGTGACTCACTGGGGCGATGTAGAAGAAGCGAAAGCAGTGATTCGTGAATCAATCAAACGTTGGAATGAACGTTAATTTTTCATTTTAATGAATTTAAAAGGCATCAAGTTGATGCCTTTTGTTTTTATAGATGAATAAAAGCTCAATAAAAATGAGCTACATACACTCCTAGAATCAGAATGTTTTTAATCGTACTTGTAATGAGTATCAAAGAGGAAGTAAGTAATGAAAAGGCTAATACTAGATATTCTATTTTCTATTTTTATTGGAGTCTCTTTTTCATTATTATCGTTAATAGTTGGTAGATTGCTTTATAATATTGATAATTCAATATCTATTTTTGAGCTAGAGTTGATTGATTTTGGTATAAAGAACCTCTCATTTTTAATAAAAATGACATTATTTGTATCAAGTGGTTACTTTATTCTTTTTCTTTATGGTAGAAGGAGTTTCAAGTAACAAGATAATGTGTGTAAATAATTAATTGTTTACGCTGGATCTTAAACCTTTAAACAAAAACACCAGAGAACCTAACCGCACTTTTTGCATTATTTCTTGGTATAAAGTGCGGTCAATTTTGATTTGCACCCAAAAAGTTGGACCCAACGTCTAACTTAGGTCGTTTCAGGAATTTGTGGTAAATTCACGGCTTCCACCGAGCCTAATGCTTTGGCTTTTTGATAAAATGCTAACTTGTATTCCAGCAAGTTTAGATAGCGTTTTAATTCAGCAATTTGGCACTTCACATTTTCTGTTTGGCTTTCAAATAATGCTAGGCGTTCGTCAATGGTATCGTCGCCAATGCTGGTACATTCAGCGAAGCGTTTGATGTCTTTTAGGCTCATTCCTGTATTTTTCAAACATTGTAATAAACTCAACCATTGTAAGTCGTTATCTGTAAAACGGCGATTACCGTGTTCATCACGCCCAACGTTAGGCAATAAGCCCTCTTTGTCGTAAAAGCGTAAGGTGTGGGCAGAAATACCGATTTTTTCGGCAGCTTTAGCTGTGGTGTAAGTCATTTCCCTTCCTTCCAAATAAAAAGTTGCAAAAAACGCTTGCCTTAGAGTGAGCTCTAAAGTGTAAACTATTACTATCTTGCTTAGGCAAGGCAACTTTGTCAATGAATTAAGAGGAAAAACAATGGAAATTAAACAAATCAATTCAACGATCAAATCTCGTGCAGCGGTGGCATTCGCCCCAAATCAACCTTTACAAATTGTAGAAATCGACGTAGAAATGCCACGCAAAGGCGAAGTGTTAATCCGCAACACTCACACGGGCGTGTGCCATACTGATGCATTTACATTATCAGGAAGTGATCCTGAAGGCGTATTCCCAGTAGTGCTTGGGCACGAAGGTGCGGGTGTGGTTGTTGCTGTGGGCGAAGGCGTGTTAAGCGTAAAACCAGGTGATCACGTTATTCCGCTTTACACCGCAGAATGTGGTGAATGTGAGTTTTGTCGTTCAGGTAAAACCAACTTATGCGTCTCAGTGCGTGATACACAAGGTAAAGGTTTAATGCCGGACGGCACGACGCGTTTTTCTTATCAAGGTCAGCCAATCTATCATTATATGGGCTGTTCAACCTTCAGTGAATATTCTGTTGTTGCCGAAGTGTCACTGGCGAAAATCAACCCAGAAGCGAACCACGAACAAGTATGTTTACTTGGCTGTGGCGTTACCACAGGTATTGGTGCGGTACATAATACAGCAAAAGTGCAAGAAGGTGACTCTGTTGCGGTGTTTGGCTTGGGAGCGATTGGTTTAGCTGTGGTGCAAGGTGCACGTCAAGCTAAAGCGGGTCGTATTATTGCTATCGATACCAATCCTGCAAAATTCGAGTTGGCAAAACAGTTTGGTGCAACGGATTGTTTAAACCCTAACGATTACGATAAACCGATTAAAGATGTGTTGTTAGACATCAATAAATGGGGCATTGACCATACCTTTGAATGTATCGGCAATGTAAACGTAATGCGTCAAGCATTAGAAAGTGCACACCGTGGTTGGGGACAATCCATTATCATCGGTGTAGCGGGTGCAGGACAAGAAATTTCAACTCGTCCGTTCCAGTTGGTAACAGGTCGTGTTTGGAAAGGCACGGCATTTGGTGGCGTGAAAGGTCGCTCTGAACTTCCGAAAATGGTGGAAGATTCAATGAAAGGTGACATCCAGTTAGAACCGTTTGTAACTCACACAATGACACTCGATCAAATCAATGAAGCATTTGAGTTAATGCACGAAGGTAAATCGATCCGCACGGTTATTCATTACTAAGGTACGCTATGAAACTGATTGAACAACATCAAATTTTTGGCGGTTTGCAACAAGTTTGGGCACATGATGCCCAAACGCTTCAATGCGAAATGAAATTTGCCGTCTATTTGCCAAATAATCCGGAAAAGCGACCGCTTGGTGTGATTTATTGGCTTTCCGGCTTAACGTGTACTGAACAAAATTTCATTACTAAATCAGGCTTTCAGCGTTATGCCGCAGAACATCAAGTGATTGTGGTTGCCCCTGATACCAGCCCTCGCGGAGAGCAAGTGCCGAATGACGCAGCTTATGATTTAGGGCAAGGTGCAGGCTTTTATCTTAATGCGACCGAGCAACCTTGGGCGACGAATTATCAGATGTATGATTATATCTTGAACGAATTGCCAGGTCTGATTGAGGCAAATTTCCCAACCAACGGCAAATGTTCCATTATGGGACATTCAATGGGCGGACACGGTGCATTGGTATTGGCACTGAGAAACCAAGAACGTTATCAAAGTGTTTCTGCCTTTTCGCCTATTTTATCGCCAAGCCTCGTGCCTTGGGGAGAAAAAGCCTTTACTGCTTATTTAGGGGACGATCGTGAAAAATGGCAGCAATATGATGCCAGCTCGCTCATTCAACAAGGCCATAAGGTGCAAGGTATGCGTATTGATCAGGGCTTAGAAGATGAGTTTTTGCCAACACAATTGCGTACCGAAGATTTTATCGAAACCTGTCGTGCAGCAAATCAACCGCTCGATGTGCGTTTCCACAAAGGCTACGATCATAGCTATTACTTCATCGCCAGTTTTATTGGTGAGCATATTGCTTATCACGCGGCATTTTTGAAGTAGGCCAAAGAAGTGATTCGTGAATCGATCAAACGTTGGTATGAACATTAATTTTTCATGTTAACGAAAATAAAAGGCATCAGATTGATGCCTTTTGTTTTTATCTATTAGTATTAAAAATGCGAATGTTGGAGTGGGTTCAGCGAATACTTATGTGATATTCTCTATTGTGAAAATAAAAGCAAAGAATCATAGCAATGTGGTAGTGAACCTTTGGTTTATATACAAAAAACATCGAATAACCCTATTTTAGAGGGATATAGATAAAGGTTTAAATTATTTTGGGGAGAAAAATGATTTATATGAATTCAAAAATGAGAGATTCTTTTAATGAGGTTTGTAGTCATGAAGATTTATCTACAGAATTATCTTGCATATTAGATAGGGGATTTGTTGAGATAAATAAATGTGTTTTTTTTAGTTGTTTATGGAGTGATGAGTATAGTGATGATATAACCATTGATAATATTAAAGAACAATTTTTAGATTTCTCTGGGTATGAGTTTTCTATTAATAAAATATATATTGAAGATTATATCTATAAGAATGTTAAGAAAGAATCATTTTGTTTTGTTAATGCTTTTAAGGCTAAATGGAATAAAGTTTTTCCTAGTAAGTCCTGTGTCTTGTTTTTGTGTTTTAAAAGTAATGAGTTTGGTTTTAGTTCTATATTCAGTTTTCATGTTAAAAGGATTGGTGAGTTTGTTTTAGATATTTCTAGTATTGACAACTTTGAGGATGAAATATATGTGGAAATATTAAATTGAATTTTAATGACTAGATATTTCAGAAATATATCCCTTAGAATTGAGCATTGTAGGGCTAAGCTTTTAGATATCTGAAATGCATATAACTAAAAGTATCTAATACAAAGTGCGGTCAATTTTCAAAGAGTTTTAAAACTTCTCAAAAACTGACCGCACTTTTGTCTTATTGAATATCGTTAAAACGAGAAACGTAATTCCGCATTCACATTATTCGCTTTCGTATCGTGGTTATAAGCACCTTGATAGCCGACTTTCACACTCAATACTGGTGTAAACTGCGCTTGTAATGCGACACCTGTCGTGACGACATTTTTCAATTCTTTACCATAAAGATTTGCGACACCTTGGTTATTGATAACCAAGCTGCCTTCAGCGGCTTTATCTTTGTGGAAACGATGATAAGCCACATCACCTAATAGATTTAATTGAACGCCACCAATTGCAAATGGAATGGATGGACGTAAACCTACAGAGGTGACGATTAAATCACGATTGTTGTCTTTTAACTGCACTTCGCCTTTTGTCACACCTTTGTTTTTGATATGCATATAGCTTACGCCAGCATAAGGTTCAAGCGCAAAATGTTCCCCTTTTAAGCCAGTGTAGGCAAGTTCAGCAAAGACATTTTGTGTTTGGCTATGGGTTTTCACCCCTTGTGCAAATTCAGCACGTTGTTCGTGTTTCCCCCAGCTTTGAATAAAACCAATTTTCGGTGTTAACACGTTGAAACGATGCTCTGCCGTTAAACCTAAATGCACAGCACGATCTTTCGAAGTGCGGTCAATTTTGTGGCTGTTTTGTGTTGAACCCATAAATACACCTAAATGTTTGTTTGTATCAATGGTTGCATCAATACCCACAAGTTGATTGTACGCATGGCTGCTTAAACTATCTGTGCTGAAGTGGGTGAAGGTGCCACTTGTCCAAATTTGTGTGCCGGTATTAAGTTGTGCTCTTACTGCCCCTGGTTGAGCAAGTTGCTGACGAAGCAATAAGCCATTTAACACATTGTGTTGTTGGGCAGCGAGATCTTCATCATAGCTTAAACGAGCAAAGGCTTGGCGAGCATTTTCTTTTGTTCCCCAAATGAGGCTTTGGTAAGCCGGGCTGTTTGTCGCTGCATCTAATGCATTAGCGATAGCCACTTCATTTTCAGTGGTTGCTGCAGATGAAAGGGCTTTTTTCTGAACGGTCACTTTCAGCGTATTTGCATTACTTTCATTTTTAACGGCAAAGAAATCATAAGTGCGAGGTGTTTCAACTATCGCATTTTCAGCTCCTACAAATGAGCCAGAACCTTGTACTGAAACCACTTTTTGTGGATCTTGTTGTAATTGAGGCAGAATTTCTTCGTCAAATTTATTTGGTACTAAAATAGAACCGTTAGCAAAGGTTGTATTGACGTTAGCAATACCATTATTCAGTAAGAAACGACCACCTTTTTCCACTGTTGCAGTCACCGTTTTCGCGGTGCTGGTTAAGGTTTCGGTGACAAATCCATTCTCACTTGGTTTAGTGACTTCTGCTTTCGGTAATACTTCCAATGTTGCACCTTGTTTCACAATAACTTGTTGTGCATAACCAAGGGATTGATTTAACCCTGAAAGCTGACCTTCATTCACGGTAATTTCACCGGTGAAGCTGTTGTTACCGGTGAGGGTTAAGATGCCAGAACCATTTTTAGTTAATGCGCCGACATAGCCTTGTGCAGCACGTTCATTACGAGCCACTTCACGCGATAAACCTACTTGATATTCTGCTTTTTCTTCTGCTGTTACGCCCGCACGATTTTGCATTAACGCTTGTAATTCAGCTTTGCGTGTTGTCCAAGTTGCCGCTTCAGCTTGATCTTCGACTTGACGTGCTTTGATGGCTTTATCGCTAATATCATTTGACCAAACATCATTTTGATTGAGATTGATTTTCATGTTTCCTAAGAATTGACCTGGGCCAAACATGGCTTTGCCAAGATCTAAAATCCCCCACCCCCAAACGTTACTCGGTACACCTTGTTCAGTTTCCCAACGTTCTAACGGTTTACCTTCAAGCCCTTTACGAAGCGTGATTTGTCTTGCTGTGGTTAGCATGACATCACGCGCTTGATCGGTTGTCATGTATGGATAGCGAGAAAGAATTACACCTAATGCACCACTTACGTGTGGGGCAGCCATTGAAGTACCACCAGCTGATTTATAAATAGGGTCACCATAAGTATTGTTGTCTTGTAATTGAATGTAGGAGGAATAGATGTTGGCGGATGGCGCCGCAATCGTCCACCATTTTGAATGGCCGGCGAGGTTAAATTCTTGAATATCTGCGCCTGCTTTTTCATCACTTACATCGTCATTTGAGTCATTTGGATAGCCTTCACCACCGACTTGACCGGTGACGTTTACCCAGTATTTTTCTGCATCAGGTCTGAAATAGGGCAACATAGCACGCGTAAAGGATTCCGCCATCATACTGCGGTTACCCGCGGTAAAGACTTGAATTACTTGTTTATTTTTTGCCACTTCATAAGCCGCATCAACAAAGTTTTTCTCACCACTGGTCACAAATTGATAATAAGCTTTTTCAGCCTCGCCTAAGTTACTTAAATAAATATGTGCCGCAGGACTGGAAATTGGCTCAGGTGCTTTTGGTACATCATAATATTGCACGCCATATTCAGGCACATCACGCCAATCATATTTTGGTTTATAGCCTAAGGCACCGGCAAAGGATGAATTGACACGACGGTTTGAACCCCAACTGTTATTAATCACTTTTGCACCGGCATCTGCTAGGGCAGAGTAGCCTTGTAAGAAGAAACCATAGTCTTGATTTGGACCATAGGTCATGTTGTCGTTACCACCGGTATTGGCAGAATACAGATTAGCGCCGAATGCTACACCGTGCATCTCATTGCCGTCACGCGTTGCCGCCATTGTCCCACCAACATGGGTGCCGTGCGCATCATTGGTATATTTATGCCATGTGCCGTCAATATTGAAGGCTTCACCTTTAGTAAATACGCCATTATCTGTTTTATCAAAATTACGTTTGCCGTTTTTTACCGGTTCGTTTTTATTAATTGGGCCATTGCCCACAGAGGCATCGGGATAACGCATGCCATCTTTACTGTAAGTCCCTTCTGTTTTTACAACGTGGATGCGACCATCTTGAAATTCAGGGTGGTTTAATAGTACACCCGAATCCATCACGCCGATTTTTACGCCTGAACCATTAAAGCCAAGGGCGTAAGCCGTGGAGGCATTCATTGAGGTCAAGCCCCAGTCCTTGAGATATTCGGCGCTTTCCCAGCTTTTGGTATTACCAGCTTGGCCTTGTTCAGAATAAGCGGCTGCATTGGCAGCATACCAACCAACGAGTAATGCGAGTGCGGTTTTTTGAAGTGTTTGAGGTTTCATGTTGTCTTCCTTTATCTTTTCGATTTTCGCAGGCTATTATTCGCTTCATCGAGAGGTGCTTCAATGACCCAAATCAAATTCCTATAGAAAAATGTTTATTCTGTGACAACGATCACACCAAAGTGCGGTCAAAAAAGGGGATAAATTTATGTATCGTAGAAATCAATGTTATAATTCACGAACAAAATGATTAAGGAGCAACCCATGGCGATTTTAGTAACAGGTGGAGCCGGCTATATCGGTTCACACACCGTAGTGGAATTATTAAATGCAAATAAAGAAGTGGTGGTATTGGATAATTTATGCAATTCCTCCCCAAAATCTTTAGAACGAGTCAAAGAAATTACCGGTAAAGACGTGAAGTTTTATGAAGGCGATATTTTAGATCGTGCTTTATTGCAAAAAATCTTTGCTGAAAACAGTATTCAATCGGTCATCCATTTTGCGGGTTTAAAAGCTGTGGGTGAAAGTGTTCAAAAACCAGCCGAATACTATATGAACAATGTAGCGGGCACGATTGTTTTGATTCAAGAAATGAAAAAAGCAGGCGTGTGGAACTTTGTATTTAGTTCATCTGCAACGGTTTATGGTGATCCAGAAATTATTCCAATTACAGAAGACTGCAAAGTGGGCGGTACAACCAATCCTTACGGTACATCTAAATACATGGTGGAACAAATTCTGACTGATGTTGCTAAAGCTGAACCGCAATTTAGCATGACGATCTTACGTTATTTCAACCCAGTGGGTGCTCACGCAAGTGGCTTGATTGGTGAAGATCCAAACGGCATTCCAAATAATCTATTACCTTACATTAGCCAAGTTGCCATTGGTAAATTACCACAACTTTCGGTGTTTGGTAGCGATTATGATACTCATGACGGCACAGGTGTACGTGATTATATTCACGTGGTGGATTTAGCGATTGGTCACTTAAAAGCATTAAATCGCCATGAAAATGACGCAGGTTTACACATTTATAACTTAGGTACAGGTACTGGTTATTCTGTGCTGGATATGGTGAAAGCGTTTGAGCAAGCGAACAATATTAACATTCCATATCGTCTTGTTGCGCGTCGCCCTGGTGATATTGCAACATGCTATTCCGATCCAAGTCTTGCTGCGAAAGAGTTAAATTGGACTGCTGAACGTGGTCTTGAGCAAATGATGAAAGACACCTGGAATTGGCAAAAAAATAATCCGAAAGGATACAGAGATTAATCTCACTCTTGTTGGGCGGAGCATCATTCCGCCCCTAATATTTTAATCAGATAAAACACGCTCAAAAATAACCGCACTTTATGTCAGAACAATCCCTTTCTAGTCAAATCTTTACCCGAAAAATGCTGATCTGTGTCTTCACTGGATTTAGTTCGGGGTTACCACTTTTCGTGTTATTGCAAATGTTGCCTGTATGGTTGACAGATAAAGGGCTTTCCGTTGAATTAATCGGTGCATTGACAGGGGTGATGGTGCCATATGGTTTGAAGTTTTTATGGGCGCCATTATTAGACCGCTATTTTCCGCATTTTTTAGGTCGTCGTCGTAGTTGGTTATTGATTTCTCAAGTGATTTTACTGATTTCGCTTTATGCGATTAGTCAGTTTGATCCTGTGGCAGAGTTAAGTACGGTGGCTAAAATTGCCACATTTATTGCCTTTTTCTCTGCAACACAAGATATTGTACTCGATGCTTATCGTCGTGAAATTTTAACGGATAATGAATTAGGATTGGGGAACACCATCCATATTAATGCTTATCGCGTTGCAGGTTTAATTCCTGGCGGGCTCTCGCTTTATTTAGCGACGATTTATCCATGGGAAACCGTCTTTTTATTGACCGCACTTTGTATGCTAGCGGGCATATTTATGACGCTCTTTTTAGCGAAAGAACCGCAGATTGCACAAGTCGATCGTGATCAACCTTTCTATATGGTGTTTTGGATACCGTTAAAAGAGTTCTTCCAACGCAAAGGTGTCGCCCAAGCCATCGGTTTTTTACTCTTTTTGTTCTTGTATAAATTTGGCGATTCATTTGCCACCACGTTACAAACGAAATTCGTCTATGACATGGGCTTTGAAAAAGAACATATTGCGTTGGTAGTAAAAAGCACTTCACTTTGGGCAAGTATCTCAGCTGGTCTTGTAGGCGGTGTGATCATGCTTCGCCTAGGGATTAACCGTGCATTATGGGTATTTGGTTTTATCCAATTGATTACGATTGGTGGATTTATTTGGTTGGCTGCATTTGGACATTTTGACCATATCGGTGCAGCAGAACTTTGGAAATTAGGTTTCGTGATTGCGGGTGAATATATTGGTGTTGGTCTTGGTACCGCAGCTTTTGTCGCCTTTATGGCTCGCGAAACCAATCCGCTTTATACGGCTACTCAGCTAGCCTTATTTACCAGCCTTTCTGCTTTACCGAGTAAAGGGCTTGGTATGTTGTCGGGTTACTTGGTTAAAGCAGTAGGGTACTATCATTTTTTCTGGATTTGTTTATTCCTCGCTATCCCAGGAATGATTTGTTTATTCTGGGTGGCGCCATGGAATGAAAAAGGAAATGAAAAAGCTTAAAATAAAATAAAGTGCGGTTAAAATTAACAGCAAAATCATTTGACCAAACAAGGCTTTAACGGTATTTTAAACAGGTCTATTATTTATTGGAGATTCGTATGAAAATTATTCTTTTAGGTGCACCTGGTGCAGGAAAAGGCACACAAGCACAATTTATTATGAACAAGTTTGGTATCCCACAAATTTCAACAGGGGATATGTTCCGTGCAGCGATTAAAGCGGGGACAGAATTAGGCAAACAAGCAAAAGCATTAATGGATGAAGGGAAGTTAGTACCGGATGAATTAACAGTGGCGTTAGTAAAAGATCGTATTTCTCAATCAGATTGTGCAAATGGTTTCTTATTAGATGGTTTCCCTCGTACGATTCCACAAGCGGATGCGTTAAAAGAGTCAGGCGTAAAAATTGATTACGTTTTAGAGTTTGATGTACCAGATGAAGTGATCGTTGAACGTATGAGTGGTCGTCGTGTACACCAAGCGTCTGGTCGTTCTTATCATATCGTTTACAACCCACCAAAAGTGGAAGGTAAAGACGATGTAACGGGTGAAGATTTAATTATCCGTGCCGATGATAAACCAGAAACGGTGTTAGATCGTTTAGCGGTTTACCACAAACAAACCAGCCCATTAATTGATTATTACCAAGCTGAAGCGAAAGCAGGTAATACGCAATATTTCCGTTTAGATGGTACTCAAAAAGTGGAAGCTGTAAGCCAAGAGTTAGATAAAATCTTAGGCTAAAATAGACTGGAAACTGACCGCACTTTGAAGAGAAAAGTGCGGTTAATTTTTCAAAAGGATTTTGAGATCGTAAATTGAGATCGTATTTGGGGACATTATGAGCAAGAAAAGAACAATAGCATTGACGATTTCGGCTATCGCAGTGGCACTTGGGATCGGCGCACAATTTTACACCAATCATAAAATCGATCAGGTGTTAAAAAATTTCCCTTATTCTTTGGATAACCAAGCAACCTTAAATGTGACGCAAACCGCGAAAAACTTTTTTATTCGTGAGTTGATCTTTAGTGTAAAAGATAGCGATGCGAAAAGCACAAATGTGATTTCAACTAAGCTCACCGCACTGCCTTTCTTCATTACAGCGGAGTCTCAGTTATCAGATCAATTAGTTCGTCAATTAAATAAAACATTAAATATCACGATTGATAAAAACACGATTAATAGTAAATTTTCGCCAGTAGGGGATTATTTACAGTCTGATATTTTGACGGAATTCCGTGATTTTGCGAATAAGTCCCAAAACCTTTCAATCGGTCTTCATTTCTTAAAAAATAAAGAAGTTGAGCTAAAAACAACCCTAAGCGGTTTTAACTACGATAAAGACACGAAACTTGAAGAAATTGATGGTGAAGCTCGCCTCATGCCTGTCGGTGCAAATCAATACGACCTATCAAGTATTGACTTAACCGCGAAAAATGCCGAAGTGGCGTTGCTAAATGGGGAAAACACCCATGTTTATATGAAAAATGCGACGTATCATTTTGACGTAAAACCAGGCGAAGCAGATAAGCGTGATCTGAGTACAAAATTCAGCAGTGATATTTTACGCATTGCCAATAAAAGCCGTACGACAGAAGAAAGCCAAGCAACAGCGGGTGGTTTGAATTTATTAGTTAAGCAAAATGGTGTGCCAAGTGCGGTCAATTTTCATCATGAATTTAAAAAATTAAGTGATGGCTCCCTAGACATTAAAGATGGCGTTAATTTGTTAACGAAAATTTTTACACAAAACGATCGTTTTGATGGTTTGTTATCCGTGCTTTCTGTCAATGTGCCTAAAAATAATCAACCTTACTTTAACTTACAAAATGCCGGTCTTGAACTTAAGTTGGCGAATACCGATTTAACTAAAGCCAATGTGGATTTCAAATTAAATGTTGAAAGCGTGAAGCAAACTCCTGCCGATGAAGAGCGTAAATGGGAAGCTAAAGGCGGTAAGGTTAGTGTTCAGTTAGATGATTACAACGTGGCAAACGAATTGGCGTTTGTACCGTTTTTATTAGATGCTTTTGCAGAGAAAGAGGCTCCGGCAAAAGACAATAAAGATTTCTTGAATGCCAAAGATAAATGGGTGAAAGAGTTTAGTGGTAAAACCAATATTGAGGCCGCATTAAAATCATTTAATATGGCCGATTTAGTGCTTGATGAGGTATCAGCCAGTGATAAGACGGAAACTTTAGATAATGATCAATATAATGAACATATTACATTGTCAGCGAATAAAGCTAGTTATCCAAGTGCAGGTTTCCAATTTGAAAAATTAGCGGTTGATGCACCATTTAAAATTAATCACAGCAAAGCGCATTTATCAGCAAGATTTTGCTCAGCACCGTTTTATGGGGCCTTATGCAGCACGCATTTAACGTCTGCCACATTTGATAAGTACATTAAAAACTCTTGGAAAGAGCTTGATTTAATCGTTGATAATGCAACGTTGAATTTAAATCTAAATACTTATCCTGAGACCAATGCTTATCCAGTTAAATTGGAAGTGAGTGGTATTGTGCCTCAAGTGCCCGAAGATGAGTCATCAGACATGATTCCAGACAATATTGAAGGCACATTTAATCTGACATTAAGTAAAATGTTGTTTGATGATCAAAATGAAAAAGCCTTAGCCATTAAGGAAAACTCATACTTTTGGCAATATTTAAGTAGTTTTGTGAAACATGATGGAAAACTTCACCGAGAATTTGTAGAAGAAGGTGATAATTACGTTTCTAGAGTGGAAAAAACAGAAAATGGCTACTTAATTAATGGTCGTACGCTTGAAGATCTTCGTCAAGAAAGCATGATGGAGAGTGATGAGGGCGAAGAAGAGAAGCCAGCAGCAACTGACTAGTTGAAAGGATAATATAAGAAATGACCGCACTTGCGATTCAAAGTGCGGTCATTTTTTTAGCTGTTTTTGATTACTTTACTAATCCACCACTTGCTTGTAAATCAGCATGGTAGGAAGAGCGAACAAATGGGCCACAGGCCGCGTGTTCAAAGCCCATCGCGTTGGCTTTATCACGGAACTCATCAAATTCGGCTGGTGGCACATAGCGCGCAACCGGTAAGTGATGGCGACTTGGTTGGAGATATTGACCCAGTGTAAGCATGGTTACGCCGTTTGCACGTAAGTCTGCCATCACTTGAAGAATTTCCTCATTGGTTTCACCCAATCCCACCATTAAACCTGATTTAGTTGGAATGTTTGGGAACATTTCTTTGAAATCATGAAGCAATTTTAAAGACCACTGATAATCAGCGCCCGGACGAATTTCTTTATACAAACGTGGCACATTTTCCAAGTTGTGGTTGAACACATCTGGTGGATTGTCTTTTAATTTTTCTAAGGCTTGAGTAATACGTCCACGGAAATCAGGAACTAAAATCTCAATTTTGATGCCAGGGTTTAATGCACGCACTTCTTTTACACATTCAGCAAAATGACCTGCACCACGATCAGGTAAATCATCACGGTCTACAGAGGTAATCACCACATATTTCAACTTCATATCTTGGATAGTTTCAGCTAATTTACGTGGTTCATCCGGATCAGGCGGTAATGGTTTACCATGTGCAACATCACAGAAAGGGCAACGACGAGTACAAATCGCCCCTAAAATCATAAAGGTTGCTGTGCCATGGTTAAAGCACTCGTGTAAATTTGGACAAGACGCTTCTTCGCAGACAGAATGTAGGCCATGACGACGCATCCCGTTTTTGATGGTCTCGATCTTTAATGAGCTAGATGGCAATTTGATTTTCATCCATTCCGGCTTTTTCAATAATTCTTGATTAGGATCGATGTTTTTAACAGGGATGATTGATGTTTTGGCTGCATCACGGTATTTCACACCGCGTTCCATTTTAAAAGGCGTTGACATTGTTCTTTCCTAAAGAAAAATGCCTGATTCAGGCATTTTTAAATGAGTTATAAAAGTGAATGTTATAAATTTGTAACATTATAGCCCAAAAGTTCGGCAAAGTGTTTAATTAATTTTGGGGAAACCTTGTCAAGTGCCGCCTCTTCTTTACCAATAAAGTCAGCAAGCTGACACATTTCAAGCCCTGCATAGCCACAAGGATTAATGTAATGGAAAGGGTTGAGATCCATATTGATATTAAACGCGAGCCCATGGAAAGAGCAGCCTTTGCGAATGCGTAAACCTAATGAACAGATTTTTTTGCCATCAATATACACGCCAGGTGCATCAGGTTTGGGATAACCTTCAATGCCGTAGTCTGCAAGGGTTTTCACAACAGATTGTTCAAGTGCGGTCACTAATTGACGAACATTTAAATGTTCATGACGTTTAATATCAATGAGCACATACATGACCTGCTGACCAGGACCATGATAGGTAATTTGACCGCCACGATCCGATTGAACAACAGGGATATCACTGTGTTGTAATAAGTGTTCTGGTTTGCCAGCTTGGCCTTGTGTGAAAACAGGATGATGCTCAACTAACCAAATTTCATCGGTGGTTTCTGCATTTCGATTATCCGTGAACTCCTGCATTTTATGCCAGATTTCTTGATAATCTTGTAATCCTAATTGACGGACAACTAAATCAGTATTGCTCATCTTAGAGAACCATTTTGACGCCTTCAACTTTTGCAAGTTCTTTGTAGAGGGTCTCTACTTGCTCAAAGTTTTGCGCGACGATATCAATCGAAACGGAATTATACGTACCTTTACTACTGCGTTTTTCCTTTGGAATATAATCACCCGGTAAATACTTTTGTATCACCGCAACGATGTCTTGTGCTAAGCCCTCACGATTAACACCTGCGACTTTAAATGTCATTGCAGCAGGGAATTCCATTACTTCTTTTAGTTTTTCATAATCATTTTCGGTTGTCATTTTGCATCCTTATTTAAGAGTAAGGTGCGTGAATCAGTTAAATTCACACACCTTACGAATTTATTGATGTGATATAAATGGGGAAGTGCGGTTAATTTTCAAGGTGTTTAGTCAAATAATCCTTTAACTGTTAATACTAACCAGTCCCAACCTTTACCTAAGAAGCCGCCTTCTTGTACATCTTCTAATGCTTGAAGATTTACAGTAGCGACATCTTTGCCGTCTAATTGATAAACGATTTTACCTACTACTTGGCCTTTTGCTAAAGGTGCTTGTAAGTATTTGTTGTCTAATTCATAACGTGCTTTTAAGTCAGCTTGTTTACCTTTTGGCACGGTAATAAAGCCATCTTCTAAGACACCGAGTTTAACGTCACCTTTATCACCGTAGTAAACCGATTGTTTGGAAATTTCTTCTCCTGCTTTTTGAGTTTTTAAGGTTTCAAAGTTAGCAAAACCCCATTGTAAGAGTTTTTTACTTTCAACTTCACGACCTTTATAGGTTGGTACACCCATTACAACAGAAATTAAACGCATATTGTTTGGACTTGTGGCTGATGCGACAAGGTTATAACCAGCTTGGCTTGTGTGACCGGTTTTCATACCATCCACGTTAATGGTTTTATCCCATAATAAACCATTACGGTTAGGTTGTTTGATTTTGTTGAAAGTAAAGTCTTTTTCAGCGTAGATTTTATATTCTTCTGGTAAATCACGAATAATATGCGCACCAATAATCGCCATATCACGTGCGGTTGAATATTGGTTTGGATCATCTAAGCCGTGTGGCGTAGTGAAGTTAGTATTTTTTAAGCCAAATTGTTGAACGTATTTATTCATAGTATCAACGAAGTTAGCCACTGTACCTGAAATATGTTCAGCCACTGCGACACAAGCATCATTACCAGAAACAATGATAATCCCTTTGTTTAAATCACCCACAGATACTTGTTGATTTAAATTTAAAAACATTTTTGACGAATCAGGGAAATTTCTACCCCAAGCACTTTCGCTAATCGTCACCATATCTTCATTATGAATTTTACCTTGTTTTAATGCTGCACCAACCACATAGCTGGTCATCATTTTGGTTAATGAGGCGGGGTATTGGCGTTGGTCTGGGTTAAGTGATGCAAGTACCGCACCAGAATTGTAATCCATTAAAACATAAGTTTGCGCATTCACTTCCGGTACTGCGATACCATATTGAATATCTTCAGCCGCGGCAAATGTTGAGGCTGCCATTAATCCCGAGAATAGTACAATTTTTTTCAATTTTGCAGATTGTTTTAACATAGCATTTCCTTTAATAGCTTATTGGTTTTTATAAGTATAAACGATTACGGGTTGCCCATTGATCGTTTTTTGTAATTTTGTTTTTAATTGATTAATATCCGCTTGATCCGCTAATGGGCCAAAATGGATTTCATAGTTTTGCCCATTTTGGTTAATTTCTGTTTTGATGTCATCTAACGCGAGTTTTGTGATGATGCTTTCTGCTTGACTTTTTGACGACAGCGCGAGTAGTTTTAGCTTGAAAACAGTTTTTGCATCGTTTGTGCTGTCTAAGTTTTGATTTTTTTTTTCGTTATTTTTATTGACGACTAAACGCTCACTGGCTTCTTGCGTTTTAGCATGTTTAGCCAGTGTTTTTGCCCCAGCCCCTGAAATTTGGCCTTTATGATCCACATGTAAGGCTTCAATTCTTACTTGCCCTGTACCACGAGCAATAAGGCCTAATTCTTTTGCGGCAGAATGAGATAAGTCAATGATACGTTTCTCACTAAACGGACCGCGATCATTAATTCGCACAATCACCTTGCGATTATTATGTAAGTTTGTAACAACTGCATAAGAATTCAAAGGTAAGGTCTTATGTGCAGCAGTGAAAAGTGCTGAATCATAGCGTTCACCATTAGCTGTTTTACGACCATTAAATTTATGGTGGTAATAACTTGCTGTCCCTTCTTTTGAATAGGACTTTGCCTCATCACCTTGTGTGGTGTATGTTTTACCATTCACTTCATAGCTCTGTGGTGCTTGAACGGTCGTAGTAATCGACAGCGAATCCCCTTGAATACCATACATTTTTTGTGTATCGGCAAAAGCAGAGAAACTTGAGCTGCTTATCAAGGTAAAAAGTGCGGTCGTTTTTAAGATGTTTTTTAATGTCATACTTATTACTTTCAAGATTATCGGTGCTCTTCATAAGAAAGCCAAAAGGGAAATTAGTTCCCTTTCATAAAGCGAGGTTTGTGAGTATGAATGGACATCACTAAACCAAAGCTTGCCATGATGGCGACATATGAGGTACCGCCGTAGCTAAAGAGTGGTAAAGGCACCCCTACAACAGGCAAAATGCCACTCACCATACCAATATTCACGAAGACATAAACGAAGAATATCAGTGTGGTTGCACCAGCAAGAATACGCCCGAAAGAGGTTTCTGCATTTACCGCAATTATTAAGCCACGGATAATAATAAACAAATAAATTGCCATCAGAATAAGAAAACCGACCATTCCATGTTCTTCACTCATCACGGCAAAAATAAAATCAGTGTGTGGTTCAGGCAAAAATTCTAATTGGGATTGTGTCCCCTGCATCCATCCCTTGCCAGATATACCGCCTGAACCAATGGCAATTTTGGATTGCAAAATGTGATAACCTGCCCCCAAAGGATCTTTTTCGGGGTCAAGTAAGGTTAATACACGCATGCGTTGGTAGTCATGCATTAAATACATCCACATGATCGGAATAAATGCCGCTAAGCCAACTGCTGCAGCAAGAATAAGCCACCAACTCATCCCTGCTAAGAATACCACGAATAAGCCTGACGCACTAACCAGAATTGATGTGCCTAAGTCTGGTTGAATAGCCACAAGTAAAGTTGGCACAATAATCATGGCAATAGCAATAAAGGTTTCGCTCATTTTCGGTGGTAGTGGACGGTTACCTAAATATACTGCGACCATTAATGGTACCGCGAGTTTGACAATTTCAGAAGGTTGAAAGCGAATAAATCCAAGATCTAACCAACGTTGTGCCCCTTTACTGGTTGTACCGATAGCATCAACCAAGATCAGCATGATAAACCCCACCAAATATAAATAAGGGGCGAGTCGCTGGTAAAATTTAGGGGGAAGTTGCGCCATAATCATCATTACGGTGAAGCCCAATATAACCTGAATAATACGATTTTGGAACATGACTTCACTGGCGCCTGATGCACTATAAAGTACAAGCATGCCATAAGCCGTAATAGCGGCTAATCCAATAAATAATAAAAAATCAATATGTAAGCGTTGCCATAATCGCAAGCATAAAGGCACTTTTTCTTCCATTATTCATTCTCACTTGGTTGAGATTCTAGTGCTGGCGCATCTAAATCAGTTTGGTCCGTCTTTTTCGCTTTTTCAGCATTTTTTTGACGTTCAATTTGTGGCAAGCGTTTATTCAAGTAGAAATCCATAATTTGCCGTGCAATTGGTGCCGCATTACTTGAACCACCGCCCGCATTTTCTAAAATAATGGTGACAACTAATTTCGGATCTTCATAAGGCGCATAAGCCGTGAACCAAGCATGGTCATGTAGTTCTTTTTTCAATCCCGCTGCATTATATTTTTGGTTTTCTTTTAAGCTGAATACCTGTGCGGTACCGGATTTCCCTGCTACGTGGTAATTCGTGCCGATAAAGGCTTTTCGTCCTGTTCCTGCACCTGAATTCACTACATTGAACATACCGCGCTTAGCCGCATCCCAATAAGCTTGTTTCGGGTCGGTAATATCTTCATATAAAAGCGGGTCTTGATACGGTTCAATGGTGGCGCCCTCAACTGATTTCATTAAATGTGGCGTATGAATTTTACCGTTATTGACTACAATAGAGGTCGCTTTTGCCACTTGTAATGGTGTCGCTGTCCAATACCCCTGCCCAATACCCACTGAGATTGTATCGCCTTGTACCCAAGGTTTTTTATAACGTTTTTGTTTCCATTCTTTACTCGGCATATTAGCTGTGGCTTCTTCTTGAATTTCAATCCCTGTAGGCATACCAAATCCAAAACGTTTCATCCACATGGAGAAACGATCAATCCCTAAATTAAAGGCGGTTTGATAGAAGAAGGTATCCGATGATTCAGTAATAGCTTTGTTTAAATCCGTATAACCATGCCCCGTTTTTTTCCAATCTCGGAAACGTTTTGTTGAGTTTGGTAATGTCCAGTAGCCTGGGTCAAAAATCGTGGTGTTAGGTGTAATTACCCCTTCCGTTAATGCCGCAACTGCAACGAATGGTTTTACCGTAGAGGCCGGTGGATAGACCCCTTGTGTCGCACGACTATAAAGCGGTCGAGTAGGGTCTTCGAGTAAACGTTTGTAATCACTAGAAGAAATGCCATCGACGAATAAATTATTGTCATAACTTGGTGTTGAAACCATCGCTAATACACTGTTATCTTTCGGATCAAGCACAACGACAGCGCCTTTTTGACCTGAAAGAAGCGACATAATATAGCGCTGAAGGGTAAAATCGATGGTCAGATGAATACTTTTACCCGCGGTGGCAGGCTGCTCACGTAATTTACGAATAACTTTCCCACGGTTATTAATTTCAACCTCTTCAAAACCGGTTGTACCATGGAGTTGTTCTTCGTAATAACGCTCAATACCCAGTTTCCCCATGTCCGTAGAGCCGGAATAGTTAGCAAATTTTTCTTCTTTTTTTAGGCGCTCAACATCTCGGTCATTAATACGTCCCACATAACCCAAAATATGGGTCATGGTTTCACCATACAGGTAATTTCGTTTGAAATACGGACGTACATCAAGGCTTGGATATTTATACTGGTTTACTGCAAAACGGGCAATTTGTTCTTCCGTTAAGCTTGGTTTGAGTAAAATCGGCGTATAGCGTGTACCACGACGACGCTCTTTTTTGAAATGCTCAATGTCTTCATCAGTGAGTCCCACAACATAGCGCAATTCCTCAAAAGTGCGGTCTAAATTTTCTGTTTTTTCTGGGACGATATATAAACCGAAAAAGGTGAGGTTTTCTGCCAGTAATTCGCCGTAACGGTCGTAAATTAATCCGCGAGTAGGAGGAAGCGGAAGTAATTTAATCCGGTTACCATTAGAGCGAGTTTGATACATGTCGTAATTCACCACCTGAAGATGGTAAATATTGGCAAATAGCACGCCACTTAGGGCTAAAATACCGATGAATGCTACCAATGTTCGACGTGCAAACAAATTCCGCTCCGCTTTTTTATCGCGGATCGGTTCATTGGTTGGTGCAGAAAAGAATTTTTTTAAATTCATCGGTAATGTAATACGTTATTCTCTGTGATAAGGGTGGTTTGTCGTCAGTGACCAGGCACGGTATAAACTTTCTGCCACGACAACTCGCACTAACGGATGGGGCAGTGTGAGTGGTGACAGTGACCAACTTTGTTCTGCTGCCGCTTTGCATTCAGGGGATAATCCTTCGGGCCCACCAATAAGCAAGCACACATCACGACCATCATTTTTCCAACCCTCTAATTGCTCAGCAAGTTGTGGCGTTGTCCAAGGTTTGCCAGGGATATCTAATGTGACGACTTTGCCTTTTCCACAAGCCGCGAGCATTGCTTTGCCTTCTTGCTCTAAGATGCGTTTAATATCCGCATTTTTTCCACGCTTGCCTGCAGGGATTTCAATGAGTTCAAAAGGCATGTCTTTAGGAAAACGACGTTGGTATTCTTCAAATCCAGTTGTCACCCAAGCCGGCATTTTTGTGCCCACAGCGATTAATGTGATTTTCATCCTTTTCCCTTTTAAAACACCGTCAAAATTGACCGCACTTTATGCCCAAAGTTTTTCTAATTGATACATCTCACGTGCATCACGTTGCATAATGTGAACGATGGTTTGACCGAGGTCGACCACGATCCAGTCTGCGGTGTTACGACCTTCTTCACCAAAGGTTTCATAACCGGCTTTTTTACATTCTGCAATAAGGTTATCTGCCATAGCAGACACTTGGCGGCTAGATGTACCAGTACAAATAATCATATTTTCAGTAATCGATGATTTGCCTTTTACATCAAAATGCACAATTTCTGTGCCTTTTAAATCATCGAGTTTATCAACTACAAATTCAACTAATGACATTTCTTTTCCTATTTAAATAAAGCGATGAATTCTATCATTGAATGAGGGAAAGGGGTAGGCTTGGGGCTGATTTTATTTGAATTGTTTTATGGTTGTAATGCTGCTTAGTAATAAAACTTGGGGCAGTTATTCTGCCCCAAGTTTGAAAGGGTATTAAACCCATAAAAGAATCGCTAATAATTGCGGTGAAATGATCCGTAAGAACATGGTGAGCGGATAGACTGTCGCATAGGAGAGTGCAGCGGCACCACTTCCTTCTTTCAGTTCATTGGCGAAAGCAAGCGCTGGTGGATCTGTCATCGAACCTGCTAATAGGCCACAAAGAGAAAGATAATTTAATTTTACATATAAACGTGCAATGATACCTACAATCATTAATGGTACAAGAGTGATGAAAATACCGTAGCCCATCCATTCGAGACCGGAACCATTAGTGAGTGTGTCTACAAAACTACCGCCAGATTTTAAACCGACTACAGCAAGGAAGAGCACAATACCAATTTCGCGTAAAGCTAAGTTCGCACTTGGTGGCATAAACCAGTAGAGTTTACCGATAGATCCAATTCGAGCCAGGATTAATGCGACGACTAATGGCCCACCTGCTAGCCCTAATTTTAATGCCACAGGGAAACCTGGAATATAGAAAGGAATGGAGCCGAGTAATACCCCTAAGCCAATCCCAATAAACACAGGCAACATTTGCACTTGTAGCAGTTTTTGTTTCGCATTCCCAATAACTGAAATGGCTTGGTTGAGAATATCAGTTTTACCCACCATGTGTAATACGTCACCAAATTGAAGTGTTGTGTGCGCAGTTGGTACTAATTCCACACCGGCACGGTTTAAGCGTGAAATCACTACACCGTATTTTTGATGAATGCCGAGATGACGAATTTGTTTTCCTAGCACTTTTTCATTGGTGACGACCACGCGTTCAGAACGAATTTCGCCACTCAAGCTTGCTACAGGAATATCGACTTCTTCCCCAATGATTAGGTGCATTTTTTTCAAGCCTTCGGGATTACCGACCAAATGTAAAATATCGCCAAGTTGAACATTGGTATCTGCTTTCGGCACAATGACGAGCTCACCTCGTTTCAAACGAGAGCACACGACATCTTCATCATCAAAACCTGGAATTTCAATCAAATGGATACCATTGAGATTGGTATTGGTGACTTTCAGAGACATGCTTTTGAGTGCTTCTTTGTCATGACCACTTTCTTTTTCAAAATTTGCTGCTTCTTCATCCACTTTAATTTTAAAGAAAAGGCGAATAAGCCACATAGAAAGCAAAATACCACAAATCCCAAAAGGATAAGCCATTGCGTAGGCCATCCCCATGTTAGACGTCGTTTGCGACATGCCTAATTCAGAGAGAATTTGCTGACCTGCACCAAGGGACGGGGTATTGGTGACTGCACCAGAGTAAATACCAAGCGCGACATCAAGAGGAATATCCGCAAGCTTATAAATGAGAATTGTCACCACTGCACCAAGTGCAACGATTAAAATGCCTAATCCATTTAAGGTTAAGCCTGATTTTCGTAAGGAGGCAAAAAAGCCCGGTCCCACTTGAATACCAATCGTATAAACAAACAGAATTAAGCCGAACTCTTGCACGAAATGTAATGTATGGCTATCTAATTTAATGCCATATTGGGTGGTGAAATGGGCAACTAAAATACCACCAAATAGCACGCCCCCAATACCCAGTCCTACACCTTTAATTTTAAAATGCCCGATCCATAGGCCAATCACGGCAACGAGGGCAAGCAAACTAATGGTAATCGCAGTTTCACTCATACCGACCTCTAATTTATTAAAAATTTAACTATTTTGGATTATATCAATTTGATTTCTTACCCGCTTGTGACAAAGTCAAAAAATGTTATCTCTATCACATTTTTTCTTGCTTAAAAATAAACACCGCCTAAAATGACCGCACTTTTTTGATTTTATAGGTTAATTATGGATTACGCTCAAGAGGCCATTAATTCGCTTTTATGGATAGTAAAAACATTAGCGATGACGGCTGTTGTGTTTAGCTTTGGTATATTCTTATTAGTCCGTTTTACCCACTGGGGTAAACAATTTTGGCAATTTGCGGGCGGGTATCTTTCACCACGTCGAAGTATTAAACCTTTGCTATTTTTCTTATTAATTGTAGCGATGACATTGGTCAGCGTGCGTATCAGCTTGGTCCATTCTGAGTGGTATAACAATATGTACACATCCTTGCAGGAATTTAATGAACCTGTGTTTTGGGATCAAATGGTGCTGTTTTGTGTGATTGCGACAAGCTCAGTGATTGCTGCATTGCTTAGCTATTATTTAGAGCAACGTTTTTCTATTGATTGGATCGAATGGTTGAATGGTCAGTTAGTGGATAAATGGATGGATAATCGTGCGTACTATAAAACGCAGTATGTTTCTGCCAACTTAGATAACCCCGATCAACGTATTCAACAAGATGTGCAATCCTATGTTCGAACTACGCTCTCTTTAAGTACAGGAGTGATTGATGCCGTCACCTCCATGATTTCTTATACGATCTTATTGTGGGGATTAGCGGGACCAATGATGGTATTTGGTACTGAAATTCCACGCATGATGGTGTTCTTAGTCTTCGCTTATGTAATTATCACTACCGCGATTGCATTCCGTTTAGGGCGTCCGTTAATTATGTTGAATTTCGTCAATGAACGCTTAAACGCTAACTATCGTTATTCTTTAATTCGTATCAAGGAATATGCGGAAAGTGTGGCATTTTATGCGGGGGAGAAAGTTGAGAGTAGCCAACTTTATAAACAATTCGGCGCAGTGATCAATAACATGTGGGATATTGTTTATCGAACCTTAAAATTCTCTGGTTTTAACTTAGTCGTCAGTCAAGTTTCCGTGGTGTTCCCTCTGCTCATTCAAGTGGGACGTTATTTCGAGAAACAAATCAAATTGGGCGATTTAATGCAAACGCTACAAGTATTTGGTAAGTTGCATTCAAATCTTTCGTTCTTCCGTAATTCTTACGATGGTTTTGCCGGATACAAAGCCACATTAGATCGTTTAACGGGCTTTAGTTATGCGATTGATATGGCAAATCGTCAATCTACTTCGCATTTACACGAACATGAAACTGACGTGATCTTTAAGGATTTAAGCATCAGTAATCCATTTGGAAAAACCTTAATTGAGAATTTAAATTTGACGCTGACTCAAGGTTCAACCCTATTAATTCAAGGTCATTCAGGCGTGGGTAAAACCACGTTATTGAGAACTGCGGCAGGGCTTTGGGCGTATTCTGAAGGGGATGTGTATTGTCCAACTCATCAGCTTTTCTTATCGCAAAAACCTTATTTACCGCAAGGTAGTTTGTTAACGGCACTGGCTTATCCGAATGAAGAAAAGGACTTTAATCGTGATGAGATGATTGAGGTATTAAAACAAGTGTCTTTAGGGCATTTACAAGATCGTTTAGATCAAGAACAAGATTGGACACGTATTCTCTCGCTAGGTGAGCAACAGCGTTTGGCTTTTGCTCGTTTGCTGTTACACAAACCGAAAGTCGCCTTTCTGGACGAAGCCACGGCGAGTATGGATGAAGGCTTAGAAGATACGATGTATCGTCTATTAAAAGAACGCTTACCTCATACAACCGTGATTAGTGTTGGGCATCGTTCAACCTTGCAGGCTTTCCATCAGCAACAATTGATGATTTTAGGTCACGGCGAGTGGCAATTCACTGACCGAAATCAGGCATAAAACGCCACTAAAATTGACCGCACTTACCTTGTTAGAAAAAATAGCGAGGTAAGTGTAGAGGATCAAAGCAAAAAATCCTGTTATCAAGCTCGATTTTTTGGTACATTTAGCACAATTTTTTTCTATGCTCAGAAATGAGTAATTTTTCACCAAACTAATGACGGAATTCTTATGTTATTCAAAAAAATTCGTGGTTTATTTTCAAATGATCTTTCTATCGATCTAGGTACAGCAAATACATTAATTTACGTGAAAGGCCAAGGTATCGTACTTGATGAGCCTTCAGTAGTGGCAATTCGTCAAGACCGTATGGGCGCATACAAAAGTATTGCGGCAGTAGGTAAAGAGGCAAAACAAATGCTTGGTCGTACACCAAAAAGCATTGTGGCAATTCGTCCGATGAAAGATGGTGTTATCGCAGATTTCTCTGTGACTGAAAAAATGTTGCAATACTTTATTAAACAAGTACATAGTGGCAACTTCATGCGTCCAAGCCCGCGCGTACTCGTTTGTGTCCCGGCTGGTGCGACTCAAGTTGAACGTCGTGCAATTAAAGAATCAGCATTAGGTGCTGGTGCACGTGAAGTGTATTTAATTGAAGAGCCAATGGCGGCAGCAATTGGTGCAAACTTGCCGGTTTCTACCGCGATCGGTTCAATGGTCATTGATATCGGTGGTGGTACCACTGAAGTGGCAGTGATTTCTTTAAATGGTATTGTGTATTCATCTTCTGTACGTATTGGTGGTGACCGTTTTGATGAAGCAATCATTTCTTATGTTCGTCGTACTTTTGGTTCTGTGATTGGTGAACCAACTGCAGAGCGTATCAAGCACGAAATTGGTTCAGCTTATATTCAAGAAGGTGATGAAATTTTAGAAATGGAAGTGCACGGTCATAACCTTGCTGAAGGTGCGCCTCGCTCATTCAAATTAACCTCTCGTGATGTACAAGAAGCTCTTCAACAACCATTAAATGGTATTGTTGCAGCGGTGCGCACAGCGCTTGAAGAATGCCAACCAGAACACGCAGCGGATATTTTTGAACGTGGTATGGTGTTAACGGGTGGTGGTGCCTTATTACGCAACATTGATGTATTGTTATCAAAAGAATGTGGCGTACCGGCAATCATCGCTGAAGAACCATTAACTTGCGTAGCTCGTGGTGGCGGTGAAGCAATCGAAATGATTGATATGCACGGCGGCGATATTTTTAGCGACGAAATTTAATCTCTAAAAGTGCGGTCAGAAAAATCGGCGTTTTTAATTCGTCTGATTTTTTGACCGCACTTTTCCTTTTAACCCTAGGACAGTGAATGAAACCCATTTTTGGTAAAGCACCACCATTAGGTATCCGACTCGCATTAGCGGTGATTGCTTCGATGACGCTCATTTTAGTTGATGGACAAACTTCATCAATGACGAAGGCGCGTAGTGTGATGGAAACTGCCGTTGGTGGCTTGTATTACCTTGCGAATGGGCCAAGAACAGTTCTAGATGGGGTATCAAGCAACTTGGTGGATACCAATAAGTTACTCATTGAAAATAAAGTATTGCGTGAGCAATTGCGTGAGAAAAATGCTGATCTTTTATTATTGGATCAACTCAAAGTAGAAAACCAACGTCTTCGTTTACTGCTTAATTCGCCTTTACGTACCGATGAATACAAAAAGATTGCAGAAGTGCTTACTGCTGAAACTGATGTTTATCGTCAGCAAGTGGTTATCAATCAAGGGGAACGTGATGGTGCGTATGTTGGTCAGCCTGTGATTGATGAAAAAGGGATGATTGGACAAATTATATCTGTGGGTGAAAATACGAGTCGCGTATTGCTTTTAACGGATGTAACCCATTCAATTCCAGTACAAGTTTTACGTAATGATGTGCGCGTGATTGCGAGTGGTACAGGACACTCCGATGAACTTACTTTAGATAATGTGCCTCGTTCTGTGGATATTGAAAAAGGCGATTTATTGGTGACTTCCGGTTTAGGCGGTCGCTTTGTAGAAGGCTATCCAGTGGCAGTCGTACAAAGTGTGTCTCGCGATGGTTCTAATTATTTTGCGACGGTAAAAGCGAAACCTTTGGCCGAATTAGATCGTTTACGTTATTTGCTTTTACTTTGGCCGAGCAATCTTGATATGTCGAAAGTGAAATCCATGTCACCGGAAGAAGTACGTCGTCTTGTTCAGCAACGTTTGGAAAGTCAGGCTCATGAAGCGAAACATTCTGTGAGCAAAACTAAAATAACTGATGATCAAGGGGATAGCTCTCAACCGCATACAGGAAAAGAAATCGTGGATCCTGAAATTCCGACCACAATGCCTCAACAAGAGGAACCGGTTTCTCCAGAGCAGCAAGAACATAGGGATGAAGATTAATGCAAGGGCGTTTTATTTTTCAATGGGCAACCATTTTATGTTTTTTTGTTGTGGCATTAGTGATGGAGTTAGCACCATGGCCAGCAGGTTTCCAAGCTTTTAAACCTTCTTGGTTAGTTTTAGTTTTACTCTACTGGAGCCTTGCATTACCGGATAGAGTAAGCATTGGCTGGGCATTTTTACTTGGCGTTTTATGGGATATTGTGCTGGGTTCTATTCTAGGCGTGCATGCATTGGTGCTTTCTGTCGCCTTCTATTTTGTTTCCAAATATTACTTAATGTTGCGCAACCTTTCCCTTTGGTTTCAAAGTTTATTGGTGCTTCTTTTCGTTTTTGCCATTCGAGTGGCAATTTTCTTGGTTGAATTCTCGTTACACGGAGCATTATTTAACTGGCAGGAAATCTTTGGTGCCATCGCATCAGGTGTGTTATGGCCGTGGGTATTCTTATTGATGCGCACTGCACGCCGACGAGTCGGATTGCATTAATCATAAAAAAGCTGATGAAGAGGTTCATCAGCTTTTTTTTAGTTTTTACGACGATAGTTTGTTTTCCTTGTCGTAGTATTTCTCATTTGAGACGTAGGATTGCGTTTTAAACGATAAGGTTTTGGAATATCAGTAATCAATGAATTCGGGTCATATTGGCTGACCGGAATAGAATGCCCAATGTATTCTTCAATTGCCGGTAAATTCATCGCATATTCTTCACAAGCAAAGCTGATAGACACACCACTTTCACCCGCTCGACCAGTACGGCCAATACGGTGAACGTAATCTTCTCGGTCATCGGGTAGATCAAAGTTAAAAACATGAGTCACGTCTGAAATATGTAATCCACGCGCTGCAACATCGGTTGCAACGAGAATATCGAGCTCACCATCTGTAAATTGTTTGAGCAATGAAAGACGTTTTTTCTGTGCTACATCCCCTGTGAGTAATCCCACACGATGGCCATCTGCCGCTAAATAGCCCCAAATTTCTTCACATTTATGTTTAGTATTTGCAAAGACAATACAGCGCTCGGGCCATTCCTCTTCCATTAACGTGAGTAAGAGGGGGATTTTATCTTCATTTGAGGGATAGAACAGTTCCTCTTTAATTCGATGCCCCGTTTTTTGTTCTGGTTCAATTTCAATGTATTCTGGGGAATTCATATCTTCAAAGGCAAGTTCTCGCACTTTGTAAGAGAGCGTTGCAGAAAAGAGCATGGTGAGCCGTTCTTGCGGAGAAGGACATTTACGTAATAAATAACGAATATCACGAATGAAACCTAAATCAAACATACGATCTGCTTCGTCCAATACTACGACTTGGATATCATCTAAACGGATAATCCCTTGTTTCACGTAGTCAATCACACGACCAGTGGTACCAATTAAAATATCCACACCGGCTTCAATCGCTTTGAGCTGTTTATCATAGCCATCCCCACCATAAGCAAGTGCGGTTCGTAATCCACTTGTTTTAGCTAATAACTCAGCATCATGATTAATTTGTACAGCCAGTTCACGGGTTGGAGCAAGAATTAATGCGCGAGGTTGATCGGTGGCAAAATCAGGTTGATGTGTTAATAAGTGATGAAATGTTGCCGTTAAAAATGCCATTGTTTTACCAGTGCCGGTTTGCGCTTGGCCAGCAACATCTTTTCCTTGTAAGGTAATAGGTAACGATAACGCTTGAATAGGGGTGCAATATTCAAATCCCTTGTCTTGTAGGGCTTTTTGTACGATAGGATGTAATGGAAGATCAGCAAACCGCTGCTGACTTAAATAATTTTCTTGCATAATAAATAACAGGTTCTCAGAAATAAATGGGGCTAAGGATACCACGAAGTAGGAAAAATATCCTTAAAAATAAAATGCTTATTAATAGGTTTAAGCTTGGGATTGAGAAGATTGGGTTCGTTCCCATTTTCTTGCAATATAGCTACAAGTTGGGTGCAATGTCAGCTTTTTAGCCTGGATAAAATGAATTAAGGCTTGATAGAGTTTGTCTGCCACACCTTGTCCACGAAGAGAATCATCAACAAACGTGTGATTAGCATTAATGGTATCGGGTGTTTCATAAAAATAGGTGAGTTTCGCGATTTTCTTGCCTTGCTCATCGAGTAAGAAAAACTCACCCTGTTTACCATTATCGTGATGCTGAAGAGTCATTTGATACTCCATTCATCACTAAGATTGGGATCCATGGCAAAATCAGCAGTATCACTTGGAATGGCCTTTTCTTCTGCCGCCCATTCGCCTAAATCAATGAGTTGGCAGCGTTTGCTGCAAAAAGGGCGAAATTGACTTTCCTGCGTCCAAGGCACTGGCTTTTGGCATGTTGGGCAGGGAACTTCAAAAATTTCATCAGACATTTTTCTTTCTCGATTCACTTAAATAAAATTGGTGCAATTCTAGCACTTTTTGTTTTAAGTGCGGTAAGTTTTCAGGCAATTTTGCATCATTTGAAATAATATCATTTGCCCATTTTAATCGTTCTTCTCGGCTGACTTGTGCATTCATAATAGCTTGAATTTGCTGAATATTATTATGATCTCTCGATGATGCACGAGCTATCTGAGTCTCAGGTTTAACATCGATAACAAGCACGCGATCGCAAAGTGTGGTGAGCTTGTTTTCAATAAGCAGTGGAACGACAAACAAGGTATAAGGAGCGGTCTGAGCATTTAACTGCGCTAACATTCTTTCGCGAATAGCAGGATGTAATAAATGATTGAGCCAGTTTTTTTCATTTTCGTCTGCAAATACTTTTTTTCGTAGCTCTGCTCGATTTAATTCGCCCTCTTCAGTCAGAATCGATTCTCCAAAGTGCTCAGCAATTTGAGCAAGCAGCGGTGAGCCTTTTTCAACCACTTCTCTTGCCGTAATATCGGCATCAACAATGGGTACACCAAGTTCAACAAAGAGATTTGCAATCGTGCTTTTTCCACTACCGATGCCGCCAGTGAGTCCTACAATATAAGTCATGATATTCCTTGCTACTTGATTTAAGAGGAGGATGTTTTACATCCCCTCCTGAAACATAATATTTTTCAATGTTGCCAATATATTACATTTATAGGTTGATTGCACTGGTGATGATTAACGATAAGCAAAGAAAGGGCGCGAAAGGTAAAACAGGTTTACGAGAAATCCAATAACCTATGATGCCTAATAGACAGGCAATGAATAAGAAAAGTGGTAAGTGTGCGATGGTGAGATAAGCGCCGATTCCTAAAGCGAGCCAATAATCGCCACGGCCTAACGCTTCCTTCTTATAAAACCATTTAGACAAATAATAGATGATATAAAAAACACCGAAAAAACTAACCGCACTTTCTAAACTTTGAGAAAGCGTCAGAATTGAAAATTTTTGATGTGCGCCGAATAAACCCAGGAAAAATAAAAACAGGCAAGGTGTAGGTGAAATCAGTTGATAGTACCAGTCTAGCCAACTGATAACAAAGAGTAGACTAAGCGTAATCGCGAGCCATAAAGTAAATAATTCATCCTGAAGAAAATAATAGAGTGCAGCAAAACAGAGTCCAAACCCTAAAAAATAAAGGAAAATATGACCGCACTTTTGAGATTGAATCGCTGCTTTTTCGCTATGGAAAATGGGTCTGTTTTCAGGATACAGTTCGATATAGTTCTGATAAATTTCTTGTTGGAGATTAGGAATAAAACGCTTGATATAAAGCCAAGCAAAGATGCCCGCTAAACTACCCAATAAGAAAAAGACGAATGTTATCATTGGATTACCGAACCCATATTAAAAATCGGCAGATACATGCCCATCATTATGATACCAATTAAACTACCAATGATGAGCATCATTAAAGGCTCTAAAAGTTGGGAAAGTAAATCAATTTTATGATTGAGCTTTTCTTGATAGTTATCAGCAATATGTCGCAACATCAATGCAAGTTTTCCACTTTTCTCTCCAATCTGTAGCATTTGCTGCGCTTCCATTGGAAAAAGATGACTACTGACACTTTCTGAAAATGGATAACCTTGAGAAACCCACTGTAAAATTGACCGCACTTCTTGTTGTAGCAGAATATCACCTTTTAAGGTACGTTGTGTTTGCCAGGTTTGTTGTTTGGGGAGAAAACTATTTAGCGCAGGCGTTAATGCTACACCGGATTGAAGCATTAATTGCAGATTATGGCTAAAACTGATTAAACGAGAAAGGCAAATGATATTGCCCCAAATTGGCATGCGACTAATCAGCGCATTCTTTTTTTGATTCAGCCAAAGAGAATGTTTTAGTGCCATCTTTAGCATAAAAAGAGCGAAAATGCAGGCAATCATTAACGCAACAAAATGATGTTGTAGGAATTGAGACATAGCTAATAACACGGCGGTTAATGTAGGCAATTCAGCGGAATTTTCGCCATACATTTCAGCAAATTGCGGTACAACGAAGAGCAATAGAATCAACGTAAGTGAAAGCGAAATACCTAATACCATGGCAGGATAAAGCATAATTTTTTGTAATTTGCGTTGAAGCGCTAATGATTGCGTTCGACGTTCTGCGATTTTAGTGCATACCTCCGCCAGTTTTCCTGTCATCTCTCCCACTTGAATAAGTTGAATTTCTTGAAAATTTAAATACTTTCCTTGTATTTCTAAGCTTTGTGAAAACGAAATGCCACTTTCAATTAATTCAATTAAGGCGCCAAGCCACTGATGCAATCCCAATTGCGTGCAGTTATCTTGCAAAATGTGCAATGCATTTTTTAATGGAATGGCAGAGCTGAGCAGAGTAGCTAGCTGATTTAATAAAGCACTGATCTCAGCATTTTTAGGTTTCTGATTCAGTTGCCAATCTTGTTGCAAGCGAATGCGACTAAAACCTTTTGCGATTAACAGAAATTGTGCAGCTTGTTTAGATTGTGCAACAAGACTGCCTTTTTGCCATTGTTGCCGCTGATCATAGGCTTGGAAATAAAAGAGCTTTTGCTTTGCCATAGCGATACCTATTTTTTGCCTAACACACGTTGAATTTCGGCGAGATCGGTGATGTGATCTTTTACTTTTTCTAACGCGCTTTGATAAAGTGAATCGAAATCAGTTTGGTAGCGATTGTTTTCGCATTGTAAAAATTGATATACCCCAATACGCCCTTGATATCCCTGATGGCAATCGCAAGAATTACTAAAATGTTGACCGCACTTTAAGCAACGTTTGCGTACCAATCGTTGTGCGATAACTAATAAGAGACTGTTTTCAATTTCATGAGATTGAATGCCTAATTGTTGTAAGCGTGAAATGGCTGAGATCGCATCGTTGGTATGTAAGGTAGAAAGTACTAGATGACCTGTTTGAGCCGCTCTTAACGCCATCAATGCACTTTCTTCGTCTCGAATTTCACCAAGCATAATAATGTCGGGATCTTGTCGTAAAAATGTACGAAGTAATCGGCTAAAATCTAAACCGATTTGCGGATTTACTTGAGTTTGAATGATGCCTTCTAATTCAATTTCAACAGGATCCTCTGCCGTCATAATGTGTTTATCTGGTGTGTTGAGCCATTGAAGTGCGGTATAAAGCGAGATACTTTTTCCACTTCCTGTGGGTCCTGTCACCAGGATTAAACCTTGCGGTTGGCTGAGCGCATGCTGAAATTGACTTTGTTGCTTCTGTGTCATGCCCAATTCAGCAAAACTTAGTTGAACAGGTTTATTTTGTTGTAATCGTAATACTGCTTTTTCTCCCCAATGCGTGGGCAAGGTAGAAAGTCGGAAATCTAAAATATCGGAAAATGGGGTTTTGAATTGAAAGCGGCCATCTTGTGGCAATCGAGTTTCACTGATATCCAGTTTGGCTAAGAGTTTTAAACGAGAAATTACACGATTAGCGAGTGATTTATTGATAATTGGCTGTGGTTGGAGTACGCCATCAATACGTAAACGAGTTAAGAGCCCATTTGGCTGAGATTCTAAATGAATATCGGAGGCGTTTTTTTGTAGGGCGGTTTCAAAAATACCATTTAATAGTTGAATAACAGGTTCATCGTCATTAGATAAATTAGTAGTGCTTTCGTCTTCTGAATGATGATAAAACGTCGTTTGCTCTTCTATTTGATTGGTTTTAGGGGCAAGGGATTGTAAAAGTTGTTTGAGTTGAGCCGTTTCAAATAAAATCGGTTCGACTAATTTTCCACTTAAAAAAGCAAAGGTTTCACAAGCCGCAAGATTATTCAGCGAATCCACTGCAAGCCATAAATGGTGTTCGTCTTCTTTAAGAGGGAGCGCAAAGTAACGCAACAGCAAAGCTTGTTGCTGTTGGTTTTGTTGCCAATATTGTGGCGAGATCTGATAAATCTCGCCATTTTTTGCGATTGCTTGATAAGCCATGTTTCGCTATTTAGCTGAAGAGCAGAAACCCGCAGGGAATAAATCTGCATTGCTTGGGCAAGCGGTTGTCCAAGTGACTCCTGATGAGGTTGAGCCTGTCGCCGTTAAGGAATAACTGATCCCATCCAATGCGCCATTTCCTGTTACCGTAATCACACCCGATTTCGTGGTAATGGATTTAACATAGCCTTTTGCAGTAGTGATGTCTGCTGCGATGCCATTTGAACCACCTGAACAGTTTGTTGGTGCATTGGTGCTGTAGACACATAACTCCACATCAGATTTATAAGGTGCAGAAGCTTGCAACAATTCGGAGATGGCTGCTTTTTTGGTATAATTTTGATAAGACGGAATGGCGATCGTCGCGAGAATAGCAATAATCGCAATCACGATCATCAATTCAATTAACGTAAAACCTTTATGCAAAGGTTTAGAAAAAGTGAGTTTCATTAAATTAAATTTCCTTTTGGTTGAATAAAAAATGCCAGAATTGGCTGCAACATTGTGTAAAAGGGAAAAATGAAAGTAAAACTGACCGCACTTCTTTTGCGATCGAGATCGCAAAAATGAAATTTAATCTCAGAAAAACAGATGAATAAAATAAAAAATGGCTGGTTAAGCCAGACAAGAAAAGTGATTTCACCACATTTTGATGAACGTCCTGATGTAGAGGATATTTCATTACTCGTCATTCATTACATCAGTTTGCCGCCAGAACAATTTGGTGGGGGATATGTAGATGATTTTTTCCAAGGAAAACTCGATCCAACCATCCATCCCTATTTTGAAGAAATTTATCAATTTCGTGTCTCAGCCCATTGTTTAATTGAACGAGATGGCAAAGTGACACAATATGTCAGCTTCGATGATAGAGCATGGCATGCGGGGCTTTCTTGCTTTGAAGGACGGGATAAATGTAATGATTTTGCGATTGGGATTGAGCTAGAAGGCAGTAATGAACAACCTTTTACAGCGGAACAATATCAAACACTTGCTGAATTAACGCGAGATATTATGCAGGCGTATCCGAAAATAACGCTCGATCGTATCGTTGGGCATTGCGATATTTCGCCTGGTCGTAAGATCGATCCTGGCCAATATTTTGAGTGGGATCGCTACTTATCGTTAGTCAAAAAAAGCTTGGATAAAAAATAACCACTAAAATTTTTACTTGAATGTGAATAAGATGATTTCTGTGAATAAGCGTTATCTTTATGAAATTAAAGATAAAATTTTTCCTCAAAGCTCTATGGTAAAATGCTAAGAAGAGTTATGCAACAGTCACCATTTGCTCAATCACAATTTTATCCACAGAAATATTGAATAACTCACAGCTGTTATTTCTTCACCAAGCCAGGAATGTTTAAACTAAAAAATGGCTGAATTTTTGACCGCACTTTGATGAGAAAAAGTGCGGTCATTTTTTTTGGAAAATTTTTGATTAAAGGTTATGCAAAAATGAAAAAAATGAAGTGTGAAAAGCGGTTTTTAATTTTTATACACAGTTAAATTTAGACTATCCAAGTGTTACCCACAGAGTTATCCACAATAGGGTAAATATGCCCATTCGGTTGATAAAAAAGCGAATTTATGAAACAATCTGCAAATTATTTTTGTACAAAATTTAAGGTGAACGATAGTGATCGATTTTGATGGCTACCGTCCAAATGTAGGCATTGTCATTTGTAATCGCAAAGGGCAGGTGCTTTGGGCTAAACGATACGGGCAGAATTCGTGGCAATTCCCGCAAGGGGGAATTAACGATAATGAAAGTGCCGAACAAGCCATGTATCGTGAATTATATGAAGAGGTTGGTTTGCAACCCAAAGATGTGAAGGTGCTTTACGCGTCTAAACATTGGTTGCGTTATAAGCTGCCGAAAAGATTGCTGCGTTATGACAGCAAACCCGTGTGTATTGGGCAAAAACAACGTTGGTTTTTGTTGCAATTAGTGGGTGATGAAAAAAATATTAATATGAACACAACAAAGTCACCGGAATTTGATGGTTGGCGTTGGGTAAGTTTTTGGTATCCCGTACGTCAGGTTGTGTCCTTTAAGAAAGATGTTTATCGCAAAGCGATGAAAGAGTTTGCCCAAGTGATGTTTGGCAACGAAAAAACATTGCTTGAAAATTCGCAAGAGCATGAGACAAATAAGCCTTATCATGCACCGCGTAAAAATAGTTCTTCTAAATATCAAAAACGTTCATTTTATAAATCAAGGGGGCAATAATGCTCACTTTTATTCTACTTTGTTTACTTGTCGGGTCTGTGGTTGGTTTTCTTGCCGGATTATTTGGCATTGGTGGTGGGTTAATTATCGTCCCAACTTTGGTTTATTTATTGCCGATGGTAGGCGTACCTGAACCCTTGCTGATGTCCACCGCATTAGGGACTTCATTTGCAACCATTGTGATTACTGGATTTTCTTCTGCACAGCGTCATCATAAACTAGGTAATATAGTCTGGAGTGCCGTGAAAGTATTGGCACCGATGGTGATGATCTCGGTCTTTATCTCTGGTTTGTTTATTGGCAAACTTGATCGTGATGTATCAGCCAAAATCTTTGCCTGTTTAGTCGTATATTTAGCGGCAAAAATGGTGATTTCTATTAAGAAAAACACAGGGAAAACCAAACCTTTAACAACACAAGCATCTGTTATCGGTGGTATTTTAATTGGGATGGCATCAAGTGCAGCAGGCGTTGGCGGTGGTGGTTTTATCGTGCCATTTTTAAATTCCCGCGGGATTGATATGAAAAAATCTATCGGTTCTTCTGCATTCTGTGGGGCACTTCTTGGTTTATCAGGCATGTTTAGCTTTATGGTGAGTGGTTGGGGTAATCCTTCCATGCCAGATTATTCCCTAGGTTATGTTTATTTGCCTGCCGTGCTTGGTATTACGGGCACTTCATTCTTCACTTCTAAACTAGGGGCAACAGCAACCTCCAAACTCCCTGTCCCAACCTTGAAAAAAGGCTTTGCCTTGCTATTAATTGCGATCGCAGTTGATATGTTTATTAAATAAGGAATGTTATGAATTCAGAATTTTTGATGCTTCCGCATTTTGATCCGACTATTTTCACTTTTGGTAATAGCAATATAGGGTTGCGTTGGTATGGTTTAATGTATTTATTAGGCTTTATCTTTGCTCGTTGGCTAGCGGTTCGTCGTGCCAATCAACCAAATAGTGGTTGGACAGTCGATCAAGTGGATACGTTACTTTTTAATGGCTTTATGGGCGTGTTCTTAGGTGGTCGCATTGGGGATGTTTTCTTCTATAATTTCGATCATTTTGTACAAGATCCGCTGTATTTATTTCGTGTTTGGGAAGGGGGAATGTCATTCCATGGTGGATTAATTGGGGTGATTATCTCAATGATTTGGACCTCTTATTCTCAAAAAAGAAGCTTTTGGCAAACGGCAGATTTTGTGGCGCCCTTGATTCCATTTGGCTTAGGGATGGGACGAATTGGTAATTTCATCAATTTAGAACTTTGGGGACGAGAAACAGATGTCCCTTGGGCCATGATTTTCCCAAATGATCCATTGTTATTACCTCGCCATCCTTCACAGCTTTATGAGGCGTTCTTAGAAGGTTTCGTGCTGTTTATTATTCTGAATGTCTTTATTAAAAAGCCTCGTCCTGTAGGTTCGGTAGCAGGATTATTCCTTGTTGGTTACGGGATTTTCCGTTTTATCGTTGAATATGTCCGTGAGCCTGAAGTGGAATCTTTCTTAGGCATCATGACTCGTGGACAAGCGCTTTGTTTGCCGATGATTATTGGCGGTGGGTTAATTATGGCATGGGCATACAATCGCTCTAAAAGTGCGGTTCATCAGTAAGGAGTTTTTATGAAACAATATTTAGATCTTTGCCGACGTATTGTAAATGAAGGTGAGTGGGTTGCTAATGAGCGTACTGGTAAGCGTTGCCTTACAGTGATTAATGCGGATTTAGAATATGATGTTGCTAATAATCAATTCCCATTAATTACCACGCGTAAAAGCTATTGGAAAGCGGCAATTGCGGAGTTTTTAGGCTATATCCGTGGTTATGATAACGCCGCGGATTTCCGCAAGCTTGGTACCAAAACATGGGATGCCAATGCTAATGAAAATGCCGCTTGGCTTGCCAATCCACATCGTAAAGGTACCGATGATATGGGGCGTGTTTATGGTGTGCAAGGCAGAGCATGGCGTAAACCGAATGGCGAAACCATCGATCAACTTCGTAAAATTGTGAATAATTTAAGTCGAGGTATTGATGATCGCGGTGAAATCCTGACTTTCTTCAATCCTGGCGAATTTGACCTAGGCTGTTTGCGTCCTTGTATGCACACACATACTTTCTCTTTAGTAGGCGATACATTGCACTTAACTAGTTATCAGCGTTCTTGTGATGTGCCACTTGGCTTAAACTTCAATCAAATTCAAGTCTTTACTTTCCTTGCATTAATGGCGCAAATTACTGGTAATAAACCGGGTAAGGCATATCATAAAATTGTGAATGCACATATTTATGAAGACCAACTTGAGTTAATGCGTGATGTGCAACTAAAACGTGAGCCATTCCCTTCGCCTAAATTAGAAATTAATCCTGATATTAAAACCCTTGAAGATCTTGAAACTTGGGTGACGATGGATGATTTCAAAGTGGTGGGTTATCAATCTCACGAACCAATTAAATATCCTTTCTCCGTTTAGGCATTCAACGTGCGGTCAGATTTAGACGAGAAATTTATGCAACACGCCCTGATGCTTGCCGATCGTGCAGAAGCGCTCGGTGAGATTCCTGTCGGGGCAGTGTTGGTGGATGATGGAGGAAATATTCTCGGTGAAGGCTGGAATTTATCTATCATTGAAAATGATCCGACTGCTCACGCTGAAATTGTTGCATTGCGTCACGCGGCGCAACATATTCAAAATTATCGTCTGCTCAATACCACACTCTATGTCACCCTTGAGCCTTGTACGATGTGTGCGGGTGCGATTTTACATAGCCGGATTAAACGTTTAGTCTTCGGTGCGTCAGATTATAAAACGGGGGCTGTAGGTTCTCGCTTTCATTTCTTTGATGATTATAAAATGAATCACACATTAGAAATTACCTCTGGCGTGCTCGCAGAAAAGTGCGGTCAGAAATTGAGTGATTTTTTTAAAAAAAGACGAGAGCAGAAAAAGGAAGAAAAGCGGGAAAAGAGTCTCCCGCTTGATGTTGAGTCGCAATCTTAAACTTGCCAATCAATTTCAGTTAAACCATTTTGTTTTAAATATTCGTTAGTTTTAGAAAAATGATGACACCCTAGAAAACCACGATGTGCAGAAAGGGGAGAAGGGTGCGGGGCAGTTAAAACATAATGACGATTGCGATCAATAAATTGCCCTTTTTTCTGTGCATGACTTCCCCAAAGTAAAAATACGACTTTTTCACGATGTTCATTAAGTGCTGCAATCACTTGATCTGTAAAAACTTCCCAACCAAATTTAGCGTGTGAATGAGCCATGCCACGCTCTACCGTTAGCACGGTGTTAAGCAGCAGCACACCTTGCTCCGCCCATTTCACTAAGTAGCCATGATTTGGCATGTGAAAACCTGGAATGTCGTTAGCCAATTCTTTGTACATATTCAGTAGAGAAGGGGGAATTGCCACTTCAGGTTTCACCGAAAAAGCTAAACCGTGTGCTTGATTTGGACCATGGTAGGGATCCTGCCCTAAGATGACGACTTTTACTTTATCAAATGCCGTATATTTAAAAGCATTAAACACTTCGTCTTGTGGTGGGTAAATAGTCTTCCCCGCGAGTCGCTCTTGATGAACTTGCTGTAGAATGTGTTTAAAGTAAGGTTTTTCTTTCTCTTGACCGATAACATCTGTCCAGGTTTTCATTCTGTATTTCCTTATTGGATAGGCTTAGAGACATTATAAATGAAATTGCTTAGAAAGGCTTTACTAAGAACAATGTTAATTTCTTGTTAAATTTTAAGATATTGTGAGATCTTTTTACATCTAAAACCTTAATCTAGATCAATTTTCGAAAATTAGTCGGAGAAAAGAATCTGTTTTAGGTCAAAATTAATTGAATTCTTCAAATAGTTTGATAAAATTTGCACAGTTTAATAAATATACAACCGCCAAATTAGGAGGCACTTTATGATCAAAGGTATTCAAATTACTCAAGCAGCAAATGACAATCTTTTAAACTCATTCTGGTTATTAGACAGTGAAAAAAATGAAGCTCGTTGTTTATGTGCAAAAGCTGAATTCGCAGAAGACCAAGTAGTAGCAGTGAGCGAATTAGGCCAAATCGAATACCGTGAATTACCGGTAAACGTAGCACCAACTGTTAAAGTTGAAGGTGGTCAACACTTAAACGTAAACGTATTACGTCGTGAAACGTTAGAAGATGCAGTAAACAACCCGGATAAATACCCTCAATTAACTATCCGTGTTTCTGGTTACGCAGTACGTTTCAACTCTTTAACGCCAGAACAACAACGCGACGTTATTACTCGTACTTTCACTGAAAGCCTATAATTTCAGTTTGAATGAAAAAAGAAACCCCGAAGTAATTCGGGGTTTTGTTTTATCTAAAAGGTTTGAAAATTTGACCGCACTTTTCCCTTTCATCCCTAGCGATTTCCACGCTTTTCAGGTACAATCCGCCAGTTAAATTTAATGATTTTTGAGAAAACTAATCTATTTATGAAGAATATTCGCAACTTTTCTATTATTGCCCATATTGACCACGGTAAATCGACCCTTTCTGACCGATTAATTCAGACCTGTGGGGGACTTTCGGATCGTGAAATGGAAGCGCAAGTGTTGGATTCCATGGATCTTGAGCGTGAGCGCGGCATTACCATTAAAGCACAAAGTGTAACCTTAAATTATCAGGCCAAAGACGGTGAAACTTACCAATTAAACTTTATCGATACACCAGGGCACGTGGACTTCTCTTATGAAGTATCACGTTCTCTTGCAGCTTGTGAAGGGGCATTGTTAGTTGTGGATGCAGGACAAGGCGTAGAAGCACAAACCTTGGCAAACTGCTACACCGCCATTGAAATGGATTTAGAAGTCGTGCCGATTTTAAATAAAATCGACTTGCCAGCAGCGGATCCTGAACGTGTTGCAGAAGAAATTGAAGACATCGTGGGTATTGATGCGATGGAAGCGGTACGTTGTTCGGCGAAAACCGGTGTAGGTATTGAAGATGTATTAGAAGAAATTGTTGCGAAAATTCCTGCACCAGAAGGTGATCCTGATGCACCGTTACAAGCGTTGATTATTGACTCTTGGTTCGATAACTATTTAGGCGTGGTATCATTAGTTCGTATTAAGAATGGTGTGTTGCGTAAAGGTGACAAAATTAAAGTAATGTCCACCGGGCAAGCTTACAACGTCGATCGTCTAGGTATTTTCACGCCAAAACAAGTGGATACGACCGTATTAAATACCGGCGAAGTAGGTTGGGTTGTTTGTGCAATTAAAGATATTTTAGGTGCGCCAGTAGGGGATACCTTAACCCATCAACACAATCCCGCAAGCCATGTATTGCCAGGTTTTAAGAAAGTAAAACCGCAGGTTTATGCTGGTTTGTTCCCAGTTAGCTCTGACGATTATGAAGCTTTCCGTGATGCGTTAGGTAAATTAAGCTTAAACGATGCATCGCTGTTCTATGAGCCAGAAAACTCAACGGCTTTAGGTTTTGGTTTCCGTTGTGGCTTCTTGGGGCTTTTACACATGGAGATCATTCAAGAGCGTTTAGAGCGTGAATACGATCTTGATTTGATTACTACAGCACCAACTGTAATTTATGAAGTTGAAATGACCAATGGTGAAGTGGTTTATGTGGATAGTCCATCAAAACTGCCACCATTAAATAATATTGCGGAAATTCGTGAGCCAATTGCAGAGTGTAATATGCTCGTGCCACAAGAATTCTTAGGAAATGTCATCACCCTTTGTGTGGAAAAACGTGGTGTGCAAACTAATATGGTGTATCACGGTAACCAAATTGCGTTAACTTATGAAATTCCAATGGGCGAAGTAGTCTTAGATTTCTTCGATCGCTTGAAATCAACATCGCGTGGTTATGCTTCTTTGGATTATGGTTTCAAACGTTTCCAAGCAGCGGACATGGTACGTGTGGATATCATGATCAACGGTGATCGTGTCGATGCGTTAGCGTTAATCGTTCATAAAGATAATGCACCTTATCGTGGTCGAGAATTGGTTGAAAAAATGCGTGAACTCATTCCACGTCAACAATTTGATATCGCGATCCAAGCCGCGATTGGCAACCACATTATTGCGCGTTCAACAGTAAAACAATTGCGTAAAAACGTATTAGCAAAATGTTATGGTGGTGATGTGAGCCGTAAGAAAAAACTCTTACAGAAACAGAAAGAAGGTAAAAAACGAATGAAATCTTTAGGTAACGTGGAAGTGCCGCAAGAAGCGTTTTTAGCGATCTTACATGTAGGTAAAGATAAATAGGAAAGTAGAGCAATGTCGAATGTATTTTTTATTCTGTTGTTAGCCGTAGGCTTTGCCGGTTGGAAAGCGTTGGATTATTTCCAACTGCCTAACACATTCAGTATTTTGTTGCTGATTTTGACCGCACTTTCCGGCATTTTATGGTGCTATCACCACTTTGCCGTGATACCGAGACGTCGTCGTCAAATTGCACGCGCAGAACAACGTTCAGGCAAAGCATTAACAGACGAAGAAAAAGCGAAAATTGAGCCTATTTCAGAAGGTTCAGAATTTATTTCTTCGCTTTTTCCTGTGTTATCCGTGGTATTCCTTGTGCGTTCATTTATTTTTGAACCATTCCAAATTCCATCAGGATCAATGGAAGCGACGTTGCGCGTAGGGGATTTCCTCGTTGTTAATAAATATACTTATGGTATTAAAGACCCCATTTTCCAAAATACGATTATTGAAGGTAATAAACCAGAACGTGGTGATGTGATCGTGTTTAAAGCGCCGGAACAAGCGTTACTTCGTACAAGTTTAGGGGCAACGCGAGCAGCGTATGCGGAAAATCTTGCATTAACATCTAAAAACAATATGTCTGGTGTAGATTACATTAAACGTATTGTAGGGAAAGGCGGAGACCGCATTATCCTTGATGTTGAAAAAAGTGCTTTAACATTGGTTTATGGCAAAGATGGTAAACCTTGCGAAGTAGATTGCAAAACTAAAGCGTTTGAATATAAACAAGAACCCACAAATCCAGCCTTCCCAACGCAAGTGGAATATTTGGAAATCGGTGACGTGACACACAGTATTTTAGTGGAGCCAATGCGCCGTTATTCGGGGATTGAATTCTATCCACAAGAAGGTTTACCTACTGCAGAATGGATTGTGCCTGAAGGACAATATTTTGTGATGGGGGATAACCGTGATCATAGTGATGACAGCCGTTTTTGGGGATTTGTACCAGAAAAAAATATCGTGGGTAAAGCCACTTATATTTGGATGAGTTTAGAAAAAGAACCAAATGAGTGGCCTACAGGCTTCCGTTTAGACCGTTTCTTTACAAAAATTAATTAATATGAATCATTTAGATCGACTAGAACGAAAAATTGGTTATCAATTTTCCGATCTAAAAAATTTAAAATTGGCACTGACACACCGCAGTGCCTCCACTCAACATAATGAACGCCTAGAATTCCTAGGCGATTCGATTCTCAATTATGTCATCGCGGATGCGCTTTATCATCAATTTCCTCGTTGTAATGAAGGTGAACTTAGCCGAATGCGAGCCACATTAGTTCGTGAGCCAACCCTGGCGATGATTGCCCGCAATTTTGAGCTTGGGGATTATATGTCCTTAGGTTCTGGTGAATTGAAAAGTGGTGGCTTTCGTCGTGAATCTATTTTGGCGGATTGTGTTGAAGCGGTAATTGGCGCAATGGCATTAGATTCAAGCTTTGATAAAGCAGCAGATATTGTGCGTAGTTGGTATAAAACTTTACTCGCAGAAATTAAACCGGGTGATAACCAAAAAGATGCCAAAACGCGCTTGCAAGAGTATTTACAAGGTAAGCATTTTGCCTTACCAACCTATGAAGTAATCAAAATTGAAGGCGAAGCCCATTGCCAAACCTTCACCGTAGAATGTACAGTAAAAAATGTACCCAATATTGACCGCACTTTTATTGCGAAAGGTTCTAGCCGCCGTAAAGCAGAACAAGCGGCCGCAGAACAAATCTTAAAAACATTGGAAATTAAATGACCGAATTAAATCAAGAACAAGAGACCTATTGTGGCTTTATCGCTATCGTGGGTCGCCCAAATGTAGGGAAATCTACCCTGTTAAATAAAATTTTGGGGCAGAAAATCTCGATTACATCTCGCAAGGCGCAAACTACGCGTCACCGTATTGTGGGAATTAAAACGGAAGGTGTCTACCAAGAAATTTACGTCGATACGCCGGGGCTTCATATCGAAGAAAAACGCGCGATTAACCGTTTAATGAACCGTGCAGCAAGCTCGGCAATCGGGGATGTAGATCTCATTATTTTCGTCGTGGATGGTACACATTGGAATGCCGATGATGAAATGGTGTTAAACAAATTACGTAATGCGAAAGCACCTGTCGTACTCGCCATCAACAAAGTTGATAATATTAAGAATAAAGATGATTTATTGCCATTTATTACAGATTTAGGCAGCAAGTTTAACTTTGCTCACATTGTGCCGATTTCTGCACAACGTGGTAATAACGTCCATCAATTAGAGAAAATTGTTCGTCAATCATTACGTAAAGGCGTTCATCACTTCCCTGAAGATTATGTAACGGATCGTTCACAGCGTTTTATGGCGTCAGAAATTATTCGTGAAAAATTAATGCGTTTCACAGGGGAAGAGCTACCTTATTCGGTAACGGTTGAAATTGAACAATTTAAAGTAAATGAGCGTGGTACTTATGAAATCAATGGCTTGATTTTAGTTGAACGCGAAGGCCAAAAGAAAATGGTGATCGGTGCTCAAGGACAAAAAATTAAAACCATTGGTATGGAAGCGCGCGCTGACATGGAACGCTTATTTGATAATAAAGTACACCTTGAACTTTGGGTAAAAGTGAAGTCTGGTTGGGCGGATGATGAACGTGCCTTAAGAAGTTTAGGTTATATGGATGAATAAAAACTTGAGTAATACTCTATACTATTCTATTATTAGCGAAATTTTTATATTTACTAATAAAAACAAGGAGATGGTAGATGAGTATCTATGCCTTAAAACCCAAGTTTCAAAATTTACTTCGGCCTTTAGTTAGGCAATTAGCGGCAAAAGGCGTAACGGCAAATCAAGTTACGCTAATTGCCTGCTTACTTTCTATTTTACTCGGTGTGGTTCTCGCACTATTTCCGACATTTTCTTCTCTTTTCTTCCTTATCCCTATTTGGTTGTTTTTGCGTATGGCATTGAATGCCATTGATGGCATGCTCGCACGTGAATTTAATCAAAAAAGTCGATTAGGGGGCTATCTTAATGAGATTACTGATGTCGTTTCAGATGCGGCTCTTTATCTTCCTTTTGCTTTTGTCGCGCCTTTTGATGGTATTCAAATCTCAAGTATTATTTGGCTTGCCGCGTTGAGTGAGTTATGTGGCATTTTGGGGCAAGTTCAAGGCAAAACGCGTCGTTATGATGGCCCAATGGGTAAAAGTGATCGTGCATTCGTATTTGGTGTGATCGGTTTACTCTATGCGGTGAATGGTAGTTTGCATTCACTTTTCTGGTGGGTAGCCAATATCGTCATTATCTTGCTCATTGTGACTTGTATTAAGCGAGTAAAAAATGGTTTAGCCGAAGTGACGGAATAATAGGAGCAAATATGTTTGCGAGATTAATCGATTTTTTACTGTGTCGTTTTGCTTCTTTTATTACAGGCGTTCGACCACAAGCCGCAATTGCGGAACAGTCTTCAGAGGGGCATCGCGTCTATTTTGCCAATCATAATAGTCACGGGGATTTTATTTTACTTTGGATTTCATTGCCTTATGAAGTAAGAAAACAAACTCGCCCTGTTGCAGGCAAAGATTATTGGACAAAAGGGGCAATTCGTCGCTTTTTAGCCTATAAAGTGTTCAATATGTTACTGATTGAACGTAATAGCCAAGATCCAAAAGCTGCCATACGACAAATGAGCGAAGCATTAGTCAATGACTCCCTGATTATCTTTCCTGAAGGAACTCGTAAGATGGATGATGATTTACCACTTCAGCCATTTAAAAGCGGATTGTTCTATTTAGCAAAAGAAAATCCCGATTGTGAATTTGTGCCCGTTTGGATTAGCAATATGAATAATGTTTTACCAAAAGGTTTTATTTTGCCAATACCGTTGTTATGTGATCTGTATGTGGGCGAACCATTAAAGATTGAGAACGGAGAGACCAAAGAGGCCTTTTTAACACGTGCTCAATCGGCATTATTAAGTTTAAACGTCAGTGAAAAAGGCAAATCTTAGGAGCAAATGATGACAGAAATATGGCAACTCTTCGGTGGTTTATTTATCGCCTTAATTTTTGCTTCCTCAGTGGGATATATTTTAAAACGCAGATCGGGTGTGGATACACCAAATAGCGTTATTGATAACCTGAATGCACGCATCAATGCTTGGTGGGTGATGATTGGGATTATCTTTATTGCGAGTTTATTGGGCTTTTATGGCGTAATTGGGCTCTTTTTGATTATTTCATTTATGGGATTGCGTGAGTTTCTTTCTCTATTGAATATTCGTCGAGGCGATCATCTTGCGCTAGCCGCTTGTTTTTATGTGATCTTGCCATTGCAATATTTTTTAGTCGCCATTGATTGGTTTAGCATGTTCACCATTTTCATTCCCGTATATGGCTTCTTATTTTTACCTATTCTTTCAGCATTACTCGGCGATCCGGCGCATTTCTTAGATCGTTCAACAAAAATTCAGTGGGCATTGATGATTAGTGTATTCTGTATTTCACATATTCCCGCTTTATTGACCCTTGATATCTCTGGTTATGAAGGAAAAAATCTTTTATTAATGATCTTCTTAATCTTGGTAGTACAGTCTAGCGATGTGTTGCAATACGTTTGGGGTAAACTTTTCGGTAAACGCAAAATTGCGCCAACCTTATCGCCATCTAAAACGGTAGAAGGTTTTGTTGGTGGGGTATTAAGCGCAAGTTTATTAGGGATGTTGCTTCATTGGCTGACACCATTTAATGCATGGCAAGCCTTTTTAATGAGTCTATTAATTTGTTTAATGGGATTCTTAGGTGGACTCGTGATGTCAGCAATGAAACGCAGTATGGGCGTTAAAGACTGGGGGAATATGATTAGTGGCCATGGTGGTATTTTAGACCGTATGGATTCACTGTGTTTCTCCGCACCAATTTTCTTCCATGTGGTGCGCTATTTCTGGGCATAGTTATAAATCATGAAATAAAAAAGAGCGGTTAATTAACCGCTCTTTTTTATTATTGACGATAAGTCTCTAAGAATCGTGCCAATTTGCCAATGGCTTCTTCTAATTGACCGGTATAAGGAAGTGTCACCACACGGAAGTGATCCGGTGAATGCCAGTTAAAGCCTTTACCGTGCACGAGAAGCACTTTTTCTTTACGTAATAAATCGAGCACAAATTTTTCATCACTATGAATGTTGAATTTTTGGATGTCGAGTTTCGGGAACATATACATCGCCCCCATTGGTTTTACGCAGCTAATACCTGGGATTTGAGTCAGTAACTCATAGGCTTTATTGCGTTGTTCCAGTAAACGACCACCTGGTTGAACAAATTCATTAATACTTTGATAGCCACCTAATGCGGTTTGAATGGCATGCTGCATTGGCACGTTTGCGCATAAACGCATAGATGCCAGCATATCCAAGCCTTCAATATAGCCTTTAGCATGTTGTTTTGGCCCATTTAAGATCATCCAACCTTGACGGAAGCCCGCAACACGATACGCTTTTGATAAACCATTGAATGTAATGGTTAATACATCTGGTGCAAGAGCAGCAATATGATGGTGGACAGCACCATCGTAGAGAATTTTGTCATAAATCTCGTCTGCAAAAATAATCAGATTATTTTCACGTGCAACTTGGATAATTTCTTCGAGTAACGCTTTGCTATAAACTGCACCCGTTGGGTTGTTCGGGTTGATCACGACGATAGCTTTGGTTTTGGTATTAACTTTTGCGCGAATATCATCAATAGCAGGGAACCAACCAGCCTCTTCATCACATAAATAATGTACTGCATTTCCGCCCGCTAATGTCACAGCCGCTGTCCATAATGGATAGTCTGGCATTGGAACTAATACTTCATCCCCATCATTGAGAAGTGCTTGCATGGACATGGTAATCAATTCAGATACACCATTTCCGATGTACACATCGTTTACTGTCGCATCATGAATACCTTTAGATTGATAGTATTGCACGATAGCTTTACGTGCCGAATATAACCCTTTGGAATCGCAGTAACCTTGTGCAGAGGGGAGGTTGCGGATAACATCAACTAAAATTTCATCAGGCGCTTCAAAACCAAATGGGGCAGGGTTGCCGATATTAAGTTTTAAGATTTTGTTGCCTTCTTCTTCTAGGCGTAAAGCTTCTTTGTGAACCGGTCCACGAATATCGTAGCAAACGTGTTCTAATTTGTCTGATTTCGGAAAAGATCTCATTAGTAACATCCTATGATAATTAGATTTTCATTCAAAAATTACGTCTAATTTACGCTTAAATTCTTATCTTGAAAAGATTTTATAAAAAAATTTTTTGAATGTATTAAAGTGCGGTAGAATATGGGCTAATTTTTTGTGTGTTTTATTATTTTTCATGGGCCCTTTAGAACAAGCTAAATCTGAGCTAATTCGCCAGTTTGAAACCTTGGCGACAACTGATCAGCAACCCGCTATTGTACGTCTTCAAACGAAGATGAAATTGGGTGTTGATCTTTTGGCATGGATGAAAGGGCAACTTGTTTATCCACAATTTTATTTACGTTTTCGTGATGAAGCTAAAACCGTCGCAGCGGTGGGAAAAGTGCGGTCATTTTCAGATGTGAATTTGGCACAGCAATTTATCCAAGAGTATGATTTCCCTTTAGTCGGTGGTTTACAGTTTCAAGGTGAAAGCCAGTTTATTTTGCCTCAAGTTTTAATTGAACAACAACATGGTGAGACTGAGATTTCAGTTTTTGTTGAAACAAATGAGCTTAATCTGGCAAAAGCGGTATTGAATTCATTCGAAAAAACGACCGCACTTTTACCACTTAATCAATTAACCATCGAAAGCATGGTGCCAAAAGCAAACCAAGAAACATGGTGTGACTGGGTCAATCAAGCACTCGCTCGTATTCGACAAGGGGAATTAACCAAGCTTGTTTTGGCGAATGAAACCGTGTTTGGTCTTCAGGGTGAGTTAAATGGAAAAGATTTTCTTGCAGCAAGCCAAGCAAAAAATAGTGGTTGTTACCATTTTTTATGGGCAGATAATGCAGAACACTGTTTTGTAGGTTCGACGCCTGAACGCTTATTCGCACGAGATGATCGTCAGTTATTTACGGAGGCGCTTGCGGGCACTGCACCTGTTAGTGATAATCCTAGTGAAAATAATGAACGTGCGAATTGGTTATTAAATGATGAAAAAAACCTCAATGAAAACTGGTTGGTGGTTGAAGATATTTCACAAAATATCAGTCACTTAGTGGAACAAATTACCGTTGATGGTGTCGCATTAAAGTCATTACGCAAAGTGCAGCATTTGATTCGAAAAATGCAAGCAAAATTGACCGCACTTTGTACGGATGCCGATTTACTGAAGGCGATTCATCCAACGGCAGCGGTATCAGGTTTACCACAGCAACAAGCGAAGAAAGCGCTGGCTGAAATTGAAACTTTTGATCGTAGTTGGTATGCCGGAACATTAGGCGTGATGAGCCAAAATCTCTCAGAATTTTGTGTTACTATTCGTTCGGCTTTTATTGAAGAAAAACAAGTGCGTGTATTTGCTGGAGCCGGTATTGTGGAAGGCTCACAACCTGTAGAAGAGTGGTTGGAAATTGAACGTAAAGCGGCAGGGCTCATTTCCCTGTTTGCAGAGAATAACGGAGAATAAGAAGAATGTCTGTAAGCGTATTTAATCGTTGTTGGTCAAAGGTGATCTTAGAAACCTTGGTTCGCCAAGGGGTCAGTCACTTTTGTATTGCGCCAGGTTCACGCTCAACACCTTTAACGCTAGAAGCTGTGCGTTTACAAAATGCCTCTCGAGCAACGTGCCATAGTCACTTTGATGAACGTGGCTTAGGCTTTTTTGCCTTGGGGATTGCGAAATCTACGCAAGCGCCTGTTGCTGTGATTGTCACCTCGGGTACTGCAGCAGCCAATTTATATCCAGCAATTATCGAAGCTCGTCAAACAGGCGTGAATTTAATTATTCTTACCGCTGATCGCCCACCTGAATTATGGGAGTGTGGGGCGAATCAAGCTATCGTGCAACAAAATATGTTTGCCGATTACCCTGTGGCAAGTGTCAATCTACCGAAACCTCAAGCAGATTATGCGGCGAAATGGTTGATTTCGACGTTAGAACAAGCTTGCTATAAACAAAAACAACAACCAGGTGTGGTACATATCAATGTGCCGTTTGCAGAGCCACTTTATAATGCTCAAGAGCAAGAAATTGACGGTCATCCATGGTTAATGCCAATTCAGCGTTGGTTAAGTCAGCCTAAAAATTGGGTTGATCATCAACCATTACAGCAAGAAGTGTTAATGCACGAGAATTGGGATACTTGGCGTACGAAGCGTGGTGTCATTGTGGCGGGGCAATTAACACCTGAACAAGCAATGGGCATTAACTCATGGGCAAATACCATGGGGTGGATTTTGCTTACGGATATTCAATCAGGTGTTGAGCCTCTCATGCCTTATGCGGATATTTGGCTGGCAAACCAAACAGTGAAGCAAAAATTACTTCAAGCTGATATCGTGATTCAATTTGGTTCTCGTTTTATCAGTAAACGTATTAACCAATTCTTAGCGGAATTCCAAGGTGAATTTTGGGTGGTGGAGCAAAGTCAAAATGCAGTCGATCCAAATCACCATACGCAAACTCGCTTTAACGCCAAAGCACATCATTGGTTGCGTGCACATCCGCCATTGCGTCAAAAACCTTGGTTGCTTGAACCGCTTGCGCTTTCTAAATTCTGTGCAACCTTTATCGAACAACAAGTCGGTGGCAATCTTAACGAAGCCTCATTAGCCCATCATATTGAGCGTGTTTTACCTTACAACGGTATTTTGTTCTTAGGAAACAGTCTTTTTGTGCGTTTGGTTGATGCGTTAACTAAATTGCCTGAAGGGTATCCGATTTTTACCAACCGTGGTGCAAGCGGAATTGATGGCTTATTAGCAACGGCCGCAGGTATTGGTATCGGTGCCGATCAACCTGTGGTGGCCATGATTGGCGATACGTCTACGCTTTATGATTTGAACTCTTTAGCCTTATTTAAGAATGTGACTCAACCAACTATTATTTTTGTAATTAACAATAATGGTGGCGCAATCTTTGATATGTTGCCGGTGGATGAAGAGGTGAAAGAGCAGTTCTATCGCTTGCCACATAATGGTGATTTCTCTCAAGTCGCGGCAATGTTTGGCTTAAAATATGCCCTGCCTTACACCTGGGCAGATTTAAGCTCCGTGTTAAAACAAGCTTATACTCGCCGCCGTGCGACATTAATTGAAATCAAAACAAACCCAAGTGATGGCAGCGCAACCTATAAGCGCTTGATTGAACAAATCAGCCACGCGGTGATTGGTGAATAATTTCTTTCCCCTCTTATATAGAGGGGATTTCTTTATATGGCATTATTATGATGAATCTTGTTTTTCTTCATGGTTTATTAGGTACGAAATCAGATTGGCAAAAAGTCATCGAAAATCTACCGCACTTTCGTTGTCTCTCTCTCGATTTACCGTTTCATGGAGAGAATAAAGCTGTAGCGGTTGAAGATTTTGAGCAAACGGCTCAATTTCTTGAAAGTCAAATACAAAGCCTCATAAAAGATGAACCTTATATTCTTATCGGTTATTCACTTGGTGGGCGAATTGCACAATATTATGCATTGCAGGCTCAAGTGCAAAGAGGCAATTTACAAGCGGTGATTTTAGAAGGGGCAAATTTAGGTTTGCATTCTGAGCAAGAAAAACAAAGCCGTTTAGTTAATGACAAAATGTGGGCTGAGCGGTTTTTCCATGAAAAGCTTGAAACAGTGCTAGATGATTGGTATCAACAGCCTGTCTTTTCCCATTTAAATGAACAGCAACGTAAGGCGTTAATTGAGAAGCGAAAAGCCAATTGTGGGCCTAATATAGGCAATATGTTATTGGCAACTAGCCTTGCCAAACAGCCTGATTTTCGAGAGAAAGTGCGGTCAAGTTTACTGCCATTTTTTTATTTTTGTGGTGAACGAGATCAGAAGTTTCGTCAAATGGCAGAGGCTAATCAACTCAATTTAACGGTTATTCCTGATGCAGGCCATAATGCCCATTTAGAAAATCCAATATATTTTGCTAAAAAAATCGAAAATATCGTATTAAAAATTGCTCAACCTTAAGGGAAATGCTAGGATTTAGCCCTTTTATTTCATTTAACTTTTAAGGAAGCAAAATGTCCTCACAACTTCGTAATGATCCACTTAAGGTTGCTTTAGCATCCATGGTGGGTACCGCAATTGAATTCTTCGATTATTATATCTATGCCGCTGCGGCAGTATTAGTTTTTAACACGCAATTCTTCCATAGCGGCGATCCGCTTTCAGATGATTTACTTTCTCTTTCTACGTTAGCCTTAGCGTTCTTTGCTCGTCCAATTGGCTCCGCTTTATTTGGTCATTTTGGTGACAAGATCGGTCGTAAGAAAACCTTGGTCGCCTCTTTGGTTTTAATGGGCGGATCTACGGTTGTTATCGGTTTATTGCCAACTTATTCTCAAATTGGTATTTGGGCACCGATTTTGTTATGTATTTGCCGAGTCGGTCAGGGTATTGGTCTTGGTGGTGAATGGGGGTGGCGCTGCTTTAGTGGCAACAGAAAATGCGCCAGAAGGAAAACGTGCTTGGTATGGTACATTCCCTCAATTAGGTGCGCCAATTGGTTTATTTGTCGCTAATGCGACCTTCTTCTTAGTGAGCTATTTCTGGGGGCAACAAGCCCTTGTTGAGTGGGCATGGCGTATCCCGTTTGTTTCTTCTTTAGCCTTAGTTTTAGTTGGATTATATGTTCGTTTAACTTTACATGAAAGCCATGTATTTGTTGAAGCGGAAGAAAAAGGGAAAAAATTAAAAGCACCGGTGAGTGTGGTTTTCACTAAACACTTTAAACCAATGGTGATTGGTACCTTTATTATGGTGGCAACCTATTCCTTATTCTATATTATGACCGCCTTTGCTCAAGCGTATTCTCGTACACCGGCAACCCTTTCAGAAGCGGGCTATCCTATGGGGTTAGGCATTCCTGCCAATACCTTCACGGGACTACTTTTAATGAGTGCGATCGTTTTTGCGATTTTTATCAGTATTTCAGGTCTTTATGCAGATAAAATCGGTCGTCGCAAATGGTTAATTTGGACAACGGTCAGCATTTTAATTTTTGCATTATGTATGCCATTATTCCTTGGAAATGGTACACCGGCTTCTGTATTTGCTTTCTTAGTAATTGGTATGGCATTAATGGGCATGACATTTGGCCCAATGGCAGCGTTATTACCTGAATTATTCCCAACGGAAGTACGTTATTCTGGCGCTTCTTTAGCCTATAATATTGCATCCATTATCGGGGCAACTATTGCGGCAATGATTTCATTAAAAATCAACGCGCTTTATGGCTTAATGGGCGTGGGGATTTATTTAGCCATTAATGCATTCTTAACCTTATTAGCATTATTAGCCTCAAAAGAAACGAAAAACGTCGATTTAACGCAAATCTAGTGACAAATTGATAATGATAAAGCTGATGTGGATAACATCAGCTTTTTTATTCGTTGAAAGGAAACAATAAAAAAGAGCGTATTGCTACGCTCTCAGTTTATAAAAGTGTGGTAAAAAAACAGCGTGTTTTTATGAAAAGAATTAATCTTCACCCCATACTTCTTTGGCAATTTCTTCAACATAACGGACTTTTGCCCATTGCTGTGCTTCCGTCATGATATTTCCTTCTTCAGTTGACGCAAAACCACATTGTGGGCTTAAGCAAAGCTGTTCAAGTGGAACATATTGCGTCGCTTCTTTAATGCGAGCTTTAATAGCCGCTTTATCTTCTAATTCAGGGAATTTTGAACTGATTAAACCTAATACAACACGGCCTTTGTGTGGATTATTGGCAAAGTGTTTTAATGGCTCAAACCCACCAGAACGCTCATCATCATATTCCAGGAAGTAGCCATCGTATTGAGTTTGGCCAAATAACGCATCCGCAATAGGATCGTATGCACCGGTTAATAAATAGGTTGAACGGAAATTGCCACGACAAACATGCGTGGTGATAACCATATCTGCTGGTTTGGCGGCTAATACAACTTGAATATTTTCAAGCGCTTGTGCTTTATCTGCTTCAAATTCTGGTTTTAAGTGATTGTTACAGAGTGAGCCCCAATACACATCATCAAATTGTAAATAACGACAGCCCGCATCATAGAAGGCTTTGATCGCATCTTTATAAGCTTGTTGAACATCTTTGGCAAATTCTGCACGCGTCGCATAAACGCCTGTATCCCATTGAATTGGATACATTAATTGATTCGGACTTGGAATGGTATATTTTACGATGCCACGATCCCCAACAATGTCTTTTAATTTTTTGAAATGTTCGATAAATGGATGGTTTGGATTCCAAGATACTTTACCGCAGCAGCGAGTATTGTAAGGTTTGGTTTCCACACCATTAAATTTATAACCATGTTCAGGGTGATAACCTTCGATGCCATTTAAGTTTTCTAAGAAATCAATATGCCAAAATGCACGGCGATATTCTCCATCCGTGATGACTTGAATACCTGCATCTAACTGAGCTTGTACTAATTTTGCAATTTCTTGATCTTCAACTTCTGTTAATTGTTCACGCGAAAGTTCACCTGCTGCAAATTTTGCACGGGCTTCTTTTAAAGGTTGAGAACGCAAGTATGAGCCCACAGTATCAGCGTGAAAGGGAAGTGTTTTTGATGTCATGTTTATATCCTTCTTTTCATTTTAGTATGATGATTTTAACGTAAGGATATTTCATGATCAAAGTAATGATTTTTCCATTCATGATGAAAATAATTAATGCAGAGAAAGATTAGCTTTCAGCAATCCCCATTGCACAAACGGCAGCAGAACTCCATGCCCATTGAAAATTATAGCCACCTAACCAACCAACGACATCGAGCACTTCACCGATAAAATAGAGGCCTTTAATCTTTGTGGCTTCCATGGTTTTGGATGAAATCTCATGGGTATCAACACCGCCCATCGTGACTTCAGCTGTGCGGTAGCCCTCAGTGCCATTAGGAATGAATTGCCAATTGTGGATTAAATTCTCTAGATTTTCTAACCGCACTTTACTTAAATTTGCAATCACTTCATCTTGAATCAAGCCTTGTTCTAACCAAAGTTCGACTAATTTCTTCGGCAATAAGCGACTTAATACGGTTTTTAGCTGCAATTTTGGCGAAGATTGACGCATCTCATCTAGGTGATGTCGAATATTGTTATAAGGCAATAAATCTAAATGAATGCTTTCACCAGGTTGCCAATAATTGGAGATTTGTAAAATAGCAGGGCCTGATAAGCCACGATGGGTGAATAGCATTTGATGAGTAAAGGTTTTGTGCTGATTCGTTGCAGCCACATCTAATGAAACACCAGAGAGTGCCGAGTAGAATTTTTCACTTTCTCGCCACGTGAATGGCACAAGACTTGCTCGAGGAGGAATCACATTTAACCCAAATTGTTCTGCAATTTGATAGCCAAAAGGCGAAGCGCCTAAGCCAGGCATAGAGAGCCCGCCCGTAGCAATAATCAAATTCTGGCATTGCCATTCAACCGCATTTACCTTTAATTTAAACCGCACTTTAGGGGTGTTTTCAACGGCTTCAACATCACTCACTTCGCTTCGTAGTTGAATGTTGACACCGTATTTGTCACATTCCGTTCCGAGCATCTTCACGATATCTTCTGCACCGTTATCACAAAATAACTGACCTAATTCTTTTTCGTGGTAAGGAATGCCATACTCAGCGACTAAAGCAATAAAATCCCATTGTGTATAACGTTTTAAGGCAGATTTGACGAAATGCTTGTTTTGACTGATATAACGGTCTGGACTGATTTCCATATTGGTGAAATTACAGAATCCGCCGCCAGACATTAAAATTTTTCGGCCAATTTTCTTACCGTTATCAAAAATGGTGGCTTGTTTGCCCAGCTTTCCTAACTGTGCAGCACAAAATAAGCCGGCAGCACCGGCCCCAATAATGATATTTTCTGAATAATGAGACATAGCTTATTGTGAGGTTTGTCCTTTTTCAAAATAGTCTATCATTTTGATTCGTTGGATAACAGTACGGCGATCCATGGCTGCATTACCTGAATCTAATAATTGCTGCCAATAAGCTTTGGCTTTTTCAGCTTCATGATTTTTAAAAGCTTCAGTCGCCAATAATGTGATTACCGAGATTTCATGTTTATCTTGTTTTAACGCCTCATCCATTATTTGCTGGATTTGTGGTGTGATATTTTGACCTGCTTGATAATAAAGTGCGGTTGCTTTGAGACCTAAAATAGCCGGTGTTGTGCCTGAAATTTTTTCTGCATTGCTATAGGCGATGAGCGCATGATCAAATTCATCATTTTGCATATAAGCATCACCTAGCTGAGCCCAAAGCTCAGGGTTATTCACATCTTCTCGAATTTTATTTTGAATTTTGAGCACCATATCTTCTTTTTGATGCACCATTGATGTATCTGCTTTTTTATTGGCAAGCTCAACCATCTCTTTTTCGCCTTGTTGAACACGCTCAAAACGATCAAGGGAGAAGTAATAACTTAAAGGAATAACCAACAAAATAGCAAAGACCCAAATGGCGGATTTGGTTTCAAATTTAACCGCACTTTTTTCTTCTTTAGGCGCTGTATAAGGTTGATTTTTAAGTGGTTTAGGGCCGTCTTCTGATTTTTTAGTAGAAAATAAAATTAATGCAAAAGCACCAATTAATAGCAAAATAGGTAATAACCAGAGGAGTGCTGTATTCCATTGGAAAGGTGGCTTATAGTTTACGAAATTACCGAAACGAGCTGTCATCGTGTCGATAATTTGCTGATTCGTTTTTCCTTCATCCACCATTTTATAGACTTCAATACGTAAGTCATAAGCAATCGGTGAATTGGACTCAACTAAGTTTTGATTCTGACATTGTGGGCAGCGTAAGGATTTTGCCAGCTCAACAGCACGAGTGCGATCGGCTTGGTTTTTAAACGCATAGGTATCCACCATTTCTGCGTGAGCAAAAAGGGCAAACGTCAGTAAAAGTGCGGTCAGAAATTGGGTTAATTTTTTCATTTTACTTTTTAGTTAATTCATCAAGTTTTGGTTTGATCTCAGTGAGCCATGCTTCGCGATCCATATAGCCAGAATGACGATAACGGATCATGCCGTGCTCATCGACAACATAGGTTTCTGGTGCGCCATCTACGCCTAATTGCATCGCAAATTCACCACGGCTATCGTCAATAGTGAGTATGAACGGATTGCCCATACGTTCGAGCATCGCAATGCCGTTTTGTGGTTTGTCACGATAGTCGATGCCCACAATGGGTACGTCTTTTGAAATTTCCATCAAAAGAGGGTGTTCCTGTTGGCAATAGCCACACCAACTTCCCCATACGTTAAGTAAGAAAGGTTTCTTTGGAAAATCTCTTGGGCTGACAATTTGACTCGGTTCAAGCAAATTTGCTTGATAGAATTCCGGCACAGGCTTATCAATGAGTGCTGAGGCGATTTGTTTTGGATCTTTATGTAACCCAACAAAAAGCAGTAAGCAAATGCTCAATAACAAAATCAGCGGTAAAAACAAAATAAACTTTTTATTCATCACGTTTTCTCTTCAAATTGATGGCTGAACATAATGCGCCAAGTGCCATTAAAATGCCTCCGAGCCATAACCAGCGAATAAGTGGTTTGTAATGCAATCGGAATGTGAATTCACCTTTGCCTAAGTTATCGCCCATAACAATGTATAAATCGCCCCAAAAGCCTGCATCTAAGCCCACTTCACTCATAGTCATAGTTCGAACATCATAATAACGGCGTTCTGGTACAATTTCTGCGTAAGGTTTGCCTTGTTCTGACACGCTAAAGAAAGCGACTTCGGCGGTAAAGTTTGGCCCAATTTCATTGGAAAAACGATCGTAGTGGAATTCAAATTGACCTAATTGTTGGCTTTGTTGTGGTGCGAGTCTAACACCTAATTCACTACCAAAGTAACTACTCATTACGGCACCCATTGTGGCAATCGACACGCCGCAGTGTGCAAGAATCATTCCAAAATAGGCAAGTCTTACTTTTGTCCAATTTTGCCATAAGGTGACGAATAATACCCAAATAGCGAGGGTGAGTAATACATAAGCAAAGAAATGGAAACGTAATGCGTCGTCATTTTGCAACGCGTTCCAAATCATGCCATAAGCAATTACTGCAGCGGGAATAAGTAATAACAGACGTTTGAAAAAGCGTTTTTTGTCTGATTTAAACCAGCTTAAGCAAAGCGTCGCCGCCATCGCAAAAAGCACTAACGTGAGCAATGGCAAGAAAATACTATTAAAGTAAGGGGCCCCCACAGAAATACTTCCCCAATTCATGGCTTGGAATAGCATCGGATAGAAGGTGCCTAAGAAGGTACTGACGGTTGCGACGGTCAATACGATGTTTAAACCTAAAATAGCCCCAGTTTTAGAAATGAGTGGAAATTTGACCGCACTTTCATTGGTATTTGTGCGTAGGGCAAATAAACTGAGTGAGCCGACAGTCAATAAGAAGAAAATAAGTAATAGTACATAACCACGGGAGCTATCTAAAGAAAAAGCATGAACAGAGGTTAATGCACCTGAACGGACAATAAATGTGCCTAATACACTAAATGCAAAAGCGAGTAGGGAAAAGAGTGTTGTCCAGTAGCTAAACATGCCTTGTTTTTCAGTCACCATTAAGCTGTGTAAAAGTGCAAGACCCAATAACCACGGCATAAGAGAGGCGTTTTCTACAGGGTCCCAGAACCACCAGCCACCCCAGCCTAATTCATAATATGCCCACCATGCACCGAGCACGATCCCTAATGTTAGGAATAACCAAGAAACGAGAACCCAGGCTCGCATCGCACGCGCGATTGCTTGCGCAGAACGATTAAAGATTAAGGCAGAAATGGACATGGCAAAGTTAACGGCAAAGCCCACATAACCCACATATAACAGTGGTGGATGGAAAATTAAGCCAATATCTTGCAGCATTGGGTTGAGATCTCGCCCTTCCGCAGGGGCAGGAAAAGCACGTCCAAATGGATTGGAGTAGAACAAAATAAAAATAGCAAACCCAAGACAAATTAAGCCGAGTAAAGAAAGGGTTTGTGCAGAAAAAGTGCGGTCATTTTTGCGAGAGAAAAAGGCAAAAGCCACTAACCAAAGACTTAATGTGAAAAGCCAAAATAAAATTGAGCCTTCGTGTCCGCCCCATGTGGCGGCGACTTTGAAAAATGTTGGTAGTTGAGAATTGGAGTGCGCTGCCACGTATTCCAAAGTGAAGTCATCTGTTGCAAAAGAGTAGGCAAGAATACCGATTGAAACGCTCGTAAAAATACCGAAGCAATAACTTAATCCCCAAGCTGTGTTGGTGAGAGAGGGTTTATTTCGCCAAATACCAATTTGTGGCACGATAGAAAGTAAGAGTGCTGCAGTAGTGGCGAAGAGTAGTGATAGAAATCCGAATTCGGGGAGCATAGTATTCTTCAGTATTAATGGTTGTATTTGACAAAATAAGGTTAATTTTAAGCATGAAAAACATACGTAAAATTAACCGCACTTTAGTCTTTTAAATAATCAAAAGGCGTATTGTATACGCCTTTTGATTAAATAAGAAGTTTATCCTTACGCAACGGTAAGTTGTCCTGCATACAAGATAAAGTAACGTAAGCAGAGAACCCCGATTAAGTCGAAGATTGACACAAGGATAATAAAGTTCTTGTTGTATTTTAAGTTGTCTTTTACTGCAAGGTTCGCAAGTAGAGGAATTAAGATACCAATTAAGAATACCCCAATCCAGAACACTGCACCCCAGAAGCCGGAAAGTGCATTGTGTAATGCAACCACTTTCTGTCCACCACCGAAGTGTAGACCAACAAAGAAACAGATTAATAAACCAAGTTCAGTCACCATAATTGGCACTTCAAATTTATGAATGAAGTGTGATTCATGGCTATCACCTTTTAATTTACCTGCAATGAGGATAAATAAGAAGGTTGCTGCGATACCTGAAGAGGTACCAGAAGCCAGGAATAACGCTGGTAGAACAGGGTTATTCAACATTGGGTAACTGATCAATGCTGAAAGTAAGAAACCAGTATAAGCCCCTAGCACAGCGGCTAAGATGAAGAGAATAACTTCTACAGGACCAGTTAAACGTTCTAATACATTGATAATTTTACCGACGAAGCCAAGTTTTGGCATAAAACGTTGAATGAACGCCATGATATCTTCTTTGAAGATAACCGCACACCAACATACCAAGAACAGCATATAAACTTGGAATAACATTACCCCCATAGACATTACAGAGTTGAATTGATAGTTAAACATCAATTTCCAGAATGTCCAAGGACGTGCCAAGTGGAAAATTAACAGGGTTAAACCAATTAATGTTGGCACAGAACCTAAAACGGCGGCCGCTCGGATAATCCAGTTTTTGCTAGGATTTTCTAATTTGTGACTACGTTTATAAGCAATCGCTAATTGTACCGCACCGGAAGAAATACCAAGTAAGAACAAATAGATAGCGATTGTTGAATCCCACACCAAATTAGGTGTGTGAAACGGAACAGGATAATCTAATGTCATCTTCTTGGCTCCCCGTGTTGGAATGGAATATGGTAAAGATTTGGTTGAGTACCTAATTCCACTTTAGTGCGATAAACCGGATTTTCTTTCACTTTGCGGGAAACTGCACTGCTTGGATCATTCATATCGCCAAAGGTTAATGCTTTGGTTGGACAAGCTTCTACACAAGCAGGTTGTTTGCCAGCTGCTAAGTTTGTATCGCGACAGAAGTTACATTTATCCGCAGTACGGTGTACTGGGTGAATGAAACGTACGCGGTAAGGACAAACTGCAACACAGTATTGGCAACCTACACAAAGATCTTTATGCACATCGACGATACCTGTTTCAGGATCAATAAATGATGCACCGGTTGGACAAACAGCCACACAAGGGGCGTTTGTACAATGTTGGCAAGATTGACGGAAAAACTCGTATTCTTGATTTGGGAATTCGCCATAAGGTTCGCTACGGAGAATTTCCAAACGTGAAACGCCTTCAGGAACGTGGTTTGTTTCACGACAAGCATCCATACAAGCGGTACAGCCGATACAAGCTGTTTCGTCGTGTACCATTGCATAGCGTTTCGGTTTATCCGCCTTTTCCTCTTTCGCTAAAGAGGTAACTGATGTCCCCGTCATAAGGATTAGTGCCCCCATGCCGGAAACAAAGTTTCGGCGTGAACAAGCTGTCATTATTTATCCTTTTGTTCGGTTGATTGCGTTTGTGATTGTGCGTCTTTTGCCGCTTTGCGTTTTTGTTGTTCGCCGTGGCAATCTACACAAAGTTTCACACGATTTTTCGGTTGAATACCTTTCATCGCATCATCTTTCGGGTGTAATGTGTGGCAGCTTGCACAAGGCAATTTCATTGCGTGAACATCGTGCGCCCAAAGTTTTTCACGAAGTTTTGCAGGTTGGTGACAAGCAAAACAAACTTGGTTTTGTTCTTGTGCGCTATACATTGGTTTTTTATCACCAAAGATATCGCCATCAAAACGCATCACATCTTTTGCACCACGACGGTGATCTTCCGAAATATTACCGTGACAGTTTACACAGTTAATCGGTTTACCTGTGTTAGGGCTTTTTTGATTTAAGTGTGCGCCGTGGAATTTACCAAAGTGTAATTCACCACCAGATTGATCTAAAGTTTGGTTTTTATCAACTTGGTCAAATTTGTGACATTTTGCACAATATTGGTTTGGGTCACGTTGGTTATCCAATTGTGGCTCATAAGTGAGTTGAGAGGCAGGTGTTTTTGCCATCTCTTCCGCACTTGCAGCCATTGGCATTGCCGCAAGCATTGCAAGCAATGCGAGGGATTTTGCCGATTTGCTGATTAAAGAAGTTAAATTCATTCTGATTACCTCAAATATATGGTTAAAAATGACCGCACTTCGACACTTTAGTTACAAAGTGCGGTTCTTTTTTTATTGTTTTGTTGCGGTATCTTCAGCTAATTTGCCATTGGCTTTCGCTTCTTTTACCCATTGAGGTACAACAGTTTCTAAGAATTCTTTTTTCGCTTGACGTTCTTTCTCGATATCAATACCCATTACTTTCCATGCTTTATCAGCTGTAGAAATATCTGGTACTTCAACCGGAGTTTTCACGCCATGTTTAGTTAAGATTGCTGCAAGTTTAGCACGTGCATCCGCTGCTTTGTCGATACCAGAACCTAATACACGAAGCATTACATCAGGTGCGTGCATGTGACCACCGTGACTTGCTGCTGCGTAGTCCCAACGCCATTGAGCGTGACGGATATCCATTAAAGCAGGTTCCATTTCTTCTTTAGTTGCACCAGCATCCCATGCTGCTTTCGCTTCAAAGTGAGCACGAACAACTTGATCTTCTAAACGACCCATTACATCTTTCACTTCTTTTTTACGTGAAGCAACGATGTCTTTAAGTTTTTCTTTGCTTTGATCGTGACAGTTTGCACATGTGGTATCAAATGCATCGAATGGGTTTTGGATTTGGTGGTCGGTGTAAACTTTACCGTCTTTACCTTGTACTTTAGGCATGTGACAGTCGATACAAGTTACGCCGTTTTTACCGTGCATACCTAAAGACCAAATTTCAAAGTCAGGGTGTTGCGCTTTTAACATTGGTGCTTTAGAAAGCGAGTGAGTCCAGTCACTGAAGCCGATATCATCGTAGTATTTTTCGATGTCATCAACAGTTTGACCGTTGTTCCACGGGTAGGTTACTTGTTTTAAGTCGCCTGCGAAGTAGTATTCAACGTGACAGTTTGCACAGATTTCAGCACGTTTTTCAGTGCGAGCAGCTGTGTTAAAGCTTAAGTTAGCTTGTTCTTTACCTTCAGCTTTTGCTTTTGCTTGAAGTGCATTATTTAAGTGATCTAATGCACGAAGAACGTGTGGACGAGCAATACGTAATGCAGGTTTGCCTTCAGCAAAGTCTTTAGAGGTCGTATCGTGACAGTCAGCACAACCGATCGAGTTGACAATTTCTGGTCCACCTTTAGCCCATTTGGCACCAAAGTAACCATCTTCACCCCATTCTGCAATTAAACGAGGAACGTCTGGACCTTTACAAGTCCAACATGCCATTGGTTGTGGGCCATCAGTCGCAGTTTTTGGTGCGCCGGTACGTAAAATATTACGTACATCTTCTACTGCATAAACGTGACCACGAGGTGCGTTATATTCTTTTGCAAAAGAATAGCCGCCCCATAACACGATTAAACGAGGATCTTGTTCGTCGGCGTAGATAATTTTGTCACCTTTTTCAGTCGCTTTCCACGAATTGAATTGGCTAGGATATTTCTCAGCAAATTTTTCATTCACTGCTTCGATTTTTAAATTAGGGTTTGGTGCTTCCACAGGTTGGTCAACAGGCTTATATACCATTTCAGCCATCGCTGAGTTGTATACACCTAAAGCTGCGAAAGAAGTCGCCAGAATAAGGCTTTTTCTCAATGCGTTCACGATAATCACTCCATTAGGAAAGAATAAAAAAACAATTTTAAATGCGAACAATTCCTATTAAGCTTTTGAATTCACTCATAAAAATAGCTCAACGCAAGCATAAGATACCAAAAAGCAGTAGTTTTCCTAAGGTTTTTTTTCAAAACTTTGAGGTTGATCAAACTTTAAAATAAAAATACTCACAAAGGGGTATGCTGGGTGTAGAAAAAATGGTAAGAGGAGAATACCTTGAAAGAGGAAAAAGTGCGGTTGATTTTCATCTTGTTTTTTACTTGTTTGAGAGAGATTAAATCCTTGTGATTAGTCACTCTAGATGGCTTTTTCTAATACCATTGTTACGCAAACGTTAAAATGTAAATTTTTTGTAAAAAAACAGTGTAAAAAGCAAACATTTACTTGATCTTATGCTTCGCTCCTATATACTCCAAGAACTTTATTATTTACTTGCTTAGTTTGCATTATTTTAGCTTCGCAACAACTTATTGGCCTATTTGTTTGGGAGAACCTTTTTATGAACAAAGTATTTAAGATTATTTGGAACAAAACGACACAATCTTTTGTCGTGACATCAGAATTAGCGAAAGGGGCAGTAAAAGCCTCTTCAAACTCAGAACAACGTGTAACAAGCGAAACACGTTTATCTTCTCTTTTTAAACTTTCAGCATTTGCACTTTCTTTATCTGCAGTGATGATGCCGGCGCAAGCGAACGTGATTGTGGGGGATGGAAGCAATGCGCCTACAAATGTACATCCTTTTAGTATTGCGGTTGGGAACAGTGCCACATCAGCAAGCGGTGGAAGTACTACCGCTATTGGTTATGGCGTAAATGGTCGTTATGACAATAGTGTGCTGATTGGTGATGGCACAGGAAATTATGGTGGAACAACGGGTAGTCGTAATATTCTCATCGGTCAAAATGCTCAAGTTGGTGATAGCACTTCTGTTGTACGAGTAAACCAGTCTATTGCTATTGGAGCTGGTATTAGAGCTGATAAAGCAGCTACATTTGGTGGTAATTCTATTACTGAGGGTGCATGGGCTCGAGGCGATCAATCAATTGCGATTGGCGGTAATGTTATTTCTTATGGTAATGCATCGGTTGCGATTGGTGGAGATGATACTGATAAAGCAGCGGCTACACAAACGACTTATATCAATACTAATGGCCAAGATAAAACGGGAACGGTTCAACAAGCATTTAAAGATTTAACTGGAGGGGATCTTCAAACTCCCCGTTGGATGAATACGATTGCTGGTGAGGCTGCTGTATCATTAGGAACAAAAACAAAATCTGGGGATCTTTCATTAGCATTAGGTTCATTGGCTGCAGCTCAAAAAACGAATGCTGTCGCTGTTGGTACAGGAGCTAATGCAACTTTTGCAAACTCTGTTGCGATTGGTGGCGGTTCTGCGACGGATAAAGCGGGGGTTGCCTATACTACTCGTACTATTTTAGGGACAACTTATACTTGGGCTGGTGGTGCTGATACTATCGCGGGGGATGTTGTTTCCATTGGTAAAAAAGGCTATGAACGTCAACTCATCAACTTATCACCAGGTGATATTTCCGCAAATTCAACTGATGCTATTAACGGTTCTCAGCTTTATGCTGCGATGGCAGAAATTGAAAAAATCCGTTATTTTTCGGTTAATTCGACTGTTGAAGGAAACAAAAATAATAATGGTGCAACGGCAGTTAATTCTATTGCAATTGGTCCTGATGCAAAATCAAGTGCAGTTAATGGCGTTTCATTAGGTAATAATGCAACCAGTAATTTTTCAAATTCGACAGCGATAGGTTTTGCAACTCATGCTAATGGTGGTAATGCTACAGCAGTGGGTACAAATGCTAAAGCCGTTACTAACTCGACAGCACTAGGTTCTAATACAGATGCTAAAGAGTTAGGCGTGGCCATTGGCCATACCGCCTCTTCTGCTTATGCAGGCGTTGCTACAGGGGCAAATGCAAATGTTAGTGGTATTTATGGTATTGCTGTAGGTAATAATGCTAATGCTTCTGCACAAGCATCTATTGCTATCGGTAAAGCTGCAGTAGGCACAGCAGATGATGGTGTAGCAATTGGCTCATCAGCTAATGCAACGGTGCGAAATTCAGTTGCGTTAGGTAAAGATAGTGTGGCAGGTGGCAATGTTTTCGGTGGAACCGCCCATGAAGCCGCTTTCAAAAATGATAATGGCGTGAGTGAAAATAAACAGTTTAAAGCAGGTCTAGCTAATAATTCGCTTGGCGCTGTTTCTGTTGGTAAAGAGGGTTTTGAACGTCAAATTCAAAATGTAGGTGCGGGCCGTATTACTGCTAATTCAACTGATGCAATTAATGGTTCACAGCTTTATACCGTATTAACTTATAGTGGCTTTAACGTACAACAAAATGGTACTTCTAAATCACGTATTAATAACAATGGTTTTGTGAACTTTAAAGATGGTAATTTAACCACTGTAAATGTAACTGATGCGGATAATGGCACAATTGTGAAATTTGATGTGAATACAACAACTATCACAACTAATGCTACTACAGGTAATGCAACCGCGGCCAACCCAAATAATATTGCAACCGCAGGTGATGTAGCTGATGCAATTAATAACGTACGTAATATGCCATTAACCTTTGCTGGAGATACTGGCACTAATGTAACACGTAAATTAGGTGAAACAGTTAAGTTAGTTGGTGGTGTAACTGATGAGACTAAACTTTCTGATGGTAACATTGGCGTGGTAGCAGATGGCACTGATAAGTTAGAAATTAAATTAGCTAAGGATATCAAAGTTGATAGTGTCAAAGCAGGTGATACAACCATTAATAACGAAGGTTTAACTATTACTGGTGGTCCAAGTGTAACCAAATCAGGTATTAATGCAGGTAACAAAAAAATCACTGGTGTTTCAGCAGGAGAAGCTGATACTGATGCGGTGAATGTTTCACAATTAAAAGCAGTGAAAGAAATTGCTAACAAAGGTTGGAATCTATCAGTAAATAAAGGTGAAAATAAATCTAATATCGCACCAGATGCGACAGTAGATTTAAGAAGTGAGAATGAGAACATTCAAATCACTAAAGAGAGCAATAATGTCACCTTTAAGTTAAATGACACGATTAATGTTACAAATGTTAATGCTAAAGGTAATGTAACAGCAGGCGATACAACCATTAACAATGATGGTTTAAAAATTACTGGTGGTCCAAGTGTGACTAAATCAGGTATTGATGCTGATAGTAAGAAAATTAGCAATGTGGCAGCAGGTGATGTGAATGAAACATCAAAAGATGCGGTAAATGGTAGTCAGTTATACGCAGTGAAGGAACTTGCGGGTAAAGGTTGGAATGCAACTGCAACGAAGAAAGAAGGTTCAACTGGCGAAGTGACCGGAACCAAAGTTGCGAATGTGGCACCAGGGGCGACAGTTAACTATATCGCAGGTGATAATATTAAACTTGAACAGAATGGTATTAACTTCACAATTTCCACTACAAAAGATTTGAAAGCGGAAAATGTCACTGCAACAACGGTGAATACAACAACTATCAATCTTGGCGAAGGTGATAACTCAACGCCAATTACAGTAGTAAGTGGTAAAGATGCAGCACCAAATCTTGATGGTAAAACACCAAATCGTATGAACTTTGGTGGTGAAACTATCGCAACATTAAGCGATGGCTTAAAATTTGGTGCAAACGTAGGCGATGTTTACGGTGCGAAATTAAATAGCCAAATCAATGTGAAAGGCGCAGATAGCAACACAAACTGGAGTGAGTTTGATGATGGCGATAATGTGATGACAAATATTGATAAGAGCGGTAATGTTCGTGTAGGTATCAAGAAAAACCTTAAAGTGGAAAGCGTAACTGCAAACAAATTCACTGCGGGTGATACCGTATTGAATAAAGATGGTGTGAAAGTTGGTGATAAAGTTGCCTTAACCAAAGATGGTTTAAAAGCCGGTGACACAACTATTAACAATGATGGTTTAACTGTTGACGGTGGCCCAAGTGTCACTAAAAATGGTATTGATGCAGCAGGCAATAAAATTAGCAATGTTGCAGCAGGTACAAATGATACAGATGCAGTCAATGTTTCTCAGTTAAAAGCTGCTAAAACAGAAGTAGAAGCGGGTAAAAATACAAAAGTTACATCAAGAACTGGTGATAATAATCAAACTATTTACAAAATTGATGCCGTAGATACCTCTGCAAATGTGACAACTACTGATGCATTAACAGTAGAAAACAAAGGTGCAAAAGATGTTGGCGACGCTTCTGTAACGAACTACCATCTTGATTTATCTCAAAAAACCAAAGATGACATTAAACAAGGTGTAGATGCGAATACCACAGTAAGTACAAAAGGTTTAACCTTTACAGGTGATAGTGGTTCTACTAATGTGGAAAAATTGGGTTCAACTGTTGCGATTAAGGGTGATAAGAACATCACTACTGAGGCATCAGGTGATACAGTTACAGTTAAATTAAACAAAGATATCAAAGTTGATAGCGTAACAGCGAATAAATTCACCGCGGGTGATACGACTATTGATAGTAATGGTGTGAACATTAAAAACGGTCCAAGCATGACTAAAAATGGTATTAACGCAGGTAATAAACAAATTACCAATGTTGCACCTGGACGTATTGCAGCAGACAGTACTGATGCGGTAAACGGCAGCCAATTACACGAAGTAAAAGCTGACATGAATAACAAGATCAACCACTTAAATGGTCAAGTGAACAAGTTAGGTAAACGTGTCAATGCGGGTACTGCAAGCGCGTTAGCTGCTTCTCAATTACCACAAGCTTACATCCCAGGTAAGAGTATGGTATCTGTGGCAGCGGGTAATTACCAAGGTCAAAATGCAGTGGCATTAGGTATGTCACGTATTTCAGATAATGGTAAAATTATTATTCGCTTAGCCGGTACGAGCGATACACAAGGTAAAGTGGGTGTAGCAGTTGGTGCGGGTTACCACTGGTAATTTATCGTTAATAAACAAAAGGCATGGGAAACCATGCCTTTTTTATTGCCAAAAGTGCGGTCGATTTTTGATCTATTTTTCGTATAATAGAAAGAACTTAACTCGGAGAAGAATATGATTATCGGACCTTATATTAATGCTCTGGCGATTATTAGTGGCGCAGTTATTGGCTCACTGCTAGGTGGACGAATCCCAGAACGTTTACGCACTAATTTAACCTTGATCTTTGGTCTGTGTTCTATGGGCATGGGCATTGTGATGGTAGCGAAAACGACAAATATGCCTGCAATGATTTTATCGGTGTTATTGGGTACGATTATTGGCGAGTTGCTTTTATTAGAACACGGAATTAATAAGCTTGCCTCATCGGCGAAAGGTCTTGTTGAAAAGATGTTCCCTGATACACCAAGTAGCATGCATAGCCAAGAAGAGTTCTTGTCTAAATTTGTTGCGATTGTGATTTTATTTTCATTTAGTGGAACAGGTATTTTCGGGGCGATGAATGAAGGGATGACAGGTGATTTTGATATCCTTATTGTGAAATCCTTTCTAGATTTTTTCACCGCGATGATCTTTGCTACATCGCTTGGTATTTCTGTAGCAAGTATTTTTGTGCCACAAACATTGGTCCAAGTGATTTTAGCTTATTCTGCAGTGTTTATTATTCCTTTCGTAACACCTGAAATGCGGGGTGATTTTGCCGCAGTAGGCGGTATGTTAATGATTGCGGCAGGCTTTCGCATTTGTAATATCCAAATGTTCCATGTGGCGAATATGTTGCCGGCTCTTTTCCTTGCCATGCCAATTTCTCATTTCTGGAGTACCTTTTTCTAAAAAATAGGCGTGCATAACGCCTATTTCTTTTTCTGACAATGTGGGCAATAAAAGCTATTACGTTGCCCAATAATCATACTTTCAATCTTAGTGCCACATTTTGGACAAGGTTTGTCTTTGTTTCCATAAACCAACAATTCCTGTGCAAAATAACCGGGGCGACCATCAGGTTGTAAGAAATCTTTTAATGTTGTTCCACCTTGCGTAATGGCTTTTGCTAATACGTTTTTAATCGTTTTAACGAGCAAGGCGCATTGGTTTCGCGTGAGGTTTTCGGCTAATTTCATGGGGTGTAAACCACATAAAAAGAGCGTTTCATTGGCATAAATATTTCCTACACCCACGACGACAGCATTATCCATTAAAAAGGTTTTAAGTGCGGTCGATTTTTTGCGTGATTTCTTAAAAAGGTATTCTGCATTAAATTCATCAGAAAGTGGTTCAGGACCAAGTTTTAGAAAAAGATGAAAGTCGTCTAATCTTTCAGTCCATAACCATGCACCAAAGCGTCTCGGGTCGTTATAACGCAGTAATTTTCCATTATTCATCACAATATCAAGGTGATCGTGTTTATCAATAGGACTGCCATGAGGCACAATTCGAACGGAGCCAGACATCCCTAAATGGCCAATGATGTAACCTTTTTCTGTGTGAATAATTAGATATTTCGCACGACGAGAGGTATCCAAAATTTTGACATTTTTGAGCGTGGTTAATTCTGGAGAAACCATCCAGCGTAATTGTGGTTGGCGCACTACCATTTTTTCAATGGTAAAACCTTTCAAATAGGGGCTGACACCACGCAGGGCTGTTTCGACTTCAGGAAGTTCAGGCATAGATAATCTCGGTAATGAATTTGTGGTATAAAAAAACCCGAACAATGTCGGGCTTTTTTTAAATCAGCAAAATTATTTGATTTTTGCTTCTTTATAGATAACGTGTTTACGCACTACTGGATCAAATTTTTTGATTTCCATTTTTTCAGGCATATTACGTTTGTTTTTATCAGTTGTGTAGAAGTGACCAGTCTCTGCTGTAGAAACTAAACGGATTTTCTCACGAGCACCTTTAGCTGCCATGTTTTAGCTCCTTAGATTTTTTCGCCACGAGCACGGATTTCAGCTAACACTGCATCAATGCCTTTTTTATCGATAATACGCATACCTTTCGCAGTTAAACGTAAGGTTACGAAACGGTTTTCACTTTCAACCCAGAAACGGTGAGTGTGAAGGTTTGGAAGAAAACGACGACGTGTCGCATTCAACGCGTGTGAGCGGTTGTTACCCACAGCTGGACGCTTGCCTGTTACTTGACAAACTCTAGACATAATAATCTCCAATAATTTAAATATAAGCTCGAGCTTATGGTTCGGATAATGAAGCTTAAAACTAAGCTTGCTTCCTCGTCAGGTCGCAGTATCCGACCCACTTACTATATTAAAGGTCGCAAATTATACTGACTTTATTTTCATTTCTCAAGTCTAAAAGCGATTTTTCCGTCTTTAAATGGAAATGAACGATAAAAAAATCATCAAATTCCCTAAAACTATAACAGATTATGCTCTGCAAAAGAATAACAAGTGCCTTTGCCGACAATAAAATGATCCAAAATACGAATATCCATTAACTCAGCAGCCTCAATAATTTTTTGTGTGATCATTTTGTCAGAATAGCTTGGTTCAGCCAGACCAGAAGGGTGGTTGTGAGCCAAAATTAAGGCAGCTGCATTACAATAAAGGCTTTCTTTGATGATTTCACGTGGATAAACATTCGTCACATTAATTGTGCCTAAAAATAACCGCTCTTTTTTTATCAAACGATGTTGATTATCTAAAAATAACACCATAAAAATTTCACGTTCTTCGTGATGAAGCTCCGCTTGAAGATAAAGCTTTACCGTGGATGTGTCGCTAAATACATGCTCTATCAGTAATTCTTGCTTCAGATACCGCTTTGTCATTTCTGTGGTGGCTTGTAGTTGAATAAACTGCGTAATGCCTAATCCTTTTACTTTGCAAAAGTCTTCTTTATCTGCGCTTAATAAGGTTCGAAGAGAGCCAAAATGTTGCAGCACGTTATGTGATAATTTCATGACTGGGCAGCCTTTAATCCCTGTACGTAAGAAAATCGCGAGTAACTCATGATCTTCTAGGGCTTCAGCACCATATTTCAACAATTTTTCACGAGGCATTAAAGGAGAGTTTGTTTGCATATTAATATGATGAAAAGAAAAAAGTGCGGTCAATTTTCATGATGTTTTGAATCTTTGCGAGAAGTCTGTTTTATTTTTGGTATAGCGATCGCAAAAATAAAATTTTTTATTGGTGAAATTTGAAGTAAAATAGGCAACCTTAAGTTGTTAAGTACTAACACACAAAAACATATCCATTCTATTAAGTCGTAGCGGAGTAGCAAATGAGCTTGAGCGGAAAGCGTATTGTTGTCGGGATTACAGGGGGCATAGCCGCCTATAAAACCATTGAGTTTATTCGTTTATTACGCAAATCTAACGCAGAAGTTCGAGTAGCTTTAACACCTGCCGCCGCTGAATTTGTCACGCCTTTAACGTTACAAGCCATTTCAGGCAATGCGGTTTCTCAATCTTTACTCGATCCTCAAGCTGAATTAGCTATGGGGCACATTGAGCTAGCCAAATGGTCTGATGCGATTGTCATTGCACCAGCTAGTGCTGATTTTATTGCGCGTTTAACTGTTGGAATGGCAAATGATTTACTTAGCACGATTTGTCTTGCGACAAGTGCGCCTATTTTGCTCGCACCGGCTATGAATCAGCAAATGTACCGCCAGGCGATTACACAACAAAATTTGACCGCTCTTTCTGCGCGAGGTATTCATTTTGTTGGACCAAATAGTGGTTTTCAGGCTTGTGGTGATGTGGGTGCGGGTAGAATGTCAGAACCCGCTGAAATCTTTGAGTCGCTTCAGTCACTTTTTTCCGTTCAACAAGATTTAGCTGATTTAAGCGTTACCATTACGGCAGGTCCAACGCGTGAAGCTATCGATCCTGTTCGTTATATTTCTAATCACAGCTCAGGCAAAATGGGCTTTGCGATTGCCGAGGCCTTTGCTAAGCGTGGGGCTAATGTCACTTTAATTGCGGGGCCTGTTAATCTCGCTACGCCAAAGAATGTTCATCGTATTGATGTGACAACTGCCCATGAAATGTGGCAAGCCTCTCTTGAAAGTGCGGTCAAAAATCGTATCTTTATTGGCTGTGCCGCAGTGGCAGATTATCGAGTTGCGGAAGTTGCCGAGCAAAAAATTAAGAAAACCAATGATAACGATGAGCTTTCTCTTAAATTGGTGAAAAATCCAGACATTATCGCAAGTGTGGCAAGTTTAGAAAAAGATCGTCCGTTTGTTGTAGGCTTTGCAGCTGAAACACAAAATGTCGCTGAATATGCGAAGAGCAAACTTCAACGAAAAAATTTAGATATGATTTGTGCCAATGATGTATCGGGTGGACAAGTATTCGGACAAGATCAAAATGCCTTGCAGATCTTTTGGAAAACGGGCGAAAAATCGTTGCCGTTGGCTGACAAAAATAAATTGGCAGAAGTGTTAGTCACAGAAATTGTTGAGCATTATCACAAATAAAATAGGCTCAAAATTCGTTGGGTTTTGTGACCGCACTTTTGTATGACAGATTTCTTTTAAAGGATAAATAAGCATGAAAAAAATTGATGTAAAAATTTTAGATAGCCGTATTGGCAACGAATTTCCTTTACCAACCTATGCAACCGAAGGTTCAGCAGGTTTGGATTTACGTGCATTGCTTGAAGAGGGCATTGAAATTCAACCAGGCGAAACCAAACTTATCCCAACAGGTCTTTCAATTTATATTGCCGATCCGAACCTTGCAGCAGTGATTCTGCCTCGTTCGGGTTTAGGTCATAAACACGGTATCGTATTAGGTAACTTGGTCGGCTTAATTGATTCAGATTATCAAGGTCCATTAATGGTGTCGGTATGGAATCGTGGTCATGAACCGTTCAAAATTGAAGTTGGTGACCGTATTGCGCAATTAGTCTTTGTGCCAGTAGTACAAGCTGAATTCAATATTGTTAGTGAATTTACCGAAACTGAACGCGGTGAGGGCGGTTTTGGTCATTCAGGTAAAAAATAAACTATGGTAGAACAATTATCTCTCGTAGAAGTTGATGAGATTGCCGCGGAAATTAAACCGCCAAAAATCGAAAAACGCACGGTAAAAGAACGTCGTCAACAAGTGTTGACGGTGCTTACGCATATGCTACATTCTGAACGCGGAATGGAGCGTATGACAACAGCGCGTTTGGCGGAAGAAGTGGGTGTGTCAGAGGCGGCGCTTTATCGTTACTTCCCAAGTAAAACCAAAATGTTTGAAGCGTTGATCGATAATATCGAAGCGAATTTATTTAGCCGTATCACCACATCAATTCGTAATGAAACCAATACGATGAATCGTGTACGTGACATTATGCAGATGATCCTCGACTTTGCGCGTAAAAACCCAGGGTTAACACGTATTTTAACCGGACATGCTTTGATGTTTGAGGAGCCACTTTTACAGGCTCGTGTCGCGCAATTTTTCGATCGTCTTGAAATGCAATTTGTGAATATTTTACAAATGCGAAAATTACGCGAAGGGCGTGGTTTTAATGTTGATGAACGTATTATTGCAGGGCATTTAGTGACGATTTGTGAAGGGCAGTTTATGCGTTATGTCCGCACAAACTTCCGTTTAGGTGCAAATCAAAGTTTTGAACAGCAATGGCGTTTTCTAGAACCGCTTTTTGCTTAATTGACTTTAGTTGATAAATATATGATTATTCCGTGGCAAGAATTGCCAACAGAAACCTTAGAAAATATTGTGGAAAGTGTGGTGCTTAGAGAAGGCACCGATTATGGTTCACACGAATTTTCTTTAGAACAAAAAAAACAACACCTACTAAACAAGATTCACAATGAAAGTGCAGTGATTGTTTGGTCAGAGTTACATGAATCCATTGATATAAAAGATAAAATGGAATTTCTAAAATAAATCAATAGGAGCTTATATGTCAGAAAATGTAGAATTATTAGAAGAACAAAAGCCCCAGGACGATGATCAGCAACGTGATCCTGCTCTGGATTGGTTCCTAACCCACTGTCATTTGCATAAATATCCGGCTAAATCTACCTTAATTCATGCGGGGGAAGATGCCAATATTCTATATTTCTTAATTAAAGGAACGGTGATGGTTTCATCGAAAGATGATGAAGGCAAAGAGATGATTTTATCTTATTTAGGTGCTGGACAATTTTTTGGTGAAGCGGGTTTATTTGATGAAGGCTCGAAACGTTCTGCTTGGGTAAAAACGAAAACCCCTTGTGAAATTGCAGAAATTTCTTATAAAAAATATCGTCAGCTTATCCAAATTAATCCTGAGATTTTAATGTTCCTTACTTCTCAGTTATCAAAACGCTTGCAGAATACATCCCGGCAAGTGACTAACTTGGCCTTTTTGGATGTGGCAGGCCGTATTGCTCAGGCGCTTATGCATCTAGCAAAACAACCTGAAGCGATGACTCATCCAGATGGCATGCAGATTAAAATTACGCGTCAGGAAATCGGTCAAATGGTGGGGTGTTCACGTGAAACCGTAGGGCGAATAATTAAGATGCTGGAAGATCAAAATCTAATTCATGCGCACGGTAAAACCATTGTGGTTTACGGCACTCGATAGTAAAAATAACCGTCTTTAATAAGACGGTTATTTTGTTTTTGTTACATTGATGTGATAGTTGAAATGCCTTTGTTAATTTTTATACGAAAAACGAAAAAATACTTCTTTTAGTGCAATATCTTAATTGACAAAATAGCGGAAGACTTCTATCATACCACTGCCTTCCAATGTAGTTTCTTTGGAAGTCAGGATTGGTCTCCTGAATATATAAGTGGCTTTTAAAAGATTCTTAATCTTTTAATTTTATATCGCAGACTGGAACCCCAGAGATGCTTTAAATCTATGGTGGGCTAGGTAGAAATCCCGCAGGGATGCGATGCAGTAAGCCACTTGCTGTTAAGACCAATTCTGCTTAGTTCCACCACCCTTCAAAACAATTTTCAAACTTTCATTTAACTCAACTCGAGCAACAAATTCTCAGCTAAAGTGCGGTCATTTTTACTTTGTTTTTGGCAAAAAAATACCGACCCATTTCTGAGTCGGTATTTCATTTGGTGTGTGTTATTTCACTTTTTGTTTCATGGCTTCTGCCACAAGTTCAGCTTCAGGGCCGAGAACCACTTGTAAGCCATCGTTACCGATTTTCACGATACCTTTTGCGCCAAGAGACTTGAGCTGTTCTTCATTAATTTTGTGTTGGTCCACTAAGCTTAAACGTAAGCGAGTGATACAAGCATCAATATTTTTGAAGTTATCAGCACCACCTAAAGCATCAATAAATTTGACCGCTCTTTCTTCACGAGATTGGCTCGCTGCTGGTTGTGCAGCAGTGGTTTCTTCCGCTTCTTCTGTGCGACCTAATGTTTTTAAGTTGAACGCTTTAATTGCAAAACGGAATACCACGTAGTAAATCACGAAGAATACTAAGCCTTGTACGATTAGCATATACCATTCAACGGCTAATGGGTTGCGTGATGAAAGTACCATATCCACGAGACCCGCACTGAAACCGAAGCCTGCGATCCAATGCATTGTTGCGGCAATAAAGACGGAAATACCGGTTAATACCGCGTGGATGAAGTAAAGCACCGGTGCAACAAACATGAAAGAGAATTCTAATGGCTCGGTGATACCTGTGAAGAATGAGGCAAACGCACCCGCAAGCATGATTGATGCCACTTTAGTTCTTTGACTTGGTTTAGCGCTGAGATAAATCGCTAATGCGGCACCCGGTAAACCGAACATCATAACAGGGAAGAAACCGGCTTGATACATACCCGTTACACCAACCGTTGCAGTACCTTCAGCAAGTGATTTTGCACCACCTAAGAAGTTTGGAATGTCATTGATACCTGCGACGTCAAACCAGAATACAGAGTTCAATGCATGGTGTAAGCCAACAGGAATGAGTAAACGGTTGAAGAAGCCGTAAAGACCCGCACCAACAGCGCCTAAGTCTTTAATGCTTTCACCGAATGACACTAAACCGCCGAAAATATATGGCCAGATGTAAAGCAATACGAAGCTGATGAACATCATGACAAAAGAAACGACGATTGGCACAAGACGTTTTCCGCTAAAGAAGGAAAGCGCTTTTGGCAATTCTACTTGATAGAAGCGGTTATAAAGTTCAGCTGAAATCACCCCGATCAAAATCCCAATAAATTGGTTATTGATTTTCCCGAAGGCAGCTGGCACTTCACTTACATCGATATGTTGTAGCTGAGCAACGCTGCCAGGTGAAAGTAGAGTGGTTACCACATAGTAGCCAACTAAACCTGAAAGTGCAGCAGAACCATGTTTGTCCTTAGATAAACCGAAAGCAACGCCAACGGCAAAAAGCAGGCCCATGTTATCAATGATAGCACCGCCTGATTTAATTAAAAATGCAGCAAGTTGACTGTTTGCACCCCAGCCATCAGGGTCAAGCCAATAACCGATACCCATCAGTACAGCAGCTGCTGGTAAGACAGCGACAGGTACCATCAAGGCCTGCCCAATTTTTTGCGCATAACCTAACACATTCATTTTTTTCTCCTATTTATAGTAATGAAGTATTACTTCATATTCTAAAGTAAAAAAAAATATTTTGTATAAATGTGGTAACTTTATCTCAAAATTGAGAAGCCGATCACAAATTTTGAAATTACACTTCAAAAATATTTTTTTTATGGTGCAAGCTTTGCTGCGTTTTACTATAATGCTCAGAAAGCCAAAAAGGAAACCAAGTGTTACTGTCTAATGTAGGAGTTTATATGTCGAAATTATCACATAATGAAGTCTTAGATAAAATCAAATTTGGTCTTATTGCTTCTTGTCAGCCTGTCGATGACGGCCCGATGGATAAACCAGAAATCGTGGCAGCCATGGCACAGGCTTCTGTTGCTGGTGGCGCAGCGGGCTTGCGTATCGAGGGCATAGAAAATCTTAAAGCAACACGCCCTACCGTGAATGTACCGATTATTGGTATTGTGAAACGTGATTTACCTGACAGCCCAGTGCGAATTACCCCATTTTTGCATGATATTGAAGATTTAGCGAAAGCCGGTGCAGACATTATCGCCGTGGATGGGACAAATCGCCCTAGACCAGTAGATATTGAAAGTGCGATCAAAAAAATCCACGAATTAGGCTGTTTAGCCATGGCGGATTGTTCGAATTTAGAAGAAGGCTTGTACTGTCAAAAACTGGGTTTTGATATTGTGGGCAGTACGATGTCTGGCTACACCGGTGGCGCTGTGCCGGAAGAGCCTGATTATCAATTAGTTAAAGATTTGAAAGCAGCAGGTTGTCGAGTCATGGCGGAAGGACGCTATAACACCCCTGAGTTGGCGAAAACGGCAATTGAAATTGGTGCTTATTGTGTGACAGTAGGTTCTGCATTAACTCGCTTAGAGCATATCGTAAGTTGGTTTACCGAAGCCATTCATTCAGCAAAAAAATAAAGGAAGAAGATATGTCATTAACAGTGGATAGTGGTCAGACATTACAGCGTTGTTTGGCATTAGATATTGGTGGCACGAAAATCGCTTCTGCTATAGTGAAAGATGGTGAAATTCAACAGCGAAAACAGATTTCTACGCCACAAGATGATGCTGTGCAAGCGATGCATCAAACCCTTGCGCAGTTGTTAAAAGAATATGAAGGGCAGTTTGATTATGTTGCCGTTGCTTCAACGGGCATTATTAATCAAGGCGTTCTGACCGCACTTAATCCTAAAAACCTGGGTGGATTAGCCCAATTCCCATTAAAAGACAGCATTGCACAGCATACTGATAAACCGATTGGTTTACTTAATGACGTGCAAGCGGCAGCCTACGCAGAGTATCAACTACAAAATCCTAATGATGTTCAAAACTTTACCTTTATTACGGTTTCCACAGGAGTCGGGGGCGGTTTAATTCTAAATCATCGTTTACTTACTGAGCCAAACGGCATTGCTGGGCATATAGGTCATACTTTAGCCGATCCTAATGGCCCAGTTTGTGGCTGTGGTCGCCGTGGTTGTGTCGAAGCCATTGCATCAGGTCGCGCGATTGAAGCAGTTTCTTCTCAATGGGATGCTCCTTGTGATCCGAAAGAAGTTTTTGAGCGTTTTCGTCAAAATGATGAAAAAGCAACCGCACTTGTGACTCGTTCAGCACAAGCCATTGCGAATTTAATTGCGGATTTGAAGATTGGATTAGATATGCAAAAAGTCGTGGTTGGCGGTAGCGTAGGGTTGGCAGAAGGTTATTTACCGCTAGTTCAATCTTTATTAAGTGAACTTCCCGCTGTTTATCACTGCGAATTAGAAAGTGCTCAATTTGGACAAGATGCAGGCTTGATTGGGGCTGCTTATTGGGTAAAAGATTGCTTATTACAAGCAAAAAATACGGGAGTGGTTTATGGCTAAAAACGGCAATATTTTAAATACCATCAGCTCGTTATACCGCAGTTTAACGAAAACTGAAAAGAAAATTGCGGATGCGATTTTATTAAATCCCGATCTTGCGGTGCAAGCTCCTTTAGCTGAAATTGCCGCTCATTTAGAAGTGGGGGAGGCGACCTTTGTGCGTTTTTGCCGTACTCTCGGCTTTAAAGGCTTCAGTGATTTTAAATTGGAATTATCCATCGAGCTTGCCACAAAAGATGGCAAAGATAACACCGTATTAGATTCAGATATTACCGATTCTGACAACTCATTGAATATTGCGCATAAGCTGAAATCTGCCATCAATAACGTGATGGATGAAACCATTAATTTATTAGATTTTGAGCAGTTGGAAGAGGCAGTAAAAGCCATTCAACAAGCAAATCGTGTCTTTTTATTTGGTGTGGGCACATCCGGCATTACTGCGGAAGATGCCAAAAATAAACTGATGCGTATCGGTGTGCAAGTGGATGCGACAGGTAACAACCATTTTATGTATATGCAGGCATCGTTATTGACGAAAAAAGATGTGGCAATTGGTTTGAGTCATTCAGGTTATTCGAAAGAAACGACTCATACCATGAAAATTGCAAAAGAAAATGGTGCTAAAACCATTGCGATTACACACAGTTTGCGTTCCCCCATTACAGAATATGCTGATCTTGTTTTAGTGAATGGGAATAAGCAAGGTAAGTTGCAAGGCGACTCTATTGGCACGAAGATCGCTCAATTATTCGTATTAGATTTGATTTACGCTTTATTAGTACAGGCATCACAGGAAAGTGCGGTCAAAATAAAGCAAAAAACATTAAATGTCATTTTAGAACAACGTATCAAATAGGAGAGAAAAATGCGTAACTTAAAAGGTATTTTTAGTGCGTTATTAGTATCATTCAATGAAGATGGCTCTATCAATGAAAAAGGTTTGCGTGAAATCATTCGCTATAACATTGATAAGATGAAAATTGATGGTTTATATGTAGGCGGTTCAACAGGTGAAAACTTCATGCTTTCTACGGAAGAGAAAAAACAAATTTTCCATATCGCGAAAGATGAAGCAAAAGACCAAGTTGCGCTAATCGCACAAGTGGGTAGTGTGAACTTACATGAAGCAGTGGAATTAGGTAAATATGCAACGGAATTAGGCTATGACAGTCTTTCTGCTGTAACCCCGTTCTACTATAAATTCAGCTTCCCTGAAATCAAACATTACTATGACACTATCATTGCTGAAACAGGCAATAACATGATCGTGTACTCAATTCCGTTCTTAACTGGCGTGAATATGGGGATTGAGCAATTCGGCGAACTTTATAAAAACCCGAAAGTGCTAGGTGTGAAATTTACCGCTGGGGATTTCTATCTATTAGAACGCTTGAAAAAAGCTTATCCAAACCACCTAATTTGGGCTGGTTTTGATGAAATGATGGTTCCAGCTGTATCTCTTGGTGTAGATGGTGCGATCGGTAGTACATTCAACGTAAACGGTGTACGAGCAAGACAAATCTTTGATTTAACCAAACAAGGTAAATTGGCTGATGCGCTTCAAGTTCAACATGTGACCAATGATCTTATCGAAGGCATTTTAGCGAATGGCTTATATCTCACGATCAAAGAGTTATTGAAACTAGATGGCGTAGATGCAGGTTATTGCCGTGAGCCAATGACAGCGAAAGCAACGCCAGAGCAATTAGCGAAAGCGAAAGAGTTAAAAGCAAAATATTTATAAATTAATGGAAAAGTGACCGCACTTACTTCTTTCCTCTCTCTATAGCAGGGAGGAAAGAATGTCGGTGTGGTACCGATAAGGAAGGTTATTATGCGTCTCATTCCTCTGAATAATGAACAACAAGTCAGCCGTTGGGCGGCGCGTCATATTGCTGATCGAATTAATCATTTTAAACCTACCGCAGAACGTCCTTTTGTATTAGGTTTACCAACAGGTGGTACGCCACTTAAGACCTATCAAGAATTGATTAAATTAAATCAAGCGGGAGAAGTGAGTTTTAAACATGTGGTGACGTTTAATATGGATGAATACGTGGGTTTGCCAAAAGAACATCCAGAAAGCTATCACAGTTTTATGCATAATAATTTCTTCAACCATATTGATATTCAACCGCAAAATATCAATATTTTAAATGGTAATACCAATGACCATGATGAAGAATGCCGTCGTTATGAAGAAAAAATTAAATCTTATGGCAAAATTCATTTATTTATGGGCGGCGTAGGTGTTGACGGACATATTGCCTTTAATGAACCTGCGTCTTCTTTAAGTTCGCGTACCCGTATTAAAACTTTAACGCCAGATACCATTATTGCAAACTCTCGTTTCTTTAATAACGATGTAAATCAAGTGCCCAAATATGCTTTAACAATCGGTGTGGGAACATTACTTGATGCAGAAGAAGTGATGATTTTAGCAACGGGTCATAATAAAGCCTTAGCCGTACAAGCAGCCGTAGAGGGCAGTATTAATCACCTTTGGACGGTGAGTGCTTTACAGTTGCATCGCCATTTTGTTTTAGTATGTGATGAGCCTGCATTGCAAGAATTGAAAGTCAAAACAGTGAAATATTTTACTGAATTAGAAGGTCGCGCGATTCATAGTGTATTATAAGTGCGGTTAATTTTAATTGGATTTTAGGAAGGTATGATGAAGTATGCATTAATTAACAGCGTAATCTACACCAAAAATGAGGTGTTAAGAGATTATGCGGTGGTTATTGAAGGGGAATATATTCAATCCGTTATTCCACAAAGTGAATTAGAAAGTGGGATTAAAACCATTGATTTAAAAGGGCATAATCTCACAGCAGGCTTTATTGATTTGCAATTAAATGGCTGTGGTGGAGTGATGTTTAACGATCAAACAAGCGTAGAAACATTAGAAATTATGCAAGCCACTAATTTGAAATCAGGCTGTACCAGTTTCTTACCAACGTTTATTACTGCACCAGATGAAGATATCAAACGTGCAGTAAATATCATGCGAGAGTATTTGAATAAGCATAAAAATCAAGCGCTTGGCTTACACATTGAAGGCCCTTATTTGAGCTTAGAGAAAAAAGGCGTGCATCGTCCGGAATATATCCGTGAAGCGACGCCAGAGATGAAAGATTTCTTATGTGATAATGCGGATGTCATCACTAAACTGACCATTGCCGCTGAAAACCCAACAGTGCAATATATTCCTGATTTTGTGAAAGCAGGCATTATCGTGTCTATTGGCCATTCTAATGCAACTTATGAAGTGGCGAAAGTTGCCTTTCATAAAGGTGCGACCTTTGCGACGCATTTACACAATGCCATGTCGCCGATCAGTTCAGGACGAGCAATGGGCGTAGTTGGTGCAGTGTTAGATTCTGATGTTTACACGGGGATTATTGTAGATGGCGTGCATGTGAACTTTGGTAACGTTCGCTTAGATAAAAAAGCGAAAGGTGACAAACTTTGCATTGTAACCGATTCTCTTGCTGCTGCAGGTGCACCACCTGAATTGGAAACCTTCACTTTTGTAGGAAAACCGATTTATGTGAAAGACGGTCGTTGCTACGACGCAAATGGTACGATTGCAGGCGCATCAATTACCATGATGGAATCCATTAAAAATGCGGTGGAATATGTAGAAATTCCATTAGCAGAAGCAATTCGTATGAGTAATCTTTACCCAGCAAGAGCGATTGGCGTAGATGATCGTTTAGGCTCTGTTGAAGCAGGTAAGGTAGCAAACTTAGCGGTATTCACAAAAGATTATGACGTAATTGGTACCGTATTAAACGGCGAATGGAAACCAAACTAAAGTGCGGTCAAAAATAGTATTGTTTTAAACGTAATCCGATCTTTAAACAGATCGGATTATTTTTTATGACTGTAGTACGGTGATCTTACCGGTATCTACTTGGAACAATTTTCCTTTTCCCACTTGCATCTCTTTGAGTTGACCTTGAGTAATAGCGGTTACGAAAACTTGAGAACCACTTTGTTGCAAGCGTTCCGCAAGCAGGGCGCGTTTATGTTGATCCAACTCTGAGGCAAAGTCATCAATCAGAAAGATGCAATGACGCTGTTTTTGAATCATTAAATGTTCACCTTGCGCTAAACGTAGCGCACACATCAATAATTTCAATTGACCACGAGAGAGCACATCTTCTACAGGTAATCCATTGGCTTTAAAACGGAAGTCCGCTTTTTGTGGACCTGAAACCGTATAGCCAATGGTTTTGTCTCGCTCAAAGTTTTGCGCCAGTAATTCACCATATTCTGTCTCTTTCTCCCAGCCTTGATGAAAGCTAACCGTAATCTCTAATTCGGGTAAAAATAACTGGCAGGTTTTTTCAATTTCTGGGCGTAAGGCTTCTGCATATTCAGCTCGCCAATCACTCACTTGGTGGGCTAATTTAGCTAATTCAATGTCCCATATTTTTATTGCAGAATAAGGCTGACTTTGACTTAATGCGGCATTTCGTTGTTTTAATAAGCGGTTTAATGCGACCCAAGAGGAATGAAAACTGTTATGGTGGTGGAATAAGCCCCAATCTAAAAATGCGCGTCGAAAACTTGGCCCACCATTTAGTAGGGTCAGCCCTTCAGGCGTAATTAATTGCATCGGTAAAAGGTGAGCGAGATCGGCAATTTTATTGCCGTCTTCACCGTTTATTTTTGCAATGGTATTACCTTGACGAAGTTTTTGTAAGCCAACAGACCATTGATGCTGACTTTCTTGAATTTGGCCAAAAAGCGTGAAATGAGGTTCGTCGTAAGAAATAATGCGATTTGCGACCGCACTTTTGAAAGAGCGTCCATGCCCGAGATAAAAAATGGCTTCTAATAAGCTCGTTTTTCCGCTGCCGTTATTGCCGACTAAAAAGTTAAAGCCGTGATCAAATTCAAGATCCACGGCATTTAAATTTCTAAATTTTTCAACAATTAAGCGAGAGATGGCCATTATTTCTAGAGGCGCATTGGCATAATGACGTATTCTGCGCTTGTATCTTCGCTGTTTTCAATTAAACAGCTTGATGACGCATCAGTGAGGCGAATGCGTACTTGTTGGCATTTTAACGCATTCAATACATCTAAAATGTAAGTCACATTAAAGCCTACTTCCATTTCTTCGCCTTGATAATTCACATCTACGATTTCTTCTGCCACTTCGTGTTCTGGGTTAGATGCGGTAATTTTAAGTTGGTTTTCACTTAAGTTTAAACGAACGCTACGTACACGTTCATTTGAAAGGATAGAAGCACGTACAAAGGCTTGTTTTAAGGTTTCCCAGTTACCTTCTACGATACGAGTTGCATTACGTGGTAATACACGACGGTAATCAGGGAAGCGACCATCGATGAGTTTTGAGGTAAACACAATGTGGTTTAAGTGAATACGAAGATTATTTGTGCCGATTTGCAAACGAGCAAGTTCGTCACTGCTTTCTAATAAGCGATTCAGTTCTAATACACCTTTACGAGGGAGAATAACTGAATGGGTTTGTAGATCTTGATCTAATTCGATCGTACAAACCGCAAGACGGTGACCGTCAGTTGCAACTGTACGTAATAAATTACCTTCCGTTTCAAATTTCATGCCGTTTAAGAAATAACGAGCATCCTGGTTTGCCATTGAAAATTGGGTGGCTTCAATTAAGCGACGCAAGGTGCTTTGCGGTAAGGCAAAATCCACTTCAGATTGCCAATCCGTTAGATTTGGATATTCTTCAGCGGGCAGAGTAGTGAGATTAAACTTACTGCGACCAGACTCCACAATGGCCCGATCTTCTTCAAAGGTAACTGTAATTTCAAATTCATCTGATAGCGTGCGGCAAATATCTAAGAATTTTTTAGCCGGAATGGTGAACGAACCATCCGCAGTTGAAGAAGAAAGTTGAGTATAGCTAGAAAGCTCAACTTCAAGGTCTGTACCTGTAATCGTTAAACGGTTATCTTCAATTTGTAATAACACGTTATTTAATACAGGAATATTCGGACGATTGCTTAATACGCCACAAACTTGCTGTAAGGGTTTTAATAGATTTTCTCTTGAAATGCTAAATTGCATCATTGGCTCCTTATGCAGATAATGTGCGAATTAAATTCGCCCAATCTTCTTGAATACTACTGTCTTTTTCACGGAATTTTGGCACTTCACGGCAGGCATTTAAGACTGTCGTATGGTCGCGTTCAAAGGCTCGGCCAATTTCCGGTAAACTTTTATTGGTTAATTCTTTTGCTAATGCCATCGCAACTTGGCGTGGGCGAGTGACTGATCTCGCTCTGCTTTTTGATTTTAAATCCGCCACTTTAATTCGATAGTATTCTGCCACGACTTTCTGAATGTTTTCAATGGTCACTAAACGTTCTTGTAAGGCGAGAATATCTTTTAATGTATCACGCACAAAATCAATATCAATGTGACCACCTTTGAAGTCTTGCATCGCTTTCACACGGTTTAATGCACCCTCTAATTCACGAACATTGGTGCGTAAACGTTGGGCAATAAAGAATGCCACTTCTTCTGGCAGTTCCATATGATGTTCTTCTGCTTTTTTCAGCAAAATTGCAACACGAGTTTCTAAATCAGGTGGCTCAATCGCAGTGGTTAAACCCCAACCGAAACGAGATTTTAGGCGTTCTTCAATTTTCTCAATTTCTTTTGGATAGCGGTCAGAGGTCAAAATAATTTGACGGCCAGTTTCAAATAAATTATTGAAAATATGGAAAAATTCTTCTTGTGTTTTTTCTTTTTCAGCAAAGAATTGAATATCATCCACTAATAATGCATCAAGAGAACGATAGAATTTTTTGAATTGATCCATTTTATTATCACGCATCGCTTTGACCATGTGTTGCATAAAGTTATTAGCATGGATATAAAGCACTCGAGCATTTGGTTTATTCGCTAAAATACCATTACCGATTGCGTGTAATAAGTGGGTTTTACCTAAACCTGTCCCGCCATATAAAAAGAATGGGTTTGCTGTTGGTTCGCCTGGTGCGAGGGCGAGTTTTTGACCTACTGCTCGGGCGAGTTGGTTTGATTTACCTTCAACAAAGTTTTCAAATAAATGTCTACGATTTAGGTGTGATTCAAATTTAGTCGGCGCATCAGATTCTTGCTGAAAATTTACCGCACTTTCTTGATGATTAGTTGTTTGAGCCGGCGCTGGTTCAGCCACTTTAGGAGCTGGTTTTACCCCTTCTTTTACGATAATTTGTAAATTTGGATTTTTAGCAAGGGCTTGGCAAATTTGATGAATCTGAGCCAAGTAATGATTTTCCACCCAGCTTTTTACAAACATATTGGACGCATATAACACCACTTGATCTTGCGAGATGATATCCGCTTGTAATGGGCGTAACCATGTGCTGAGATCCATCGGGGAAACCTGATCTTGTAGTTGTGATAAGCAATCTTGCCATAGGGTAGAAAGGCTCACGATAAATTATCCTTATGTTATATGCGTATAAAATAAAAGCCGCAAAAGTGCGGTTAAAAATCGAAGAGAATTTTACAATAATTTAGGCAAAAGATCTTCTGTTGGTCGTCAAAAAAAGACAAAAAGGTTGCTTGAGATTTTGTCCAAAATCCGTATAATCCCCACGATTTTAGAAGAAACGGAAGATTATTTCGGAATTTTCTCTTTTCTTATTTGACGAAAGCCCAATTTATGATTAAAATTGCGGTCTATTTTTTATAACCCTTGTTGTGTTTTGAATATCAAAACAGTAAACCATTTTGATTTAGGTAGATTACAATGAAACGTACATTTCAACCTTCTGTATTAAAACGTAGCCGTACTCACGGTTTCCGTGCTCGTATGGCAACTAAAAACGGCCGTCAAGTTTTAGCTCGTCGTCGTGCTAAAGGTCGTAAGAGTTTATCTGCATAATCACCGTTTTTAGTGATTAAGCTAAACTTCTCTCGGGAGTTACGATTGCTAACTCCCACTCAATTCAAAAATGTCTTCGAACAACCGTTTCGAGCAAGCACCCCTGAAATTACCATTCTCGCACGCAAAAATAATCTTGAGCATCCACGCTTAGGTTTAACTGTGGCTAAAAAACATCTTAAACGAGCACATGATCGTAATCGTATCAAACGTTTAGTTCGTGAAAGTTTTCGTTTATCCCAACATAATTTGCCTTCTTGTGACTTTGTCTTTGTGGCGAAACGTGGCATTGGTCAGCTTGATAATAAAACGTTTTTACAAACTTTGGATAAATTATGGGCACGTCACATTCGTTTGGCACAAAAATCCTCATCGCTTTAATTAAGTTTTATCAAGTAGCGATTAGCCCTTTAATCGGGCCACGTTGTCGTTTTGTGCCAACCTGTTCTTGTTATGGTATTGAGGCGTTAAAAACACATGGATTGTTAAAAGGTAGTTGGCTTACGCTAAAACGTGTATTAAAATGTCACCCCTTAAGCGCCGGTGGATTCGATCCTGTTCCGCCGAAAAAGATTAATAATAACGATGAGAAAAAATAATGGACTCAAGACGTAGCCTATTAGTGCTTGCACTACTCTTTATTTCTTTCCTTGTTTATCAGCAATGGCAACTTGATAAAAATCCACCTGTTCAACAACAGACCACGGAACAAACAACAGCCGCCTCTTCTGATGTTCCGGCAAGTTCTTCTTCATCTGCTGAAGTAGTGGCAGATTCACAAACAAAAGGTCAAATTATCATATTAGAAAATGATGTACTCCGTTTAAAAGTGGATACATTAGGTGGTGATGTAATCAGTTCTGAACTATTAAAATATGATGCAGAATTAGGTTCAAAAGAACCTTTCGTCTTGTTAAAAGATACAAACGAGCATGTTTACATTGCACAAAGCGGTTTAATTGGTAAAAACGGGATCGATACAAAAGCAGGTCGCGCGCAATATCAAGTTACTGGCGATAATTTCAAATTAGCAGAAGGTCAAAATGAACTTTCAGTGCCATTAACATTTGAAAAAGATGGTGTGACTTATCGTAAAATCTTTGTGTTAAAACGTGATAGTTACGATGTCGGTGTTAACTTTGAAATTGTGAACCAAAGTGGTAGTGCAATTGAAGTTGAACCTTACGGCCAATTAAAACACACATTAGTTGAAAGCAGCGGTAACGTGGCAATGCCTACTTATACCGGTGGTGCGTATTCTTCTTCAGAAACCAATTACAAAAAATACAGCTTCAGCGATATGAAAGATAAAAATCTTTCTATCGATACCAAAGCAGGTTGGGTTGCTATTTTACAACACTATTTCGTATCAGCTTGGATCCCAAATCAAGATGTAAATAACCAACTTTATAGTATTACAGACAGTAAAAATAACGTTGCGTCTATTGGTTATCGTGGTCCAGTCGTTTCTATTCCAGCAGGTGCAACAGAGACTATTACCAGCTCATTATGGACAGGTCCGAAATTACAAAACAAAATGGCTGAAGTGGCTAACCACTTAGACTTAACTGTCGATTATGGTTGGGCATGGTTCATCGCGAAACCATTATTCTGGTTATTAACTTTCATTCAAAGTATTGTATCTAACTGGGGTGTGGCAATTATTTGTGTCACCTTAGTGGTGAAAGCGATTTTATATCCGCTTACAAAAGCACAATACACTTCTATGGCGAAAATGCGTATGTTGCAACCGAAAATGCAAGAAATGCGCGAACGTTTTGGTGATGATCGCCAACGTATGAGCCAAGAAATGATGAAACTTTACAAAGAAGAAAAAGTAAATCCACTTGGCGGTTGTTTACCATTAATCCTTCAAATGCCAATTTTCATTGCATTATACTGGACGTTTATGGAAGCGGTTGAACTTCGCCATGCGCCATTCTTTGGTTGGATTCAAGATTTATCGGCACAAGACCCTTACTACATTCTCCCAATCTTAATGGGTGGATCAATGTTCTTGTTACAAAAAATGTCACCGACACCAGTTGCCGATCCAATGCAACAAAAAGTGATGAATTTCATGCCGTTGATCTTCATGTTCTTCTTCCTCTGGTTCCCGGCAGGTCTAGTACTTTACTGGTTAGTGTCTAACTTAATCACTATCGTACAACAACAAATGATCTACCGTGGTTTAGAGAAAAAAGGGTTACATACCCGTAAAAAATAACAGATAGAAGGCATCGAAAGATGCCTTTTTTCTATCATTGATTGATATATAATCACATGGGCGTATTAATGCGCCCTCTCATTTTTTTATCGCAGATAAAAGTGCGGTCAATTTTTAGTGAGTTTTTATGAAAGAAACAATCGTCGCACAAGCGACAGCGCCTGGTCGTGGTGGTATTGGTATTTTGCGTGTATCCGGCCCGAAAGCGGTTGAGGTTGCACAAGCGGTGCTAGGTAAATGTCCTAAACCACGCATGGCAGATTATCTACCTTTTAAAGATGCTGATGGCACAGTTTTAGATCAAGGCATTGCGCTTTATTTTAAATCACCGAATTCCTTTACTGGTGAAGATGTATTGGAATTACAAGGCCATGGTGGACAGGTGGTATTAGATTTGTTGCTAAAACGAATTTTACAACTTGATGGTATTCGTCTTGCGCGTCCAGGTGAGTTTTCTGAACAAGCTTTTTTAAATGATAAATTAGATTTAGCTCAAGCAGAAGCCATTGCAGATTTGATTGATGCGACTTCGGAGCAAGCTGCTCGTTCAGCATTAAAATCATTGCAAGGTGAATTTTCCAATAAAGTGAATCAGTTGGTGGATTCCGTCATTTATCTTCGTACTTATGTGGAAGCCTCGATTGATTTTCCCGATGAAGAAATTGACTTTTTGGCAGACGGTAAAATCGAAGCAAAATTACGAGAAATTATCACTCAGCTTGATTTAGTCCGTAGCGAAGCGAAACAAGGCTCGATTTTACGTGAAGGGATGAAAGTGGTGATTGCCGGTCGTCCAAATGCAGGTAAATCAAGTTTACTGAATGCTTTAGCGGGCAGAGAAGCGGCTATTGTGACAGATATTGCAGGGACGACGCGTGATGTGTTGCGTGAGCATATTCATATTGATGGCATGCCTTTACATATTATTGATACTGCAGGACTTCGTGAAGCGACAGATGAAGTTGAACGTATCGGAATCTCGCGTGCGTGGACTGAAATTGAGCAAGCCGATCGTATTATCTTAATGTTAGACAGCAGCGATCCCGACAGCCAAAATATTGAAAAAGTGCGGTCAGAATTTTTATCAAAATTGCCGAATAACATGTCGGTAACCATTGTTCGTAATAAAGTAGATTTAAGCGGTGAGGCAGTTGGAATAAAAGAAGAAAATGGAACAACGACTATTTGTTTATCGGCTCAAACGCACCAAGGCGTAGATTTATTACGTGAGCATTTAAAACAGGCGATGGGCTTCCAAACCGGTATGGAAGGTGGCTTCTTAGCACGTCGACGTCATCTTGATGCTTTAGAAAAAGCGGCCGAACATTTGCAAATTGGGTTAGTCCAATTAACCGAATTTCATGCAGGTGAATTGTTAGCAGAAGAACTTCGTTTAGTACAAGCTAATCTCAGTGAAATTACGGGGCAATTTACCTCGGATGATTTACTCGGTAACATTTTCAGCTCTTTTTGTATCGGAAAATAGGTTTTAGGTTATGACTTTTCATATGTTGTGGGTCATAGCTTTGGGGCTTTCTATGGATGCATTTGCGGTATCCATTTCCAAAGGTTTGGCAATGCGCGCTTTTCGATGGAAACAAGCACTGGCCATTGCATGCTGTTTTGGGCTATTTCAAGGCATTATGCCGGCAATCGGCTATGTTGTCGGGCTACAATTTAGTCAGATGATTCAAAATTGGGATCATTGGATTGCCTTTGCTTTACTTGCGATTATCGGTGTGAATATGATTCGAGAAGGGCTGAGCTCAGATGATGAACCTGCACCCTCATTGATTAGTTTAAAGCACCTACTAACACTTGGTGTGGCAACGAGCATTGATGCGCTAGCCGTTGGTGTCTCTTTTGCTTTTCTTTCCGTGGACATTTTGTTGGCTGTCTTCATCATTGGTTTAATCACCTTTGTCATCTCTTTTATTGGTGTAAAGAGCGGTCATTTTTTAGGGAAAAAATTCAAAAGCAAAGCAGAGATTTTTGGCGGTTTAGTGTTATTAGTCATGGCTGTGAAAATCCTACACGAACATGGTGTTTTTTAAGTGCGAATTTTCGCCTTTTAGATTATAATCTTACGAACTTTGTCTTTTTTAAAAGGGTAATAATTGAATGTTAATTGAAAAAATGCATGGCATCGCCCATAGCTTTATCGGAAAAGCGATCTTTGCTTTAATTCCAGTTTCATTTTTGATTGGTGGGATGTCAGGTTATCTGTATAGCAGCAATGATAGTTTTGCGGCAAAAGTAAATGGCGAGACTATCTCTCAACAAGATTTCTTAAATCGTTATAACCAAGAGTTTGAAGCGCGAGCACAACAAGAAGGCGAGAGTTTCTTAGCGAAAACTGACTCTGTAGAATTTGTGACCGCACTTCGTCAAAATTTAATTCAACGTTTAGTGGATCAAGAATTAATCCGTCAATATGCGAAAGAATTAAAATTAGGTGTAAGTGATGAGATGATCAAACGTGCAATAGTGAGCGATCCTAACTTACAATCTAACGGTAAATTTGATAACGCGCGTTATCAACAATTATTGACTCAAAATGGTTTAACATCCGATACTTATGCGGCAATTTTACGTAATGCATTAACACTTGAACAAATGCAAAACGGTTTGGCTGACAGTGAGTTTGTCGTGCCGGCTCAAGTGAAAGATAACGCACAAGTCTTTTTCCAAAAACGTATTGCTCGTCTTGCAACTCTTCCATTAGCCGATGAAATTGCAAAACAAAAAGTAACGGACGAAGAAATTAAAGCGTATTACGATGCGAATGCGAAGTCACTGGTTCAACCTGAACAAGCGAAAGTGCAATATATTAGTGTTTCAGCAAATGCATTAGGTAAATTACAACCAGTAACTGAAACTCAAATTGCGCAATATTATCAAGAAAATAAAGCGCAATTCATTAGCCAAAAATTAGCGCATATTCAAGTATCAACTGAGAAAGAAGCGGATGCCGTTTATCAAGAATTGCAAAAGGGCGCTGATTTTGCTGAGTTAGCAAAAACAAAATCCCTAGATAAACTTTCTGGTGCACAAGGCGGTGAATTAGGTTGGGTAAAAGACAACGAATTACCGAAAAACTTTGAAGATGCAGCATTATTGTTAAATGTTGGTCAATATAGCACACCGGTTAATGTAGATGGGGCTTACCATATTATTTTAGTGCAAGATCGTAAAGAACGTACTTTAGAAGAGGTGAAAGAACAAATCGCAGAGACTGTACGTAAAAACTTAGCAGAAAGCCGTTTCCAAGCGGTAGAAAAAGCAGTTCGTGAAAAAGCAGCAGAAAGCAGCGATTCTTTAGCTGCGGTAGCTGAAGCGGCAGGAGTGAAAATGGAAGAAACGGATTACTTTGGTAAAAATAATGTCCCTGCGGCATTAAATTTCCCAAATGTAACTTCTGCTATTTTTGAATCTGATATTGCAAACGGCGGTGCAAATTCTGAGCCATTAACTGTAGGTGAAAATGAATTTGTAGTGGTACGTGTCGTGGATCACAAAGATGAAGGTTTACAAAGCCTTGATGAAGCAAAATCAACGATTGAGCAATTCTTAAAACGTGAAAAAGCCGATAAAGTATTAGCTGAAGAAGCAGAGCAAGCGGTTAAAGCACTATCAACTGATCCTACCAAATTACCAGCAGGTATTAGTTTTAGTGAACCACAAACCTTTACATTAATGGATAATAAAGATCCAATGCTTTATGAAGGTGTATTTGCTATTGCTAAACCACAAGATGGTAAAGTAGCTTATCAAGTTGCTCGCAACAGCAAAGGTGATGTAGTTGTGGTTGCTCTTGAACGTGTAGAAGAACCGACTTTAAGTGAGCAAGAATTAGCGAAATTTAGCACTCAACTTGTTCGTGCACGTCAAGGCGAATTGCAAGGACAGTTAATGCAAGCATTACGTGAAAAAGCACAAATTGAGATTAATAACACCTTTATTAATCAAGATGATTCAGAAGAAGGTGCGGCTCACTAAGCCTATTGAAATGTCATTCATCATCAATTTCTGATGGAAAATAAAAGCAAAGTGCGGTAAATTTTGACCGCACTTTTTTATATAAAATAAGGAGAAGACTATGGCTCAAGAAACCATTTTCAGTAAAATTATTCGCAAAGAAATTCCTGCCAATATTGTTTATCAAGATGAATTAGTGATTGCATTCCGTGATATTTCACCACAAGCGAAAACCCATATTTTGATTATCCCAAATAAAGTGATTCCAACGGTTAATGATGTGACGGAACAAGATGAAGTTACCTTAGGTCGCTTGTTTACTGTCGCAGCTAAAATTGCTAAAGAAGAAGGCATTGCCGAAGACGGTTATCGTTTAATCGTGAACTGTAATAAACACGGTGGACAAGAAGTATTCCATATCCATATGCATCTTGTTGGTGGTGAACCTTTAGGTAGAATGTTGGCGAAATAATGAAAAAGATCCTCATTACAGCAACGGTATTATTTTTAACGGCTTGTTCATCTGCACCAAATATTGTGGGAACCAATAAGCCAATTTTAAATATGGCGGCAAATTTAGCACCGGCTTTAGATGTTGATTTATCTGATAATACCGCGGCTTTAAAAAATAAAACTACGCAACAACTCAATGTGCTTTACCATCTTTATTGGTATAACACACAAGGTGTAACGCAAGTTTGGCCGAATCAGCAAGAAAGCCAATCAGGCAATATTTTATTGCAACCTCAAGAAAAGAAAGTGTTTGAACTACCAAAACCAAGCACAGAAAGCACCAATTATCGTCTTTATTTACAATAGTTTATGTCCATATTATTGATTGACCTTGAAGGTCATGAGCTCAAACAAGAAGAAGTTGAATTACTGGAACATCCTTTAGTTGCAGGTTTGATTTTATTTACCCGCAATTTTTATGATCGTCAGCAAGTTCAAGCACTAATTAAATCCATTCGTCAACGAGTGAAAAAGCCTTTATTGATCACGGTCGATCAGGAAGGTGGTCGCGTTCAACGTTTCCGTGAAGGTTTCACTCAGTTACCTGCAATGCAAGCTTTTGCGGCATTAGTTAAGGATTCAACTCTGCAAAACCAAATAGCAAAAGAAGCGGGTTGGCAAATGGCGGCTGAAATGGTGGCGCTAGATATTGATTTGAGTTTTGCTCCCGTGTTGGATTTGGGGCACGAATGTCGTGCGATTGGTGATCGTAGTTTTGGGTGTGATGTAAAAAGTGCGGTTAATTTGGCAGCTGCTTTTATTGATGGCATGCACCAAGCAGGCATGGCGACAACGGGAAAACATTTCCCAGGACATGGCCATGTTTTAGCCGATTCTCATCTTGAAACGCCTTATGATGAGCGAGCAAAAGACGTGATTTTTAATCATGATATTTTGCCATTCCAGCAATTAATTCAACAGAGTAAGCTTGATGCGATTATGCCGGCTCACGTTATTTATACGCAGTGTGATAGCCAGCCTGCAAGTGGTTCGAGTTATTGGTTGAAAGAAATTTTGCGTAAACAGTTGGGCTTCCAAGGGGCGATTTTCTCTGATGATTTAGGCATGAAGGGCGCAGGTTTTATGGGTGATTTTGTGGCTCGTAGTGAAAAAGCCTTGAATGCGGGTTGTGACTTATTATTGCTTTGCAATGAACGTGAAGGTGTCATCCAAGTGCTTGATAATCTCAAATTAGAGGAAACCACAGAGCATTTCGCAGCACGCCAAACTCGCTTGAAATCGCTCTTTAAACAAAAATCCTTTGATTGGTCAGAACTCACCAAAACTTCACGTTGGATTGAAAATCATCAAAAACTGACCGCACTTCAACAAGAGTGGCTTGCTTCTAAATGATTGATTGCCATCATTATCAAAAAGGCGATTGCCGTTCTTGTCAATGGCTTGATATGCCTTATGAACAGCAACTAGCCAAGAAAGAAGAGCATCTTAAACAACAACTTGCCAAATTAGATTGTGATAATTTAATTTGGCATCCGCCTTTTTATTCCTCCGAGTTAGCTTTTCGTAATAAAGCAAAAATGGTGGTAAGTGGCGCGGTGGAACGTCCCATTTTAGGTATTTTACAAGACCCGAATGATCCACTAAGTGCGGTAGATTTATGTGATTGCCCGCTTTATCCGCAACGCTTTGCTGAACTCTTTCCGATTCTAAAAGATTTCATTGGACGCGCGGGTTTAGTCCCTTATAACGTAGCTAAACAAAAAGGTGAACTGAAATATATTCTGCTTACTGAAAGCCAACATACAAAAAAATTGATGTTGCGTTTTGTATTGCGTTCAGAAACTAAATTGCCGTTAATTCAACGTGAATTTGCAGGACTATTGGAAAAATTACCACAACTTGAAGTGGTGAGTGTGAATATCCAACCCCAACATGCGGCGATCTTAGAAGGTGAGAAAGAAATCTTTTTGACGGACCAGCACACCTTATCTGAAAACTTTAATGGTATTCCGCTGTTTATTCGCCCTCAAGGTTTCTTCCAAACGAATCCACTTGTCGCACAAGGGTTATATGCAACGGCACAAGATTGGGTACAAGATTTGCCGATTACTAAACTTTGGGATCTCTTTTGTGGCGTTGGAGGGTTTGGACTTCATTGCGCTAAAGCTTTACAGGATAAACATCAACAAGAAGTGGAATTAACGGGAATTGAAATTTCGCCATCCGCTATCCAAGCGGCGACTCAATCCGCTCAGGTGTTAGGGCTAAACAACGTTAAATTTCAATCATTGGATGCGGCTAATTTTGCTTTAGCACAAGATGAAAATAAACCAGATTTGGTGATCGTCAACCCGCCTCGTCGAGGTATCGGAAAGGAACTCGCTGAATTTCTCAATGAAATGCAACCGCACTTTATTCTTTATTCTAGTTGCAACGCGATTTCCATGGGAAAAGATTTGCAGCATCTAACCAATTATAAACTTACTCAAATTCAATTGTTTGATATGTTCCCGCATACAGCGCATTATGAAGCACTAACATTACTGGAGCTCAATCCCTAATAAAAAAGCTAACATCTCTGTTAGCTTTTTATTTAAAAATTTAACCGCACTTTTATTTTGCTATAAATTAGCGCAATCAAGAAAAATACGGCCTGTAATAAAATAATGCATGCACCAGTGGATGCATCAAAATGATAGCTAAGTAGGACGCCTAATAGACTTGCTGTTACAGCGCTGATGATTGCGATAACAAGCATTTTATCGAAGCGATTTGTCAGTGTGAGAGCCGTGATGCCTGGTGCAATTAGCATCGCCACAACCAAAATCACCCCAACGACTTGCATCGTACTCACAATGGTGAGTGCAAGTAGTGTGAGTAGTCCATAATGCAATAATTTAGGCGAAAGACCTGCAACACGGGCATGGCTCGGATCAAAGCAATAAAGCAGAAAATCACGACGCTTTAATCCAAGTAAAATAAAAATGATCAAGGCGATGATTGCCGTTTGAATCAGCTCTTGTCGGCTTACACCCAATACGTTTCCGAATAAGATGTGTGTGAGATGTTGTGAGGTTTGGATTTTAGTGAACAGCACCAAACCAATGGCAAACATCCCCGAAAATACAATCCCCATCGCGGTATCTTCTTTGATACGACTGTTCTCTTTTAAATAACCTACACCTAAGGCACAGGCAATACCTGAGACAAAGGCGCCAATCACTAATGGAATACCGGCTAGAAAAGCTAATACAATACCTGGGAGGACGGCATGGGAAATAGCGTCGCCCATCAATGACCATCCTTTTAACACCAAATAGCAAGAGAGTAGTGCACAGATCACGGCAACCACTAATGCGGTGAGTAGCGCATTTTGCATAAAGTCAAACTGAAATGGCTCAACGAAAATAGTGAACATTTCACTCATGGGCCACCGCCTTACGTCGTTTTTGACTCATTAATCCGTATTTTGGCGAAAATAGAAAAGCTAATAAAAATAACAAGGTTTGCAATGTCACGATGACACCACCTGTGGCTCCATCGAGATAATAGCTTAAATAGACACCGACAAAACCAGTGATAGCGCCTAATGCTACCGCAATTTTGATAAGAGTTTTGAATTTATCGGTAAGTAAATAGGCAGTTGCACCAGGCGTGATAACCATGGCAATCACTAAAATTGCCCCGACAGTTTGTAATGCGGCAACAACACAAGCACTTAAGAGTGTAAAAAAGAGGACTTTATAAAACAGTGGTGAAAGTCCAACTGTTATCGCTTGTGTTTCATCAAAGAAAATCAGTAACAGATCCTTCCAGAAAACAAGCAATAAGACCAAGCAAATCAACATAATGATGGCTACTTGATAAATATCTTCATCGGCAATCCCGAGGATATTACCGAGAATGATATTTTGCACGTTTATTGAGGTTGGATTTAGAGAAATAATCAGCAAGCCCAAGGCAAAAAAGGTACTGAAAATAAAGCCGATAACGGCATCTTCTTTGAGTTTAGAAATGGATTTGATCCATAAAATGGAAAGTGCGGCCAAAATTCCAGCAAAAAAAGCACCTAAAGCATAGGGGAGTGAAAAGGCATAAGCTATCGCCACACCCGGCACCACGGAATGAGAGAGTGCGTCGCCAATTAATGACCAGCCTTTCAACATTAAATAGGCAGAAAGAAAGGCACAAATGCCACCAACTGCGGCACTTATCCACATGGCTTTTTGCATATATTCATAGGAGAAAGGTTCCAGTAAATATTCAAGCATGACTTATTCCTTGTCAGACGGAGGCAGACGACAGGATTTTACAGCCGTTGCAGGCGGATCATTTTTGGTTTCACCATAGAAGACAACGGGACGTTCATCATCTGTAAGCACGGTGACAGCACGTTTATCTTCATCATTATGCAGATCTTCACCCAATAATTTGATGTGTCGTAATACACCACCAAAGACTTTTTCCAAATTATGCTGATTGAATGTATCTTCCGTTTTACCGGCAGCAATCACAGTACGGTTAATCATCACTACTTGGTCACAGAAGTCTGGTACAGAGCCTAAATTGTGGGTAGAGACTAAAATTAAATGGCCTTCAGCACGTAATTGGCGAAGGAGTTCCACAATAGCATTTTCAGTTTTAACATCTACACCCGTAAAAGGCTCATCGAGTAAGATAATCTTACTTTGTTGTGCTAATGCTCGAGCCAAAAATACGCGTTTTTTCTGTCCACCAGAAAGCTCGCCGATTTGTCGTTCAGCTAAATGCTCGATGTTTACTCGTTGCATCGCCTCGAACACTTTTTGTTTGTCTTCAGCCTTTGGAATGCGTAGGAAATTCATATAGCCGTAGCGTCCCATCATGACAACATCATAAACGGAGACTGGAAATTGCCAATCGACTTCTTCCGCTTGCGGTACATAGGCAACTAAATTTTGTTTCAAGGCTCGATTAATAGGCAAACTACAAAGTGCAATATTGCCTTGCTGTGGTTTAATTAAGCCCATGATGCTTTTGAATAGCGTTGATTTTCCGCTCCCATTTACGCCGACAAGAGCACAGATTGTTCCCCCTTGTAATGCAAAGGTAACATCATAAATTGCAGTGTGCCCGTTGTTATAACGCACGGTTACGTCATTAACGGAAATAGAAGCGGAAAGTCCGGTCATTATTTTTCAAATCCTTTCACGATGGTGGATACAGTGACATTGAGCAAATCGATATAAGTCGGTACAGGACCATCAGCAGCAGAAAGAGAATCGACATAAAGCACGCCGCCGTACTTAGCACCGCTTTCTTTTGCTACCTGTTGAGCAGGTTTGGCTGACACGGTACTTTCACTAAATACCACAGGAATGTGATTCTTTTTCACTAAATCGATAAGTTTACGCACTTGTTGAGGCGTACCTTGTTGTTCAGCGTTAATTGGCCATAAATAGCCTTCTTTGAGATCGTAATCTTTCGCTAAATAACTAAAGGCCCCTTCACTGGTGACTAACCAACGTTGGTCGGCAGGAATTTGTGCGAGTTTTTCACGTAAAGGTTTATCGAGTTGTTTGATTTTTTCCGCATACGCCACTGCATTTTTTTGATAAGTATCAGCATTTTGCGGATCGTATTTAACGAATGCATTTTTGATATTTTCGACATAAATCAACGCATTAGATGGCGACATCCAAGCGTGTGGGTTAGGTGCATCTTTATAAGGGCCTTCATAAATAGAAAGTGGCGTGATGCCTTCGGTTACCACAACGGCTGGTTTGTCTTTGATATTTTGGAAGAAACGCTCAAACCAACGCTCTAAATTTAATCCGTTCCATAAAATTAAATCAGCAGATTGAGCTTTTACAATATCTTTAGGGGTTGGTTCATACTCATGAATTTCTGCACCAGGTTTGGTGATAGATTCTACCGTCGCGGCATCGCCCGCAACATTTTGTGCGATATCCTGAATAACCGTAAATGTGGTCACCACTTTAAATTTCGCTTCGGCTTGTAAAGCAGCTAAACCTAGAGCGATAACAGATAGGCTTTTAAATAAATGCTTCATGAGATCTCCTTAAAAATAATGATTGATTAGCATTCTGCAGAATAATATCATTTTTTATAAGATCTTTAAATGAAAATAATTATCAAATCGATAGGTGATTAAAATTAAAAAGCGGAAAATTTTATACAAAATTGACCGCTCTTTGTGAAAGGATTAACCGCCGACTCGCTGGATTAGACGATCCATACCACTCTCATCATAACCTTCTTCATATTGGTCTTCATCAACGGTAAAGTTTTGCATGCTACGTCCAGCAGTACACCCATATTGTTCCAGTTTTCCTTTCGTAAAGTTGCTACGAAATGCGGATGAATGGTTATTTAAACTGATCACACCGATGGTAGAGTGATTACATGGATTTTTATTCACGAAAACTAAATTATAGCCAGATTCGCGAATATAGCCGGTTTTATTTATTGCTGCATCGAAGACTTCTTCACGCACTAATTTATTGGTGTTTTTGACGAAAACACTGCGTCCGCCAGCTTGAATGAAGGCACTCGGCATATTAGATAGATTTTTGATTTGTGCTTTATTGAGCGAGTATTTGGCTAGTTTAACTAAATCCATTGCACTTGAAATGTTGCTGTCAGATAAACCTGAACTATCTGAAAAGCGAGTAGAGCGCATGCCTAATTCTCGTGCTTTTTCATTCATTTTTTGAATAAATTGTAAACGGCTCATGCCCGCAGAGCGAGAAAGTGCGTGAGCAGCATAGTTATCAGAATGAACGAGCATTGCTTTTAATAATTCATTACAAGAAATCGGCGTATATTTAGGTAATTTTGTATGTGTGCCTTTGATGTAATCGAAATCATCGTCAGTAATCGATGCAGTACAGTTTGCGTTTCGATTATTTTCAAGAAACACATTCGCTGTCATTAACTTGGTGACAGAGGCGATAGGTTGCACATGATTTGGCGAGCTACTTTCTAAGACTCTATCATGGGTGAAATCATATACAATATAAGATTGTGCTGTTGCGACTGCGGGCACTAAACACAATGCAGAAAGAACTTTTTTTAACATATCTTCAATATAGCTAACTCAGAGAATAAAACGAAGTGCGTATTCTATCAGTTTTTATAGGGCTTTGGGATGTGTGAAAGAGAAAAAATTTGAAGTTTTTTTAACCGCAGTTTTTCCTTTCATTTTTTTGATTTTTGCGATGTCGATCGCAAAGAAGTGCGGTCAAAATTTTCGTTGTTTTTCAAATCTGCTAGCTTATCAGTCGGTAAATCTGTAAAATCTCGGCTCATTTTTAATATGCGAATTTTTTGTTGCTCAATGCTGAGTAACATCATCGCCGTAATGTGTAATAACGAGGCTTTATGTTAGAACAACCCCTTTCATCTGAAACGAATACCAAAAAGATTAATTTAATGGATTTAACGCGTCAGCAGATGCGTGAGTTTTTTGCGGAATTAGGCGAGAAACCATTTCGTGCAGATCAATTAGTGAAATGGATTTATCATTTTGGCGAAGATAACTTCGACAATATGACCAATATTAATAAAAAATTACGAGAAAAATTAAAAGCGGTCGCGGAAATTAAAGCGCCAGAAGTCTCGGTTGAACAACGCTCTGCGGATGGCACGATTAAATGGGCGATGCAAGTAGGCGAACAACAAGTTGAAACGGTCTATATTCCTGAAGCGGATCGCGCGACACTTTGTGTCTCTTCTCAAGTAGGCTGTGCCTTAGCTTGTACCTTCTGTTCGACAGCACAGCAAGGCTTTAACCGTAATTTAACGGTGTCAGAAATTATCGGTCAGGTTTGGCGTGCATCAAAAATTATTGGTAATTTTGGTGTGACGGGTGTTCGTCCGATTACCAATGTGGTGATGATGGGCATGGGTGAACCATTGTTAAATGTAGCCAATGTTGTACCCGCGATGGAAATTATGCTGGATGATTTTGCGTATGGATTGTCTAAACGACGCGTGACGTTATCTACTTCAGGTGTTGTGCCAGCGCTCGATATGTTGCGCGATAAGATTGATGTGGCATTAGCGATTTCACTTCACGCACCGAACGATGAATTGCGTGATGAAATCATGCCGATCAATAAAAAATATAACATCAAAATGTTGATGGATTCGGTACACAGATACTTAGAAGTATCGAATGCTAACCATGGTAAAGTGACAATTGAATATGTGTTATTAGATCACGTGAATGATGGTACAGAGCATGCGCATCAATTAGCTCAAGTATTAAAAAATACGCCATGTAAAATCAACTTAATCCCATGGAACCCGTTCCCGGAAGCGCCTTATGGTAAAAGCTCAAATAGCCGTGTCGATCGTTTCCAAAAAACCTTAATGGAATACGGTTTTACGGTAATTGTGCGCAAAACCCGTGGTGATGATATTGATGCGGCTTGTGGTCAGCTGGCGGGGGATGTGATCGACCGAACCAAACGTACAGCAATGAAGCGTAAGTTTGGCGAAGGTATTGACGTAAAAGCGGTTAACTAAGCTAAATATAGCAATACTTGTAAAGGAAAAATGGCCTAGAGAAGAGTGATAAGATAGAGGAGTGATAAGATGAAATTAATCCCAATTAACATTCTAAGTGCGGTCATTTTTCCTTTTGTTTTTTCGGCTTGTGTCTCTCAGTCTTCTGTTGATTTTAATAAACAACAAGCAGCAAAAGCGCGCGTTGAATTGGCATTAGGCTATCTGCAACAAGAGGATTTTGTTCAAGCAAAACTGAATTTAGATAAAGCTTTTGAACATGATGAACACTATTATCTTGTGCACTCGGCACTTGCGCATTTTTATCAATTACAAGGCGATACGGAAAAAGCGAAGCAAGCTTATTTACAGGCGATTAAGTTAGATGATAAGCAAGGCGATGTGTATAACAACTTCGGTGCATTTTTATGTGGACAAGGTGAGTTTGAACAAGCTTATTCACAATTTAATGCGGCACTCGCTGCGCCAAATTATTATCATCAAGCTGATACTTACGAAAATATGGCGCTTTGTGCTTTTGCTGGAAAACAAACTGATGTTTATCAACAGGCATTGGATAAATTGCGTCAAGTTGATCCTTCTAGAGAGGAAAAGCTCCGTTCACTCAAATAATCATTGCCAAAAGCCCCTTTCGACTTTAGAATTTAGCATTTAGTTTTTTATTGCTATTTCTTGATTTTATACCTATGAATACAATCCTTGAACAAACCGAAAAAACAGACCTCTCTTTTGGGGATAGACTTCGTCAAGCTCGCGAAGCGTTAAATCTTTCTCTGGAAGATGCGGCAAAGGCGATTTCTTTGCGACCAAGTATTTTGGAAAAATTAGAAAATAATGAATTTGTCCAAAAAAATGTGCCATCAACTTTTATGAAAGGATATGTTCGTAGTTATACGAAATTTTTACGTATTCCTGAGAGCGAATGGGCGCATTTAACCTTTGGTGAAGCATACAAAAACGATTTAGGTAAAAATGCACGCGCGACGCGTTCAGTAAACCAATACTCTTCTCATAGTCGCTGGGTCGGCATACTTACAACCATTATTTTACTCGCGGCTGTTGGAATGACAGGCTTATGGTGGTGGCAGAATTATCAAAAATCAAACGAAGAACGTGATAATTTAGTGCAAACCTACGTTGAAAAAGAAAAAACAGCAGAGATACCGGTTACGCATTCGAATGACATCCCAGTCGCGGTGAATAACCAGCCTTCAACATCAAATAATGAAACAGCACCTGTAACGGAAACAAAAAATAATGCTGCTGAACCTGTTGTTTCAAATACTCAAGAAAATCAAGCTCAACCAGTAAACGCAGAAGTTTCAACTGGCACAACTTCAGCCCCTACCGTTGAACAAGTTCAAGCCCCTGTTGTGGAACAAACCTTACCTAACACAGAACCAACAACAGAGCCGACCGTGCCAGATGCACAAAGTGCGGTTGAAACCCCCGCTATTTCTGAAGCACCAACCACAGCAAAAGGCGATCTTGTTATTGAGATTACCAAAAATTCAAGCTGGATTAGTGTGAAAGACCAAAACCGTAAAGTTTTAGCGCAAAAAGAATATAAACAAGGCGAAGTCTTAACCTTTAATGGTAATGACTATGCATTGATTATCGGCGCGCCGGGTAACGTTCGTATTACTTATAAAGGCGAAGCGTATCCGCTTACCGTTGATGGCCGTGTGGCTAAATTTAAATTACCAAAACCTTAACGAATAATTTACGAAAGAATGTCAGCAGTAAAACCTACTATCAAGCGTCGTGAATCGACAAAAATTTATGTGGGCAATGTACCAATCGGTGGTGATGCACCGATTGCCGTACAATCCATGACAAATACTCGCACAACGGATGTTGAAGCGACCGTTGCACAGATTAAATCGTTGGAACGTGTCGGCGCAGATATCGTGCGTGTTTCTGTTCCGACCATGGATGCCGCCGAAGCGTTTAAAATCATTAAGCAGCAAGTGAATGTGCCATTAGTGGCGGATATTCATTTTGACTATCGCATTGCGTTAAAAGTGGCTGAATATGGGGTGGATTGCTTACGTATTAATCCGGGCAATATTGGTCGTGAAGATCGTATTCGAGCAGTGGTGGATTGCGCACGTGATAAAAATATTCCGATTCGTATTGGTGTTAATGCAGGCTCATTAGAAAAAGATATCCAAGAGAAATTTGGCGAGCCAACACCTGAAGCCTTATTAGAGTCAGCATTACGCCATGTTGAGATTTTAGATCGTTTGAACTTCGATAAATTTAAAGTGAGCGTAAAAGCATCTGATGTCTTTCTTGCGGTGGAATCTTACCGTTTACTGGCAAAAGCCATTAAACAACCATTGCATTTAGGTATTACGGAAGCGGGCGGTGCACGTGCAGGTGCGGTAAAATCTGCGATTGGTTTAGGTATGCTGTTGGCGGAAGGTATTGGTGATACCTTACGTGTCTCTTTAGCCGCCGATCCTGTAGAAGAAATCAAAGTTGGTTTTGATATTTTGAAATCGTTACGTATTCGTTCTCGCGGGATTAACTTTATTGCTTGCCCAACTTGCTCTCGTCAAGAATTTGATGTAATTGGCACGGTGAATGCACTAGAACAACGTTTAGAAGATATTATCACCCCAATGGATGTGTCTATTATTGGTTGTGTGGTAAATGGCCCAGGTGAAGCATTAGTGTCTGACCTTGGCGTGACCGGTGGTAATAAGAAAAGTGGCTATTATTTAGATGGCGAGCGTCAAAAAGAACGTTTTGATAACGACGCGATTATTGACCAATTAGAAGCTAAAATTCGTGCAAAAGTTGCACAACAAGATCCAAAAAATCGAATTATTTAAGGAAAACTCGTGGCAAAAAATATTCAAGCAATTCGTGGGATGAACGACTGTTCCCCAACTGAATCCCCACTTTGGCAATGGATTGAAGGGCAGGTTCGCCAAATTTTAAGCAGCTACGGCTATTCAGAAGTGCGTATGCCAATCGTGGAAAGTACGCCATTATTTGCTCGTGCAATCGGTGAAGTAACCGATGTTGTATCAAAAGAAATGTACACATTCTGGGATAATGATGAACAATTAACGCTTCGCCCAGAAGGCACAGCTGGATGTGTACGTGCTGCGATTGAACACGGTTGGATTTACAACAATGAGCAACGTTTATGGTATATGGGACCAATGTTCCGCCATGAGCGTCCACAAAAAGGTCGTTACCGTCAATTCCATCAAGCGGGTGTGGAAGTATTTGGTATTGCAACCCCTGAAATTGATGCGGAGCTAATTATTTTAACGGCGCGTTTGTGGAAAGCGTTAGGGATTGATCAACATGTTTCACTTCAATTAAATTCGATTGGTTCATTAGAAGCACGCGCAAACTATCGTTCTGCATTAGTAGCTTTCTTAGAAAATCACCAAGATTTAATGAGCGAAGAAGAGAAAGAACGTCTTGTAAAAAATCCATTACGTATTTTGGATACTAAAAATCAAGCATTACAAGATGTATTGGACGGCGCGCCAAAATTATTGGATTATTTAGATGATGAAAGTCGCGAGCATTTTGCACAGTTATGTGGTTTATTAGATGCGGTTGGCATTCAATATGAAATTAATCCAAAATTGGTTCGTGGCTTAGACTATTATAATAAAACCGTATTTGAATGGGTGACATCTGCATTAGGTGCACAAGGTACCGTATGTGGTGGTGGACGTTATGATGGCTTAGTCGAACAACTTGGTGGCCACGCAACAAGTGGTGTCGGTTTCGCAATGGGCTTAGAGCGTTTAGTGTTGCTTGTTCAAGAAGTGAATAAATCGATTCCAGTAAAAAGTGCGGTAGATATTTACGTTGTTTATCAAGGTGAAGGCACAACATTAGCTGCATTCCAACTCGCTGAAAAACTTCGCTCAGAATTACCGCACTTAAGTACTATGTTGCATTGCAGCGGTGGTAACTTTAAAAAACAATTTAAACGCGCAGATAAGTCTGGTGCGACTCTCGCTCTTGTACTTGGCGAAAGTGAAGTGCAAAATAATCAAGTGGTGGTAAAACACTTACTTGGCGAAGCAGAGCAGCAAACCATTGATGTGGCGAATTTAATTGAACACGTGAAAGCCCAATTTTAATTTTAGAAGGATAGGAAAATGGCATATACCATTGAAGAAGAACAAGAACTGAATCAGTTAAAAGAGTGGTGGAAAGACAATGGCAAAGCCATTATTGCCGCTTTTATTCTTGGCGTAGGCGGGATGTTGGGCTGGCGTTATTGGCAGTCTTATCAAGCTAATCAAATCATGCAAGCGTCAGCTGAATATGATGCCTTAGTTTATACCACAAACAAAGATGCAGCAGCACAGCAAGCTAAAGTGGCTGAATTTGTGAAAGCACATGATAAAACCAGCTATGCAGTATTTAGCTTATTAGATGAAGCAAAAGGTTTCGTTACAAAACAAGATTACGCCTCTGCTGAAAACAGTTTGAAACAAGCGATTGCTCAATCACAAGATGATATCTTAACGTCTCTTGCTGCACTTCGTTTGTCTGCTGTGCAATTCCAACAAGGTCAATTTGATGCAGCATTAGCAAGTCTAAATCAAGTGAAAAGCCAAGGCTTTAGTGCACGTAAAGATCTTTTAGCGGGCGATATTCAAGTCGCAAAAGGCGATGTGAATGGTGCTAAAGCAAGTTTTGAAAATGCACAGAAAAACGGTAACCCGTTAGAGAAACAAATGGCGCAGATGAAATTAAATAATCTGTAATATTTTAATTAGCCCGAATTGTTCGGGCTTTTTTATTGGATTTTTGATCGGATGATTCAGAAACCTATCGTGCCGCCACCTGTTATTTTTCTTGGTTGTGCACTTATCATGGCATATTTGCCCAATCCTTATCCATTCTCAACCAATGTGCTCATTGCTTATTTGATGGTATTGGTTTCTTCTGTCATCGCTTTTTTCAGCCTTTGGCAATTCTATAAGAGTAAAGCGAATATCAATCCAATTCACTTAGAAAAAAGTGATGTGTTTGTGACAAATGGTATTTATCGTTTTAGCCGTAACCCCATGTATTTAAGCTTAGTGGGTTTGTTAGTGGCATGGGCAGTTTATTTGCAAAGTGTGGTCAGTTTTATCGGTATTTTTCTGTTTATTTATCTCATCACACAATGGCAAATTAAACCCGAAGAATGCTGGTTAGAGAAGAAGTTTGGTGAGTCTTATTTAGCTTACAAGAAAAAAGTGAGACGCTGGATTTAAGCAATAAAAAAATCGCCTAAAAATAGGCGATTTTTTACATTTTGAGAAGCGATTATTTAGCTGAACATCCGCAGTTTGCTAATTTTTTAGCTAAACGCTCTGCAACAAAATCCCAGTTCACTACGTTCCAGAATTCTTTGATGTAGTCTGGACGACGATTTTGGAATTTCAAGTAGTAAGCGTGTTCCCAAACGTCTAAACCTAAAAGTGGGAAACCTTCACAACCAGCGATTTCTTTACCCATTAATGGAGAATCTTGGTTTGCGGTAGAAACAACAGATAATTTACCTTGGTTAATCACTAACCATGCCCAACCTGAACCGAAACGAGTTGCTGCTGCTTTTTCAAATTCAGCTTTGAAGTTTTCTACAGAACCGAAATCACGCTCGATAGCTGCTTTTAAATCACCTTGTAAAGTGGTGCCTTTTTTCAATGATTTCCAGAATAAGCTGTGGTTTGCGTGACCGCCAGCGTTGTTACGTAATGCAGTACGTTTTTCAGCTGGGATTTTATCTAATTGGCTGATTAATTGGCCTGCACACATTTCAGAAAATTCAGCAGGTAAAGTTTCTAACACGGCATTTGCATTGTTTACATATGCTTGGTGGTGTTTAGAGTGGTGAATTTCCATTGTTTGTGCATCAAAATGTGGTTCTAATGCATCATAAGCGTAGCCTAATTCAGGTAGAGTATAAGACATAATATGTTCCTTTTTTTAAATGAAGTTAAGGTAATTTTTTTGATAAAACAACATCAAAAAGTAACTAAATAGTAGCAGAAAATTTGATTTAGATCAGTAAATCTTTTAATTATTTGATTGTCTGATGAAAAAGCTAGGAAAATTTAGTTTGTTTTAAATCAATAAATACACCGATCTACGCCTAAATAGTTATACCTTTTAGCCCTTAAAATCTCGTCAAAATTTCCCCTTGTGGTAGAATACCCGCTGATTTTTCACAAGATTTTATTTTTAAGGCTGAGACTATGTTTCCTGCTCATCAACTTCAATTAGAACAATTAGCGTGCCAACGTGGCGATCGCGTGTTGTTCACTGATCTTTCACTGCAATTTCAAAGCGGTAATTTCGTGCAAATTGAAGGACACAATGGTATCGGTAAAACAAGTTTATTGCGCATTTTAGCTGGTCTTGCACAACCTGTAGAAGGTAAAGTGTGGTGGAATTCAGACGAGATTACAAAACAACGCGAAGAATACCATCATCAGCTACTTTATCTCGGTCATCATTCTGGCGTGAAACCTGAATTAACCGCATGGGAAAATTTAAAATTTTATCAGCAGATTAGTCAAAGCCAACAAGGCACCGATATTTTATGGGATGTGTTGGAAACAGTGGGCTTACTCGGTCGAGAAGATTTACCGGCAGCTCAACTTTCAGCAGGGCAGCAAAAGCGTATTGCCTTGGCGAGATTATGGATCTCTGAAGCGCCACTTTGGATTTTGGATGAACCTTTTACAGCAATAGACAAAAAAGGGGTTGAAGTTTTGACCGCACTTTTTGAAAATCATGCTAAAAAAGGTGGAATGGTGATTTTAACAAGCCACCAAGAAGTGCCAAGTACGTTATTGAAAAAAATCAATCTTGCTGATTATAAATATAACTCTTAGATTTTTATGATATTTTTACAGATTATAAAGCGTGAGCTGAAGATTGCGACCCGTAAACAAGCGGAAATATTGAACCCGCTTTGGTTCTTTTTAATCGTGATCACGCTGTTTCCATTGGTGATTGGGCCGGATCCTAAACTCCTTTCTCGAATTGCACCAGGGGTTGCTTGGGTGGCGGCATTACTTTCTGCGTTGTTGTCTTTTGAGCGTTTATTCCGAGATGATTTTATTGATGGCTCTTTAGAACAATTGATGCTCACGGCTCAACCTTTAGCGCTAACGGCACTCGCAAAAGTTGTTGCACACTGGCTATTAACTGGTTTGCCGTTGATTTTACTTTCACCTATTGCGGCTTTATTGCTTTCGTTGGAGGTGAATATTTGGTGGGCACTGGTAGTCACCTTGCTAGTGGGAACACCAATTTTAAGCTGCATTGGCGCGATTGGCGTGGCATTGACGGTAGGATTACGTAAAGGTGGCGTATTGCTAAGTTTACTTGTGGTACCATTATTTATTCCGGTTTTAATTTTTGCCTCAGCAATTTTAGATGCCGCCGCGTTAAATCTCCCTTATGGCGGACAGCTTGCTATTTTAGGTGCAATTTTGGCTGGCGCGATAACTTTATCGCCTTTTGCTATTGCAGCGGCACTACGAATTAGTTTAGATAATTAATCATCATTACGGTGAAAGTGCGGTCAGATTTTTAACTGTTTTTTATTTTTTGGAATTAAGGATCTTTTATGTGGAAGTGGTTACATCCTTACGCAAAACATGAAACCCAATATCATTTATGTGGCAAATTAAGCCCATTTTTGGGTGTGATTGCGGTTTTATTATTGGCTGTTGGCATCGTGTGGGGCTTAGCTTACGCACCGGCTGATTATCAGCAAGGCAATAGTTTCCGAATTATGTATGTGCATGTGCCGGCAGCAATTTGGTCAATGGGGGTGTATGGTTCGATGGCCGTAGCTGCCATTATTGCATTAGTTTGGCAAATTAAAGCCGCTCATCTTTCAATGATAGCCATGGCACCGATCGGTGCAATGTTTACCTTTATTGCCTTGGTAACAGGCGCAATTTGGGGTAAACCAATGTGGGGAACCTGGTGGGTGTGGGATGCACGTTTAACTGCTGAACTGATTCTTTTCTTCTTATATATCGGTGTATTAGCCCTTTACTCTGCATTTTCTGATCGTGCAGTGGGGGCAAAATCAGCGGGCATCTTGTGTATTGTTGGCGTAGTGAATTTACCAATCATTCACTTTTCCGTAGAGTGGTGGAATACTTTACATCAAGGGGCAAGTATCACGAAGTTTGAAAAACCGTCTATTGCAACGCCGATGTTAATTCCACTGATTTTATGTATTTTTGGATTTTTATTTTTATCCATTTGGTTTACGCTCGTACGTTATCGCGTTGAATTGCTAAAAGAAGACAGCAAACGTCCATGGGTAAAAGAGTTAGCAAGTAAGCTAAAATAGTTTTTCATTTTTATTTTAGGGAGCGGAAAATGTTTTTCCAAAGTTGGAGTGATTTTATCAATATGGGAGGCTACGGTTTTTATGTGTGGCTTTCCTACGGCATTAGCCTTGTGGCAATGATCATTTTGGCGATACAAAGCGTCAAGGGGCGTAAAGCGGTGTTAAAAGAAGTGTTACGCGACCAACAACGTGAAGCCCGTTTAAATCAAGCAAATAAAGGAAATACCCTATGAATCCAAGACGTAAATCAAGACTTTCGATCATCATCTTTGTGATTTTAGGTATTTCGATTGCAACAGGTTTGGTGCTTTATGCGCTTCGCCAAAATATTGATTTGTTTTATACACCTTCGGAAGTCGTAGAAGGGAAAGATGGAAATCCTGATCAAAAACCTGAAGTGGGCCAACGTATTCGTGTTGGTGGCATGGTAGTCGAAGGTTCTGTTAGTCGAGATCCGAAAAGTCTCAAAGTTCGCTTTGATGTGAATGATATTGGTCCATCAATTACGGTAGAGTACGAAGGTATTCTGCCGGATCTTTTCCGTGAAGGGCAAGGTATCGTCGCGCAAGGTGTACTAAAAGAACCAACCTTATTAGAAGCAACAGAAGTGCTTGCTAAGCATGATGAAAACTATGTGCCGCCAGAATTAGGTGAGAAAATGCAGAAAATGCATAAACCAATGGGGGCAGAATTAAAAGGCGAGAGCGAAGCCGATCGTCGTTATAAAGAAACCCAGCAAAAATCGCAAGAAGGTCGCTAATGATTGCTGAATTAGGAAATTATGCGCTTGCTTTAAGCCTTGCCGTTTCATTCTTTTTAGCTATTTTCCCATTATGGGGGGCTGAAAAAGGTCATTCTCAACTTATGTCATTGGCTCGTCCAATGACTTATGGTTTATTTTTTACTTTAACCATTGCGTTTGCTGCATTGTTCTACCTCTTTGCTGTCAATGATTTTAGTGTGCAATATGTGGTGAATAACTCTAACAGTAGCTTACCGATTTATTATCGTTTATCTGCCGTTTGGGGTTCACATGAGGGCTCATTATTACTTTGGATTTGGTTATTAACACTTTGGGGCGCAGCCGTAGCCTTATTTAGCAAACACTTGCCACAAGAAGCCGTAGCTCGTGTGTTAGGTATTATGGGGATTATTAGCATCGGCTTTTTACTCTTCGTTTTATTTACCTCAAATCCATTTACCCGTACATTCCCTGATTTCCCAGTAGATGGCAGAGAACTCAACCCGATGTTGCAAGATGTAGGCTTAATTTTCCATCCTCCATTGCTTTATATGGGATATGTTGGTTTTTCTGTGGCTTTTGCCTTTGCGATCGCCTCATTAATGACGGGAAAATTAGACTCAGCTTGGGCTAGATGGTCACGTCCTTGGACGATTGCTGCTTGGGTGTTTTTAACACTCGGGATCGTGCTTGGTTCTTGGTGGGCATATTATGAGCTCGGCTGGGGCGGCTGGTGGTTCTGGGATCCAGTAGAAAACTCCTCTTTAATGCCTTGGCTTGCAGGAACCGCATTAATCCACTCTTTAGCAGTGACTGAAAAACGTGGCTCTTTTAAAGCTTGGACTGTGCTTTTAGCAATCCTTGCTTTCTCACTTTGCTTATTGGGTACGTTCTTAGTTCGTTCCGGTATCTTAGTGTCAGTACACGCCTTTGCTTCAGATCCAACACGTGGCTTATATATTCTTGCTTATTTGGTTGTAGTGATTGGTGGCTCGTTAACCTTGTATGCTTACAAAGGCAACCAAATTCGTTCACGTGATAATGCGGAACGTTATTCTCGTGAAACCTTATTATTATTAAATAACATCCTATTAATGACCGCACTTTGTGTGGTGTTCTTAGGAACATTATTACCGTTAGTTCACAAACAATTAGGTTTGGGATCTATTTCGATCGGTGCACCATTCTTTGATCAAATGTTCTTGATTATTATGACTCCGTTTGCCTTATTATTGGGTATTGGACCGTTAGTAAAATGGCGTCGCGATCAGTTCTCTGAAATTCGTACACCGGTTGTTGTGAGTGTCATTGTGATGGCGATTGCAGGTTTTGCTTTACCGTATTTCCTACAAAATAAACTCACCGTCAGTGCTGTGCTTGGTACCATGATGTCCGTCATTATTGTGTTACTGAGTCTCTATGAAATGAAACAACGTGCAACACACCGCGAATCTTTCTTTAAAGGTATTACTAAACTTTCTCGTTCCCATTGGGGGATGATTTTAGCTCACCTTGGTGTAGCGATGACCGTTTGGGGAATTGCCTTTAGCCAAAACTTCAGTGTAGAACGTGATGTGCGAATGGCTGTGGGTGATACAGTGCAGATTGCTAATTATGATTTTAAATTTGCTGGCGTGAGTGATGCAAATGGTCCTAACTATATGGGCGGTAAAGCGCAAATCGACATTTCAAAAGCGGGTAAATCAGAAGCAACATTATTTGCTGAAAAACGTTTTTATACCGTCAGTAAAATGCCAATGACGGAAGCGGCAATTAATTGGGGCTTTACTCGCGATCTTTATGTCGCTTTAGGTGAAAAAATAGATGATAACTCATGGGCACTACGTCTTTACTATAAACCATTTATCCGTTGGATTTGGATTGGCGGATTGTTTATGGCATTAGGTGGCTTGCTCTGTATGTTTGACCGTCGTTATCGTTTTAGTCGATTAGTTAAACAGTCTTAATTGTAATAAGGGGCGTATGCCCCTAGAAATAGATGTGAAATTGATAGTGTTATGAATAAAAAATTACTTATCCCACTTATTATTTTTCTTGCTGTGGCTGCTGCTTTTTTAGTTCAGTTAGGACGTAACGCGCAAGGTGATGATCCAAAAGCGTTAGAATCTGCGCTTGTGGGAAAACCAGTGCCACAGAAAACATTAACGGATTTATTGGAAAATAAAACCTACGGTAATGAAATTTTCCAACAAGGCAAACCGATTCTATTAAATGTGTGGGCAACTTGGTGTCCAACTTGTTATGCCGAGCATCAATACTTGAATCAATTGGCTAAACAAGGTGTAACAATCATTGGTATCGACTATAAAGATGAATCACCAAAAGCGATAAAATGGCTGAAAGATTTAGGCAATCCTTATAGTCTTGTGCTTAAAGATGAAAAAGGTTCTTTTGCATTAGATTTGGGGGTTTACGGCGCACCAGAAACATTTATCGTGGATGGCAAAGGTGTGATTCATTATCGCTTAGCGGGTGATGTGAATGAACGCGTTTGGAATGAGACCTTAAAACCGATTTATGACAAACTCGCGGAGAAACCATAATGAAAAAATCATGGCTTTTTTTAACCGCACTTTTTGTGAGTATCTCGGCGACAGCTTCCATTGATGCATTGAATTTTACTTCACCAGAGCAAGAAAAGGACTATCATCAATTAACACAAGAATTACGTTGTCCACAATGTCAAAATAACAATATTGCCGATTCGAATGCAACCATTGCGGTAGATATGCGTGGCAAAGTGTTTGAGTTGTTACAAGAAGGCAAAAAACGAAGTGAAGTTGTCGATTATATGATTCAACGTTATGGCAATTTTGTGACTTATGATCCACCAATGACGACGTCAACAATCGTATTATGGATTGCCCCAATTTTGTTAGTGTTGATTGGCATTTTATTTGTATTTAAACGTAAATCAAAAAGCCCAAGTGCGGTCAATTCTGATGCGATTTTAGATGACGAAGAGAATGCGCGTTTATCGGCTTTACTCAAAGAAAAGGATAAATAATGAATTTTGCATTAAGTATTATTGTGCTCACTTTAGTGGTGGCATTGATTTGTTTTTATCCCTTGTTGCGTTCAGTTAAAGCGAAAGAAGACAAAAAGCGTGATGAATTAAATAAAGCATTGTATTTTTCTCGCTTAAAAGAGATTGAGCAAGATAATCAGCAAGGCTTAGTAGAGAACGTTGAACAACTTAAACAAGAGCTACAAAAAACATTGTTGGAAGATATTCCTCAACAAGAGACCCAAACCATCGATAAAAATGCCAAAAATTACGGTAAGTTATGGTTTGTTTCTGGTTTATTAGGTTTGGCCATTATTGCTGGCGGAGCTTATTTCCCTTTGGGATCTTGGAAAGCCGAAGATATGATGGAAAAAACATTGGCAAAATTACCTTATTTCTTTGAACGAATCAAAGAAGAAGACACAAACCCAATGACGGATGCAGAAATGCAACAATTTTCTACCGCACTTCGTTTGGATTTACAAAAAACACCAAAGGATGCTAAAAAATGGTGGTTGTTAGGTCAGGTAGGGATGAATTTAGGTAATGGAAAATTAGCCTTTGATAGTTACCAACAAGCGAATAAGCTTGAGCCGGATAATTTAGATTATAAACTTTCTTATGCGCGTATGTTAATGTCTTCTGAAGATCAAACGGATAAACTGAAAGGTAACCAGCTTTTACGTGAGATTATTCGTCAAGATCATTCTAATCCTGAAGCATTAAGTTTACTTGCTTTCAGTTATTTTGAAGGTGAGGATTATAAAATGGCGGCCGTCACCTGGGCAATGATGTTACGTTTATTGGAACCAGATGATCCTCGCGTGCCAATGCTTGAAAAGAGTATTCGTGCTGCACGTGATGCCCTTGCTTTACAGGAAGAAGAAAAAGCAAAAAGTGTCACACCGGAGAAATAATGAAACCTCAATTATTAGGTTTTCACCATATTGCGATTATTGCTTCGAACTATGCACGTTCGAAGCATTTTTATATGGAGATTTTAGGCGCAAAACAGCTAAATGAAACTTATCGGGCAGAACGAGATAGTTATAAATTAGATTTAACTTTTCCTGATGGGAGTCAAATAGAGCTATTTTCTTTCCCAAATCCGCCTCAAAGAGTCACCGACCCTGAAGCCTGTGGTTTACGGCATTTGGCATTCAAAGTAGAAAATATTGATGAGTACGTAGCTTATCTTTTAGAGAACGGAGTCTCTTGTGAACCAATTCGGGTTGATGAATTAACCAGAATGAAGTACACTTTCTTCCGAGACCCGGATTATTTACCAATTGAATTATACGAGAACAATTATTAGCTTAGGGAATCACATTAGTATTATGAGTCATATTAAGAAAAAAATTGGGATTTACTCATTTTGTATTTTGGCATCATCAGCTGTTTTAGCCGAAGGTAGTAGTGTTGTATATGCAACAAAAGTAAAATCACCTGAAAATAATCTTTCAGTCAATGTTTCTGAAAGTAATGTTTCTGAAACCGTGAAATATATTGATGGAAAAGGACAGCGAAGTTTAGATCCTAAATCTGAAAAAGATATGGAAGAGTTGGCCAATAGCGTTGAATTTGAAGTATATAAATTTAACGAAACGGCGGCATCAAAAACAACGTTTCTTTCACCCGCAGGGATTTGTAGTGGTTTTAAAAGTGATGATGGCGTAGATGTTACTAACACCAGTAATTATTACATTAAACCTAATGATGCCAGCGAATATTATGGTAGTGTGTTAGGTGCAACGATTTATAAAAAAGGCGAGACAAAACATTCACAGTATGTGCCTGTTTATGCAATCAGAAATGCGAATGTAGCAAAATACATTGAGCAAAATGAGGATCCGAACATTAGAAAAAAAGCCAATGCTCGGATTAAAGAAGGCAGAGAAACACTTAATAAAGTAGTTTGTGATAAAAGGTAGCGTTATGAAAAAATTAATTTCTATTGCAGCTCTATCTGTTTTAACGGCTTGTACAGCTCCCCAAGAGGCATCAACTATTGGAAATGGTGCTGCAGCGTATGATATGAATACCGTGCAGGATTATAATGCTCGAGTAACAAGCGGTAATACGGTAAGTGCTCGAGAAAAAGCGAAAGTTGCACAAAGAGACAGTATTCCAAATGAAATGAATGCGAGTGATCATCGCTCTAAACAGAGAGGATATTCTCGTGTGCCTGTTGCGATCATGCCGAGTGTTGGTGTTGGCTATTGTCGTCACTGCTGGTAATTAAATAGATAAAAAATAACCGCACTTGAAAAAGTGCGGTTATTTTTTTGCTTGTTTATAAACCTAAAATAGATTTCACAAAAGGAATGGTCAGATTTCGTTTAGCTTGTAGCGAGGCTTTATCCAGTTTAACTAATGCCTCTTTTAGCGTCGCCATATCACGATCTAAACGCGTGAATATAAAATTGGCAGTATCATCTGAAAGTATGATACCTCGTTGATGGGCATTCTGTTTCAATACTGCAAATTTTTGTTCATCGCTGAGTGGAATCAATTGATAACTTTCTCCCCATTTTAAGCGAGAAGCAAGATCCGGTAATTTAACGGGTAGGGCAGTTGGGGATTGATCTGCACTGACAACTAATAAGGTTTTACCATTAGCCTTAATGCGATTAAAAAGATCAAATAAGGCAATTTCCCATTCTGAATTTCCAATAATTGTTTGCAAATCGTCTAAGCAAACCAGTTCTTGCTGTTCTAAATTCTCAAAAACTGCCGTGGAAAAATATTGTGATTTACTCAGTGGGACATAAATGGTGCTCCGTTGTTGCTGAATATATTCATTACAGAGTGCACGTAACAGATGGGTTTTCCCAACGCTTTGGCTGCCCCAAAGGTAGAAGAATTGTTGTTGTAAATCAGTCATGTTTTGACGTAAAGAATTAAGCAATAATGCATTATTATCGCTATAAAAATTCTCAAGCGTTTCATCATCAATTTGATGAATAGGTAAAGAAAGTTGCTGATTCACGGATTAACGAGTTGATTTAAAATAAAAAAGAAAGGGCTAAATTTTCATTTAACCCTTTTGTTTGGGAAGTTTTATTCTACTTCATTTTTTGCTTTTGGCAAAATCAAGTTCAGCACAATGGCAACGATGGCACAAAGGCTAATCCCTTTCAGGGAAACAACATCGCCGACGTTGACAAACATATTCCCGATCCCGAACGTCATTACCACGGAAATGATGCAAAGATTACGAGGTTCGGTCACATCTACTTTGCCTTTAATTAAGGTGCTCATCCCAACAACGGCAATCGAACCGAATACCAACATCATAATGCCACCCATTACGATGGTTGGGATAGTAGAAAGGAATGCGCCAACTTTACCACAGAAAGAAATTGCAATTGCCCATATCGCTGCCCAGGTCATAATGTTTGGATTGAAGTTGCGAGTGAGCATGACAGCACCGGTTACTTCAGCATAAGTGGTATTTGGTGGACCACCTACTAATGACGCTGCAGCCGTTGCCACACCATCACCTAATAAGGTGCGATGTAAGCCTGGTTTTTTAAGGAAATCTTTACCAGTTACAGAACTGATTGCCATAATACCACCCACGTGTTCAACGGCTGGTGCGATAGCAATGGGTAGCATATAAAGAATCGCTTCTAAATTAAATTCTGGTTTGGTTAACTCAGGTAATTCAAACCATTTTGCGTCTAAAACAGGTTGGAAATTAATTAACCCTAGAAATAAACAAACCACATAGCCAGCAACAATACCAAACATAATTGGAATCAGTTTCATCATACCTTTGGCAAATACAGCAACAGAAAGGGTGGTGACCAAGGTAATCATCGAAACCAATACCGAATGCTCATAGCTATATGCACTGTTTTTACCTAATGCCATATCAACAGCAACCGGCGCGAGTCCCATACCAATGATGATAATTACGGGACCCACAACAACAGGCGGGAAGATTCGTTCGAGCGCAGCACTACCGCGCAATTTCACTAAGGTTGATAGCGCGAAATAGACGAAGCCTGCACAAGCAAGTCCCCCCATTGTGGTTGGAATGCCCCAAGTTTGTACGCCATATTGAATAGGCGCAATAAAGGCAAAAGAGGAGGCTAAGAAAATAGGAACCTGTTTACCGGTACACAGTTGGAAAAGTAGCGTACCAATACCCGCGGTTAGAAGGGCTGTATTAGAATTTAATCCGGTGATTAAGGGAACTAATACTAAGGCGCCAAAGGCCACAAATAACATCTGTAAACCGACAAACGCTTGTTTGCCCATGCTTTGCACCTCAACAGGTACGGTTGTAGTTTGATTACTCATTTAGTTTCAACTCTCGGTTTGAATTAACTGAAAGTGCGGTCGGTTTTAATGCTTTTTTAGCTTTTGTGTTTTCACGCACGGAAAAAAGACGGCCATAAATGCCGTCTTATTAAAAGGGAATTATTTCGTCCCAAAAATCTTATCGCCCGCATCACCCAAGCCTGGAATGATGTAGCCTTGTTCATTTAAGTGATCATCAATCGATGCACAATAAAGTTCGATATCTGGATGCGCTTTTTCTAATGCTTTGATCCCTTCAGGTGCCGCCACTAATACTAATACTTTGATATGTTGGCAACCTTTAGCTTTTAATAAATCAATTGTAGAAATCATTGAACCACCGGTTGCAAGCATTGGGTCTACAACGATAGCTAAACGTTCTTCTAAATCGCTCGCGAGTTTTTGGAAATAAGGGACCGGCTCAAGGGTTTCTTCATTACGGTAAATGCCAACCACACTGATACGAGCACTTGGAACATGTTCTAATACACCGTCCATCATACCAAGACCCGCACGTAAAATTGGTACAACAGTAACTTTTTTACCTTTGATACGGTCGATTTCGACTGGGCCATTCCAACCTTCAATAATCACTTTTTCTGTTTCAAGATCGGCAGTCGCTTCATAGGTGAGTAAGCTACCCACTTCAGTGGCAAGTTCACGGAATTTTTTGGTATCAATATCAGCTTCGCGCATTACGCCTAATTTATGTTTAACAAGCGGATGTTTAACTTCAACAAGTTTCATCTTTTTTCTCCCTTTTAAAAAACAAATCGAAGAATTCTATATCAGAAATATTGAATTTCCTAGTGTTTTTATTATGACAGTTCGGTATAAAAACGGTGATAAAATTGACCGCACTTTGCTATTAAATACATCCACCACAGCTACCACAGCGCCAATCTTCCTTATTCACCGCTTGATAGAATGCTCGCATGGTTTCTTCTTCTAAAGGAATATTATGCTCAATAAAGATATCGGAAAGCCAATCGATATTTTCTACAATCCAATCATCTTCCATCAATCCTTCTCGATAGAGCTCATCTTCAGGGTCGATAAAATTATAAATATTATTTGTTCCCATATCTTTATCACGGCGTTCAATTGGCAGTACCACAGGTAAACCAAGATAAGTAATATCCCAGTGACCAAGACATAGTGTATTGCCTTTTGATGACCAACTAGCGTTAAATGGATTGTCACTCATGTTGAAATGTTATAAGAAAAGTTGAAAAGTGTAGAAAGTATAGATCTAAAGGCAAATTTAATCATACTTAAAAGAAGGTAAATGATTTGATAGAGATCAAAGTGCGGTTAGAAATTTAACGAATTTTTCACAAATAAAAAGCGGCTAATTACTTAGCCGCTTTTGCATACTCATAAATTTAATTATGCTGCTTTTTTCGGTTTAAAGAATACCATCGTAAAGATTTGCCAGAAGAAAGCGAGTGCACCGAAGATGAAGACAACGTCGCCACCGAAACGAACCCAACGTAGGGTATCGAATAGAGGTTGTTGCATAAATTCTTCACTACGTGCATACCATAAGCCTTCAGAGATACTTGCATAACCTTGAATAACACCGATTGGTAGTAAGCTTGATACGATCATTAATACTAAACCGCCATTTAATAACCAGAAGCCCCATTTCATTAACTTGTCATTAAATGGTGTATCTGGGCGTAAATAACGAGCAATTAAGAATACGAAACCTAATGCTAAGAAACCATATACACCGAATAATGCTGCGTGAGCATGAACGGCAGTGGTGTTCAAGCCTTGGATATAGTAAAGCGAAATTGGTGGATTGATTAAGAAACCAAATACGCCTGCACCTAACATATTCCAGAATGCTACTGCAACGAAGCAGTAAAGAGGCCATTTTAAGCGTTCCATCCAAGGTGCTTTTTGTTTCATTGCCCAGTGTTCCCAAGCTTCATGACCTAATAACACTAAAGGTACCACTTCAAGTGCAGAGAATGATGCCCCTACAGCAATAATTGGAGTGGTTGCACCCGCAAAGTATAAGTGGTGGAAAGTACCAGGGATACCACCGATTAAGAACAATGCTGCTTCAGTAATGGTTGCCACAGTCGCAGTACGACGTGAAACTAAACCTAAACTTACGAAGATGAATGAGAGTGCCGCTACAGAGAATACTTCGAAGAAGCCTTCTACCCATAGGTGAACTACCCACCAGCGCCAGTATTCCATCACAGAAATGTGAGTGTGTTCGCCATAGAATAATGCAGGGCCATAGAATAAGCCGATCGCAATTACGGAAGCGAAGAATAATGCTAATAAGTTTTTATCACCCGGTTGTTTGAATGCGTTCACAGTACCGCGAAGCATTAAGACTAACCAGAATAAGATGCCTGCGAATTTCACTGCTTGCCAGAAACGACCTAAGTCAATGAATTCATAGCCTTGATGACCAAACATGAAGCTCCATTCTTCTGGAAGAATATGCGCAATTGCTAAGTAGCTACCAGTGAATGAACCGACGACTAATATCACTAATGCCCAGTAGAGAACATCCACACCCAATTTTTGGAATTTAGGATCTTTACCACCATTAATGATTGGTGCAAGGAATAAACCACCCGCAAGGAATGCCATAGCAATCCAGAATAAGGCTGCTTGAATATGCCATGTACGCACTAATGAATACGGGAAGTATTGAGAAATATCAATACCATAGAACTCTTGACCTTCAACTGTATAGTGTGCAACAACCGCACCTAATGTGACTTGCAATAGGAAAAGTGCAAGCACAGTGAAGAGGTATTTACCTAATGAACGTTGAGAAGGGGTAAGTTGTAATTTTGTGAGTGGATCGAACTCAGGTGTTGGTGGTTCTTTTTCATCTTCACGTTTTTTGAATGACCAAATCCATACCACGAAACCAATACCTGCAATGAGGAATACCACACTCGCAATAGACCAAATGACGTTTTCTGGAGTTGGCACGTTATTAATTAACGGCTCATGTGGCCAGTTGTTGGTGTAACTTGCGTGAGTATTTGGACGTTCAGCTGATGCAGTCCATGCTGTCCAGAAGAAGAATTTAGCTAAGTCTTTACGAGCTTGTAAATCAGGAAGAGTATTATCCTTCATCGCAAAGTGTTCACGAGTCACTTTGGTTGCAGGATCATCACCGTATAAAGAGATGTAGTATTGTGCTGTTTTTTCCATTGCCGCTAAGCGGGTGTTCGAAAGCACAACGGTACCGTTTTCAACTTTGCTACCACGATATTCTTTGGTTAGACGCGCTTTTAATAACGTTTGTTGTTCATCATTTAAATCAGCGAAGTTTTTACCAAATTCTTGATTCGCGGTAATATCCAACCAGTTAGTTAATTCACGGTGAAGCCAATCTGCCGTCCAGTCTGGTGCTTGGTATGCACCGTGGCCCCAAACAGAACCCACTTGCATACCACCAGTGGTTTGCCAAGCGGTTTGACCATGTAAAATATCATCGTGAGTAATCACTTTTTCGCCAGATTCAGAAACATATTGTTGCGGAATTGGTGGTGCTTCACGATAAACTTCGAACCCGTAGTAGCCGAGAATGGAGAATGCCCCAATCAATACGGCGACTAATAGGTACCAGAACTTTTTATACTGTCCCATTTTATCACTCCTAGATTATTAGAAAATACGATGCCTTGATGGTTAGTTATTCCGAGAATAGCCATCAAGAGCTAGATTTTACGCTAAGTAAAATACTTGAGCAATTATATCGACTATCAATTGATGAAAATATTACCTAAAACTGAGTAATTTAATCGGGTAATAGGAAGTGCTGAATAAAAAGATAAAAAATACGGTCAAAAACCTATTGATTTTTGACCGCACTTTATTTGAAGAGGGGATTAACGTTTAAACATGCCACCTAAACCGCCAAGGCTACCTAAGCCACCTCCGCCCATTAAGCCTTGCATGCCACGCATCATTTTCGCCATTCCACCTTTGC
>CAJZKN010000002.1:0-175198 GCA_916050345.1 Parahaemophilus parainfluenzae | reverse complement strand
TAAAGGATAATTTTAGTGTCTTTATAGCCACGTAAAATACCGCTCACAACGACTTGCACTGAATCTGAAAATTGATAAATCGCTGCCATCGCTAATAAGCTGCCTGAAAGAGCAATAACGGTGGCATTATCGCCAACAATTAATGCGGCAATCTCTGCACTAAATACCCAAATCACCAACGCCAATACACTTGCCGCAATCAAACCAAGAATAATCGCGGCGTGAGCCATGATTTTTGCTTTTTGTGGTGCATGATTACCCAGTTCTTGCGCCACTAAAATGGTTGCCGCCATCGCAATAGACATGGGGAACATAAAGGCTACGGCACTGGTGTTTAAGGCAATTTGGTGGCTGGCGACCACATCCGCGCCTAATGGGGAAAGTAATAAACTACTTAATGCAAAGAGTGAGACTTCACTGCACAGTGCAATGGCAATAGGCAAGCCAAGTGCGGTCAATTTTTTCAGTGTTTTGATGTCTGGCTTTTCAATAATCTTTTCAAAGACTTTCAAACTACGTTCATTATAGTTTTTAGCTGAATAGGTTATCATTAAGATCGCCATCGCCCAGTTGACAATAGCTGTTGCCACACCACAACCGACACCGCCCAATGCTGGCGCACCAAATTTACCGTAAATAAACATATAATTCAGCGGAATGTTCAGCATTAACCCCATGAAGGTAATCACCATGGCTGGTTTTGTTTTGGCAATGCCATCATTCAAACAGCGGAAATTAATCAGCAATAAATAGGCTGGTAAGCCCCACACCATCGCACGCAAATAATTCATCGTCACGTCTGCCATGTGGGCATCCATATTCATAAACTGTAATATGAAATTATTATGATAGATGATGAGTGCAAGGGGTATCATCACTAAAAATGAAATCCAAAGACCTTGTCTCACTTGGTGAGCAATGCGATGGCGCTGCCCAGATCCATTTAAATAGGAAATTGTTGGTGGCAAGGCGAGTAATAATCCTTGCCCGAAAAGTACCAAAGGTAGCCAAATGGAGGCACCAATACCGACACCGCCAACATCAGCAGAGCTCACGCGCCCCGCCATAATCACATCCACGGTGCCCATGCCAGTTTGAGCTAACTGGGCAAGACCGATAGGTGTCGCAATTCGGATAAGTTTTTTAATATCAATACGGTATTGAGAAAAAAGACGAGAATTCATAAATTTTGCAAATTTTGCTATAATATTGGAAAAATTTTTAATGAAGGAATAATAATGTTTACAGGTATTGTACAGGGCATCGCCCAAATTCATGCAATTAAAGATAGCGATAATTTTAGAACACAGATCGTAAAATTACCAGCTGAAATGCGAAAAGGCTTAGAAATCGGTGCATCAGTGGCGAATAATGGCGTGTGCTTAACGGTGACTGAAATTCATGATGATCTAGTGAGCTTTGACTTAATGCAAGAAACCTTGCGCATCACCAATCTTGGTAACTTAAAAGCAGGGGATTTTGTGAATATCGAACGCGCGATGCAAATGGGTGCAGAAATTGGCGGACATATTTTATCTGGTCACGTTTATTGTACTGCAAGCGTTTCACAGATTATCGAAAGCGAAAACAATCGTCAGGTTTGGTTTAAATTACCCAATAAAGACGTGATGAAATATATACTCACCAAAGGTTTTATTGCGATTGATGGCATAAGCCTTACCATCGGTGAAGTGAAAGACGATGAATTCTGTGTGAATTTAATTCCTGAAACCTTGCACAGAACCTTGATCGCCAAACGCCAAATTGGTGATTTAGTGAATATCGAAATTGATCCACAAACACAAGCGATTGTGGATACAGTGGAACGGTATTTAGCAGCTAAAGCTTAGTTGGAATGAAAAAAGTGCGATAGAAAACAATGTTGTTTTTTACTGCACTTTTTATTGTATAAGATTAGTTAGCTTTAGATTTCTTCGCTTTTCTCCATTTCCAAAATAGGTACAGCGCTAAAACACCAATTAGGATATAAATCACGAGTTGGCCTTTTTTAATTTGTTCGTGTAACCAATCTAAGTTTTTCGCACCAAATTCGCCAAGGTAAACCCAAATTGGCACGGAAATAATCGCGGCGCAGAAATCAATTAATACAAAGCGAGTGTAGCTGACTCGGCGGGTGATGCCTGAAACCATATAAATTGGTGCGCGTAATCCTGGAAGGAAACGAGCTACAAATAAAACACGGTTGCCGTATTGGTCAAATTTTTCACGCACCATTTTGAGGCGTTCTAATGTTACAATTTTACGCATTGGTCGGAAACGTAAAATTCGGGTGCCGTAAATGCGACCAAGCCAGTACATGGTTGAGTCACCGGCAAGTACACCAATCATACTCACGACTAACATTAAGTGGGAATTGACGCTTTCAGGATAGAGGCCAGCGATTACACCGCCGGAGACAAGCGTGATATCTTCTGGAATAGGTACACCAAAGCCACAAATAATCAGAACAAATAGCACCGCCCAATAACCGTAATCGGTAAAAAAGCTGATAAGAAATTCCATTTGAAACCCACTTACAATCAGTTAGTTAAAATTAATTAAAAATTGGGGCTTATTTTAATCGCTTTGCCTTGAAAAGCCTAGAAAAAATTTGCTGTGTAAATTTGCATTGTGGGGCTGAATATTTTATAATCCGTCGCTCTCAAAGTTTGTCTTTGAGCAAATTTAGGAAAATTGCTGGGTCGCCTGCAATTTTTTATTTTAAACTTTTAATCAAGAGAACATTAAAATGGCATTTAAATTTAACGCTGAAGTTCGTCAAGCGCAAGGTAAGAGTGCGAGCCGCCGCCTGCGTCATAACGGTCAAATCCCTGCAATCATTTATGGTGGCAGCGAAGCACCTGTTTCAATCATCTTAAATCACGATGAATTAAACAACGCACAAGCTCACGATTCTTTCTATAGCGATGTAATCACTTTAGTGGTTGAAGGTAAAGAAGTTGCAGTGAAAGTTCAAGCAATGCAACGTCACCCATTCAAACCAAAATTGGTTCACATTGACTTCAAACGTGCTTAATTTTTAGCTTGTGACTTGTGATAAGAACACCAATAATGATGAGTTATTGGTGTTTTTTCTTTTCAGGCAAAGTGCGGTCAAATTTGAAATCGTTTTAGGAGTATTTTCCAATGAAGATAGCCTTAGGCATTGAATATAATGGAAAACAGTATTGTGGCTGGCAGCGACAAGAGAAAGTGCGTAGCGTACAAGAAGAATTAGAAAAAGCGTTATCTTTTGTGGCAAATGAAAAAATTGAAGTGTTTTGTGCGGGTAGAACAGACTCTGGTGTGCATGGCACGGGGCAAGTGGTGCATTTTGAAACCACAGCAGTTCGCCCTGAAAAAGCCTGGGCATTTGGTACCAATGCGAATTTACCCGATGATATTTCAGTGAGTTGGGCAAAAGTAGTGGATGATGAATTTCATGCCCGTTTTTCGGCAACCGCGCGTCGCTATCGTTATATTTTGTATTGTAATAAATTACGTTCAGCCATTTTGCCAGAAGGGATTACCCATTGCCATTTAGATTTAGACGAAAAGAAAATGCACCAAGCGGGGCAGTTTTTATTGGGCGAAAATGATTTTTCCTCTTTCCGTGCGGCACAGTGTCAATCAAATACCCCTTGGCGAAATGTGCATCATTTAAATGTGGTGCGAAAAGGGCAGTACATTATTGTGGATATTCAAGCCAATGCTTTTGTGCATCATATGGTACGCAATATTGTGGGAAGTTTGATAGAAGTCGGTACCGGCAATCAACCTGTTGAGTGGATGAAATGGTTGTTAGAGCAAAAAGATCGTAAATTAGCTGCTCCAACAGCGAAACCCGAAGGCTTATATTTAGTGAATGTCATTTACCCTGAAAAATTTGCGATTCCACAGAAAAATTTAGGGCCATTGTTTTTAGAAGATAATCTCATCTGACTAGCAAATTTCGCTAAATTATGATTAAATACGCAAACTTTTCTAGTTAATAAAAAAGGTAAAAAATGAGCTGGATTGATAGAATTTTTAGCAAAGGAACCTCTTCCTCTACATCACGTAAAGCCAACGTACCAGAAGGGGTTTGGACAAAATGTACCTCTTGTGAACAAGTCCTTTACGGCGAAGAAGTAAAACGTAATTTATATGTTTGTCCAAAATGCGGTCATCATATGCGCATTGATGCTCGTGAGCGCCTTTTAGCCTTATTAGATGAAGGTTCAAGCCAAGAATTGTCGGCTGATTTAGAACCAAAAGATATTCTTAAATTTAAAGATTTAAAAAAATATAAAGATCGTATTACTGCGGCACAAAAAGAAACTGGTGAAAAAGATGCGTTAATCACAATGACCGGTACACTTTACAACATGCCAGTAGTCGTTGCCGCATCTAACTTCAGTTTCATGGGCGGTTCAATGGGCTCTGTTGTGGGTGCAAAATTTGTGAAAGCGGCAGAAAAAGCAATGGAATTAAACTGCCCATTTGTATGTTTCTCTGCAAGTGGTGGTGCACGTATGCAAGAAGCGCTTTTCTCCTTAATGCAAATGGCGAAAACCAGTGCGGTGTTGGCAAAAATGCGTGAAAAAGGCGTGCCGTTTATTTCGGTATTAACGGATCCTACATTAGGTGGGGTATCTGCAAGTTTTGCCATGTTAGGTGATGTAAACATTGCTGAGCCAAAAGCATTAATTGGTTTTGCAGGCCCACGTGTTATCGAACAAACTGTACGTGAAAAATTACCAGAAGGCTTCCAACGTAGTGAATTCTTACTTGAGAAAGGGGCGATTGATATGATCGTGAAACGTTCAGAAATGCGTTCAACCCTTGGAAACCTTTTAAGCAAACTCACCAATCAACCTTCACCTTTTGTTGAAGTAGAAGTTGTTGAACATGAGTAATACAATGAATTTAAAAGCCACTTCGCCACTCGCTGAGTGGCTTTCTTATTTGGAAAACAGTCATTTCAAAGCGATTGATTTAGGGCTAGATCGTATTAAATCCGTGGCAGAAGAATTGGATCTTTTAAATCCCGCATCTTATGTGATCACGGTGGGGGGAACAAATGGTAAAGGCACAACGTGCCGTTTGCTTGAAACTATTTTGCTAAATCACGGTTTGCGTGTGGGTGTGTATTCCTCACCTCATTTATTGCGTTATAACGAACGTGTTCGTATTCAAAATCAAGACTTGCCGGATGAAATGCATACCGCTTCTTTTGATTTTATCGAAAAACATAAAACGCAGTCTCTCACTTATTTTGAATTTAGCACGTTGTCGGCTTTGCATTTATTTAAACAGGCGAAGCTTGATGTTGTGATTTTAGAAGTGGGGCTTGGTGGGCGTTTGGACGCAACAAATATTGTGGATAATGATCTCGCGGTTATCACCAGTATTGATATTGATCATACAGATTTTCTAGGTTCAACGCGTGAAGACATTAGCTTTGAAAAAGCAGGTATTTTCCGTGCGAATAAACCGGTTGTGATTGGCGAACAAAATGTCCCGCGACCTATGTTAGAACAAGCGGAGAAATTACATTGCCAAGTTTCACGCCGAGATGTTAATTGGTCGTTTAAAGCCAATGAGCAAACTTGGATGTGGCAGAGCAACAAAGTGCGGTTAGAAAATCTGCCGTTTTGCCAAATTCCATTAGCTAATGCAGCAACCGCTTTGGCAGCCGTTGAACAGCTGCCTTTTGATATTTCAGTCGATACCATTAAACGTTCATTAATTGAAGTGGAATTGGTAGGTCGTTTCCAACAATTGAAAGGTAACCAATTAGATAAATTGGCAGATCGCTTGAATGTCCCTTATTCACAGTTGCCAAAAGTGATCATCGATGTTGGGCATAATCCTCATGCGGCAAAATATTTAGCCGAAAAATTGACCGCACTTAAAACACAAATTTCAGGGCACATCATCGCTGTTTGCGGTATGTTAAGAGATAAAGATGCCGAGTCGGTGTTTACCCAACTGACTTCGGTTATTGACCAATGGTATTTTGTAACATTAGGCGGTTACCGTGGTCAATCTGGTGACGACTTAAATGCTAAATTAACAACAGTTTGCCCATTAGCAAAAAGTGTTTCTGAAGATTCTGTAGCTGAAGGTGTGCAAAGTGCGGTTAAAAATGCCGATAAAAATGACATTGTGCTGGTATTTGGATCCTTCCACACGGTAGGGGAATTTTTAGAATATTTAGCTTAATGGCGATGGAAAATATTAAAGGCTGGTTTTGACCAGCCTTTAGTTTTTAAAGTGTTTTATAAAAGTAATCACTTAATTCTGAGTATTGGAATGTAAACCCACAATCTAACAAATGTTTTGGATAGGCATTCTGACTGTCTAAAAGAATGCAAGCGCGTTCACCGAGAAGAGAGGTGAGCAAAAATTGAGGTACTTGAGCAAAACAAGGTCGATGTAGTGCTTGACCTAATAGTTGGTTGAATGTCTTGTTTTTAACAGGATGTGGCGCAGTAAAATTAAATACACCTTCACAATCATTATGGTCAAGTAAGAAGAGAAGTCCTTTTACCATATCCTCTAATGCGATCCAACTCCAATATTGCTCGCCATTCCCTAATTTGCCGCCTAATCCGAAGCGATAGAGCGGAAGGATTTTTGCAAAAGCCCCGCCTTTTAGAGAAAGCACTAATCCCGTTCTGACTAAACAGACTCTTGTGTTAGCTTGTTTTGCTGCATTTTCCCAATCAATACAAAGCTGTGCAGTAAATTGACTACTTGGATTTGTCTCTTCAGTAATCAGGTCTTCGCCACCGTCTCCATAAATTCCCGTTGCAGAACCTGAAATCAAGACTGGGGGATATTCACTTTGATTAATAAGTTGAACAAGCTGTTGTGTTAAATCAATGCGACTGTGACGAAGTTTCTCTTTTTGTTGGGCTGTCCATTTTTTATCGAAGATTGGTTCACCGGCAAGATTAATGACCGCATCAAAGCCATTTAAGTCTTTGAGTGTGGAAAGTGTTGCCAAAAATTGCAGTGTTTTTTCAGGAAAAATCGCTTGAGCTTTTTCAATGGAGCGAGTCAGTACTGTAACACTATCGCCACGTGACAGTAGCGCTTCAACTAAAGCTTTTCCTACAAATCCCGTTCCACCGGTCACTAAGATATTCATTATAGGCTGCTTTCAAAAAGCGTTTGAATTTGCTCTAAAAGCGATTTGATGGTTGTCTCTTTTGTGGGGGTCACAAAAATGGTGTCATCTCCTGCAATCGTGCCTAAAATACCTTCAGGTTTACCAATGGAATCCAATAAGCGAGCAATCAACTGTGCCGCACCCGGAGAGGTTTTAATGACGATAACGAAATCATTGTGATCGATATCCAAAACCAGATTTTTTAATGGACTGCTGGTGGCGGGTACACTCAATTCGCTTGGTAAGCAATACACCATTTCCATTTTAGTGTTTCTCGCACGAACCGCGCCAAATTTACTTAGCATGCGTGAAACTTTAGATTGGTTAATGGTTTGAAATCCTTGTTTTTTTAGGGCTTCAACAATTTCACTTTGAGACGCAAATCGTTCTTGGTTAAGAAGTTCTTTAAAAGCTTTTGTTAATTGATCTGACATAGTTATTCTCATATAGAAGTATTTGCATAAGAATTGCATAAAAATTCATTTTATGCAATTAAAATAAATTTGCTGTTTGAAAAGTTTGAGCTAGATCGCATTATTGAATTTCTCTGTTTGTAATTTAATGGCTAAGACTTTAAAATTCTACCTAGTTAGGATTAATTAATACATGAGGAGTATTTTATGAAAGTTGCAGTATTAGGCGCAGCAGGCGGTATTGGTCAAGCATTAGCCTTATTACTTAAATTACAATTACCCGCTGAAAGTGAATTAGCACTGTATGATATTGCACCAGTGACACCAGGTGTGGCTAAAGATGTGAGTCATATTCCAACAGCGGTGAAAGTAGAAGGTTTTGCGGGAGAAGATCCAACACCTGCACTTAAAGGTGCTGATGTCGTTTTAATTTCTGCAGGGGTAGCACGTAAACCGGGTATGGATCGTTCAGATCTTTTCAATATCAATGCGGGTATCGTGCGTAACTTAATTGAACATGTTGCAAAAACTTGTCCAAAAGCTTGTGTAGGTATTATCACCAACCCTGTGAATACGACTGTTGCGATTGCTGCAGAAGTATTGAAAAAAGCGGGTGTTTACGACAAACGTAAATTATTCGGTGTCACTACTTTAGACGTGTTACGTTCTGAAACATTCGTATCTGAATTAAAAGGCTTAAATGTTTCTCGTACAAGCGTACCAGTTATTGGTGGACACTCAGGTGTAACTATTCTTCCATTACTTTCACAAGTTCAATATGCTGAGTGGAAAGAAGAGGAAATTGCACCATTAACAAAACGTATCCAAAATGCAGGTACTGAAGTGGTTGAAGCAAAAGCAGGTGGCGGTTCTGCGACACTTTCTATGGCTCAAGCCGCAGCACGTTTTGCGCGTTCATTAGTGAAAGGCTTAAGTGGCGAAACTGTGGTTGAATGTACTTATGTAGAAGGTGATGGTAAATATGCACGTTTCTTCGCTCAACCTGTACGTTTAGGTAAAGAAGGTGTAGAAGAAATTTTACCAATCGGTACCTTAAGCAAATTTGAACAAGAAGCTTTAGAAGCAATGTTACCAACATTGCGTGCAGATATTGAATTAGGCGAAAAATTTATTAACGGTTAATTTAATTCTATTTCTAGAGAAGAGGAGCTGTATGCTCCTCTTTTTTTATATGAAAACGATTAAACATAAAAAAGTGAAGAAAAAGCGTGATTTAGCTCACAAATTTGAACATTGCTATTTGCAATATAAAGGACTTTGCCGTATTCTTAAATCACTAAAAACAAGTGCTATTTTTAAATAGCCGACATCTATTTTGCTTTCCGAGTAGTGCCCCAGTGGGGCACTTTTTTTTTTGCTTTATTTTTAGTCGAAGCATAAAAAAGTGCGGTCAAAAAACACTGGATTTTCTGACCGCACTTTTAAAATGAATGATAAGCGAAAGAATTATTCAAACATTGCTGAAATAGATTCTTCATTGCTGATACGACGAATTGCTTCAGCAAGCATAGTTGAAAGAGTCAGCACGCGTACTTTACCAAGTGCTTTCATTTCAGGTGAAAGTGGAACAGTATCCGTTACCACGATTTCATCAATGGCATCGCTCGCTAAATGTTGTGCAGCTGCGCCAGAGAATACGGCGTGAGTTGCGTAAGCAAATACGCGTTTTGCACCGCGTTCTTTTAATGCTTCAGCCGCTTTACATAATGTACCACCTGTATCAATCATATCATCCACAAGGATACAATCACGATCTGCAACATCCCCGATAATATGCATAACTTGTGATACGTTTGCACGTGGACGACGTTTATCGATAATCGCCATCTCTGTATCATTTAATAATTTCGCGACTGCACGAGCACGAACAACACCACCGATATCCGGAGAAACAACGATAGGATTGACAAGATCCGTTTTCTTCAAGATATCATCAAGTAAAACAGGTGAACCGAATACGTTATCAACTGGCACATCAAAGAAACCTTGGATTTGCTCTGCGTGTAAGTCACAGGTTAATAAGCGGTCAATCCCTACAGTTGAAAGTAAATCTGCCACCACTTTTGCAGTGATTGGAACACGAGCAGAACGCACACGACGATCTTGACGAGCATAACCAAAATAAGGAACAACGGCAGTAATACGGCCGGCAGATGCACGACGTAAAGCATCAACCATTACAATCAATTCCATCAGGTTGTCATTCGTTGGTGCACAAGTAGATTGAATAATAAACACGTCTGCACCACGCACATTTTCATTAATTTGCACTTGGATTTCACCATCGCTAAAGCGTCCAACAGTGGCATCGCCTAATGAAATGTAAAGACGTTCAGAAATCTTTTTCGCTAGCTCAGGCGTAGCATTTCCAGCAAAGAGTTTAATGTCTGGCATTTTATATAACCTCAGGTTGAGTGTAGATAGATTGGTTGGTCGAGAGTTGTTTCAACATAGTATGTAATGGTGAAACGTTTAATCCTTTAGCAACAAAGCCGAAAAACTCCTTCGGTTTTTGTTGGAAAACAGCTTGTGCTGATTTTTCATCATCAAATTCAGCAAAAACACAAGCCCCGGTTCCGGTTAATCTGGCTGGTGTATATTGTAGCAACCATAGTAGGGCTTTTTCAACTTCAGGATATTGAGTTCGCACGACTTTTTCGCAATCGTTTGCAAACGGTTGATTCAAAAGTTCGGCAAGGGATCTTTTTTCTGTATTGCGAGGCAAATCGGGATCACTAAAGACCACTGCAGTAGAAATCGCAGTTTCAGGTTTTAGTACCACATAATATTTTTCTTGTGGTTCACAGTATTGGATTTTTTCACCTACGCCTTCTGCAAAAGCGGCTTGGCCATGAACAAAGATTGGGACATCTGCACCAAGTTTTAGCCCAAGCTCAGAAAGTTCATCAATAGATAAATGGGTTTGCCATAAATAATTTAAAGCAAGGAGAGTCGTCGCCGCATTGGATGAACCGCCACCAATACCACCGCCTATCGGCAGAATTTTATCTAAATGAATTGTTGCACCGAGCGTACATCCTGTTTTTTCTTGTAGTAGTATCGCTGCACGATAGATTAAATTTTGTTCTAGAGGTAATCCAGGAATTTCTGGTGTGATGTGGATTTGTTTATCTTGGCGAATATCGATAGTGAGCCAATCGCCGAAATCAAGAAATTGGAAAAGCGTTTGTAATTCGTGGTAGCCGTTTGGCAGTTTACCGTTTATATAGAGAAATAAATTGAGTTTTGCGGGGCTTGGAAAGCGGTTAGGCTTTCCAAGAGAAGTTGAAAGTGCGGTCGAAAAGTGATGTGTTTTCATTAGAACGCCCATTCATCCACACGAATTTTTAGGGTTTGCGATGTACTTTTGTTCTTTAACAGAATATTTTCAGGCATCGAATTATCTGCATGATAACTTAAGTAATCGGCTGTCCACATAGAGCCATCAAGTGGGTAGCTAAATTCGGATAAAAGATGATTCGTTCCAACTTGGTAATCTGCATTATCAGCTGGCTGACCTTTTAGCCAATAAGATAGATGCTCTAATGGCACATCCATTCCGATGATTTCACGTAACAATAATTTGGCATTTTTATCAGATTGTTGGTTGCCTTTATTATCTGAAATTGTCATCCCGTTTGGATGCATTTCCATAGTTAGCGTTGTTTTGCTAATCAGAGAATAAAGTTTTAGCTTATAGGCTTTCGGGTTTTGATATTGCCATTCAAAGCGGCTCGAAAAACGCTCTTGTGGACTGATGTAACCAATTTGTCCTTTGGTGCTATAAGATTGAATTTGTTTGATTTTTTTGAGGTGTTGTTGCCACGTAATATCGTTTTTATCGATATGTTGAACATCGGTTGGGCGCTCTGCATCAAGAGTACAAGCGGATAAGATCACACTTGCAAATACAGGTGCGAGAAGAGATTTTAATAATTTCATAACAAAATATTTACTAAAAAATTGCACATATTGTAAGGGTTAGTTTACTTTTAGTAAAGATGGATTAAGCATTTAAGCGTGTTTTCTCCGCTTTCACCGAGGCAATTCTTCGACGCGTTAATTCATCTCGAATGCCTTGTTTTTCAAACCCATCTGCAATCACTTGCTGTACATCAACAGCAAGGGCAGCTTGATAAAGCGCTTTGAGATAATCAATTTGCGGATATTCTTTATTTTCAAAGCCCGTTCGTCCACGAGTATCAGATAAACATACTAATAGAAATTCTTCGAAGCGCTGAGGTTTACGCCAAACATCAAACGTATTAAAGAGTTTCACCACTGTTTCAGGGCGAAGTTCTAAGGCTTTATGCACATGCGTATGATATTCACAAGTTAATTCGGCTAATTCTTGAATATAATTAGGCACTCTAAGGCGTTTGCATAATGAGCGAGTTGGTTTTATCCCTGCTTTTTCATGACCATGATGACTTGGCCACATTTCTTTTGGTGTAAGGGCTTTTCCAAGATCATGACAAATCGCAGCGAAACGAACCGCACTTTTATTCAAATTGGTATTTTCTGTGAGTTTAACCGCTTGCTGCAATACGAGCATGGTATGAATAAAGCTGTCAATTTCAGGATGGTATTTGGCTGGATTCGGTACACCGTCTAAGGCGGAAATCTCAGGGAAAAGTATTTTGAGTGCGCCGACTTGATGTAGTGTTTCAAAATAAATTTCAGGATTCGGTTCGTTTAATGCTTTTTCTGTTTCCATCCAAACTCGCTCAGCCGTTAGGTGGGCGAGTTCACCTTGTTCAGTGAGTTCAGCCATTAATTTAAGGGTTTCTTCGGCAATAGAAAAACCTAAATGATGAAAGCGAGCCGCAAAGCGTGCAACACGTAATACACGCAGTGGATCTTCAGCAAAAGTAGGTGAAATATGACGTAAAATACGTTGATAAATATCCTCTACACCATGATAAGGATCGTGCAGCTTGCCATCTTTGTCTTGGGCAATAGCATTGATAGTAAGATCTCGGCGAATTAAATCTTGTTCAAGCGTAATCTCATCTGAAAAATCACAAATAAATCCGGTGTAACCTTTACCTGATTTTCGTTCTGTACGAGCAAGTGCATATTCTTCATGGTTTTCAGGATTGAGAAAAACGGGGAAGTCTTTGCCAACTTGTTGGTAACCTTGAGCTAACAACATTTCTGGTGTCGCACCCACGACAACCCAATCACGATCTTTAATCGGCAAACCTAAAAGTTGATCACGTACAGCACCGCCGACAAGATAAATTTCCATTTTGCTCTCCCGTCAAAATATAAAGAAAAGGTAGGCAAATGCCTACCTCAATGATGAATCATTACCAGCTATCACGGCGTTTACGTCTAGGTAAAATGTGAGGTAATACAAGACCGATTAACAAACCTACGCCTAACACAGAACCGCCATAAATAAACCATTGAATTGCAATTTCGCGTTTATTCGCATCAAGCATTGCTTCTAAATCACGATTTTTATTTTTCGTCATTTCTAATTCACGTTTAAGTTGTGAATTTTGCTCAAGCAATTCACTGCTTTGTTGTTCAGCTTGTTTACTACGGCGTTGAATTTCGTTTGTACGTTGTTGCCAATCTGAATCGACGCGATTCAGTTTTAACGTTAATTCTTGTACCTGTGCTTTTAATTTCGGATTTTCTTCACGGCTACTTGGTGTAGTACTTAGTTCAGAGGTTAAAATCCAAGCTTCGCGATTTTTATTATCACGAATTAGGGTGTATTTTCCTTGTTGTTCCAAGACTGTTACCGCTTCGCCCGATTGGATAGCACCTGCGATCTTAAATTGATCACCTGCACCACGGCGTAAATAGGTGTTCAGATTTTCTGTCACATATTGCGTTTCAGCCTGTACTGTTCCAATGGTTGAGCCCAATAGGACACAAGAAAATAAAAGTTTGCTCACTTTTGACATAATACTTCCTAGATTCATGAAGAAAGTGCGGTTGGAAAATGAAATGAAAAATAACCGCACTTTTAATAATTATACTAGTGGAAAATCGCGCGAAGGATGTAGAAAATCACAATCGCAAAGAATGCACCAGCAGGTAACGTTACAACCCATGAACTAATGATGTTACGGATAACCGTTAAGTTAAGCGCTGCAATACCACGTGCGAAACCGATACCTAAGATTGCGCCCACTAAAGTTTGCGTAGTGGAGATAGGTAAACCCGTACCCGATGCCACAACAACAGTCATCGCGGTTGCAAATTGTGCAGCAAAACCACGGCTAGGGGTTAAATCAGTAATACCTGATCCTACAGTTGCCATCACTTTTTGTCCCATTGCGATAAGGCCAACGGCGATACCTAATGCCCCTAAAGGTAAAATCCACCAAGCTAAATCACTACCACTCAGGATTTTCCCGCCATTTTGCACGATTGATACCACAGAAGAAAGCGGACCAATTGCATTGGCTACGTCATTAGACCCATGTGCGAATGCCATTGCACAAGCGGTTAGAAGCATTAAGATACTAAAAATCTTTTCTACTGAGCCGAACGATCCTTTTCTTGCTTTTGCGGTAAACGCTTTACTACGGAAGTAAAAATGGCAGAAGATCATACCAACAACACTGATAAGCAATGAAATAACAAGGGTTTCATTGTTGGAAAGATTTAAACCAACGTGTTTTAAACCTTTTGCCATGGTAACGATACAAAGTACGAATACGGTAATTGCCATGTAGTAAGGACCGTATTTTTGTGCGTTTTTCAGCGGTTCTTCTGTATCGAAAATGAGTTTCTGGATACTTGCAAAGATGATATAAGCTAAAAGTCCAGCGATCACGGGGGTGATAAACCAGCTTCCCACAATCCCACCGATGGTAGACCAGTCAACAGAACTTGGACCAATTGTAATACAAGCAAAACCGATTAAAGCTCCGATGATGGTGTGAGTACCTGAAACGGGCCAGCCCATTTTGGTGGCGATAAACAACCAAGCACCCGATGCAAAGAGAGCAGAAAGCATTCCTAATGCCAATACATCTGGCATCTCGACAAATTGAGTGGGATCGATCACACCACTTTTGATAGTTTCAGTTACTTCACCACCAGCTAAATACGCGCCAGCAGATTCAAAAATGAGGGCAATAATAATTGCTTGTTTGGCTGTAATGGTCCCAGAACCAACTGAGGTGCCCATTGAGTTTGATACGTCGTTGGCACCAATACCAAATGCCATAAAAAAACCGAATACCGCGGTAATTAAGACTAACCACGAACCGTATGCATTAATAATTTCCATAGTGATTTCCTATGTTGTAGTTAATGTCGTCAAAATTAGGAACGGGCTAGCATTAATTCAATGCGAGATCCAACACGTTGAGCTTGATCGGCTAATACGCCAACCCATTCGATGATTTTATATAAGAACATCACATCAATAGGGTTATAACGACTTTCAATCGTGTAGAGCATTTTGCGCAATTTAATTTGCATTTGATCCGTATCATCTTCAATGCTGTCGAGCTCTTGAATCATATGGTTCACTAAATTTAATTCACGGCCTTTAAAACCGGTTTCAAGTAGTTTATCCATTTCTTCAATCACTAAATGAGCTTGATGAATAGAATCTAAACTACGTTGAACATAATGCAAAAATTCTTCCTGCATTTCTTCAGGAATTCCAAATTGGCGACCAATCATACGACCAGCAATGTCTTTAGCATAGTTAGCTAATTTGTCTTGTTGGGTGACTAATTCGAGTAAATCGGTACGATCAATGGGTAAAAATAAACCGCGAGGCAATTTCAAACGGATTTCGCGTTTTAAACTATCTGCTTCACGTTCACATTGAGAAATATCTAGACGTGTTTTTTCTGCATCATCCCATTGTTTTACAAAGGTATGTTGGAAGAATGGAATTAATAAATCACAACATTCAGTCACTTTGTCAGAATGTTTCTGCAGTGGTTTTAAAGGAGAATGGGCAAATAATCCGAGAATATTATTCATTGCCATAGGTGTTTTACTCCATAACAAGGGTTAAAATTTCGGTTGCATATTACCTGATTTTATAAGGAAATACACGAAAAAGATCTTGATTTGTATAAAATTATCTGTATATTTAAACAGTTAAAATTGATAAGGAAAAATAAAATGAGTAATGAAGTTGAATTAAAGCTTGCAGTTACCTCTGATGCTTTCGATACCTTAAAAACACATCTCAATCAATTCAAAATCTTAGAACAAAATACTGTCTTCCTAGGAAATACTTATTTCGATTATCCCGATCATTTTTTGGCTAAACAAAAAATGGGATTGCGTATTCGCCAAGAAAATAATGATTTTACACTCACCTTAAAAACAGACGGAAAAGTGGTTGGTGGATTGCATAGCCGTCCAGAATACAATTTATCTATACCTGATAATTCCGTACCTACATCGGTACAATTAATGTCATTGTATCCATTTGAATATTTACCTTCCGCTACATTACAACCGATTTTCTCAACAGATTTTAACCGCACTTTTTGGTTAATTGCGTTTGGGACATCAAAAATTGAAGTGGCTTTTGATCAAGGGAAGATTCTGTCTGGGGAGAAAACACAGCCTATCTGTGAAATTGAATTTGAATTAAAAGAAGGGCTTGTTTCAGATCTTTTCCATTTTGTCTCACTTTTACCTTTTGAACAGGATGTTTATTTTAGTTCAGCAAGCAAAGCAAAACGCGGCTATCAATTAGGTAGCAAACCACTTTTAATTGATTGGCTAAACAAATGGCGTGATTTCTTAAAAGAGGAACGAGAGGGAGGTGCGGTAGATTCTAGCCAGAAATTAAGTGCGGTCATGAAAATGGAACAGCAATTAATTGAAGAAACGCTTTCATTCCCAACAGATGTGTTTGCTTTCGATTTTATGAAAACCGTTGAACGTGTGGGCGCATTTTTCAATCTTTATCATTATTATGATGACAACAAAACCTTGTTTGAAAAACTGGAAGGAAGTCAATCAGCTGAGTTATTAGCAAGTAATCAATTTTTCCTTAATGAAATAAAACGCTTGATTACCTTTCATAGTGAAACAAAAGATAATACTCAAACCATTGAGAAGTTAAAAGCATTACTAAAGAGTCGTGCGTATTTTGAAAGAATGCTTAACTTAATGATGTTGATGGCGTAAAACGGGTTCTCTAAAGGATAGTAAAAATGGCAAAAGCTCCTAAAACCGCTTATGTATGTAATGATTGTGGCGCTGAATTTTCGCGCTGGCAAGGACAATGTTCATCCTGTAAAGCCTGGAATACGATTAGTGAAGTGCGGTTAATTTCAGCCTCAAATTCCACAAAAAATGATCGTTTTAGTGGTTATGCAGGAGAAACCCGTGCAAAAATCCAAACGCTTTCTGAAATTAGCTTACAAGAAACACCGCGTTTCACCAGTGGATTTAAAGAATTAGATCGCGTATTGGGCGGCGGGATCGTGCCGGGGAGTGCCATTTTAATTGGTGGGCATCCTGGTGCGGGGAAAAGTACCTTGTTACTTCAAGTGATGTGTGGATTAGCAAAAAATATGACCGCACTTTATGTAACAGGGGAAGAGTCGCTTCAACAAGTCGCCATGCGCGCTAATCGCTTAAATCTGCCAACTGATAAATTAAATATGCTATCTGAAACATCGGTTGAGCAAATTTGTAATTTAGCAGATCAGTTAAAACCTCAAATTATTGTGGTGGATTCGATCCAAGTTATGCATCTTTCGGATATTCAATCTTCTCCAGGAAGTGTGGCACAAGTGCGTGAATGTGCCTCTTTCCTGACTCGTTATGCTAAAACCCGACAGGTCGCTATCATTATGGTTGGGCATGTTACCAAAGACGGCACCCTGGCAGGTCCGAAAGTATTGGAACATGCCATTGACTGTTCGTTATTGCTAGAAGGGGAGGCTGATTCCCGTTTCCGTACGTTACGTAGCCATAAAAACCGTTTTGGTGCAGTGAATGAGCTTGGGGTATTTGGTATGACAGAGCAAGGCTTGCGTGAGGTGAAAAATCCATCGGCTATTTTCTTAAGTCGAGGCGATGAACAAACACCAGGTAGCTCTGTGATGGTGCTGTGGGAAGGAACGCGTCCGCTTTTGGTGGAAATTCAAGCGTTGGTGGATCATTCTATGCTCGCTAATCCTCGTCGAGTGGCAGTGGGGTTAGAACAAAATCGTTTAGCCTTATTGCTTGCAGTATTACATCGCCATGGTGGGCTACAAATGTCGGATCAAGATGTCTTTGTGAATGTCGTTGGCGGTGTAAAAGTCGGAGAAACAGGGGCGGATCTTGCGTTATTACTTGCATTAATTTCGAGTTTCCGTAATCGACCGTTACCACAAGATTTAGTTGTCTTTGGTGAAGTTGGGTTAGCCGGTGAAATTCGACCGGTAACCAGCGGTCAAGAACGCATTAGTGAAGCCGCAAAACATGGTTTTAAACGCGCGATCGTCCCTTTTGCTAATAAGCCGAAAAGTGCGGTTGAAAATATGGAAGTTTTTACGGTGAAAAAACTCGCTGATGCACTTGCCATTTTGGATAATTTCTAAAAAAACGTTGTCCTATTGTTGTCTGATTACTGAAAGTTTTTGATAAATTAGATAGAATATGCGCCGTACATAAGGAAAGGTTATGGAAAAGAAATTAAATAAAGCGTTGGATAGCATTGATATCAAAATCTTAAATGAATTACAACGCAACGGTAAAATCTCTAATATCGATTTATCAAAGAAAGTTGGGTTATCGCCAACACCTTGTTTAGAAAGGGTAAAACGCTTAGAAAAACATGGTGTGATTATGGGCTATCGGGCGCTATTAAATCCTGAATTGCTGGATGCGCCTTTATTGGTAATCGTTGAAATTACGCTTGTACGTGGTAAACCGGATGTTTTCGAAGAGTTTAATGCCGCGATTCAAGCGCTTGATGAAATTCTCGAATGTCATTTGGTATCAGGTGATTTCGATTATTTACTCAAAACACGTGTAGCAGATATGGCCGCATATCGAAAATTATTGGGTACCACATTATTGCGCTTACCAGGTGTGAATGACACCCGAACTTATGTCGTCATGGAAGAAGTGAAACAAACTAATTATCTCGTACTAAAATAAAAATGATTAAACGAATTACAAAACGATTTACACCGAAACAATATTTAGCAGAATTATTACTCGGATTGACCGCACTTTTAGGTTTATATTTAATCGTGGCATGGTCAAGCTATACGCCATTAGATAATTCTTGGTCTACAGCAAGTTTTCAAACTGAAACCATCAATAAAGCCGGAGCTTTTGGTGCTTGGTTAATTGATGCGTTTTTTGTTTTTCTCGGCTATGTAGGTCATCTCATTCCGTTTGTCATTTTTATCGTACCGATTTATTTACTGAAAACCAAAGCGGTGCATTCTCTCTCTGTAACCCGTATTGCATTACGTTCCTTTGGTTTTATTGCTCTCATCGTTGGCTTAACCATGATGGCAACATTGTTGCTTTCAAATACAAACTACTATCTAGCTGGTGGCGTCTTTGGTGGTAGTCTCGTGGTAAATTTATATCCTACGCTCGGTAAGTTTGGCTGTATTTTAGTGGGCTTTATCTGTGCAGTTGTAGGCTTTATTTTCTGTTCCGGTGCATCATTAATTCGTTTAATTGTGAAATTCTATCATTGGCTGACAATGAAAAATCAGCCTGCAGAAGAGGAGCAGGCAGAACATACTTCTGTAGATGATCTTGAACAAATTGTGATTGAGGCACCTCAACAACTGGCTTTCTCTGATTCTCAATTGGAAACTGAATCTACAGAAGATGAAAAAGAGGAGGGTTCTGAAAATACCTTTGTTAAGCCTGAGCAACTCATTAATATCAGTGGGTTATCCTCAGTGAGTACTTCAGAGCCTGCAGATGTTGAAAAATTAGAAGATAAGTTTAAAGGCTTCACGGTTGAATCTGAGAATTTGCCGAATGTGTCTATTTCTGCCTCTTCTTCCGTTGAATTACCAACAAAAGAAGATTTTTCAGCAACATGGAAAAATTCACCAGTGAATCATCAAAGTGCGGATGATTCAGATGATATTTTTGAAGAAAATGTTATACCAAAAGTGTCACTTAAAACACCTGAAAATACGACCGCACTTTATCCAACTTATGATGAACCTTTAGAATCAGACAATGATGGTTTAGAAGATGAATTGGCGCGTCAGTTTGCTGCGCAAGAGCAAGCACGTTTGCAAGAAATGGAAGTGCGTGCAAAAGCTGCAAATGCTGAAGATGCATTAAAAGTGATCTTAAATGAACCGGCAGTTTCAGCACCTAAAGCGCGTGAAATTCATATTGAGAATGCAACTGAAACAACCTATAAGCCGTATTCTGATACGCTTATTCACCCAGCATTCCAACAACCAACGAATAAACGTGAAAAACCAACGACACCATTACCAAGTTTAGATTTACTTGAGCATCGTCCTACACAGGCTCAAGATATTACGCGTGAAGAAATTTTAGACACATCCGCACGTATAGAACAACAATTAAAGAATTTTAATGTCAAAGCAACGGTACAAGATGTGTTAGTTGGCCCAGTGGTGACTCGTTATGAGCTTGAATTACAGCCGGGTGTAAAAGCATCAAAAGTCACCAGTATTGATACCGATTTAGCACGTGCTTTGATGTTCCGTGCGATTCGTGTAGCAGAAGTGATTCCTGGCAAACCTTATATTGGTATTGAAACGCCAAATGCTCACCGCCAAATGGTGCCATTGCGTGATGTGCTCGATAGTAATGAATTCCGTTCCTCAACATCGTTGCTTTCAATGGCTTTAGGTAAAGATATCAGCGGAAAACCCGTTGTGGTTGATTTGGCTAAAATGCCTCACTTGCTTGTGGCAGGTTCAACAGGTTCAGGTAAGTCTGTTGGTGTGAACACCATGATTTTAAGTTTGCTTTTCCGCGTAACACCGGATCAAGTGAAATTTATTATGATTGACCCGAAAGTGGTTGAGCTTTCTATCTATAACGATATCCCACACTTGCTTACCCCAGTGGTGACGGATATGAAAAAAGCGGCAAATGCACTGCGTTGGTGCGTAGAAGAAATGGAACGTCGCTATCAATTGTTGTCAGCCTTACGTGTGCGTAACATTGAAGGGTATAACGAAAAAATTGAAGAATATGAAAAACTCAATATGCCAATTCCAAACCCAATTTGGAAGCCTGGCGATACAATGGATAAGATGCCGCCTCCATTAGAAAAATTGAGTTATATTGTCGTGATCGTTGATGAGTTTGCGGACTTAATGATGGTTGCGGGTAAACAAATTGAAGAGTTAATTGCGCGCTTAGCACAAAAAGCTCGTGCAATTGGTATTCACCTGATTTTAGCCACACAACGCCCATCAGTAGATGTGATTACAGGTTTGATTAAGGCTAACATTCCAAGCCGTATCGCCTTTACTGTAGCAAGTAAAATTGACTCTAGAACGATTCTGGATCAGGGCGGTGCAGAGGCCTTATTGGGTCGTGGTGATATGTTATATTCAGGTCAAGGTTCTTCTGATCTTGTTCGTGTACACGGTGCCTTTATGAGTGATGATGAGGTGGCGCGTGTAGCAGATGATTGGCGTGCACGTGGTAAACCGAATTATATTGATGGTATTTTAGATGGCGCGGATGATGAAGACTCAGGTGAGAAATCAACTGCAAATAGTGGCGATCTTGATGCATTATTTGATGACGTCGTTGAGTTTGTCTTAAGCACAGGCAATACATCGACTTCTTATGTTCAACGTAAATTTAGTGTTGGGTTTAACCGAGCGGCTCGGATTATGGATCAGCTTGAAGAACAAGGTATTTTAGGCCCAATGAAAAATGGAAAACGAGAAATTTTAGCTCGACGTTCCGAATATTAATTCTCTTAAGTTTCACTTTACAAAAAGGAAAGTAGAATGAAAAAAACATTATTAAAAATGACCGCACTTACTGCACTGTTGAGTGCGAGTAGTTTTGCTTTTGCGGATGCGGCAGATGAGCTACAAAATCGCTTAAATCAAGTGACGGTATTAAGTGCTGATTTCTCTCAAACTGTGACATCTGTTGGTGGTAAAAACGTTCAACAAGGAAGTGGAAAACTTCAAATTAAACGCCCAAATCTTTTCCGTATGGATACCAAATCACCGCAAGAAACACAAATTATTGCAGATGGTAAAACCCTTTGGTATTACGATCCATTCGTACAACAAGTTACCGCTCAATGGGTAAAGGATGCTGTCAATAATACACCTTTCGTACTTTTAACCAGTAACGATAAAAGCCACTGGAATCAATATTCAGTGACACAGAATGCGGATACCTTTGTATTAAAACCAAAGGCGAAAAATAGCAATATTAAACAATTTGATATTCGTGTCGATGCAAATGGTGTGTTAAAAAATTTCAGCACTACAGAAAAAGATGGTCAAACCAATCTTTATGTGTTGCGCAACATTACAAATCAAACCTTAGCTGATAGCTTATTCCAATTTAACGTACCGAAAGGTGTGGAATTGGATGACCAACGTAAAGGTAAAAAATAATCCATAAGGTGTGAATGATAATCTTCACACCTTTTGCTTATTAAGGAAAGAATATGTCTAATCTTAATTTTGATTTTGCTGAAAATGACTTTCGCCCTTTAGCTGCCCGTATGCGACCAACTAATTTGGAGCAATATTATGGACAGACCCACTTAATTGGGGAAGGAAAGCCGCTTCGTAAAGCAATTCAAGCTGGGCATGTTCATTCTATGATTCTGTGGGGACCGCCGGGTACAGGTAAAACAACACTGGCGGAAATTATTGCTCATCGTATCAATGCAGAAGTTGAACGAATTTCTGCGGTAACAAGCGGCGTGAAAGAAATTCGAGAATCAATTGAGCGAGCTAAACAAAATCGACTTGCAGATCGCCAAACGATTTTATTTGTGGATGAAGTGCATCGCTTTAACAAAAGCCAACAAGATGCGTTTTTACCCCATATTGAAGATGGGACGATTATTTTTATTGGTGCGACAACAGAAAATCCTTCCTTTGAATTAAATAATGCCTTACTTTCTCGTGCGAGAGTTTATCTCCTCAAGTCATTGACAGTTGCTGAAATCGAACAAGTTCTACAACAGGCGATTTCTGATCCTGAACGAGGATTAGGTAAAGAGCGGTTAGTTTTAGAAGAGAATTTGCTACAGGTATTAGCCGAATATGTGAATGGTGATGCGCGCCTGGCTTTAAATTGTCTTGAACTGATGGTTGATATGGCTCCTGAAACAGAAAACGGTAAAAAATTAGACCGCACTTTGTTGAAAGAAGTATTAGGAGAACGACAAGCACGTTTTGATAAACAAGGCGATCGCTTCTATGATTTGATTTCCGCTTTACATAAATCCATTCGAGGCTCAGCAGCCGATGCTGCACTTTATTGGTATGCACGAATTATCACTGCTGGTGGGGATCCTCTTTATGTTGCAAGACGTTTATTAGCGATTGCCTCAGAAGATGTAGGCAATGCTGATCCTCGCGCAATGCAAGTGGCTCTCGCAGCTTGGGATTGTTTTACGAGAGTGGGGGCTTATGAAGGAGAGCGAGCCATTGCGCAAGCCATTATTTATTTAGCGGTAGCTCCGAAGAGTAATGCGGTTTATAAAGCATTTAATGCTGCCAAACAGCATGCGAAAGCGTTTCCTGATTTTGATGTGCCACCTCATTTACGTAATGCGCCAACGGCTTTAATGAAAGAATTAGGCTATGGCGCTGAATATCGCTATGCACATGATGAGCCAAATGCTTATGCTGCAGGGGAAAATTACTTCCCACCGGAACTGAAAGATACCCAGTATTATTTCCCAACTAATCGAGGTATGGAAATTCAAATTAAAGAAAAGCTTGAGCGTTTACATGAACAAGATAAAAACTCCGTAAAGAAACGCTATAAATAGTTTTTCTACACATTAAATGTAAAAAAGAGCGGTCAATTTGACCGCTCTTTTGATTATGACTTAAAAGCGCATTATTTTGCTGCTTTTAACTCTTGGTAATACTGTTCATAATATTGAATCGCATCACCTACATCATCTTGCCAGTAGCTTTTTTGAAGGATTTCTGCTGGTGGATAGATAGATGGATCTTCAGTGATTTCTTTTGGAAGTACTTTTTTCGCTTCTAGGTTAGCTGTTGGGTAACCGATCGCTAAAGTCAATTTTTCCGCTGCTTTTGCACCTAATAAGTAGTTAATTAACTTGTGTGCACCATCTGGGTTTTTAGAGGTTTTAGGAATCGCTAAAGTATCAACCCAAAGAACAGGGCCTTCTTTTGGGAACACCATATTTAATGGCGCTTGTTCTTTTTTCGCGATACGTACAGAACCATTCCATAACTGACCTAATTCTACTTCACCAGAGATGAAAGAGTTTGCCGGGTTATCAGAATTGAAAGAAAGTACGTTTGGACGTAATTTCAATAACTCTTCATAAGCTTGCTTGATAATTGCTGGATCTTTGGTGTTTGGATCTTGACCAATTTTTAATAAGGCAATATTGAATACTTCACGTGCATCATCCAATAATTGGATTTTGTTTGCGTATTCTGGTTTCCAGAAATCACCCCAAGAAGTGAAGTCTGAACCTTTATAGGTATTGGTATTAAACGCAATACCTGGCGCACCTAATAACTGAGGAAGTGAGTATTTATTGCCTTTGTCATAAGGTTTGTTGAGCCAATCAGGGTCTAATTCTTTGATAACAGGTAATTTACTGTGATCTAATTCTTGTAGCATGCCTTCGCGTGCCATTTTAGATACGAAGTAGTTAGATGGTGCAATAACATCATAACCGCCTGCATCACCTTGAGTTTTCATTTTGGCATACATCGTCTCATTAGATTCAAGACTTGCTACGATAACTTTGATACCAGTTTCTTTTGTAAAGTCATCTAAAAGACCATCTGGTACATATTCAGTCCAAGTATATAAGTACACAGTATCATTTGCTGGAGCCTGTGCTTTTGTTGCATCAGACTTGGCTTCTTTGTCGTTACAAGCAGTTAATGTAGCGGCAACTAAACCGGCAGTAAGCAAACCTGCAAATTTTTTCATTTTTCTTTGTTCTCCGTAAAAGAGGGGTAAAAAACCACCTGCATTTATGCAGGTATAAAAAAACGCCTTGATTGTGCGTCAAGGCGTATTTTATTTGATCTTAAAGATTTGTGAAACCTTTTTATATCAATGTTTAATGATTATTTTTGCGTGTAATTAATTGACTTAAAATGACTAATCCTAATGAAAGCACGATCATAATCGTTGCTAATGCGTTCACTTCTGGGGTTACTCCTGTTTTTACAAGAGAGAAGATACGCAATGGTAGGATTTCATAGCTTACACCACTTACGAAAGAGGATACAACAACATCATCTAATGAAATAGTAAAGCTTAATAACCAACCTGATACCACTGCAGGTAAAGCAAGTGGTAGGATAATTTTACGCAAAATGGTGACTTCGCTCGCACCTAAATCTTTTGCCGCTTCAAGCATTCTGGCGTCAAAGCCATTTAAGCGAGAGAAAATCGTCACGGTAACATAAGGTAAACAGAACGTTACGTGCGCCAATAATAATGACCAGAAACCTAACGAAATCCCTACAACCATGAATAAGGCAAGTAGAGACACCGCCATTACGATATCTGGTGACATCATGACGATAAATAACATACCACTTACTGCTTGTTTACCACGGAAACGATAGCGATAAAGCGCAATCGCGGTTAACCCCCCCACAATAGTTGCTAAGGTTGCAGCAAAGAAAGCAATAGTGACAGAGTGGAACGCCGCTTGGATTAAGGTATCGTTATTAAATAAACGCTCATACCAGTTCCAACTAAAGCCTTTCCAACTTAAACCATAACGGTCTTCGTTAAAGGAGTTAGTTACCAAAATAATAATTGGGATATACAAATAAGCGTATACCACAAACATAAAAATATTACGTAGTAAACGACTCATTATTCTAACTCCACTTTCTTATTCAATAATTTATTTGCACGATAGTAAACGAAAATCAATAATGCCATTAAGATGGTTAAGCCAATACTGATTGCAGAACCAAATGGCCAGTTACGAGAAATTAAGAATTCACTCTTAATCACGTTACCAACTAATAATACTTTCGCACCACCAAGTAAGTCAGCTACGTAGAACATACCCATTGCAGGTAGTAATACTAATAAGCAACCCGCTACGATACCTGGCATGGTTAATGGCAAAATGACACGGAAGAAACGTTGAACCGCATTCGCGCCTAAATCTCTTGCCGCTTCTAATAAACGTCCGTCTAATTTTTCAATAGCAGAGTAGAGCGGTAGAATCATAAATGGTAAAAGGAGATATACTAAACCAATGATTACAGCTATTTCGGTATTTAAAATACGAATAGGCTCACTCAAAATGCCCATATCCATTAACATGGTATTTAACACACCTTTTACACCAAGGAAGACTTTCATTCCATAGATACGAATAAGTGAGTTTGTCCAGAATGGCAATACCACGAGGAATAACAAAAATGGACGATATTTCGGATTAATTTTGCTGACCATAAAGGCAAACGGATAGCCAATGAGTAAGCAAATAATCGTTGCAATGCCTGACATATACAATGAGTTCCACACTACCTGCGCATAAAGCGGATTAAATAGGTTAGTGTAGTTATCTAAAGTAAATGGCAAAGCATAAAAGTCGCTACCATCTCGGGTTAAAAAACTTACGGTTAAAACCAATAAGTTTGGAATTAGCACAAAGAAGATTAACCAACTGAAGATAATTGCAACAGTAATTTTCTGGAATTTATTATTGATTATCTTCATCGTTGAGTACAACCTCCCAACCTTCGTGCCATGTAATCCCTACACGTTGACCAACGCTGTGATCCATATGTGGGTCGTCTTCGTTAAAGAATTCGCTCACTAATACGCGTTTACCATTGTGATCAAATTCTACGGTAGATTCAAGTGTCATCCCTTTATAGGTGCGATCCACAATGCGACCAATAATTGCATTTGAGTGCTCATTTTCGTCAAGCTCTTCAATCACAATATCTTCTGGGCGTAATAACACTTGTAGTTTTTGACCTTTTTCAGCAGAGATACTGGTGTGAATATCACATACACGACCTTCTACGTTAGCAAGTAGCTCATCGTCAGATTTACGTTCAATCACAGTGGCATCAAATACGTTGATTTCACCGATGAAGCGAGCGACGAATAAGTTGGCTGGATCTTCATAGATTTCACGTGGTGAACCATCTTGTGCAATTTTACCTTTACGTAATAAGACGATACGGTCAGACATGGTGATCGCTTCTTCTTGATCGTGAGTAACGAAAATAAAGGTAATGCCAAGTTGACGCTGTAATTGTTTAAGTTCGTTTTGCATTTGCTTACGTAACTTATAATCCAGCGCAGATAATGATTCATCCAGTAGCAACACTTTTGGTTTATTTACTACTGCACGAGCAATCGCGATACGTTGTTGCTGACCACCAGAAAGTTGAGTTGGTTTACGGTCGGCCATTTCCTCTAATTGCACCATACGCAATGCATCTAGAACACGAGGTTTAATTTCGCTCTCTGACACCTTTTGCATACGCAAACCAAAAGCCACGTTATCAAAAATAGTCATATGCGGGAATAATGCATAACTTTGGAATACAGTGTTGATATGGCGTTTTTCAGCCGGAACATTAGTAATGTCCTCACCGTCCAAAATAATATGACCTTCATCTAATTCTTCTAAACCCGCTAATAAACGCAAAACTGTCGTTTTACCACAGCCTGAAGGGCCAAGAATTGTGACGAATTCACCGTTATTAATGGTTAGATTGAAATCATTAATGATTGTGTTGGAACCATAGGATTTTTTGATAGAACGAAGCTCAATAATAGGCTTGTTTTGAACCAGATTTTCCACTAGCTTTGGTTTTCTCCCTAATTTCACCAATTTGATTGGTACTGAGTAGAAATAAACCTGCAAAAAATGATGCAGGGGCGACATAAAATTGAACAGATATGATATAGCGAATTGTTAATGATGAAAAGGATTTAATCGTGTTTTTAGGAAAAAATTTATCGAAAATTTGACCGCACTTTTTTCAGAAAATCTTATAACTCTCTACTTTCTTGTTATATATCAAGAACTGTAACGAATTTTGGGATTAGACTAGTGCCGATATAAAGGAGAATTTAAAAATGGAAGAACATAATAACAATGAATTATTACAGCGATTTTTAACTTATGTCACGTTTGATACGCAATCTAAATCGTCTGCAAAACATTCACCCAGTTCGCCAGGACAAATGAAATTAGCTTTGCATTTGCAGCAAGAATTAATTGAACTTGGTTTACAAGATGTCAATGTGACTAAGCATGCCGTCGTCACGGCTTATTTACCCTCAAATCATCCTGATTTAACACAAACCATAGGTTTTATTTCTCATTTAGATACCTCACCACAATGCAGCGGTAAAAATGTTCAACCAGAAGTGATCGAAAACTATCGAGGGGGAGATATCGCATTAGGTTTAGGGGAAGAGTTTATTAGCCCTGTTTATTATCCATTTTTACATCAGCTTATTGGCAAAACTTTGATTGTGACAGATGGAACCACTTTACTTGGTGCGGATAATAAAGCTGGAATCGCAGAAATTATGACCGCACTTTTTGTCTTACAACAGGAAAATATCCCACATTGCAATATTCGAGTGGCATTTACGCCTGACGAAGAAATTGGTTTAGGAATGCATTATTTCCCATTAGATGATTTCCCCTGTGATTGGGCATATACGATTGATGGTGGGGAAGTGGGCGAGCTCGAGTATGAGAATTTTAATGCGGCAACGGCAAAAATTACCTTTAAAGGCAGGGGAATTCATCCGGGTTATGCGAAAAATAAATTAGTGAATGCGCTTACGTTAGCTTGTGAGTTTCAACAAGGCTTTCCAAAAGATGATGTTCCCGAAAAAACATCAGGAAAAGAAGGTTTTTTCCATTTAGATGATTTTAAAGGGGATATTGAGAAAGTTGAATTACATTATCTGATTCGAGATTTTGACCAAGCTAATTTTGAGCAACGCAAGGCGTTTATTTATCAACTGGTGGAAAAATTTAATAGAGAGAAAAGCTTGAAAGAGCCCGTGGAATGTGTGATTGAAGACAGTTACAAAAATATGTATGACACAGTCAAAAATGTTCCACAGTCGATTAGGCTTGCTGATGCAGCAATGAAAGCTTGTGGTATTACACCAAATCACAAACCAATACGGGGCGGAACGGATGGGGCATTTTTAGCGGAAAAAGGATTAGCTTGTCCAAATATCTTTACTGGTGGCTATAATTTCCATAGCAAACATGAGTTAGTGACCCTTGAAGGGATGGAAAAAGCTGTCGAAGTGGTTATAAAAATAGCAAACTGTAAAGATTTGTAAATTAGTGTAAAGAAAAAACTTGCATTTGTCAGAATATGTCAATATAATCGTTAGCGTTTTATCGAGATTCCTTTGATAAAGCTAAACTTTAGAGATTTTATTCATAAATTCCTTTTTGGTGCTCCTAAGAAATTAGGAGCTTTTTTTTTTTGCCTTAAATTCAGATCTTTACTTCAAAAACGGATTGTTTCGTTTTTCTTGTCCAATGGTTGTGTAAGGACCATGTCCCGCAATGACAACCATATCATCATTTAATGTAAATAATTTATTCTTGATTGATGAGATCAATGTGTTGAAATCCCCACGAGGGAAGTCCGTACGACCAATACTGTTTTGGAAAAGGACATCGCCAGTAAAAGCAATATTTTTTTCATGTTCAATAAAACCAATGTGGCCAGGTGTATGGCCAGGAAGATGCAGAATTTCAAAGGTAAATGTGCCAATTTGAATTTTTTCGCCTTCTTGATTAAACCAGCGATCGGGCGTAAATGCAGAAATATAAGGTAAACCAAACTGTTGAGATTGTTGTGGTAGACTTTCAAATAGGAAACGATCTTCCTCCTGCGAGCCCCAGATTTCAATATTAAAATGAGCACGAATCGCTTCTGCAGCACCTACATGATCAAGATGTCCATGTGTTAATAAGACAGCTTTAAGGTTTAATTCGAGTTCTTCAATGCGTTGAATCAGCTTTTCCGCATTACCACCAGGATCGATAATTGCCGCATTTTTTTCATCATCCCAAATAAGTGAGCAATTTTGCTGAAAGGCTGTAACTGGAATAATTTCAATATTCATCTTTTTTCCTTATCGTTGATAACAAAAAACCGCACTAAAGTGCGGTCTAAAATTAAACTGTTTTTTATGCACCACGCCATGTTCTTACAGGGCCAGTATCCACGTGAATAAAATTACTATACGGATAATATCCTACACCACCGCTATCAAGATTTTCAGCTGCTTGGCGTAATCTTGCCAAAGGAACACCAGGGATTTTAAAATCAATCGCCTGGCCTTTAATATGATAGCTGTTGCTTGCTACGTCACGGCTTTGTCTACGGCGCATGGCATTTGTCGCAGCACTACGATAGCCACAAATCACATCAATTTGTGCAGTGCGTAAACCTAAATTGCTTTGTAAATGATAAAACTTCATGAAGAGATTCGGATCCATTCGGCGTACTTGGTCAGTACGGCGATCTCTCATGAAGTAATCAAGTTTACCAAGTAGTGAACGATTAAACCCAGTCGTTGCAGAGAACTCACCGCTTAATCGTTCATTGGTGTTGACATTATAGAAGCTGAGAATGCGAGGTTTAGGGGTAGAGATCATCGCTAACACCGTACTCGGCATCATGCTTGCGCCTAAAACGATGCCGCCTAATGAAAGCCATTTACGACGATTTTTGTCAATGTTACCCATTTTTTTAGTCTCTTTTATTACCCATCTCTCACCCTAGACAACTTTTTCTTTAAAAAGTTCTAGCGTGAACATTGTTTAAAGATATTTTTTTACAACTGCCCAGTCGATCCCATTAAAAGTCGCGGCATCGTCGTATTTATAAATATCCGGTAAAACTTGTGTTTGGCCGTTTTCAACCCATGCAGTTACATAATACAAGAACACAGGATCATTTGTACGAATGCTCGCAGACGTCGTTTTTTTACTTTCTAAAACATTACGTTTTTTATCTTCTGACCAGCCAGCTTCTTGTAACAGAATAGAGGCAAGTTGATCGGATTTTTCTACACGCACACAACCTGAGCTTAATGCACGGTCTTTTTTGCTGAATAAGCTATGATTTGGCGTATCGTGAAGATAAATCGCATCAGAGCTCGGCATATTAAATTTATAGTTACCTAATGCACTGTCGCCAGCGGCTTGACGGATACGGTACGGGAATTTATCACCAATGCTACTCCAATTAATTGAGTAAGGATCGATAGTGTTACCTTTACTATCCAAGATAGAGTAGTTGTGTGCTGCCGCATAGCCAGGGTCACGTTTTAATTTTGGTAAAATATCTTCGTTAATTAAGCGTGTTGGGGCATTCCAAGGTGGATTAACAACCACATTGCTCAAACGGCTGTACATTACTGGTGTACGACGTTCATTTTTCCCTACAATAACGCGCGATTCTAAAATTGCTTTACCATCACGATAATATTTCAATTGATAGCTTGGAATATTAACAAAGATTCCATTTTCAAAATCAGGAATAACACGTAAACGTTGTGCATTAAGGGCAAGTTTTTTACCCATTGCAGAAATACCTGAAGCTGAAATCATCGATGGAAGTGCTTGTACGGTTTCACGATATAAACGATTATGATTAGATAATCCGTTTATAAAACCAGAAACAGCATTGTTTTTAACCGCACTTTGCCATTGGTCAATAATTTCTTGATTTGGTAATTCTGGTTTGTAAGCATTCGTTCCGTATAACCAACGTTGCGCTTGTTGATTGACGTTCTTGCTGTAATACAAGTAATCAAGGAAGGCATCACTTAACAATACATCATAGGTGAGTCCACCCGTTTTTTCAGCGTTATGTAAATTAACTAATGATTGAGCAGAACGTTTAGAAATGCCTGATGCAACCATAGCCGCATATTCACGTAGGAATTGTTTCTCTGCCGCCTTGTCTTTCCACATTAAGTCATATTTATTATCAGCATATAATTTTGCCAAAATTGGTTTGAACTGTAGATTTTGTTCACCAATTTCATGCGTTAATGACATCTCTAGCATCGCCTGCTTTTCTGCAGCGAGACGAGCTTGATCTTCTTTGATTTCTGCTTCAAGTTTTGCTCGCTCTTCAGGGGTTAATTTAGACATATCAATGCCTTTATTTTCGGCTTGTTGAGGTTGTCCAACTGTTTTTGCCCACTCCGCTAACGCACAACCTGATGTCATCATTGATAATGATAAGACTAATGCGCTTAATTTCATTGTTCCTTTTAACATTGCTGTACCTTTAAAAATATTCATAAAAAATAACCGCACTTCAGTTTCTTCATCTGCTAAAGTGCGGTCAAAATAATCATTATTTTGTTGCTTTTGCCGCTTCTTGTTTTATTTCAGCATCCACTTTTTGTTGATTCGCGTTGAGTTTCACTAAATCAGCTGCCATTTTTTCGGCTTCTTTTAAGAAGAAATCCGGCGCTTCATAGTCTTTTGGCAAATCATCAATATCTTTTAATGCTTTTTTACCTTCACGTTTAAAACGATCATTGAGATCTTTTAAACGTCTCGCATCATCTTTATCATTTTCCGCTTTGCGCTCTTGGAAATTCAATGATAAGAATTTGCGCTCACGACGTTCATCACGGATTTTAAGATCTTCATTTAAAGCAATAAATTCAGGATCTTTTGCAATACGCTCAAGATGTTTTTCATTTAATGCTTCAACATCTTTACGTGCTTTATTGGTTTCTGAATAAGTCGCCGGTGGAATTTTATCCCAAGGTAAGGCGTTATCTTCTTTTTCTTCACCAATTTCTTTGGCATCAATAATTTCAGGGAAATTAATGTCTGCAGCGACACCTTTTAATTGGGTTGAGCCACCATTAATTCGATAGAATTTTTGGATAGTATATTGCAATACACCAAGTGGTGTTTGGTCTAAATCATAAACAAAGTTTAATGAACGACTTTGTTGTACCGTACCTTTACCAAAAGTATTTTGCCCAATGATGATACCGCGATTGTAATCTTGCATTGCCGCAGCAAAAATTTCAGAGGCAGATGCACTGAAACGATTAATCATCACCAACAATGGACCTTTATATTGCTGAGCATTGTCATCGTCTTCGTGTACACGAATGCGTTGATAAGCATCACGTACCTGTACCACTGGACCATCAGTGATGAATAAACCACTTAATGCCACAGCTTCTGTTAATGCACCACCGCCATTTTCGCGAAGATCCACAATTAAAGCGCCAATTTTTTTCTTCTCAGCATCTACTAATAATTTTTTCACATCATCAGTTAAGCCAATATAGAAACTTGGAATTTTAATGACCCCAACGGTTTCCCCCTCTACTTTAGAAACAGTGAGTTTTGCTGCTTGGTCTTCAATACGAACTTTATCGCGAACTAAAGTGACAATACGGCTTTTTCCACCTTTTGCAGGTTCAATTTCAAGACGAACTTTTGTTCCTTTTTTACCTTTGATTTTGTCAACGATATCTTCTAAACGCCAACCGATAATATCCTCGATTTCGCCTTTTTCTTGACCTACACCAATGATTTTATCGCCTGCTTGTAATTTTTTACTGCGTTCAGCCGGTGCACCAGGCACTAAAGACTTGATGCTGGTTTCGTCATCTTCAGATTGCAATGTTGCCCCAATCCCTTCTAAAGAAAGATTCATACTTTCATTAAAGCTTTTTGCAGTACGTGGCGCAAGGTAGCTTGTATGTGGGTCAATTTCTCGAGCAAAAGCATTAATATAAATTTGAACAATATCATCGGCTTTGGTTTGAGTTAATCGACGAATGGCTAAATTGTAACGTTTAGTGAGTTTTTCCTTAATTTCAGGCCATTTTTTATCTTTTAATTTCAGGCTGATTACATCATTTTTGACACGTTGTTCCCAAAGCTTGTTTGCTTCTTCTTCGCTTGCTGGGAAAGCGGCTTTTTCACGATCGATCTCAATTTGATCATTACCTTTTAAATCAGGTTCTTTATCTAATAGAGATAGAGCATAGGCATAACGCTCATAGCGACGTTTCATCATCAGATCGTAAATCGCAAATGCAGCTGAAAGATCACCCTCATTAAGTTGATCATCTAATTTAGAACCATATTTAGCACGTAAATCATCAATATCTGATTTTAAAAAGGTGTTATGGCTGTAATCTAAGCTTTTAATGTAACGATCAAAAATCTTTTCGGAAAAGGCGTCATCAAGCTGGAATTTACGATAATGTGATTGGGTTAAACGTGTCGTTGCACGCTTCGTTGCTAACTGATTTGCATCAGTTGCCGAAGGAGTCGTAATATCACTTTGCTTTAATTTCGGCTGTACAGCAAATGTATCAGACGAATGAAGAAATAACGCACCTAAAATTGCTGTCGCAATAAGACTTTTGGTTGTATGTAATTTCATTTAACCTTTCCCGATAAGAAATAAATTATTAGGCAAATAAACGATCTGCGGTGACTGTCATCACTAAACCATTTTCAAGTTCTACGCGTGCGCCATCTTTTTCCACATTTAATACGGTCGCATTTTTCGCTTGTTCAGCCACTTTCACTTTCACTTTGCTACCCGCAGAAAGTGTTGTGAAATCAACCGCACTTAGTTTTACTTGTGGCGCTTTTGGTTTGCGAGTTGCTTGATTTGAATTTGGTTTACGAGCAGGTCGTTTTTGTTGTGCTTTTTTCGCTGCTAATTCTGCTTTGCGTTTTTCTGCAAATTTAGCTTTTGCTTCTGCTAATTGTTGCGCCGCATGAGAAACATGTTCTGCGTCTAATACACCAGCAGGGTTGCCGTATAAATCTACACGCTCAGCACCTTCACGGCAGCCGTGTAAATAGCGCCAGTTAGAAGTATATTGACGTAAAGCCTGACGCAATTGAGTTTTGCTGACACGTTCATCATCTTTTAATGCTTCAGCAAGATCTTGGAAAAGACCAATTTTTAATGGTTTAGCTTCACCTTCTGCAATAAAGCAAAGGGGGAATTTTTCTATAAGATATGCAATGATCGCTTTTGTATCAGTTAATTTTTGAACGCCTTCAGCATTATTTTCAACTTGGGCTTCAACTTGAGAATCTGTCATTTCTGAGTTTTCCTAGGATAAAAAAATAAAAACTTGCACAGTTTACCGCACTTTTATAAGGATTGACAATGGTTGGACAGAATAATTCCGTTTCTAACTCTAATGAATAACTTCACAAATCCCCTCAATTAAGGCTAAAATAGTCCACTTTTTAAATTTTTGATGAAATAATGACAAAAACACCTGATTTTACTCATGCTACTTATAAACTTGTGCGTTGCATTGGATGTGACGCAACAGTGTCTGTTTGTCGTCCGCAAGCGGGGGAGTACGCACAATGTCCGCGTTGCCATCAGAAATTGCAATCGGGTAGTCGTTGGTCACTTAAGCGTTGCTCATTAATTGCCCTTTCTATCTTAATTTTAATGCCGTTTGCTTTAGGTTATCCTCTATTAAGTTTAGATTTACTGGGCACTAAAATTGATGCTTCCGTTTGGCAAGGTATTTGGAAAATGGCGGTGAGTGGTTATGCCTATACCGCATTTATGATTTTTATCTGTGCGATTTTAATGCCGGTGTCTTTTGCGATTTTAGTCATTATGTTGCAGCTTTCTAAATTACTCAAAATTAAGCCACGTAATGTCTTATTATTTGTGGGTTATATTAAGCCTTGGGTGATGTTCGACGTTTATTTAGTTGCACTGGCTGTTACCATGTTTAAAGTGCGCGAATATGCCACATTAGAAGTGGATGTGTATTTAATTGCTTTTGTTTTTACTGCGCTTTTAACCACTTTATTATTCATTAAAATTAATTTAGATGATTTATGGCATGATTTTTATCCCGATCAGAAACCGGTTACCAAAAGTGATAAACCGTTAGAGCTTTGTACCGCTTGCGATTACACTTTTTTAAAAGAAGATCAACAATACGATCACCGTCATCGAGCCATTTGCCCACGTTGTGCATCGCTTATTGAAACACCCGATAGTATAAAATTGCAACGCGTTTGGGCAACATTAATAGCCGGGATTATTATGCTTTTCCCTGCAAACTTGCTCCCAATATCTGGCGTTTATTTAACAGGCAATTTGTCACAAGATACCTTAATGTCGGGCGTGATGTCATTTATAAGCATGGGCAGCTATTTTGTTGCTTTCGTGGTATTCTTCGCTAGTATTTTTGTGCCCGTAAGCAAAATTCTCATTATGCTGTATTTACTGGCTAGCGTGCATTTTAAATGGCGACATTCCATCAAATGGCAAATGCGATTATTACATATCGTCCACTTTGTAGGACGTTGGTCAATGCTGGATCTTTTTGTACTCGCCTTGATGATGTCGTTAGTGACTCGTGGACAGATTATTAATTTTACCGTAGGCCCTGCGGCATTTTATTTCGGTGCAGCAGTGTTTTTAACTATGATTTCAACTTCTCAGTTTGATAGTCGATTAATTTGGAAAATTTATGACAGAAAACAATAAACCAGAATCTCAATCTATTGATGAACAAAATAATGTAGAAGCGTTATTACGCAAAAATAAACGCATCTCACCGTTTTGGTTATTGCCCTTTATTGCATTATGTATCGGTACCATTTTATTTTTCCAAATTGTGCAAGAACGTGGAAAGACCATTACGATAACATTCTCTAATGGTGCAGGACTCGTTGCAGATAAAACACCTATTCGCTATCAAGGCTTACAAATTGGTGTCGTGAAGAAGGTTAACTTTACCGACAATATGCAAAAAGTGAAAGTTGAGGCAAATATTTATTCTGAAGCAACAGAAGTGTTAAAAGAAAATACCAAGTTCTGGCTTGTTCAGCCGAGTGTGTCTCTTGCGGGGATTTCGGGTTTAGACTCTTTAGTTTCAGGAAATTATATTACGCTCCAGCCAGGTGATGGTGACTCTGAAGATGAATTTATTGCGGAAGAGCAAGGTCCTATTGCGCAAGTCAATCCAGGGGATTTGTTAATTCATTTAATTTCAGATGATTTAGGTTCAATTTCGATTGGTGCTTCTGTGTATTTCAAAAAAATGCCAGTCGGGAAAATTTATGATTACCGATTTAATAAAGACAATAAAGTTGAAATTGATGTAGTAATTGATAAGGCCTTTGCGCATTTTGTGAAGAAAGATTCACGTTTCTGGAATATTAGCGGTATTAACGCCAATATTAATTCATCCGGTATGAATGTGTCGGTGGAAAGTTTAAATGCGGTGGTGCAAGGTGCCGTATCATTCGATTCGCCATCAGATAGCCCGCAAGCGGTGACTAATAGCAATTATATCCTTTATTCTAATTTACAAGCGGCTAAACGCGGGATTGAAGTTGAGGTGACTCTACCTGTTTCAGCCGGTTTACAAGCAGGACAAACTTCAGTTTATTATGGTGATGAGCAAGTTGGTTTGCTTTCGTCTTTAAGAACAGTCGAAAACAATGAAGATATTTTACAAGGGACATTATTAATTGAGCCAAGCCAGGCAAATCTCTTAAAAACCAATACACATATTGTATTAAAAAATCGTAAGTTAGATTTAGGCGATATTGCTAACCCACAGAAATTCTTCCGTGGTGATTATTTCGAAATTATTCCAGGAAGTGGGGAAAGCAAAACGCAATTCGAAGTCATTCGAGAAAATGAGTTATTACTCAAAGCACCAAATACCTTGGTTTTGACCTTAACGGCACCAGAGACTTATGGTATCGCGGAAGGACAATCGGTGTTTTATAACAATATTGCCATTGGGCAAATTGTGAAACAGCACTTGAATGTTGATGGTGTCAAATTTGAAGTGGCGATTGCATCAGAATATCGCAATCTTATTCATGAAAACACCCAGTTTGTCGCTGCCTCTAATTTTGATGTGAGTTTGGGTATTGATGGCTTACGTTTTGAATCTGCAACACCATCAAAATGGTTGCAAGGTGGCGTGCGTGTCTTAGCGAAAAAAGGAAGTGGCGCACCGCATTCTACCTATCCACTTTATAAGGATATTAGCAGTGCAGAAACAGGCGTTACGGGCAACTTAGTGAATCCAACGATTGTGTTACATTCCACTAATTTGCCAAGTATTAGCAAAGGTTCTGTGGTGCTTTATCGTCAGTTTGAAGTGGGTAAAATTATTAACGTAAGACCGAAAGCTAATAATTTTGATATTGATGTGTATATTTATCCGGCTTATCAAGATCTTCTGACAGATAAAAGCGTATTCTGGGTTGAAAGTGCGGCACAGATTGATATTACGCCGAAAGGCATTAGTATCCAGGCTTCACCGGTTGCGCGATCATTAAAAGGCGCAATTAGTTTTGATAATACGGGTTCAGGCAAAAATAAAACACTTTATCCAAGTGAATTGAGAGCTAAATCAGCGGGGCAAGTGATTACGTTAATAACAGATGATGCAACGGCTTTAAGTAAAGGAATGAGTTTGCGTTATCTTGGTATGAATGTTGGTGAAGTTGAGCAGATTGCCCTTGATCAAAAAACAAATCGTATCACAGCAAAAGCATTAATTAACCCAAGTTATATGGGGATGATTGCAAAAGAAGGTACGGTATTTAAAGTGATTTCCCCACAAATCTCAGCGGGTGGAATTGAAAATTTAGATAGCCTTTTACAGCCTTACATTGATATTGAATTAGGTAAAGGTCCATCAAAAACACAGTTTAATTTAGCGCAAACCGCACAACCTCGAAATAAATACAGTAATGGCGTGCCATTTATTTTGGAAACCAGTGATGCGATGAATTTAACGGAAGGATCACCTGTGCTTTATCGAGGTGTTGAAGTGGGAACCGTTCGTAAGTTTGAATTGAATTCTTTAGGCGATCGTGTGTTGGTACATATTGCGATTACACCGAAATATCAACATTTAGTACGTAAAAATTCAGAGTTCTGGGTTTCATCAGGCTATGATTTCAACCTTGGTTGGAAAGGGGCTGAATTTAATACCGGTAGTGTACAGCAATTGTTGAAAGGGGGCATTTCGTTCTCGACTCCGTCGGGTACGATCGTTCAACCGCAAGCAACGGCAAATCAGCGCTTTATGTTGCAAGTGAAGAAACCAGCTGAAGCACCAACTTGGAATTCGGGTGCTTTACCGGCAAATCAATAAAATATATAAAGAAATAACCGCACTTTTGAATCATCAAAGTGCGGTTATTTTTTTAGGTATTTTGAATAGTGTTATAGGTGTTATTGTCCCATATTTTTGACTGATTTTAAAAAGCCTTTGGCTGAAGTATAGACTTCATCTTTTCCCTGAGCATGTAAAATCATATCGGACATTTCACGGAATGCACCCTTCCCGCCGCCAAGTGAAAGTATATAATCCACAGCATTTTGCACATAAGGCGCAGAGTCTGCCACAGCAAAAGAAAGGCCACAGGTTGCAAAAGCAGGGAGATCGACGCTGTCATCACCAATATAGGCAGTTTGTTCTGCGGTAACACCTGCTTGTTTCATGAGATCTAAACAAGCACTTTCTTTTTCAAGCTTACCTAAAAAGAACAATTTAATTCCGAGATCACTAATTCGCTTACGCAGAATCGCAGAATCTCTGCCCGATAATACGGCGACTTGAATACCTGCATCCATCAACATTTTGACACCAAGTCCATCACGCACATGGAAGCTTTTAATGGCTTCGCCATTTGCATCATAATGGAGTAGGCCATCAGTTAATACGCCATCAACATCGGTGATGACCAATTTAATTTTCTTTAATTTTTCGTTAATCATTAGCTTGAGAACTCCACTAAACCCACAACATTATTTTCATCATTGACCACAACAAGAGAGTGGATTTTCTTCTCTTTCATCAAGTCTTCCGCTTTCGCTAAGAATTCATTTTCATGAATCGTTTTCGGTGAAGAGGTCATTAATTCTTTCGCGGTTTTATTAAGAGTATCCGTACCATTAGCGGTTAATGCTCGGCGCACATCACCATCGGTAATAATGCCTTTAAGTTGTTGGTTTTCCATCACTAATGCCACACCCATGCGACCTTCATTCATAATGCTTAAACAATCAGTGAAGCTGGTCTCTGGTGTCGTAATTGGTAGGCGAGTTTGCATTTGATCTTTTACTTTGCATAACAAACGACGACCAAGACTTCCACCCGGATGGAATTTCGCAAAATCAGCTGGTTGGAAATGGCGAGCAGTAATCAATGAAACCGCAAGGGCATCGCCTAAAGCTAAGGTCACTAACGCAGAAGTGGTCGGTGCGAGGTTATTTGGACACACTTCACGCTCTACGGTGATATCTAAAACATAATCCGCATGGCGAGCAAGCGTTGAGTTTTTATTGCTGGTTAGGGCAATAATTTTATTACCAAAGTTTTTCAAACTTGGAATGAGTTTATTTACATCATCGGTTTCACCGCTATAAGAAATTAGCATCACGATGTCGATGGGTTTTAACATACCTAAATCGCCATGAAAGGCTTCGGTCGGGTGAAGGAAGAAACTTGGCGTTCCTGTAGAAGCAAAAGTCGCGACCATTTTTTTGCCGATTAGCCCTGATTTACCAATGCCACCGATGACTAAACGACCTTCGCAAGCAAGGATAAGATCCACAACTTGAGAAAACTCATCATCCAAGCGTTGGCTTAGTTGTGTGAGCGCTTGGCTTTCAACAGAAAGCGTTTCTCGTGCGATTTGTAAATAATTCATAGGAAATCCTTATGATAAAAGTGCGGTTGAAAATAACCGTGTTTTGCAGGGCTATTCTAACGGAAGTTATTAAAAATAAGAATGAAAATTTGACCGCTCTTTGAATTCCCCCTATACTACGCCGCGAGTTGGTTAGACAATCGCTGGTTTATTGAAGCCCTTAACCGTGTTCGCACGACCTAGTGGGACAAGTAAACGAGAGGAAAGTCCGAGCTACAAAGGGCAGAGTGCCGGATAACGTCCGGGCGGCGTGAGCCGACGACCAGTGCAACAGAGAGCAGACCGCCGTGAAAACGGTAAGGGTGAAAGGGTGTGGTAAGAGCACACCGTGCCGTTGGTAACAACGTGCAGCAAGGTAAACTCCACTCGTAGCAAGACCAAATAGGAACTCAATGGGTGGCCCGTCCAGAGTTCGGGTAGGTTGCTTGAGCGGCAGAGTAATTTGTCGCCTAGAGGAATGATTGTCCACGACAGAACTCGGCTTATCGACCAACTCAACAAATTCATAAAAAATGACCGCACTTTTGTTTTTTCATTATCCTACTCGGGATGGAATGAATAAAAGTGCGGTCATTTCCTTTTGTGTTTTACCACAAGCTCATTTGTTCTAAATGGCTTTCTTCCGGTAAATTCACGTGTAATCCAACGAGACGAATGGATTTTCCGTGGCTACGTTGCCAAATTTGTTCCAGTAATTGTTGAAAGCTTTTTAGTGATAAAGGCAAGCCAGTTTTTTCTAAGGTCGTCACCTGAAAATCTTCAAACTTTAATTTCATCCCAATTTTGCGAAAAGCAGTTAAAGGGATATTCGGTGCACTTCGTTCAATGCGACGAATAAGCTCGGTATAGAGATTATCTAGCAATGCTATGCCTTGTTCGAGATGACGAATATTTTCGGATAAAGTGCGTTCTACGCCGATAGATTTTCTCTCCCGATGCGCTTGAATTTCACGATCATCAATGCCATGGCTAAAATCCCAAATTCGCTTGCCCATTTTACCGAAGATATTTAACAAAATAGATTGGTCGAGTTTTTGTACATCTTCGCAAGTTTCTAATCCCATTTTTAATAAACGTTCAGAAGTGACTTTGCCTACGCCAGGGATTTTTTTTAATGGCAGTGTTTTTACAAATTGTTCAACTTCATGAGGTTGAATCACAAATTGTCCGTTCGGTTTATTCATATCGGAAGCAATTTTGGCGAGAAATTTAAGGGGGGCAACGCCAGCTGAGGCGGTCAGTTTTAATTCATCAAAAATCGCTTGGCGAATTTCTTGTGCGATCCAAGTGGCAGATCCTGAACATTGTGTACAATCCGTGACATCCAAATAAGCTTCATCTAATGAAAGTGGCTCAATGATAGAAGTATAGCGTTGAAAGATCTGATGAATTTGTGCGGATACCTGTTTATAAAGCGGCATATTAACTGGCACTAAAATCAGATTAGGGCATTTTTTGATGGCTTGTGCCGTAGGCATCGCACTGTGTAGCCCAAATTTTCGAGCCTCGTAATTACAGGTAGTGAGCACACCACGTTGTCGAGAACTACCACCCACTGCGACAGGTTTGCCCTGTAGCGTTGGATTTTCACGGATTTCAACAGAGGCATAAAAGCAATCCATATCAATGTGAATAATTTTTCGGGTGGAGTTCATGCTATAAGTGCGGTCAAAATTAGGCGTGTTTTTAGTATATCGAAAAGAAAATAGCTGTTCAAGTATACAGTTATTAAAAAGCCCACATTGTGTGGGCTAGATAAGAGAATTAACGATCAGAAAGAACAGTTTTATCACTAAGCTGGATAACGCGTTCAATAGGATAAACATCAATTTTTTCTTGTTGGTTCATAAAGACTTTGCGTGCGTCTTCAGCCAGTTGAACAAACGGGATTTGCAAATTAATATTTAAAGATTTACCTGGTTGTAATGGGCTTTGTAAATTGATTTGCATATCTTGGCTGTAAATAACTTTACGGTTATTCACATACACGCCTACCCATTGAATATTTTGGATTGGCTTTTGCCCAATGTTAGTGATTTCATGTTTGAATGCACTTAACGCTTGGCCATTTTCATCAACCACCATTTCACGATTACCAATATTGATGGCAAGGTATTTGTCGATGTTATCACTCGCTTTTACCGCTTGTTGTTGGGTTTGTGTTGCTTTTGCGGGTGTTGCTTCTTTTGCAATAACTTGCGTGTTAAATGTTAAACATAATGCACCTAATGAAAGTGCGGTCAGAGATTTTAATGTTTTCATTATTCGATTCCTTATAAAAAAGTGGCAAAATTTTACCCTAACTTCTCAGGTTAATAAATAGCTTCTTTTCCTTTCTTAGATTTTTTGATAAACTGCCGAACGATTTTGGGGCTGATTCTGGATTCGACGGGATTAGCGAAGCCCAAGGTGCACGTCGAGGTGCGGTAGGCCTCGTAAATAAACCGCAAAAAAATAGTCGCAAACGACGAACAATACGCTTTAGCAGCTTAATAACCTGCTCATAGCCTTCGCTCCCCAGCTTCCGCTCGTAAGACGGGGATAAAGCGGAGTCAAACCAAAACGAGATCGTGTGGAAGCCGCTGTTTGAGGATCGAAGCACTAAATTGAATCAAACTAGCTTAAGTTTAGCGTGTCTGTCCGCATGCTTAAGTGAAATTAAAGACGAGACTAAACGTGTAGTACTGAAGGTAGAGTAATTTCGGACGCGGGTTCAACTCCCGCCAGCTCCACCACAAAATAAACCTATCAAGTCCTATGAAAGACTTTAAAGCCTTGAAAATAATGACTTCAAGGCTTTTTTATTGCGCTTTTAACTTCTATCAAACTCTCGAATTTGAGTAGTACGTTTAATAGTTGGCGCTTATTGATTGGTTAAATTGTTGCATTACTAAAGTGCTTAGTAATCGGTAAATTATCAGCTAAAGGAGAAAAAATGAATATTTTATTATTAGACGGTGGTAAAGATTTCGGACATTCACATGGTGAGTTAAATCACACACTTCACAAAAAAGCGAAAGAAGTTTTGACCGCACTTGGACACAATGTAAAAGAAACCGTGATTGATGCTGGCTATGATGTTGAAGCAGAAATCGAAAAATTCTTATGGATGGATGCCGTGATTTGGCAGATGCCAGGCTGGTGGATGCACGAGCCTTGGACAGTGAAAAAATACATAGATGAAGTATTAACCGCTGGACACGGCAAGCTTTACCACAGTGACGGCCGTCATCGTGTCAATCCAACCGAAGGCTACGGCACAGGTGGCTTGTTGCAAGGCAAAAAACACATGCTTTCGCTTACTTGGAATGCGCCGATTGAAGCGTTCACTCGTGAAGGCGACTTCTTCGAAGGCAAAGGTGTGGATGCGTTGTATATGCACTTCCACAAACTTAATGAGTTCATCGGTTTGACCCGTCTGCCGACATTCTTATGCAACGATGTGATCAAAAATCCACAAGTAGAACAATACTTAGCAGACTACCAAGCACACTTGGAAAAAGTGTTCGGTTAATTGATAATTGAGAAATATTAGTTTAGAAGGTGAGCATCTTGGCTCACCTTTTTTTATTTTTCTATTATCAAATCTACTGACTAGGAGAGATGAATGAGAAGCTAGAAATTTAGATCAAAAAAGCGGTCTAATTTTAAATTGAATTTGCAAAAACATCTAAAAATCTGACCGCACTTTAAAATAAAAAGATCTAAACATCCTCAATTTGAAATTGCTTACGCCAGCGATTCGGTGAAATTTTATGTTTCTTCAAGAAGTGCTGACGTAAGGCGGTATCGCTATGAAACCCACTTTGTTCTGCAATATCAGTAATAGATAAATCTGTGCTTTCCAAAAGCTCTCTTGCTCGCTGTAGCCTTGCTTCAATTAACCATTGATTTAATGACATTCCGGTTGCTTTGCGAAAATGTCGGGTGAAAGTGCTACGGCTCATTGACAAACGTTCGGCAAGGCTATCAGTCGAATGAAGTGCGGTCAGATTTTCATTTAAATAAGCAAGCAACGCATTGATATTATGATTAGGTGTGGAACGAGAAATAGGGCGTTCGATAAATTGTGCTTGTCCGCCTTCACGATGAGGGGGGATAACCAGTATTCGGGCAATATGATTGGCAATTTTCACACCATATAATTTACGGACAATAGAAAGGCAACAATCCATGGAAGCGGCCGTTCCTGCGGAGGTAATCAGTCGATCTTGTTCCAAATAAATAGGATTTAAATCCCATTTCACCTGCGGAAAACGATGAGTAAAATCACTATCTCCTAGCCAATGTGTGGTTGCTTTTTTGCCGTTAAGTAGGCCACTGCACGCTAACACATAGGCGCCATAACATAAACCCACCACTGTCGCCCCACGTTGATACGCTTGCCGTAATGCTGTTAATAAAGCCTCAGACGGCATCACTTGAGTATTATGCCATCCAGTCATCACAACAATATCAGCATTCTCCAACCATTCTAAACCTCCATCTAAATGTATGTGAAATAGCGAGTTTGTCAGGTTGTCCGAATCGCTAACGATTTTACAGTCAAATAACGGTTTGCCGTTTAAATCCGACATAGAAAAAACAGAGTATGCCATCGCAAAATGAATGGGCATCATTTGTTCATACACAATTAAAGCTACTGTGGGTGTATTCATTTTATTCTCCTATTTACTATGAGCATAATACAGAAATGACCCGATTGTTACGTTTATTGATTTTTTATCTATTTTTGCGCAGTTTTGTTCTCACTATAATATGTTTATTCATTCAATAACGTATATAGAAAAGGAAAAACAATGAACTTAAAAACCTTAATTAACACTACAGCATTGGCTATTAGCGCAAATACTTTCGCTGTAGATCTTGCCTCTAAAAACACTGATAGCTACCAACATATCCGCAATGCCACTGGTCGCCTGAACTACGCAGGAAAAACTTTTTTAATTGACCCGATGCTTGCTGAAAAAGGACGTTATGCAGGCTTTGAAGGAACATTAAATAGCCATTTGCGTAATCCACTTGTGGAATTGCCGATGAAAGCAGAAGATACTTTCAAAGATGTTGATGCCATTATTTTGACTCATACACATGAAGATCATTGGGATGAGGTTGCACAAAAAATTTTACCTAAATCCATCAAAATTTTTGTGCAACATGAACGGGATGGCGACTTACTCAAAGCGCAAGGTTTTACAAACATAACCAGTTTATCGTTGGAAAAACCGGTAGAGTTCGAAGGTATTATTTTAAATAAAACCGGCGGTTCTCACGGCACAACGGAAATGTACGCTGTACCACAATTAGCTGAGATTTTAGATGAGGCGATGGGCGTAACATTCCAAGCGAAAGGTCATCCAACTGTTTACTTGGTTGGTGACACAATTTGGACTGCTGAAGTAAACAAAGCCATTAATCGTTATAAACCTGATGTAATGATTATGAACACTGGTGATGCGCGTACCTTAGCTTTTCCGAATGACGGCATTATTATGGGGTTACAAGATGTTGCTCATGCTCGTAACATGCTACCAAATACAAAACTTATCACGGTGCACATGGATGCAGTAAATCATATGTCTGTGTACCGTAAGGATTTACGCCAATTTGTCCAAGCAAACAAGCTTGAAAATGTAGTAATTCCAGAAGATGGTGAAACAGTGAAGTTTTAAAAACAAGTGGTCAAATTTTGATGGAGATTTGCAAAAACACCTAAAAATTTGACCGCACTTTGTTATAAAAAAGCCGTCTGAAATTTCAGACGGTCTTTTTCTAAGAAATAATTTTAATTAATTCCTTCCACTAAAATTGCGCGGCCTGTTGTTGCGCCCAAACGGATGGATTTGAATGCTTGGAAACGCCGAAATCGGGCACGATACGCAATACTTTCCGCAAAACGGGTTTTCTGTTTCAGGAAAACCGCCTGCCGGAAAACTTGACCGCGATGCAGAATATCGCTATTTTTATGGACAAACCCGATGAAGGCGAAATCATCGCGCTGGCGGCGAAAGTCGGGCTGACTGCGGGCGATTTGAACAAATATCCGACCGAATTGTCCGGCGGCATGGCGAAACGGGTAGCATTTTTGCGCCTGCAGCTGTGCGGCTGCGACCTTGCCTTGCTGGACGAGCCGTTCGTCGGTTTGGACCGCGATTTGCGCGATATTTTGGTCGCCATGCTGGTGGAAAAAATCGAGCGGCAGGGCATGGCGTGTATGCTGGTAACGCACGACCGCTTCGAAGCCGCACGCCTGAGCCATGAAATCATGCTGCTTTCCACTAAGGGCATGAACGTGCAAAACGTGATTACCCTGCCTACGCTGCTGTCCGAACGCGATTCGGCTTTTGAAGAAGCCGTGGTGCCAAGGGGGCAGGGGATTCATTATGAGGTGCTTTATGTTTTCGACTGTGATTACTGCTGCTGTTTTATATATTGCTACAGCAGTAGATTTGTTGGTAATACTATTAATATTTTTTGCTAGAGCAAATACTAGAAAAGAATATCGAGATATTTATATCGGACAATATTTAGGTTCTGTAATTTTAATATTAGTTAGTTTATTTCTAGCTTTTGTTTTGAATTATGTTCCGGAAAAATGGGTGTTGGGTTTATTAGGTTTAATACCGATTTACTTAGGTATTAAAGTTGCTATTTACGACGATTGTGAGGGCGAAAAAAGAGCTAAAAAAGAATTGGATGAAAAAGGGTTGTCAAAATTAGTCGGTATTGTTGCTTTGGTTACAGTTGCTAGTTGTGGTGCAGATAATATTGGACTTTTTGTTCCTTACTTTGTGACTTTAGATCTTGTCGACTTATTAGTTACTCTTCTTGTATTTTTAATATTGATTTTTGTTTTAGTATATACAGCACAAAGATTGGCTAATATTTCAGGTGTTGGTGAAATTGTAGAGAAGTTTAGTCGTTGGATAATGGCTGTTATTTATATTGGTTTAGGGTTATTTATTATTATTGAAAATAATACAATTCAAACAATAATATCAATAATATGAATGATACGGGCATTTGAGTATCTGACAAACCTTCGGCTTGCTTCTTCAATACAAGATACAACCCTGTCCGCCCAATAAATCCATATCCGAAAGCATCTTCATGCAGAATTAAGCCAAACCATGAATAAGTTTTTCACCCACCCCATGCGGCCGTTTTTCGTCGGTGCGGCGGTGCTTGCCATACTCGGCGCGTTGGTGTTTTTCATCAGCTCCGGTGCCGTCATTTTGAAATGAAACCAAATCAAAGCCAATTGAACCGTCGTCTACTTGGGTACGACCATCACGTCCGCCAGTTGCTGTTGCTGATGTTTTGTAGAAAATTTTCATAATGTTTTCCTCATTTAATATTGGTTAATATGTTTTGGCGTATCGCCGTTGAAAGTGAGTACATTATATTGAACGGTAATATGAAGTGTTATATGACTTATCCAAATTACTTGCCTATTCCTACAAAATTATGTTCTCAACTGAAATGATAGAACGATTATTAAAGGTTATTCCACATAACGAACTCTATTCATCATCGATTAAAGGCTTATTTCTTCGCCATTCAGATCAACCATTTTGTTACGAAGGTATTATTCAAGAGCCGAGCATTTGCATCGTGTTAAGTGGGGAACGTGAAATACAACTAGGCGAACAATGCTACCGTTTTGACAATCAACACTTTATGTTCTGCCCTGTCAATGTGCCGATGCGCGGCGAAATTAAATATGCCGAGCCGAAAAAGCCGTTTTTAGTGATGTCGATGAAAATTGATATTGAAAGCGTTAGCAAGATTTTATTAGCAAATCCAAACCTTGCAGATGCTCTTCAACCGGGCGACGAAGGTTTTGCACAATGGCATTTGGATGAATCTCTCAAAAATGCTGTTGAACGCTTATTATTCTTGCACGAAAATCCAAAAGATATTGGGTTTCTTGCACCGCTTATCCAACAAGAAATATATTATCGACTCCTTACAGGCGAACAAGGTGGCAAATTTAAAGCCATGGTAAGCAATGGATCGCACACCAAAAAAATCGCCCAAGCTACCTATTATCTGCAACAACATTTTAGTGAAACCATCACCGTGTAAACCTTGGCAAATCTGAGTGGTATGTCACTGTCTGGTTTTCATAGTCATTTTAAGAAGATAACCAGCCTTTCACCGCTGCAATATCAAAAATCATTACGTTTGATGGAAGCCAGACGACTGATCGCACAAGAAGGGCGAGGCATTACCGAAACTGCTTACCAAGTTGGCTACGAGTCACCTAGCCAATTCAGCCGTGAATACAAACGGTATTTTGGGCATGCGCCCAAGGGGGATATTAAATAGATGGGGCTTAAAGATAGGTTTAAATACACCTAAAAATTTGACCGCACTTTATGATGAAAAAAGTCTGAAAGGTTAATTTCAGACGTTTTTTATTTAACCAAGATTTTGTGAAAAACATTAAAAATGAGATAATTCTCAAACCTTTTAAGAGGTGTTATTTATAAAAATATTTGGAGAAAGCATGGAACACAAACTTGAGGATATCATTGCGATTTTTAATCAATGTTTTGAAGAAGAATATAATACGCGATTGGTTAAAGGTGGGGATGAGCCGATTTACATTCCTGCAAATGATGAGGTGCCTTATAACGCGATTTATTTTGCGAGAGGCTTTTACAGCAGCGCATTACATGAAATCGCCCATTGGTTAGTGGCAGGGAAAGAGCGCCGTAAATTAGAAGATTTTGGATATTGGTATGAGCCGGATGGTCGTTCTGAAGCACGTCAACGTGATTTTGAAAAAGTTGAAGTAAAACCTCAAGCATTGGAATGGATTTTAGCCACAGCGGCAGGTTTTCGTTATTTTGCCAGTGCCGATAATTTGAATGGCAATCCAGGAGATACGCAACCATTTAAGCAAGCGGTGTATGAGCAAGTGAAAACCTATGCAGAAAAAGGCTTACCAAAACGTGCAGAAACTTTGCGTCATGCATTGGCTCAATTTTATGGCACAGAAGATAGAATTGATTTAGCGAAGTTTGATGTTACTCGCATCTAAAGTGCGGTCATTTTTAGGCAGATTTTGCGTCTGTCAATTTTCCTTAAAATCGGCTAGAATAGGCCGATTTTATTTTTGGCTTTAACTTTATAAAAATATGAAAGATTCTATTATTGCAAAACTTGAAAGTTTAAAAGAACGTTATGAAGAATTAGAGGCATTGCTAGGTGATGCATCGGTGATTTCGGATCAGGATAAATTCCGTGCGTATTCTAAAGAATATTCACAGCTTGAAGATGTGGTGAAATGTTTTAATCGTTGGAATCAGCTTAATTCTAACATTGCTGAAGCAGAATTGATGTTAGATGATCCTGAAATGAAAGAAATGGCAGAAATGGAAATTGAAGAATCCAAAGCCGAAATTGAAGAAGTCGAGCAACAACTTCAAATTCTTTTATTACCAAAAGATCCAAATGATGAATATAACTGCTATTTAGAAATTCGTGCAGGTACAGGTGGTGATGAAGCGGGTATCTTTGCCGGCGATTTATTCCGTATGTACAGCCGTTATGCTGAAAGTAAACGCTGGCGTGTTGAAATGCTCAGCGCAAATGAAAGCGAGCAGGGCGGTTATAAAGAAGTGATCGTCAAAGTAAGCGGTGATGGCGTGTATGGTCAATTAAAATTTGAATCAGGTGGTCACCGTGTACAACGCGTACCAAAAACAGAAAGCCAAGGTCGTATTCATACTTCTGCTTGTACTGTTGCGGTGATGCCAGAATTACCTGAATCAGAAATGCCGGAAATCAATCCTGCAGATTTACGTATTGATACCTACCGTTCATCTGGTGCGGGTGGTCAGCACGTTAATACCACAGACTCTGCGGTACGTATTACCCACATTCCAACAGGTATTGTGGTGGAATGTCAGGATGAGCGTTCACAACATAAAAACAAAGCGAAAGCGATGTCTGTCTTGGCTTCACGTATTGTTCAAGCCGAGCAAGAACGTCAAGCGGCAGAGCAAGCAGATACCCGCCGTAACTTATTAGGTTCAGGCGATCGTTCTGATAAAATTCGCACTTATAACTACCCACAAGGTCGTGTCACAGATCACCGTATCAACTTAACGCTCTATCGTTTAGATGAAGTGATGAACGGCAAAATTGACGAGCTTATTCAGCCGATTATCACTGAATATCAAGCAGATCAATTAGCGGCGTTATCTGAGAGTAATTAATGACCTATCAACAATGGCTTGCCGATGCTGCGCAAGCCTTAAATCAGATAAATCTAACAGAGAATGGCAAAGTTGATGCGTTAGTGCTATTGCAACACGCAACGGGCAAATCGAGAACGCAAATTTTAGCTTTCGATGAAACGGAAATTGATGAAAAAGTGCGGTTAAAATTGACCGCACTTTTAGATCGTCGTTTAAAAGGCGAGCCTATCGCTTATATCCTCGGTGAAAAAGAATTCTGGTCTTTGCCTTTAAATGTGTCTGAAGGAACATTAATTCCTCGTCCCGATACTGAAATTCTCGTAGAAAAAGCATTACAAATTGCGTTAGAAAAACTGGAAGACAATCCACCGCACTTTCGTATTCTCGATCTTGGTACCGGCACTGGCGCCATTGCGTTGGCGCTGGCTTCTGAGCTTTCTTCTATTTGTCAAAAAAAACATATTCAATTAGATGTCATCGGTGTTGATTTGATGCCTGAAGTCGTCAAATTAGCACAATCCAATGCAGAAAAAAATGAGCTCAAGGTGCAATTTTTGCAGAGTCGTTGGTTTGAAAATGTTGAAGGGCAGTTTGATATTATCGTCAGTAATCCGCCTTATATTGATGAAACCGATGAGCATCTTTTCCAAGGTGATGTGCGTTTTGAGCCTCGTTCGGCGTTGGTGGCGGGTGAAAACGGTTTAGCTGATTTACGTCATCTTATTGAGTATGCGCCAGGACATTTAAAAGATAACGGCTATTTATTGTTAGAGCACGGCTGGATACAGGGTGAAGAAGTGCGGTCAATTTTCTGGCAAAATCATTGGCAAGGGGTTGCAACCATACGGGATTATGGCGACAATGAGCGCGTAACATTGGGATATTGGAAGCGGTAATGAAATACGATCAAAAAGCCTTGTATGCTGAGCTTACTCATTTTTATTTGAGCATTTGTGAGAAAGAGCAACTTGATGAGCCTCGTATAAGAGGGCTCGTGGGGAGTTTAGTACGCAAAGCTCGCCAAGCTATTCCTGAAGAATGGGATAATAAAGCTAAAATTCATCAACTCTTGCAGTTATTTTATGGCGATTGGGGCTTTCATTGCGATGCGGATAATTATTTCTATGCCCGAAATTTATACCTTCCGTATATTTTAGAAGAACGTGAAGGCATGCCAGTGAGCCTTGGCGCCTTAATACTTTATTTGGCCGCAAGTTTAAAATTGCCGATTTATCCCGTGAATTTTCCGACCCAACTGATTTTGCGTGCAGAAGTTGATGGCGAAGTGGCGTTTATTGATCCTTGGAACGGAAAATATATTTCAGTGGATGAATTGAAAAAACTCTATGAAGGTGCCTTTGGTTTTGGGGCTCAAATTCAACCTGAAGATTTAGCTCGAGCAGATATTCCGATGCTTACCGCACGTTTCCGTCAGCTCGCCAAAAATGCCTTAATTCGTGAAGAACAAAACGATTTGGCGTTTAATTATATCCAATTCTTGTTAGCAGGAAGAAAAGATCCTTACGATATTCGCGATCGTGGCTTAGTGTTGGCGCAAATGGGCGCTTATCCTTCAGCCATTGAGGATTTGGAATATTTTGTGGATCAATGTCCGAATGATCCCACTTCTTCTCTGTTAAAAACTCAACTTTTAGAACTGAAAGGCGAAGCATTGAAAGATGCCAAGTCCATCCATTAAAAAGGAAATATTATGCAAAATAAAATTGTAAAAATTGGCAATATTGATGTCGCAAATGACAAACCTTTTGTACTTTTCGGCGGAATGAACGTGCTTGAAAGCCGTGATATGGCAATGCAAGTTTGTGAAGCTTACGTGAAAGTGACTGAAAAGTTGGGTGTGCCTTATGTCTTTAAAGCATCTTTCGATAAAGCTAACCGTTCTTCAATTCATTCTTACCGTGGCCCAGGCATGGAAGAAGGTTTAAAAATTTTCCAAGAATTAAAAGAAACCTTTGGCGTGAAAGTGATTACCGATGTGCACGAAATCTATCAATGCCAGCCTGTTGCTGATGTGGTGGATGTGATTCAATTACCGGCATTCTTAGCTCGTCAAACTGATTTAGTCGAAGCTATGGCAAAAACGGGGGCGGTAATTAACGTGAAAAAACCACAATTCTTGAGCCCGGGTCAAATGGGGAATATCGTGGATAAGTTTGAAGAATGCGGTAACGATAAAATTATCCTTTGTGATCGTGGTTCAAACTTCGGTTACGATAATTTAGTGGTGGATATGTTAGGTTTCGGCGTGATGAAAAAAGTGTCGAAAGGCAGCCCAGTTATTTTTGACGTGACTCATTCATTACAATGTCGCGATCCGTTTGGGGCTGCTTCAGGTGGTCGTCGTGAACAAGTGACCGAATTAGCCCGTTCTGGTTTAGCAATTGGCATTGCAGGCTTATTCTTAGAAGCGCACCCAAATCCAAATCAAGCAAAATGTGATGGCCCTTCTGCATTGCCACTTTCAGCATTAGAAGGTTTTGTCTCACAGATGAAAGCCATTGATGATTTAGTGAAGTCTTTCCCTGAATTAGATACGTCTATCTAATGGAGAAGTGCGGTTGAAAACGGCGTTGTTTTTGACCGCACTTTTGTTCTGTAAAAGGAGATAACAATGAATATCGTATTTTTAGACAGCACGGCAATTCCGAAACATATTCCTATTCCTCGTCCAAGCTTTCCGCATAACTGGGTTGAGTACGAATATACTTCCGCAGAGCAAACTATTGAGCGTGCAAAAGACGCGAATATTATTATCACCAGTAAAGTGATTTTAAGCCGTGAGGTGTTGCAACAACTACCTAAATTAAAACTCATTGCTATCACCGCAACAGGCACCAATAACGTAGATTTAGACGCGGCAAAAGAATTGGGCGTAGCAGTTAAAAATGTGACAGGTTATTCTGCAACGACTGTGCCGGAACATGTGTTGGGTATGATTTTTGCGTTAAAACACAGCTTGGCTGGCTGGCAACGCGATCAAATCACTGGCAAATGGACTGAGAGTAAACAGTTCTGCTACTTTGATTATCCTATTACAGATGTTAAAGGTTCAACATTAGGCGTATTTGGAAAAGGCTGTTTAGGTACGGAAGTGGGGCGTTTAGCTGAGCTTTTAGGCATGAATGTCCTTTATGCTGAACATCGAAATGCCACAACGTGCCGTGAAGGTTACACGCCTTTTGAAGAGGTGCTAAAACAAGCCGATATTCTCACATTGCATTGTGCATTGACTGAAACAACCAAAAATTTAATCAATCAAGAAACCTTGTCACTTTGTAAGAAAGGGGCGTATTTAATCAATACTGGTCGTGGTCCATTGATTGATGAGAAAGCAGTTTGTGACGCATTAAAATCAGGGCAATTAGGTGGTGCCGCATTAGATGTGTTAGTGAAAGAACCACCAGAGAAAAACAATCCACTGATTGAATTAGCGAAAACGATGCCAAATTTAATTATCACACCTCATATTGCTTGGGCGAGTGATAGTGCGGTAACTACGCTAACGAAAAAAGTGACGCAAAATATCGAAGATTTCGTTCAACAATTAAATCAAAAATAATGAATTTACCTATTTCTTTATACGTCGCCCTGCGATATTGGCGTGCAAAAAGCGCCGATCGTTTTGGGCGACTTGTTGCTAATTTGGCAAGCTTTGGTATCGTACTGGGTGTGATGGCGTTGATTATTGTGCTTTCTGTCATGAATGGATTAGAGGGCTATCAAAAACAGCAGGTGCTTTCGAGCATTCCGCACGCAATTGTTAGCCAAGAAGCGCCTATTTCGGCAGAAAAACCGCTTGAAAATACTCCGCACTTTGTGCAAAAAGCCGTGCCAATTAATACGACAAATGTTGTGTTTCAAACAGCAAAAGGCGTGAGTGCAGGACAAGTAATTGGCATTCAGTCTTTTTCAGATGATCCTTTACTGGAAGGTTTCGAACCGAGCCAATTTAATCAACTTTTACCGCAAGGTGAGTTTAAGCTAATTATTGGCGATAATCTGGCGCAAAAATTAGGCTTAGCGGTGGGCGATAAAGTTCGCTTAATGATTACTGAAAATAGCCAATATACGCCATTTGGTCGTGTGCCGATGCAGCGTTTATTTACAGTGAGTGAGATTTACTATGATTATGGCGAAGTGTCAGGCTATGAAGTTTTTGCTAATTTAGCGGATATTGGTCGCTTAATGCGTATTCAGCCAGGCGAGGCACAAGGTTACCGTTTATTCTTAGATGATCCTTTCCAAATCACAGAATTACCAACCTATTTCAAAGAGAGTCACATCAGCGATTGGCGTGTCCAAAAAGGGGAGTTTTTCCAAGCAGTTCGTATGGAAAAAAATATGATGGGCTTGTTGATTAGCTTAATTATTGTTGTTGCGATTTCGAATATCGTGACTTCATTAAGTTTAATGGTGGTGGATAAACAAGGAGAAATTGCTATTTTACAAACACAAGGTGTGACTAAATCTCAAGTACGTTCGATCTTCATTTATCAAGGTTTATTGGTTGGGCTCGTGGGCACATTGATTGGTGCTGTACTGGGCGTATTAATTACCTTAAATCTTGGGGCAATTTTAAGTGCGGTCAATCCGAACGGTGTTTTCTTGCCAACATCGATTGAGCCAGTGCAAGTCATTATTGTGATAGCCTTTTCTTTATTGTTATCTTTATTATCAACCATTTATCCAGCTTATCGTGCGGCGAAAACAGAGCCGGCGGAAGCATTACGTTATGAGTAAAATATGAATAACTACTTATTAGAATGTCAAAATATTAATAAATTTTACCAAGAAGGCGAGAACCAAACTCAAGTATTAAAAGGCGTAAGCTTTGCCATGAAACCACAAGAATTAGTGGCGATTGTGGGGAGTTCTGGTTCGGGAAAAAGTACTTTATTACACACCTTAGGCGGTTTAGATCAGCCAAGTAGTGGGGAAGTCTTTATTAAAGGGCAATCTTTGCAAAAAGCGTCTGAAAGTGAATTGGCTAAATTGCGTAACCAAAATCTAGGTTTTGTGTATCAATTTCACCATTTAATGGCAGATTTTACTGCGTTAGAAAATGTGATGATGCCGATGTTAATTGGTCGTCAGAATAAAACAGAAGCAAAAGATCGTGCGGAAAAAATATTAGGTGCAGTAGGCTTAAGTCATCGCATTACCCATCGTCCGTCAGCCCTTTCGGGTGGCGAACGTCAACGTGTGGCGATAGCTCGTGCATTAGTGAATAATCCCGCTCTCGTCTTGGCCGATGAACCAACCGGTAACTTGGATCATAAAACCACAGAAAGTATTTTTGAGCTGATTCAAACCTTGAATGCAGAACAAAACATTGCGTTTTTATTGGTGACACATGATATGTCATTAGCGCAAAAACTGTCTCGTTGTTTAACTATGCAAGATGGCATTTTGAAGGAAGGTGCATAATGAATACGCCTTTTTTCATTAGCTGGCGTTATCAACGAGGTAAGCAAAAGAATCCGTTGGTGGCGTTAATTTCGAAATTCTCTGCTATCGGTATCGCCCTTGGCGTAGCAGTGTTGATTGTAGGGTTAAGTGCCATGAATGGGTTTGAGCGTGAATTAAACTCGCGCATTTTGGCTGTCGTGCCACATACGGAAATCACGGTAAATCCACATGACAATGAAGCCACATTAAACCATTGGCAGAACCTTGCGGAACGTCTAAAAACAAACAAAAAAATTACCGCACTTTCACCTTTTGTGAGTTTTACTGCCTTAGTCGAGAATGGCAATAAACTTAAAGTTGTTCAAGTGAAAGGGGTCGATAAACAAGCTGAAGATCAAGTAAGTTCTCTTGGTAAGTTTGTGGAAGGTGATGGCTGGCAAAAATTCGCAGAAGAAGGCGGATTGGTACTGGGCTCTGGTATTGCCAAAGAGTTAGATGTTAAAGCGGGCGATTGGGTATCGTTATTAATCTCTCAACCGAATGGCGAAGATCAAATGGCGCAACCTAATCGTGAGCGTGTTCAAGTGACCGCGATTTTACGTTTAGATGGTCAGTTAGACCACAGTTATGCCTTACTGGCATTACCTCAAGCGCAAGAATTAATGGGATATCGTGAAGATCAAATTACCGGTGTTGAATTGAAAGTTGATGATCCATTTAAAGTACAAGACATGGATTATTCGATGCTGAATGATTATCCGCAACTGCTTTATATTCAAAACTGGGTGGCAAAATTTGGTTATATGTATCGTGATATTCAGCTTATCCGTACCGTGATGTATATCGCCATGGTACTTGTAATCGGTGTAGCGTGTTTTAATATCGTTTCAACCTTAATTATGGCGGTAAAAGATAAGCAAGGTGATATCGCGATTATGCGAACCCTGGGGGCGAATAATGGCTTTATTAAGCAGATCTTTATTTGGTATGGTTTGCTTGCAGGAATGAAAGGGTGTCTGATTGGTATTGTGTTAGGTGTTGTACTTGCACTGAATCTCACGCCGATTATTCAAGGCATCGAGACATTACTCGGTAAAAAACTGTTATCAGATGGTATTTATTTCGTTGATTTCTTACCAAGTGAATTACATTGGTTCGATGTTGTATTAGTTCTCGTGGCGGCATTGGTATTGAGTTTACTCGCCAGTCTTTATCCAGCTAGTCGAGCGGCAAAATTACAGCCAGCTCAAGTATTGAGTAATCACTAATAAAAAATCAGGGATTAAGCATTTAATCCCTGATTTTTTTATTGTTCAACCGTTAATTATTATTGGTTTTCTTTATCTGTTTTTAATAAGCCAGATGAGCCTTCAGAATAATCACGAGGAGGCTCTTCAGATTTACTTTCTGATGAGGCAGTCACCAATTGCTGGGTAAATAAACCTTTGTCGGCGGGTTTACTGCCAAGCAAGGTTTCAGATGAAGCGGCATAGTGACGGTACAGTTTTTGATAATCACCAATTAAGGTTTTAAATAATTCAGCACTTTCTGCGAAATGTTTTTCAAGTTGTGCTTGTTTATCGCTTAATTGTGTTTTTACTTCTTTTAGTTCAGCTTCAGTTTGAACTTGTTTTTTAACAGAACCTTTTGTTAAGCGTAATAACACATAGCCTAAGATTACGCCAACTACAAGCCCAATTACAGCAGCTTGCCACATTTCTGGTGTCCATGATTGCATACATTACTCCTTCTTTTGAATTCAGTGTTTAGTGTAAAGGAAAAACAAAAAACTTTCTTTGCGGTTGATCACATTTTGAACAAGCAGAGCTTACACTGCTGCAATAATAACGATTTCAACTTTCCAATCAGGATCCGCAAGTTTTGCTTCTACCGTTGCTCGGCTTGGTGGATTTTGGCTATCGACCCATTCATCCCATGCTTGGTTGAGTTGAGCATAATCTGCCGTATCAGCAAGGAAGATTTGCGTGGTAAGAATTTTGCTTTTTTCAGAACCAATTTCAGCCAATAATTTATCGATCAGTGAAAGGACTTCTTTGGTTTGTTCGTAAGCATTTTGCTTAACGGTTTTTTCCGGCACTTGGCCTGCAAAATAGGCAGTATTGTTATGAATGACCACTTCTGAAAAGCGTTTGCTTGGTTGAATGCGTTGAATCGACATAATGGCTCCTTTTTGATGAAGATAATTCCATTCTAAAGGCGGTTTTAGACTTTGTAAATCAAGAAATTGTGGGATAAAATAACTGAGAATTTTTATCAACTAAAGAGAACTATGAAACTCCTGATTTCGAATCAATATGGCGCCATTGTGATGGCATTATTGCCTTTTGTTTACGGTATGTTATTAGCTTCACCTGTTTGGGCGCATTTCTTTTTGCTGTTAGCTTGGTTCACCATGTATTTGCTGAGTTACCCAATGCTTAGTCTCTTTAAAGGCAAAAATATGGCGGAATATAAAAAGTGGACTATCATCTATAGTGTCGCAGCTTTTTTATTTGCACTTCCCGCCATTTTTTATAACTGGCAAATTCTTTTCTTTATTGCCGCCATGTTTCCTTTTGTATTGGTGAGTATCTATTACACCAAGAAAAAAGATGAACGTAATCTTCTCAATGATTTGGCTGGTATTGCGATTTTTGCCCTTGCAGGTATGGGATCCTATTATTTTTCTGACCGCACTTTTGATGAGAAAATCTGCTGGGTAGCACTGTACCCAAGCTTATTTTTTATTGGCACCACGCTTTACGTCAAATCAATGATGCGTGAACGTAAAAATCCGCTTTATCTCAAAGCCTCTATTATTTTCCATGTACTTTGCGTGCTTGGTTGCTTGTTTACCCAACAATATGTCTTATCACTTGCTTTTGTGCCAGCATTAATTCGTGCCATTTATTTACCAACCAAGAAACTTTCGGTTAAGCAAGTCGGTCTAATAGAATTCGGAACATCCGCGATTTTTTTAATTATTTTATTGATAGCGACGTTATAAGATGAAGAAATTAGCCAAACTTTTACTCCTCGCCACGCTTACCTTAAGCAGTTCAGCATTTGCCATGAAAACCATTGATTTGGTTGATAAAGCGCAAATGACGGATCAGCAAAAAATGGATCTGGCACAGAAATTGGCAGAGAAACAAGATTGGAAAGCCGTTTTTGAAATTATGTATCCTCTTGCGTTGGAAGGTAATTTACAGGCGCAAAGCAATTTAGGGATGCTTTATAATTTAGGTCGTGGAGTAGATGAAAATAAAGAGTTGGCTTATTGGTGGTTTAGCGAAGCTGCTGAGCGAGGCAGCATTAAGGCTATCAATAATTTGGCTGTGATGTATTTCAACGGCAATAACTATGTGAAACAAGATACTGCTCAGGCGATTAAATTATTTGAAGCTAGTGCGACAAAAGATCCTGATGCCATGCTTACATTAGGAGAAATTTATACCAATCAGAAAGAATTTACCAAAGCCTTTGAATGGTTCCAAAAAGCCGCGAATGCGGGCAGCAATGAGGGGCGATTCCGTTTAGCTCGTTTATATGAAGAAGGGATTGGAACACAAGTGAATATTGGTTTAGCCAAATTGCTTTATTTGGAAATTATGAATACGGCGAAAAAGGATGAAATCAAAGAAATCGCCAGACAGCGATTACAACGTTTAAGCTTGTATTAAGAAAAAGTGCGGTTGATTTTAACCGCACTTTTTTTATTTCACCTCTGCACCTTTCAACCAGCGTCTGACCCAACTGCGGTTTGGCATTAAGTTATGAATCAAATCTTCGCTCATCGGCAAGGGCTCGCCATAAATTAAGGAAGCCAGTGTTTCCCCTAAAAATGGCGCAGAAGTTAATCCTCGAGAGCCTAATGTGCCGATTAAATAGAGATTAGGGTAGTTTGTAGCTTGTTCTATTGGTTGTTTACGGCGGCGCAAATTAAACAAATTCTGATATTGTGTTTGCTGAGCTGAAAAATGAGGAACCGCGCCCATCATTGGCGTGAGATCACGTACAGAGCAACGCACACCGATTCGAGCAAGATTACCCGATGTATCCACTTCTTTTGTCCAGTCTTCAGGTATATTTTGCTGAATTTTTTGTTGGTTTTCTTGTTGTTCAGTTAGGCTAAATTCACGAGTCGCATTATCACGAACATGACTTGCGCCAATACAATGACTAGTTTTTGCTTGATCTGCTGGAGTAAGGTAGCCGTCATAGCACAACACGGTTTTAAGTTTAAGTAAGTTTGCTGATGTTGGAATTTGGCTTACTTGTCCGCGAACAGGATAGAGTGGGAGTTTTTGTGTTTGTTCAAACTCTGTGAGTTTATGCCCGTTTGCTAAAACAACCACTTCATGGCTGAACGTTTCATTTTCAGCCGTTGTGATTTGCCAACCATTTTCTGTTTGTGAAAGTGCGGTTACTTTTTGTAATGTTTTAATCTGGATGCCTTGTTTCTCTAAAAAGGCAAAAGCATGCTGAACTAACTGACGAGGAGCAAGCCAAGCGCCTTGAGGAATAAAACCACCACCAAAAGGTAACGGTAAGCCCACTTTTTCACTTAATTCAGATTGGCTTAAAGACTGATATAAATCAGAAGGCAAATTTAGCTCAGCGATTTTATTTAATTTACTTTCAGCTTTCTCATTGTAAGCACAAAGTGCGACACCACAGAACTCATGTTCAAATTCGATTTGTTGTTGAATTGCCCATTGTAGAAATTGATGACCATAGGCGAAAGCATGAATATAAAAACGAATATTGCGATCGTTATCATCGCTCAGTTGCGGATAAAAAGCGCCTTGTTTATTGCCGGATGCATTGAGGGCAGTTTGCTCATCTTCGCAATAAATTGTGATTTTAGCCCCGCGTTTAACCAATGAAATGGCTGTACAAAGCGAAGCAATTCCACCACCAATAATGGCAATATCTTGCTTGTTTAGATTGGCTGACTGACTATGAAACCAGGGCGTAGAAAGTGCGGTTGGTTTTTCCTGCGTTTTTTGACCAGAAAGACATTCCCGTTTTTTACCAAAGCCTTTGCGTTTCTTAATATTAAAGCCTGCATTTTCTAAGCCTTTTCTCACCGCACTTGCCGCAGTGAAGGTCGCAAAGGTACCTTGTAGCTTGGTAAAACGAAACATTTGCTGATAAAGCTGCTCATTCCACATGTCTGGGTTTTTACTCGGCGCAAAACCATCTAAAAACCACGCATCAATTTTGCTATTCATATAATCGCCCAGCTGCGGCAGATTTTCAGCCACATCACCAAACCAAAGATCTAACGTGGTTTCATCAAAATGAAAACGATAGCAACCTTGAATAGGATTAAGCCAATGTTGTTGTAAATGCTGAGCAAGACGAGAAAATTGCGGATAGGCTAAATGGGCTTGTTGTAATGCATCAAGTGGCAAAGGGTATTTTTCGAAAGAGATAAAATAAAGGCGTTTTAAAGGCGAATCAGGGTATTTTTGACGAAATTCACGGAATAGCGTAGCCACCGCAAAGAAATTTAATCCTGTGCCAAACCCCGTTTCAGCAATAACAAAATGGGCTTCTTGATAATTAACCCAACGTTCCCACAACTGATTACCTTCTAAAAACACATAGTGGGTTTCTGCTAAACCATCTTGATTAGAAAAATACACATCATCAAATTTATCCGAAACAGGCGTGTTCTCTTGGTTAAAATGAATTTTTGCGTGCTGAATGGTGAACATGTGTTAGCCCTTTTTTGCCTTATCAAATTCTTTTATAATAGCACGGAAATTTTGAGTCGGTTAAAACTTAACTGGTCGAACAAATGAATTATTGCTTGCAATATTTTCATTTCATAGTAAATTGCGTTCAGCTAACAACTGTAAGTTGAATTAAATTTCCCCTAACTCATAAGGAATAAAGAATGAAAAGAGCTGTAATTACTGGTTTTGGTATTATTTCAAGTATCGGTAACAACAAAGAAGAAGTTTTGGCTTCATTAAAAGCAGGTAAATCTGGTATTGAAGTCGTGCCTGACTTTATTGAAATGAAAATGCGTAGCCATATTGCCGGCACAATCAAACTTGATCCAAGCGAGCATATCGATCGTAAAGTGTATCGTTTTATGGGTGATGCGGCAGCTTATGCATACCTTTCTATGCGTGAAGCGATTGAAGATTCAGGTTTAACAGAAGATCAAGTTTCAAATGACCGTACAGGTCTTGTAATCGGTGCAGGTACTGGTTCAGCACATAACCAATTAGTGGCTTGTGATGCAGTGCGTGGTCCACGCGGTGTGAAAGCGATTGGTCCTTATGCGGTAACTAAAACGATGGCATCAAGTGTGTCAGCTTGTTTAGCAACCCCTTACAAAATCCGTGGTGTGAGCTACTCAATCAGCTCTGCTTGTGCAACGTCTGCACACTGTATCGGGCACGCAGTTGAATTAATCCAATTAGGTAAACAAGATGTGGTTTTCGCTGGTGGTGCGGAAGAATTATCTTGGGAATGTGCAACAGAATTCGATGCAATGGGTGCGGTTTCAACTAAATACAATGATACCCCAGAAAAAGCGTCTCGTGCTTACGATGCAAATCGTGATGGTTTCGTTATTGCAGGTGGTGGTGCAGTTGTGGTTGTTGAAGAATTAGAACACGCATTAGCACGTGGTGCAAAAATCTACGCTGAAATCGTAGGTTATGGTGCAACCTCTGATGGTTACGACATGGTAGCACCAAGTGGTGAAGGTGCTGAGCGTTGTATGAAACAAGCGATGGCAACTGTGGATACTCCAATTGATTACATCAACGTACACGGCACATCAACACCAGTTGGTGACGTAAAAGAATTAGGTGCAATCAAAAATGTATTTGGTGACAAAATCCCAGCGATTTCTTCAACCAAATCAATGACTGGTCACTCTTTAGGTGCAGCAGGTGCACACGAAGCAATCTATACCTTATTAATGTTACACAATGACTTCATTGCACCAAGCATTAATATCGAAACATTAGACGAGGCGGCAGAAGGCTGCAATATCGTGACTGAAACAAAAGAAAATGCAGGCTTACAAACTGTAATGTCAAACAGCTTTGGTTTCGGTGGTACAAACGCGACTTTAGTGTTCAAACGCTATAACGGCTAATTAAAAAACTCATAAAATCTAACCGCACTTTGGGGCTTCCAAGTGCGGTTTTTTCTTATCATCAATTCTTTTCCTTCCGCTCATAAGAGAAAACAACATTTAAAATGTGATCTAGTTCAAATTTCTGAACAAAAGAATAAAATTTTTTTATTTTTATAAAACTCTATATAAAAATGCAATTATCTTTGTTTTTTGACTTCAACCTTTATTTAAAACTTTATTTCTTAATTTGTGTAGATTTTAATGCTTTTAAATTTGTTTTTTTAGACTTTTGCAATGCTAGACAAGTTGTTTTCTTTCGGTATGATGGTTCCATTGTTTTGACAACGAATCGTAGTAATAAAAGTGCGGTCAGTTTTAGGAGTAAAATATGAAGAAATTATCCGGTGCGGAAATGGTGGTTCAGTCTTTGCGTGACGAAGGCGTTGAGTATTTATTTGGTTATCCAGGCGGTGCCGTATTGGATATTTATGATGCAATCCATACCCTTGGTGGGATTGAACATATTTTAGTCCGTCATGAGCAAGCGGCAGTGCATATGGCTGATGGTTATGCACGAGCGACCGGTAAAGTAGGTTGTGTGTTAGTGACATCTGGTCCAGGTGCAACCAATGCGATTACGGGGATTTTAACGGCTTATACTGATTCGGTACCAATGGTGATCATTTCTGGTCAGGTAATGAGTAGCTTAATTGGCCGTGATGCGTTCCAAGAATGTGATATGGTGGGGATTTCTCGCCCGGTAGTTAAACACAGCTTTATCGTTAAAAAAGCAGAAGATATTCCAGGTATCTTGAAAAAAGCTTTTTATATTGCTTCAACAGGTCGTCCAGGTCCCGTTGTCGTAGATATTCCAAAAGATACCGTAAACCCAACATTAAAATATCCTTACGAATATCCAAAATCAGTTGAGCTTCGTTCTTATAATCCAACAGTAAATGGTCACAAAGGTCAAATTAAGAAAGCGTTAAAAGCATTATTAGTGGCTAAAAAACCGGTTTTATTCGTCGGTGGTGGTGCAGTTGCTGCAGGCTGTCATGAAGAATTAACGCAATTTGCACAACGTTTAAATTTACCGGTAACTTCATCGTTAATGGGTTTGGGTGTATATCCAAGTACCGATAAACAATTCTTAGGTATGCTTGGGATGCACGGAACTTACGAAGCCAATACAGCAATGCATGAAAGTGATTTAATTCTTGGTGTTGGCGTTCGTTTTGATGACCGAACCACTAACAACTTAGATAAATATTGCCCGAATGCAAAAGTGATTCAGATTGATATTGACCCAACCTCTATTTCTAAAAACGTCCCTGTTGCGATTCCAATTGTAGGTAACGCGAAAAATGTATTGGATGAGTTCTTAAGCTTATTAGGTGAAGAAATTGGTTCGCGTCCTCAAAACCAATTAGAAGATTGGTGGAAACAAATTGATGAATGGAAAGCGAAAAAATGCTTGGATTTCGACCGCACTTCAGGCGTCATCAAACCGCAACAAGTGATGGAAGCGGTATATCGTATTACAAAAGGCCAAGCTTATGTGGCATCGGATGTAGGCCAACATCAAATGTTTGCCGCATTACATTATCCGTTTGATTTACCGCGTCGTTGGATCAATTCAGGTGGTGCAGGTACCATGGGCTTCGGTTTACCCGCTGCATTAGGGGTGAAACTTGCGCATCCTGAAGCAACCGTAGTTTGTGTAACGGGTGATGGCAGTATTCAAATGAATATCCAAGAGCTTTCAACAGCAACGCAATATGGTATTCCTGTTGTGGTAATTTGTTTGAACAACCACTTCTTAGGCATGGTAAAACAATGGCAGGATTTAATTTACTCTGGCCGCCATTCTCAAACTTATATGAATTCTTTACCGGATTTCGTGAAGTTAGCCGAATCTTATGGTCATGTGGGAATTCAAATTTCGACACCAGATGAATTAGAAAGCAAATTAAAAGAAGCCTTCAGTATTAAAAATAAATTGGTCTTTGTTGATATTAACGTTGATGAAACCGAACACGTTTACCCAATGCAAGTTCGCGGCGGGGCGATGAATGAGATGATTTTAAGCAAACCACAAGAGGAGAAAGAATAATGCGTAGAATTTTATCTGTTTTATTAGAAAATGAATCCGGTGCATTATCTCGTGTGGTCGGCTTATTTTCCCAACGTGCATTTAACATTGAAAGCTTAACTGTGGCACCAACTGATGATCCAACCCTTTCTCGCATGACGATTGAAGCGGTGGGGGATGAGCAAGTGCTCGAACAAATCGAAAAACAACTTCACAAATTAGTGGATGTGTTTAAAGTTATTAATTTGAGTGAACATGAGCACGTTGAGCGTGAAGTGTTGTTAGTGAAAGTACGAGCAACGGGTTCATCACGCGATGAGCTAAAACGTTTAGCCGACATTTTCCGTGGTCAGATTGTGGATGTAACAACAAAATCCTATACGATTCAATTAACGGGTACAAAAGACAAATTAGATGCGTTTGTTGAGGCTGTGAAAGAAGAAAGTACATTACTTGAGATTGTTCGTTCAGGCTTAATTAGCCTTTCCCGTGGCGAGAAAAATATTCTCTAATGATCTCGAAAGTGCGGTTAAAAATGACCGCACTTTTGAAAATGAAAAAAGGAAGTCATGATTGACTTCCTTTTTGTTTATTCTGAATGAATGTTAAGCTTCCGATTTATTGGTTAATGCGATATATAAGCAAACCACAAAGCCGGCAATTAAAACATAAGGCGTAAAGGTTGGAACACCAGTAGGTGCGGCTGCAAAACCAAAGTTATGTGCCGCTGCTGCGCCCAGTAACATACCGAGTACAAATAATGCTGAGTCATTGTTCCCTTCACCAATATTAACTAATTGTTTGCCTGGACAACCACCGCCTAATGCAAAGCAAAGGCCGCAAAGTGCCATAGAAAGGAAATTGTAGAGATAGTCATTATGTGCGATAGGTTGTTTTTCAAAGCCTAAATGGAATTGACCTAATAAGGCATTGGTTATTGCTGCAAAGACTATCAGTGCAATCACACCATTTAATAAATGTGCATCACGGAAGAGGACAATGTTTCGGAATGCCCCAATTGTGCAAAAACGTGATTTTTGCATCAGCACACCAAGAAGTAATCCGCCAGCAAGTGACATCCAAATAGCCGCATGTTGTGCACCAGGGCCTTTTTCAGAGGTGTAAATTGCTAAATTTTCACCAAATTTAAATTGGGTTAAGGCTAAAACAAGTAAAATTACGGCAAAGATTGGACCGATTAAGCCAGAAGATTGGCTTTGTTCCTTAGATTTACCTAATGAGAATCCTCGATTTGCGAAGAAAATGCCACCCAATACGCCAGCAAATAATCCTACAATACCTGCAATTGCAGTGAGATCACCACTTCCTAATCGTAAATAAGCACGCCATGGACAACCTAAGAAAATGAGCGCACCAAGCATTGCAAAAAAGCCTAAGCTAATACGAGCAAGCGGGGCAGAGCCACCACGAGGTTTGAATTCCTTAGATAAGAATGCACTGACGAGTGCACCTAAAACTAATCCAATGAGTTCTGGGCGAAGGTATTGCAATGGAGCAGCGTGGTGTAATCCAAGCGATCCGGCTGTATCGCGTAAGAAACAAGCCGCACAAAATCCCATGTTACCAGGATTGCCATTGTAAGTGAGAAGTGGCGCAACGATACCAAGTGCAGCACCTGCAACCACAGGCCAAGTTAAAATTTTCATAATTAGACCCTTGTGATATCTGAAGTTAAATTGAATTGTGTGTTTTTAATAATAAAAACAAAGGTATTGTAGAAAGAGTTGAAAAATAAAGAAAGTTTATTTTTTTGAAATTGTGAGCAGGATCAATAATTTGATATTAATAACGTCTAAAGCCATCTTCCCAAATGCAATTCCACAATATCAACTAAATGTCGAAGGAATGTGGTGTCTTGGTCGTTATGGAAACGGTCAGTGTCTCGAGATTTGAAGAGTAAAAGTGCGGTTGGTTTTTGAGAGGTTCCACCTAAACGACAAATTGCAACGGAGCCGATAGGGAGTTCTTCAGGGAGGAACATGAGGGCTTTTTCTTTATTGGAGAGATCGCCTAAATAGAATTGGCGTAAACCCATACGCTCTAAGCGAATGAATTCAAAGGCTTTTCGGTCTAACCAATGTTGTTCAGGAATAGTGCTATTTTTTTGCCAGCTGTCAGTGAAAAGTAAGATTTTGGCACCTTCTAGCTCATAGCCTTTTGCCCAGTCATCAAGTTTTTCATTGATAGAAATAAAGTCCTCTGCTTGAAATAGTTTTTTTTGCAAAGGTAAGAGGGCAAAGAATATATCCGCTTCTTGATGAGCAAGTTGATGAAATTTTTCGAGAAGTTGAGTAAGTGTTTTGATCTGTTCTCGTTGGTGCGCAAGTTGTGCTTCGACTAATGAAATCGTCCCTTCTTCATGGCTATGTGGAATAGTGAGCTGTTGAAGTAGTTCAGGACGATGGGTAAAAAAATCAGGGTGATTTTTTAGGTAGTCAGCAATATCTTGTTCAGTCATCAAAAACTCCTCAAAAAATAACCGCACTTGGTTGTGCCAAAGTGCGGTTTATTTTTATGCTGTTTTAGGCCGCAAATGGATCGCGTAAAATCATTGTTTGAACACGATCTGGACCTGTTGAAAGGATGGCGACTGGCACGCCAGTTACTTCTTCGATACGTTTGATGTAATCACGGCAAGTTTGCGGTAATTTATTTACATCAGTCACACCGAAGGTGTTTTCTTTCCAACCAGGCAAGGTTTCGTAAATTGGCTCTACGCCTTCCCAATCTTTTGCTGCTAATGGCGCATATTCAACGATTTCGCCATTTGGCATTTTGTAAGCCGTACAGATTTTTACTTCATCGAAACCATCTAATACGTCTAATTTGGTCATACAGAAACCAGAAATCGAGTTAAGTTGAATTGCACGGCGAATCGCTACAGCATCAAACCAACCACAACGACGTGGACGACCGGTTACCGCACCAAATTCGTTACCTTTACGAGCAATTTCTGCGCCAGTTTCATCGAATAATTCAGTGGTGAATGGACCGCCACCAACACGAGTACAGTATGCTTTGATGATACCTAACACATAGTCAAGGTTGCGAGGACCGAAACCAGAACCTGTTGCTACGCCACCTGCCGTGGTGTTAGAACTGGTTACATACGGATAGGTGCCGTGGTCGATATCAAGCATGGTGCCTTGTGCACCTTCGAATAGGATGTTGTCGCCATTTTTACGAGCAGTGTCTAAGATGGTTGTGATATCTGCCACCATGCCAGTAATAATGTCAGCTACCGCGAACACATCGTCTAATGTTTTTTGATAATCAACAGGTTCTACTTTGTAGTAGTTCACCAATTGGAAATTATAGTATTCAAGGATATTTTTTAATTTTTCAGCAAAGGCTTCGCGATTGAATAAATCGCCCACGCGTAAACCACGACGAGCCACTTTATCTTCATAAGCTGGGCCGATACCACGACCGGTTGTACCAATAGCTTTTTTGCCTAATGCAGCTTCACGCGCGTGATCCATTGCAATGTGATAAGGTAGGATTAATGGACAAGCTTCTGAAATCAATAAACGTTCACGTACTTTTACGCTACGGCTTTCTAATTCGCCCATTTCTTGCATTAATGCGGCAGGAGAAATCACCACGCCGTTACCGATTAAACAGGTCACGTTATCACGTAAAATACCTGATGGAATTAAGCGTAATACAGTCTTTTCACCATTAATAATTAAAGTGTGACCTGCGTTATGACCACCTTGGTAACGCACCACATATTTAACGCGATCTGTTAATAAATCAACGATCTTGCCTTTTCCTTCATCGCCCCACTGAGCGCCAAGAACAACAACACTTTTTCCCATAATTTCCGCCTTAAGTTTGCGTAAGTTTATAAATCAGACAAACGATTACTTTACTCTTTTTTGGTCGTAATCTCAAATTTTAAACGTAAAAAAGTGCGGTTATTTTTAACCGCACTTTTTATAAATTTATTATTCAAACAACGATTTGTGTAATGAACGAACCACGTCATCTGCTTTGTCACTATGTGCTAGCATACAAATGTTATTCGTGCTTGCACCATAGCTAATCATGCGAATGTTGTAGCCTTCAAGGGTGTCAAAAATACGTTTTGCCACACCTGAAGCGAGGTGTAAATCATTTCCAATTAATGCGACAAGCGATAAGCCGGTATCAACTTTTACTGTGCAGTATTGGCTTAATTCTTCTAATAATTCAGGAGAAAGTAATTCTACGCCAGATGAAGCAGAGCCCGTTTTATCTAAAGTTAATGCAATGCTTACTTCAGAGGTTGTGATCGTATCCACAGAAATTTTATATTTCGCTAAGATGGTGAATACATTCGCCAGGAAGCCCTGTGCATGTAGCATACTGAGACTTGAAAGCGTTAATAGGGTTTGATCGCGACGTAATGCAATGGCACGGAATGTTGGGCGAGGTTGCGGATCACGAGTAACCCAAGTGCCGCCAGCTTCTGGTGCTTTACTTGAACCTACATAAACAGGGATATTACTGCGCACAGCAGGAAGCAATGTCGCAGGGTGTAATACTTTCGCCCCAAAGGTTGCCATTTCAGCTGCCTCAGCAAAGCTCATGGTATCAATACGTTGTGCATTTGGTACGATACGTGGGTCAGTCGTATAAATTCCCGCCACATCAGTCCAAATTAAGACGTCTTTTGCGTTTAATACTTCTGCTAAAAGTGCAGCAGAGTAGTCACTACCACCACGGCCTAACGTTGTGGTTTTACCACCCGGTTCACGACCGATAAAGCCTTGAGTGATAACTAATTCACCGCGGTCAATTAATGGTTTTAATAAATTATCGCAGTTCGCTTGAGTTTGTGCATCATCTGGTGCGGCTTTACCAAAGTTATCATTAGTTGCCACTAAAGTACGTACATCAACCCAAGTTGCAGAGGTCTGTAATTCTCTTAATACTTCAATGAAAATTTGCGTTGACATCATTTCACCATGACTAATGAGTTCATCAGTTAAAGCAAGTGATGTTGCAAGGCTAGCTGCTTCAGAAAGTGCGGTAATATTTTCTAAGTATTTTTCAATGATAGGACGAATGCGGCTGTCATCTTTTAATTCATTTAAAATGTTTTCTTGAATTTGGCGAACTTCACCAATTAATTTTGCGCGTTCTTCAGCTTCGACACCATTGGATAAGGCAACTAATAAGTTTGTGACACCAGCGGATGCAGAAAGCACGACAACGCGAGTATTAGGATCTGCAATGACGATTTTGGCACAAGCTTGCATAGCGGAATAGTTCGCGACGGATGTACCACCAAATTTTGCTACCGATAAATGAGACATAAGATAATCCTCTAAAATGAAAAAGTAAGATGTTGTGTTTTATGATGGCTATTAGAAATAGCGATTTAAGTAAAAATTGTCAAATAAATATGATAAAAAATCGTATAAAAATCTTTTTATTTAGATCTTTTTTGATTAAACAGGGTAAAAATTAAAGAATCATTAACTATTCAGCAGGCATTGGCAGTGGTTCTGGCGTGCCAAGAAAATAAGGTTTTACCCCGATAATTAAGTCTAATACAGCTTTCACGCGAGCAAACATTTCGCGGACACGCGTCCCAAAATAAACTTCAGGCTGTTTTGCGGTGAAACAAATAGCATCAATATCGTAATGTTTAGCAATAAGCAGAGCACGTTCACAATGGAATTTTTGACTAATGATCGTAAAGGAGGGAACTTGGAAAACTTTATTTGCTCGCACAACAGAGTCTAAGGTGCGGAATCCTGCAAAATCTTTAAACATGACGCTTTCAGACACGCCCATTTTACGAAGGTCCACAAACATGGTACGAGGCTCGTTATATTGAAGCGTGCGGTTATCACCACTTAGCAGTAAATAATCAACTTTATTTTGATCGATTAAGTATTTTGATGCTTCCAAACGGTAGTCGTAATATTTGTTGGTTTTACCTTTGGCGACATATTTGGATGTGCCCAATACTAATGCATAGTGGCGATGTGGGAGCGTTTCAACGTCTTCATAAACGCGATCCTGTACATAGAAACTAATAGCACGATCAATGGTGAAGCAACCAATCAAGACGAGTAAACCTAACCCCAAAGCGTAGCCGAGGAGTTTTTTCAGCGGAAGGCGAGAGAGCCATGAAAGTGCGGTCATTTTTAACCGCATTTTGGATAGTTGCATATGGCTAACATACTGAAAAATCAAAATAATTTCAAGTGTAATTTGTCTACCAAATTGATAAGGAAATATTTAGACGTCTAAACGTCTAAAATTTCTTGACAAAAAACATGAGCTGTTGATAATTGTTAAATCATCAACGTAAAAGGTTATCATTTTAATGGCTGTGCAAAATGTCGTGCTTTTTCAAGACAATCCCCTCCAATTAACATTGGGTGGGCAGCTTTCGCCTATCAATGTCGCGTATCAAACTTACGGGACTTTAAATGCAGATAAAAGCAATGCTGTATTGATTTGTCATGCCTTAACGGGAGATGCAGAACCTTATTTTGATGAACCGAATAAAGATGGTTGGTGGCAAAATTTTATGGGGGATGGCCTCGCATTTGACACATCTAAATATTTTTTCATTTGTTCAAATGTATTAGGCGGTTGTAAAGGAACAACGGGACCAAGCTCAATTAATCCCACTACGGGAAAACCTTATGGTAGTCAGTTCCCCAATATTATTGTTCAAGATATTATCAAAGTACAAAAAGCGTTACTTGACTATCTCGGTATAACACATCTAAAAGCGATAGTAGGCGGCTCTTTTGGCGGTATGCAAGCTACACAATGGGCAATTGATTATCCGGATTTTATGGATAATATTGTGAATCTTTGCTCTTCGATTTTCTTCAGTGCAGAAGCTATTGGGTTTAATCATGTGATGCGTCAGGCTGTCATTAATGATCCGAATTTCAATAATGGTGACTATTATGATGGCACGCCACCTAATCAAGGCCTTTCCATTGCACGTATGTTGGGAATGTTAACGTATCGTACCGATGTGCAGTTGGCTAAGGCATTTGGTCGTGCAACTAAATCTGAAGGGCAATTTTGGGGCGACCACTTTCAAGTAGAATCCTATTTGAGTTATCAAGGAAAAAAATTCTTAGATCGTTTTGATGCCAACACCTATTTGCATTTATTACGTGCACTCGATCTGTATGATCCAAGTGTTGGTTATGTGGATGTAAAAGAAGCCTTATCTCGAATTAAAGCTTGCTATACATTAGTTTCGGTGACGACAGATCAACTATTTAAATCCATTGATTTACATAAAAGTAAACAGCTTTTAGAACAAGCAGGTGTGGATTTAAGATTTTATGAATTCCCATCGGATTATGGTCACGATGCTTTTTTGGTGGATTATACGGCGTTTGAAAATAAAATTAGAAGTGGATTAGAAGGCGAGTCTGAATAAGAACAATAGAAAAGGCGGAAATTTCCGCCTTTTTTGATTTTTTCTTTATAGATGGCTCACGAAACGTGATAAATCTTTTGGTTTACAGTCTCTTTCTAATTTTTCAGCAGCTGTACCAATTTGTAATAAGGCAACAATCTTATCATTTTTACCACAGCTAAATGCTTCACGTAATTCACGCCCCTCAACGAGAGGACCAGTTGCCCAAAAACTTTCAAAACCAAGTGCATTACCCGCAAGTTGAATTGCATAAGTAGCCGCACCCGCAGTAAGCATTTGTTCCCAACCCGGTACTTTTTTCACTTCATGATTAATTTTAGCAATCACCGCAATGACCATCGGCGCACGGCGTGCAAAATTTTCTGCTTTTTTTAATCGTTCTTCACCTAAATCAAATTCAGTCACCGCTGCTTTGAGCAAGCTTTCCAATTTACTTAAACCTGTGCCTTGGATTACCACGAAATGATAAGGTTCGAGTTTACCATGATCGGGCGCACGTAAAGCCGCTTGAAACATTTGTTCTAATTGCACTTGGCTAGGTGCTGGAGCCGTTAATTTTTTATTCGATTTGCGTTGTGTTAAAAGGGTTAATGCATCCATAGTATTTTCCTTCTTCTAATTAAGTGCGGTTGATTATAGCATAGTTTTTCATAGGACTTTATGATAGGCTACGCACAATTTTTATTTCTGTTTTAAAGGTTTAATTTCGCATGAATGTCATCTTAAGCGTATTGAAATTTTGTTGTAAAGCATTCAATTTTATCCGAAATCTTGTGATGAATTTTGTGTTCTTACTGTTTGTTTTAGCGTTGATTGTGCTTGTCAGCCTTTTTAGTGATGGCAAGAAAAGCCAAGTCTTATCAGGTGATCAAGGTGCATTATATTTAAGTTTAACAGGCTATCTTGCAGATAACACGGAAGATATGCTGAGTTGGCAAGAGGAATTTCAACGTTTAAATAATGAAAAAGTCTCTTATAAATATTCCACTTTTGATGTGGTGCAAAGTATTTTATCTGCGAAAGATGATGAACGTATTCGTGGTTTAGTATTGAATTTAAATGATTTTGAAGGGGGCGATCTTCCCTCATTAGAATATGTAGGAAAAGCGATTCAAAGTTTCAAAGAGTCAGAAAAGCCGGTTATTGCTTATGCTGACAATTACGCACAATCACAATATTTCCTTGCGAGTTTTGCGGATGACATTTATCTCAATCCAATTGGGCAAGTTGGTATTCAAGGTTTGCGTCAGGAAAACCTTTACTTTAAATCCATGCTCGAAAAACTTGAAATTACACCACATATTTTCCGTGTAGGGACATATAAGTCCGCGGTAGAGCCTTTCTTGCGTGATGATATGTCGCCAGAAGCAAAAGCGAATATGCAAAAATGGCTTGGAGGCATGTGGCAAAACTATATGCAAACGTTAATGGTTAATCGCCATATTACCGCCAATGACGTATTACCAAATGCACAAAAATATATTAGTGATTTAAAAGCGTTAAAAGGTGATGAAACGGCTTATGTGAAAAAACGTCAGTTAGTGACACATTTTGCGACAAGATTGGATTTAGATAAAAAATTGACCGCACTTTTTGGTCAAGATACAGAGGGAAATACCAAATTATTAGATTTTGAAGATTATTTATCTGATTTAGGCGATCGTTTTTCTGTAGATCCAAGTGAAAAAAATATCGTTGCGGTAGTGAATGTAGAGGGGACGATTATTGATGGTGAAAGTGATGAAGAATCTGCAGGTGGCGATACTATTGCGAAGTTATTAAGACAGGCTCACGATAACGAGAAAGTGAAGGCTGTTGTTCTCCGTGTTAACTCACCGGGTGGCAGTGCATTTGCCTCTGAAATTATTCGCCAGGAAACTGAAAATCTTCAAAAAGCAGGCAAACCTGTTGTAGTATCAATGGGGGGCATGGCTGCTTCTGGTGGTTATTGGATTTCTTCTACTGCAGACTATATCGTAGCGGATAAAAATACGATTACAGGCTCAATCGGGATTTTTGCATTATTCCCAACCTTTGAAAATACAATCAAAAAAATGGGAATGAGTACCGATGGCGTAGCGACAACAGATCTCGCGGAAACTTCAGCTTTAAGTCCATTGAGTAAAAATACTCAGGATATTTACCAACTCAGTATTGAAAATGGTTATGATCGTTTCTTAGATGTGGTAAGCCGTGGGCGTCAATTATCAAAAGATAAAGTGGATAAAATTGCTCAAGGCCAAGTTTGGTTAGGACAAGATGCACAGAAAAACGGCTTAGTCGACGAATTAGGTGATATTGATATAGCCATTGATAAAGTGGTCGCGCTAGTCAATCAACATCCTGATAAATACATGGATAATTTTAGTGTGCAATGGTTAGTTGATGAAGATAATAGCTTCTTAGCTCAATTAGATCGTAAGCTTAAACAAAAAGGTCAAGCGTTACTAACAAATTGGTTAGGATTACCAAAGGAAGTGCATCAAGTGAAAAAACAACTGAATGTGTTAACCAAATTTAATGATCCAAAAGGGCAGTATTTATATTGTTTAAATTGTGGTTCGGTTAAGTAAAACAATAAAATGTAAAAAGGGCGGAATGTAATTTCCGCCCTTATTTTTTTACCTAAATAGCTTATTTTTCATTTTTGATATTAGAGAAAATATTTGCCAAAATTGGACCCGATACATTGTGCCAGAAGCTAAATAAAGCACTTGGCACTGCGGCGATTGGATTGAAATGTGCGGCAGCCAGTGCGGCTCCTAAACCTGAGTTTTGCATACCCACTTCAATTGCCACCGCTTTGCTATCTGCAGTATTAAGTTTAAATAATTTCGCTGCAAAGTAACCAATTAAATAGCCTAAGCAGTTATGTAAAACCACTACGCTGAAAATTAATAGGCCTGATTCTACGATTTTATCTTTACTTACTGCTACTACCGCTGCCAGGATTAAGACGATAGAGATAACAGAGACTAATGGCATAGTTTGGCTTGCTTGCTCCACTTGTTTTTTGAAAAGTGCACGAACAACTAAACCTAAGAAAATTGGGAACAATACCATTTTTAATACAGACATAAACATTGCACCTGCATCAATATCTAACCATTGGCTTGCTAATACATAGAAAATGGCAGGGGTTAATACTGGTGAAAGTAAGGTTGAGATAGTGGTACAAGCAACAGAAAGCGCGGTGTTACCTTTTGCTAAATAAGTCATTACATTTGATGAGGTACCGCCTGGGCAAGAACCCACAAGAATCACACCAACTGCTAAATCAGCAGGCAAATCAAAGGCTTTTGCTAATCCAAATGCAATAGCAGGCATAATGATAAATTGACCCGCTACACCAATAAATACAGATTTAGGATGTTTAGCCACTTCACTGAAATCAGCAAACGTTAAGGTAATCCCCATACCAAACATCACTAAACCTAAAAGGTAAGGAATGTAGGGGGCAAAAATTTTAAATTGTGCAGGGAAGAGAAAGGCGAGAAGAGCAAAAACAATCGCCCATAGTGCGAAAGTTTTGCTCACAAAGTTAGTGAGTTTTAGTAATGCTTGCATAGATGCTTTCCTATTTTGTTAAAAAGAATGAAAAGAGCGGTCAATTTTAAAGACGTTTTTGGGATATGTCTATGCCTAACTTGTATTTGAAGGTGCTTAGGAAGTGGTTGTTTGCCAAGCATTTTCATCAAGCAATTGACCAAAATGGCTTTCTACAAGAAGGCGAGTAATATTATTTTGAGGATTGGTAAAGATTTCTCTTGGTGTACCTGATTCGATAATTTCACCTTCGTCCATCACCAAGACTTGATCCGCAATATGTTTGATAATCCCTAAGTTTTGTCCAACATAAATATAGGAAATCCCTAAATGTTCTTGTAAATCTAAAGTTAGATTAAGCAATTGAACACGAACGGAGGTATCTAATGTACCAAGTGCGTCATCGATAATAATCACTTCAGGCTGAAGAATGAGCGCGCGAGCCAAAGCGATCCGCTGTTTTTGACTAACAGAGAGATGCTTAATTTTAAGATTGGTGTAATCTGGATAAAGCCCTACTAATGAAAGCGTTTCAAAGATCTTTTGATTGCGCGTTTCTTCATCCCAATCAGTAATTAATCGCAGTGGTGCATCTAAGGCTTGGCCAATATTCAAACGAGGATTAAACGCAGAATTTGCATCTTGGAAAACCATTCGGATATGTTGTGCACGATAGTGAAAATCTTCAAATTGGAGCGGTAAATCATTAAATAAGATTTTTCCAGATGTAGGAGGGGTAATTCCTGCAATCATTTTCACTAAGGTGGATTTTCCTGAGCCATTTTTACCAATAATCGCAAGCGTTTCTTTCCGACTAAGCGAAAAGCTGACGTCCTTTACCGCATAAAACTGCTCAGAGCCAAAAAGTTTGGCTGGACCATCAAAGGTTTTACTAAGATTTTCCACTTTTAATAATGGCATTATTCGTTTCCTTTTGATTCAGTGTTAAGCGTAAGCGGTGAAGCGGCCACTTTATCTTTAAACTGCCGTTCTCGAAGATTTATCGGATGATGGCAGGAGAACTCATGCTGTTTAATGCGGTAGCGGCTTGGTTTTTGAATACATTCACGTTGAGCGAAAGGACAACGTGGCCCTAAACGACAACCAATAGGCATTTGTTCTAAAATTGGTACAGTGCCTTCGAGTGTCCCTAATTTGCTTTTAAAGCTTAAAGGGCGACTAAAATCCGGCACAGAGTAGAGCAATGCTTGCGTATAAGGGTGATGAGGCGTGTCCAATAATTGTTCAGTTGGTCCCGATTCCGTATTTTGTCCACAATAAAGTACAGAAATACTATCACACCATTCACTGATACTTTTAAGATCGTTACTTGCTAATAAAATCGTTGTGCCTTGGTTTTGATTCATGCTCGAAAGCAAGCGGAAAATTTGCAATGCCGTAATGGACTCCAAAGAATTAGTGGGTTCATCCGCAATTAATAATCGAGGTTGATTCGCCACCGCTATAGCAATCATCACCTTTTGGCCTTCACCTTCAGTAAGCTCATTAGGATAACTCGCCATAATATCTTGGTGATCTTTAATCCCTACACGGTGTAGTAATTCAATCGCACGACGTTTTTTCCAACCAAACCATTGCCACCAACTGCCTTTAAACGTCCAGTTTGGAATACTTTGGATAAGCTGCTTACCAATTTTTCGACTTGGATCAAGGCAGCTTAATGGATTTTGGAAGATCATTGAAATTTCTTTTCCGACGATTTTTCTACGCTGATTAGGTGTGAGTTTAAGTAATTCAACGTCATTAAAACGAAAACGGTCAGCGGTGACAATCCAGTTTTCCTTGATGGAATTACTGATCACTTTAGCGATTAAACTTTTACCGGAGCCTGACTCACCGACAAGTCCTAGAATTTCACCTTCATTAAGCGAAAGATTGACGCCGTCCACAATTTTTATGCGGCCGTTTGGTGTTTGAATTTCAATATTAAGATTGCGAATATCTAACAGCGCCATGGGTTACTCGTAATATTTATTGATTGCTTGACACAATCCGTTAGTAAAAATAATGCTTAATAAAATGGTAAAAATAATAGCAAAACCAGGTAATAAAACAGTCCAAGGCGCAAGATAAATTAACTCCAGTGAGTCTTTTATCATTGTCCCCCATTCTGGCATAGGGCGTTGCGCACCAAGAGAAATAAAACTTAGTGCTGTGATATCTAAAATTGCCACAACAAATGCGCGAGCGATTTCTTGCGTATAGATAGCACTAATATCCGGCAAAATTGTGCTTTTTAATAGCTCCCAGTTTGAAATCCCATCTAATCTTAGTAAGAGAACATAGTCTTTCTTCAGCTCTTGTTGAATCGCTTGATAAATGGCATGCACAAAATACGGCAAAATAGCTAATAGGGTAGCAAACATGGCATTCATCAAGCTTGGTTCCATTAACGTGGAAATGATAATGGCAATCAGCAAAATAGGAATCGATAAAAAAGCATCAAAAAAATGACTTAAAAAACGTGCTTTAATCCCGTCAGACATACCCGCGAGAATACCTAATGCGCCCCCAATAATCGCCACGGCAATAACTACCAAAAGGGATGAACCAAGGGTGTATTGTGTTCCCATAATTAATCGACTGAGTACATCTCGGCCAAGATCATCCGTGCCAAAGAAAAAGGCGATACTACCTTTTTCTACCCAAGATGGTGGCATTAATTCCTCTCCCACAAACTCCATGCTTTCGCTATAAGGCATGATTAGCTTCGGAAAAAGAGCGACCAAAATCAGGATAAAAAATAAGTAGAAACTAAATAATGCCACACGATTTTGTCGGAAAAGCAACCAAATTTGCAAGAGGGAGGTGCTTTCACGAAATTCATCAGGTTCTCTATCTTGCATACCAGCCCTTCTTATTAAATGGATCTAACATAAACATCAGCGACTTGGTTAAGGTATCAATAATGATGATGCAAACACCGATCACTACGACACCAGCCGAAATACTGTTGTAATCTTGTTGGGTTACGGCATCAATCAGCCAACGCCCGATTCCTGGCCAACCTAAAACGTTTTCTACCAACATACATTGTGTTAATACTAAGGTAAATACGCGAGTAAGCTGTGGAATCAATAATGGAAATGTATTACGAAAAACGTAACGTTTTAAAATCGTCCATTTCGACCATCCACGTGTTACAGCCGCTTTGGCATATTCTTGTTGAAGTAAATAATCAGCTCGTTGCTGAATGATTCGGATAAATTCCATTGTCGGCAGAATACAAAGCACTAATGTAGGCAAGGCTAAATGCTGTAAAACGTTTTGTACGATTTTGGTTCTGTAAGGGACATCAACAAACCACATGTCAATAGTAGGGAAGCCTGTGATAGGTTTGATTTCATACAGCAAATTATACTGCCCGATGGCTGCAATCTCCCAGCTTTGAATAGCGGCCACATAGAGTAAAATCGGGGCAAACCAGAAAATAGGAATAGATAAACCAACATTAGATATACTTTGCAATGCGCGTGCACAAGGACGCTGATTATAGACCGCACTTAACACGCCGAGAGGAATGCCTAAGATGCAAGCCAATAAAAGTGCGGTAAAACAGAGTTCTAATGTGGGTGGTAATACCGTAAAAATTAAATCTTTTAACGATTTTCCGCCGTTATAGGTAATCCCTAAATCACCCTGTAACAATGATGTAAGGTAATGATAATAAGCACTATAAATGTTATTTGTGACAAGATCGGCATTGAGCGGATCTCGCATTAAAATCACAAAACTTAATACGGATAAAATCAATAATAAAATGGTTACCCAAACCACATGACGAATGGCTGAAAAGAGCATTATTTTTTCTCCTTATTTTTCATGAAATACAAGGTAGAAAAATTGATGCTACCAAATGGGGTCATCTCAATTCCTTTTACATTACCACGTGCGACTAAAAGTCGTTTTACGTTTGCAATTGGCACAATAGGTAATTCGTTTAAAATGAGCTCTTGTGCATTGTTATACGCTTTAGAGCGCTCATATAAATGATTGGTCGATAGTGCACGATTCATCATTTTATCAAATTCAGGGTTACACCAATTTGATAAATTTGTGATTTCCTTTTGTGTATCACAGCTTAAAATCGGGCGCATAAAACCGTCAGGATCAAGATTTCCAGCAAGCCAACCGGTTAAAATTAAATCATAATCCTCAGTGTCTTTGCGTAATTGTTCGATTAAAAACGTGCGTGTTACTGACCGCACTTTAACGTCCACGCCGGCTTTGGCTAAATCCCATTTGATGAGCTCCGCCATTTTAATTGGTGCAGGGTTATATACTTGCTCTTCGTTTATTACCCACATCTTTAACGCAAGTTTTTTATCACGTAACGTTTTTTCCGCTTCAGAGGGCTGATAATCATAAGAAAAATCAGGCGTATTAATCGCAGAAGCCCAAGAAATATCAGGAATAATATTATTCGCTACGGTTGCTGTATTGTGGTAAATATTTCGCACAATTCTAAAACGGTTTAAGCTTTGCGAAATGGCTTGACGAATAGTTTTATCTTGCATTAATGGCTTTTGGAAATTGAAAGCCAAATAGGCCAAGTTCATTCCGTCCGTAGATTGCAGATAATAACGGTCGTCCTTTTCACTTAATAAACCGAGTTGGCTGACTTCGGGATAAGACGCGATTTGACATTCATTATTAAAGAATTTAATTAAACGTCCTGTGCGATCCGCAGAAAGATCCACAATAATATTTTCAATTTTGGCTTTCTTTTCCCAATAAGCTTCATTGCGTATCAAGCGAACATATTGGTTATAAACGTAATCTTTTACTTGATAAGGACCCGTGCCAACAGGATGTGTGTCCAATTGGGTGAGATTATCATCGGCACTTAATTGATATGCATATTCTTGCGAGAAAATAATAGAATATTGACTGGCAAGATGCGACAGAATTGAGGCATCGGGTTCAAAGAGTTCAATTTTGACCTGATAAGGATTCGTTGCCGTGATACTTTTAATTTTTTGATTCAGCTTAATACTTTCAAAATACGGAAAGTGTACCTTTTTGGCTTGCTCGTGGAAGATTCTATATTGTGGATTTTTATAGGTTACAACATCATCTGAGAGTGTTGGCAGATAAGTATCATGCCCTAAAACACGATTAATCGAAAAGACCACATCTTCTGCATTAAAGTCACGAGTTGGTGTAAACCAAGGAGTACGATGGAATTTCACCCCTTTACGAAGATTAATGAAAATTTGTTTGCCATCAGATGAAATTGAATAGGATTGTGCTAATACTGGAACAAGTGCAGCACTATGATCTTTAATATCAAACAGTTTGTTATAAATTTGCTCCGTTACTACATTCATACTGGTACCGGCGTCTGCAGTTTGCGGATTAAAGGAAAAACCCGATGCATTCGTGCAGTATGTTAAGCCGTTTTCTGTCAGCATTTTGGGTATGCTTGGGGCGGCTTGTGCCAGATTCATTTGGCTCAACCCACACAATAAAAAACAAAAAGTGACATTTCGACGTAACATAGCTTTATTATTAAAGACCGTTTTGTGATAAATTGAGTGAATTGTAAAATATCTTGGCAAAAATGGCTAGTTATTGGATTTTTAGGATATGTTTAAATCAATTAATCGGGAAATTAATCAAATAATCAATCGTGGATTTGACCGCACTTTACGTTTAGCTGTGACAGGGCTAAGTCGAAGCGGTAAAACAGCCTTTATTACGAGCTTGATTAATCAATTGTTACATATTAATCAAGAGGAAAGTGCACATCTTCCTTTATTTGAGGCTGCCCGAAATCAATCTATTTTAGCGGTAAAACGTGTGCCTCAGCAGGATTTAAGTATTCCACGTTTTGATTATGAAGCGAATCTCAATGATTTAATGAATAATCCTCCACAATGGTGCCAATCTACTCGAGGCGTGAGTGAAACACGTCTTGCTATTCGTTTTGAACGCCAATCGGGCTTACTTCGCCATTTTAAAGAACGTGGCACATTATACTTGGATATTTTTGATTATCCTGGTGAATGGCTATTGGATTTACCTTTGCTGAATTTAGATTTTCAACAATGGTCACTTGAACAAGCTAAAATTACATCGGGTATTCGTCAACAGTTTGCGCAAGATTGGTTGGATAAACTGAAAAAACTCGACCTAAGTGCGGTCGTCAATGAAGATGTTTTAGCGCAGATTGCAAAATCTTATACCGATTATTTACTTGCCTGCAAAGCAGAAGGAATGCAATTTATTCAACCAGGTCGATTTGTCTTGCCTGGAGAATTAGAAGGCGCACCTGCATTGCAATTTTTCCCGTTATTGCATTTGTCGGAAGAACAATGGCAAAAACTGAAAAGAGAAGCAAAATCCAATAGCTATTTTGCCGTGTTGAATAAGCGATATGATTATTATCGTAATAAGGTGGTGAAAGGCTTTTATGAAAATTATTTTTCAACCTTTGATCGCCAAGTGATTTTAGCGGATTGCTTAACGCCACTGAATCATAGCCAACAAGCCTTTATCGATATGCAAACAGGGCTTAATCAGCTTTTCAAAAATTTCCATTATGGCAAACGCAATTTACTTAATCGTTTGTTTTCTCCGAATATTGATAAGCTCATGTTTGTGGCAACAAAAGCCGATCATATCACGACAGATCAAATTCAAAACTTAATTAGTCTGATGCGCCAATTAGTGCAAGAGGGCGGTCGTCATGTAGAATTTGAAGGGATTGATACAGAATATACAGCCATTGCTGCGATTCGAGCGACAAAACAAGTTTTAGTTAATCAAAACGGCAAACAAATCAAAGCTATTCAAGGAGTTCGTTCTGTAGATAAACAACTGATTACCCTTTATCCAGGTTCTGTTCCAAGTAAACTACCTAATGCAGAGTTCTGGTCAAAACAATCTTTTGATTTTGATTCCTTCGAACCTCAAGTTTTACAACAAGGTGAAAGCATCCCACATTTAAGAATGGATGCGGTCTTACAGTTTTTATTGGCGGATAGGTTTGATTGATAGAAAAATCAAATCAATTTAATTGTCAAATACTTAATATAAACCACTATTTTTTTACTGGTATTTAGGTAGAATCAATTCGAGTCTTTCTAAAGTAAAGGAGCTTATGATGAAAATGAAAACTCTCTTAGCATTAGCAATCAGCGGGATTTGTGCTGCTGGCGTGGCAAATGCACATGACCATATGGCAAAACCAGCAGGTCCTTCAATCGAAGTAAAAGTACAACAATTAGATCCTGCAAATGGTAACAAAGATGTAGGGACTGTAACTATTACTGAATCAAATTATGGTTTAGTATTTACACCAAATCTACAAGGTTTAGCTGAAGGTTTACATGGCTTCCACATTCATGAAAATCCAAGCTGTGATCCAAAAGAAAAAGACGGTAAATTAACCGCAGGTTTAGCGGCTGGCGGTCACTGGGATCCTAAAGGCGCAAAACAACACGGTTACCCATGGCAAGATGATGCTCACTTAGGTGACTTACCTGCTTTAACTGTATTACATGATGGTACAGCAACTAATCCTGTTTTAGCACCACGTCTTAAAAAATTAGATGAAGTTCGTGGTCATTCTATTATGATTCACGCTGGCGGTGATAACCACTCAGATCACCCAGCTCCACTTGGCGGTGGCGGTCCACGTATGGCATGTGGCGTGATTAAATAAGTCTTTTCTTAAAGATAAAAAAGTGCGGTCAATTTTGACCGCACTTTGTGTTTAAACTCAATGCAACATCATGTTTAGCCATTATTAGCCATTAGTAGTGGTTTGATGAACATAGCTAAAGTAGTAATATATTTAATAATGACTCTATGTATCGGGAGGAGTATTGAAAACTAAGTTATTACTTCAGTACCTTATATTTTGGATAATTATATTTATTATTTGTTTTACATTTTCTACATTAGTGTTTAGTTTATTTGAGCTGCTTCTAAAGCTTGATAATTATTCTTTTTCTGATTTTAAGAAAATGGCATTTTTTTGGTTAAATATGTCTGCTGCAATGGCAACTTTAGTTTTGATAATTGAAGTTAGAAATAAGCGATGGTAATCTCATTAATATTTCAACAAGTATGAGTTTAAAAATATTGGATAGATTAATATTTGAGTAGAATATAATTTTAAATGTCCAGATATAAAATGCGGTCAATTTTAATGAGTTTTAAAACTTCACAAAATTGACCGCACTTTATTTTTTATCGTTTTACTTAACAACTTCCGCCGTATATTCCAATTTATGAATCGCATTAATCAATTGTTCATCGGAAACTTTTGGATCTTCTACAACAGTCACCGTTCTATCTTTAATGGAGGCTTTAGTGGAAATCACGCCATCAATATTACGTAATTCTTTATTCACCAAATAAGCACAAAGCTGGCAGTTCATTTCATTCACTTTTAACACAACTTGCTTTGTTTCTTCCGCCTGAGCGATAGAGAAAGTGAATAATGAAAGCAAAAGTGCGGTCGTTAATTTCTTCATTTTTTGTTCCTAATTAGAAAGCTCTAAAATCCACGGTAAAATGGTTGGATAAGTTAAGAAAAAGAGCATGACGATAAATACAATCCAATACAAAACAATGAGCTTTTTACGGGAAATGTATTTGCTGCAAATGATTTTTTTGGAAAACATTAGCAACCAAAAGCCGTAGGCAAAGGCGCATAATGAAACGATAAGCATAGGAATGCGTAAATAATCATATTCGCCTAAGCCAATTAACCATGTGGATGACACGCCAAATACTAAATAGATTAAAGGCGCAATACAGCACAAGGTTGATGCCACCGCAGCACTTAGCGCGGTGGCAATCGCAACCCAAAAAGATTTATTAGAGCTTTTTAGAGACGTAGTCATATTTAAATTCTTTTGGATCAAATGAATTTAACGGGTCACCACCGATTTCGGCATACGGATAGCCAAAGTTATTGAGTGGAGCAAGTTCTGGTTGCGGATATAAATCGAAGTCACGAGCATGGTTAAAGCCAACCCAGTTTGCTTCCCAGTTACCGAATAAGTATTTGGCAACGGCTTGTGTATCCTTATCGTCAACCGATTTTTTCTCTGCTAAACGCATTTTTGCTACGTCTGCAGAATCAACAGGTACCCAGCCGAATCCTGCAAGATAGAATTCAGCACGACAATGCTGACCACCGCTTACGTTTGCTACGCCATGTTCGTCCGCACTACCGAATGCACCTTTGGAATATTTGCCCATTTTATCCGCGGCGCCTAAACGAATACCAAAAATTTCACGAGCAGGAATACCGCTGGCGCGAGCCAGTGCAACGAAAACAGAGTTAATATCAGTACATTTACCTTTTAACACACCAGTAGTTAGAATTTTTTCTACATCACCATCACCACAGCCTAAAACAGAATTATCACGTTCCATATTGTTGACGATCCATTGGTGAATCAACTCAGCTTTTTTCAATGGATTGGTTTCAGTGCCTACAATCTTATCGGCGAACTGTTTCACAATACCATCTGTTTTAATATGTTGGGTCGGTTTTAAATATTCTTGTACATCAACAGAATAGTGAACATCTTTTGGTGGCGTGTAATTCGTTAAAGCACCTTTAACCATCGGCTCGCGATCTTTGGTTTCAATCACCATTGTGATTTTTAAATCGCGTTTTTGTGCATCTTTATCCCAAGTCGCAAAGAGCGTTTTCGCACCATATTTGTTGTTTTCTGTCACATAGGCATCCAAATAGTTACCTTCAAAATGGATAGATTTTACCTGTTGATACTCACCATTAAATGGTAAAGGCACCCACAGATTCGCTTGTCCTTGTGAACCTTTTGGTGCAACTAAGTCATAAGTTTGAGTGAATTCATACAGATGAGAATCGGTATTGTAGTTTGGAATGTCGGTATTGGCGTAAGCCATGGAACATGCGGAGAGCACCGCAGTGGCGATAAGTTTCTTCATGAAAAGATCCTTCTAGTTAGTTAACAGTTAAAACTTAACACATTAGATAAACTAATTGTGGACAATGGCTATAGTAGCTCATTTTATTTTCTAGTCAATATTGCTTTTTTATTTCAGCCATTTAAGATTTGCTAAAGAAATTCGAAGTAAAATACCGTTTCTATTTTTATTGGACAGAATAATGACAAAACAAATTTTTACACAATCCCAACAAGTCGAAGAGGAAGAAATTCTGCCTAAGCAGGAATTTTATAATGTTGAAACAACCATCGATAATGAACCTTTAGAAGAGGAGTTGTTGGACGAGCAATTTGAGCAAATTGTGAAGCCTAAATCCAGTGGTTGGAAAACGGCTTTGAAATTGACCGCACTTTTATTTTTAGGGGCGACGGTTGCGCAATCTGTTCAATGGATTTGGGACAGTTATCAAAACCAACAATGGATTTACCTTGCTTTTGCGTTAGTGAGTTTTGTCGTTGTGTTGTTTGGTTTATCTGAAATCATCGCAGAATGGCGACGTTTGGTGAAACTCAAAAAGCGTTTGAATCTACAAGAACAAAGTCAGCGATTAATTGCTAAAAGTGCGGTTAACAATCATCAAGTTTTTTCTGAACAGGATAGTGAGAAAGGAAAAGCCTTGTGTCTGTCGATTGCGGATACATTAAAGCTAGATTCGCAGCATCCTACAATTGTCCAATGGGAAAAGCAGCTGAATGAAAGTTATTCAGCTCGCGAAGTTACTCATTTATTTAGTAAGACAGTGTTACAGTCTTTTGATCAAAAAGCAAAAAAACTGATTACTAAAATGGCAGCGGAATCAGCGGTGATTGTGGCAATTAGCCCTTTAGCTGTGATTGATATGTTTTTTATTGCATGGCGCAATATTCGTTTAATCAATAAAATTGCAGCGATTTATGGGATAGAGCTTGGTTATTTTACCCGTCTTCGTTTGCTCAGAATGGTGTTAGTGAATCTTGCTTTTGCTGGTGCGACTGAAATCGTGCAAGATTTAGGAATGGATTGGCTTTCGCAAGATATTACCGCGAAACTTTCTGCACGAGCAGCGCAGGGGATTGGCGTGGGATTATTGACGGCTCGATTGGGGATTAAGGCTATGGAGTTTTGTCGTCCACTGGCATTTGAAAAGTCGGAAAAACCAAAACTTTCTCATGTGCAAAAAGAATTGCTGACGGTGATGAAAGATTCAGTGTTAGGCAAGAATAAACTGAAAGAAAAAGAAGAGGTGTAATAAAAAAGTGCGGTTAAAATTGACCGCACTTTTTTGTATCAAAGAGATGATTAAAGTCCCGCTTTCAAGCTTGCCTCAATAAAGCGATCAAGATCGCCATCTAGCACGGCTTGTGTATTACGATTTTCAACGCCTGTGCGGAGATCCTTAATGCGTGCATCATCTAGCACATAAGAACGAATTTGGCTGCCCCAACCGATATCCGATTTATTATCTTCCATCGCTTGTTTATCCGCATTTTTCTTTTGTAACTCAAGCTCATACAATTTCGCTTTTAATTGTTTCATGGCTTGATCTTTGTTTTTGTGTTGGGAACGATCGTTTTGACATTGCACGACAATCCCACTTGGCATGTGAGTAATACGCACCGCACTTTCAGTTTTATTGACGTGCTGACCGCCCGCACCAGATGCACGGTAAACGTCAATACGTAAATCAGCCGGATTGATTTCAATATCAATATCGTCATCAATTTCCGGATAAACGAAAGCCGCTGCAAATGATGTATGGCGACGGTTATTGGAGTCGAATGGACTTTTACGAACTAAACGATGAATACCGGTTTCCGTACGTAACCAACCAAAAGCATATTCGCCACTGACACGAATCGTCGCTGATTTTAAACCTGCGACATCGCCATCAGAGACTTCCATTAATTCTGTTTTAAAGCCTTTACTTTCAGCCCAGCGAAGGTACATGCGAAGTAACATTTCCGTCCAGTCCTGCGCTTCTGTTCCACCAGAACCTGCTTGTAAATCGACATAGCAATCGCACGCATCGTGTTCACCGCTAAACATGCGTCGGAATTCTAATTTGGCAAGTTGTTGTTCAAGTTCGTCTAATTCAGCAACGGCTTCATTGAAGGTCTCTTCATCTTCCGCTTCAACGGCTAATTCAAGAAGCCCTTCAACATCCTCTAAACCCTGTTCTAAATTCTTGATGGTATCAACCACTTGTTCAAGTGAAACGCGTTCTTTCCCAAGCGCTTGGGCTTTTTCAGGATCGTTCCACACATCGGGTTGTTCTAATTCGGCATTAACTTCTTCTAAACGCTCTACTTTTGCGTCGAAGTCAAAGATACCCCCGAAGCACAGAAGTGCGGTCGGAAAGGTCGGCGATTTTGTTTTTGATTGGATTAATTTCAAACATAATAAATAAACCTCTATAAGCGGCAGAAGTATAAGCCATTTTCAGTTTTTTGGGTAGTTTGGCTTGCACAAATCATCGATCCCTTTATAATTCTAATCTTTGTTGTTTAGATATTTAGGAATAAAAATGAAAAAATTACTGACCGCACTTTTAATCACTGCTTCTGCCACTGCAATGGCGAGTGATGCTGAGATTAAATCAAAGTTACAGGCATTAGGTGCGAAAAATATTGAAGTGAAAGATTCACCGGTAAAAGGCCTTAAAACAGCCGTGACTGATCAAGGCATTTTATATGTAAGTGAAAATGGTCAATATGTTTTGCAAGGCAAAATGTATGAATTAACAAATAAAGGCCCAGTTGATGTGGCTGGTAAACTTTTAGCGGATAAAGTGAATGCGTTAAAAAACGAAATGATCATTTATCCGGCAAAAAATGAAAAATATGTTGTGACCGTATTCATGGATATTACTTGCCATTATTGCCATATCCTTCATCAACAAGTGAAAGAATATAATGATTTAGGTATTACTGTTCGTTATCTTGCATTCCCACGTGCTGGAATGAATGAAACTGCTCGCCAAATGGAAGCCATTTGGACAGCGAAAGATCCTGTATTTGCATTGAACGAAGCTGAAAAAGGTAACTTACCAAAAGAATTGAAAACACCTAACATTGTGAAAAAACACTATGATTTAGGTGTACAACTTGGTGTGAAAGGTACGCCAAGTATTGTGACTTCAACAGGTGAAGTGCTTGGCGGATATTTAAAACCTCAAGATTTATTAGCTGTGTTACAAGAATCAGCGCAATAATTGTTAGTAGTGAGGGCGTATGATATACGCCCTTAAAATATTCATATCATCAAAGCGCATATTGTAGTTTCTTTGGATGATAATTTTAAATAACAAAACACCGTGAAAAAACTCATCAAACGTCGTGAAATTCCTGCCGGAAATCCTGTTTCAGATAATGCATTACTCGATCGTCTCTATCGTTCTCGCCATATTAAAAACAGCCAAGAATTAGACCGCACTTTGCAATCAATGCTGAACCCCAATCAATTACATGGTATTCAACAAGCCGTGGATTTATTGGTTGATGCTTATCAACAGCAACAAAAGATTGTTATCGTCGGTGATTTTGATGCAGACGGGGCAACCAGTACGGCGCTTTCAGTATTAGCTTTGCGTATGCTTGGCTTTACTGATGTGGAATATCTAGTGCCAAATCGTTTTGAGCAAGGCTATGGTTTGAGTGTACCTGTTGCTGAAATAGCAATGGAAAAAGGCGTGCAGTTATTGATGACGGTGGATAACGGGGTATCGTCTTTTGAGGGCGTGGCGTATTTAAAAGAGCAGGGTGTGAAGGTGTTAATTACCGATCATCACTTGCCACCAGAAATACTGCCGAATGCTGATGCCATTGTTAATCCAAATTTGCAACAATGTGATTTCCCCTCAAAATGTTTAGCCGGCGTAGGCGTAGCATTCTATTTAATGCTCGCTTTACGTGCCAAATTTCGCGAGTTAGGTATTTTTACGGCTGAAACACAACCTAATTTTACTGAATTACTGGATTTAGTCGCACTCGGCACGATTGCAGATGTCGTTCCTCTTGATCAAAATAACCGTATTTTAGCTCATCAAGGGTTGATGCGAATTCGTGCGAAACGTTGTCGTCCAGGAATTATTGCTCTCGCAGAAGTGGCCAATCGAGAAGTCGAAAAACTTTGCTCGGCTGATTTGGGCTTTGCGATTGCCCCACGTTTAAATGCAGCGGGTCGATTAGATAATATGTCTGTCGGTGTGGAGTTATTACTTGCAGAAAGTATGCAAGAGGCCAGAGCTCAAGCCTTGGATTTAGACAGTTTAAATCAGGCTCGAAAAGAAATTGAGCAAGGCATGAAGCTCGAGGCCTTAGAAATTTGCCGAAATCTCACCGCACTTTCTGATGAATTGCCGATGGGAATCGCCTTATTTCAGAAAGATTGGCATCAAGGTGTTTTAGGTATTGTGGCTTCTCGAATCAAAGATCAATATCATCGACCCGTTATTGCTTTTGCACAAGATCAAGAAGGCATTTTAAAAGGTTCTGCGCGTTCAATTGAAGGCTTGCATATGCGCGATGTATTGGAGCGTATTCATTCCCAACATCCTGATATGATTTTAAAATTTGGCGGTCATGCTATGGCAGCAGGATTAAGCATTAAAGAAAGCTTTTTCCCTGATTTTCAAAAGATTTTTAATCAAACGGTGCAAGATTGGTTAAATGAAGATCAATTACAAGGTGTGATTTGGACGGATGGCGAACTTCAAGCAAATGAATTTAGTATTGAAACGGCAGAAGTGATAAAATCTGGCGGCCCTTGGGGACAAGCTTTTCCTGAGCCTGTTTTTGATGGTGAATTTAAAATTTTTGAGCAACGTGCTATCGGGCAAAACCAAAATCATTTAAAAATGCTTGTTGAGCCTAAAAATGGCGGTCCATTATTAGATGCCATTGCGTTTAATATCGATACTCGGTATTATCCCGATTTGTCGATTAAGCAGGCAAAATTTGCTTATAAGTTAGAAATTAATGAGTTTCGTGGAAATCGAAACCTCCAATTATTAGTCGATTATATTGAACCAATTGGTTAATTTATGAAAAAAGTTTGGCAGAATAAATTGTTAAAAGGATCCTTTGCAATGATATTGCTGAGTGTGACAAATGTCGCATTCGGTGAAGTCAATGCAAAGGATTTTTCTGCCAAAAATTCACCGCACTTACCGCCAGCGAATGTGGCACAGTTTGAAGATGGTCGAGATTATTTTTCATATCAAGAACCTATTGAACAAGCTAAAAGAAACGATCGTAAAATCCCTATCCAATTTTTCTTTGATTATGACTGCCGAGTTTGTTCTTCAGCCCAGGATATCTTGCAACTTTATAGCCAAATTCGTCCTAATAAAGTGGCATTAGAAGAGCATCCAGTTGCTACAAACGAAGCTAAATTTTCAGCGACAATATTCTATACATTACAGCGTTTAAAAGTGGGTGAGCTGTCAGATGTACTGTTATTTGAAACCTCTGAAAAGGCACGCTATACCGAATTATCCACATTAGATAAGATGCGTGAATGGGTTGTCTCACAAGGGATTAGTAAACCTGAATTCAATAAAGTCGTCCATTCCAAAGAAGTGAAAGAGGATGTGGGTAACGCCATTTATTTGACAGAAGAATATGGTGTTTTTACTTTCCCTTATGTGGTTGTGGGTGGAAAATATGTTCTCACTGCGAGTACGCTGTATAACGATGATTATGGCGTAGCAGTATTAGATTTCTTAGTGAATAAACTCGAACAAGAAAGGAAAAAATAATGAAAATCGGGATTGTTGGTGCAATGGCACAAGAAGTGGAAATTTTATCCCAATTAATGACAGATAAAAAAGAAATAAAAGTGGCAAGTGCGGTCATTTTTGAAGGCAAAATTAATGGTAAAGAGGTCGCATTATTGCAATCTGGGATTGGTAAAGTCGCGGCAGCTATTGGCACTACCGCTTTATTACAATTGGCTAAACCGGATGTGGTTTTAAATACCGGCTCAGCAGGCGGTGTCGCAAAAGGTTTAAAAGTAGGAGATATCGTTATTTCCGATGAAACCCGCTATCACGATGCTGATGTGACAGCTTTCGGTTATGAAAAAGGTCAATTACCCTCAAATCCAGCGGCTTTTCTTTCAGATAAAAAATTAGCCGATTTAGCCGATGAAGTTGCACAGTCACAAGGACAAAATGTAAAACGTGGTTTAATTTGCTCGGGTGATAGTTTTATTAATAGCGAAGAAAAAATTGCTCAAATTAAAGCTGATTTCCCCAATGTGACAGCAGTAGAAATGGAAGCCACGGCAATTGCGCAAGTTTGTCATGCCTTTAATGTACCTTTTGTGGTTGTTCGAGCAATTTCGGATGCAGGTGATGGCGAAGCGGGTATGTCATTTGAAGAGTTCTTACCGTTAGCTGCAAAACAGTCTTCGGCATTAGTATTAGGGATGATAGACAGACTGTAGTAATAATCTTTTAATAAGATAATAAATTCTAAAATTGAATTATAAACATTATTTAAAAAGGCATAGTTAATTAACTATGCCTTTTTATATAAACCTATTAGAATTTATAGTTTAAACTGAGAATGTAAGTTCTTCCTCGTGCAAAGTTATAAAGTACAGATTTATCTTTTCCTCCATCTTCACAAGTATTATTTTTACTACAAATTGAATCATTTAAGCTTGAATAATAGCGCTGTGAAGCAGCATCATTGCCTGAGTCTAAAGGATCAACATAACGTTTATCTAGTAGGTTTTGTACTTCAGCTTTGATAATTAAATCTTTAACAGGTTCATAACTTACATGCAAATCTAAAATAATCGGTTGTTTATTAATTTCCTCTGTTTTCTTAATTGCATAATAAGTTCGTTCATGGCTCGTATTTAATTCAAATTGAGAACCGTTAATATAATCCTCTTGAATGGTTGCTCGTTTACTTTTCCCATAGTAACGTGCTGCGATACCAAGAGTTAATTTTTGATCAAACCAGCGAGAGCCAAGTTCTAATCTTCCATAATCTTTCGGTAACATTGAGATACGAGATAGACCATAACCTTGTTTCAGAATATCATCTTTTGATGCGTTGTTAGGACGAGGGCTTGCATCCGCATAATTGGTTGGTTGATTTGTTCGTTGGTATGCATAAGATAGATTTGCAAAGAAACGTCCCATGTCATAATTTACTTCTAACTCAACACCGCTCTTTTTCACAATAGGCTTATAATTTTGATGAGCAATGGTGAATCTAAATCCATTCTCAGAAGCCCAGTCAGGAACAATGCCATCTCTCCACCATACACCATATACATTATGAATATAATTTTTGATAAAACTACGATAGCCCACTAATTTTAAACCTAATACATCTTCTTTAGTGAAAACGCCTTTTTTGTAGGTATTAAAACCAAGTTGATAAGTTTCAGCTCGCTCAGGTTTTAATGCCGTATTTACGCCAACATCAGATACTTGAGAGAAGAACATTTCTTGAATATTTGGCATTCTATGTGTGCGCGAATAGGTGAAAAACGGCATAAAATAATCATTGATATCCGCGCTAAGTGTTGCCGAGTGATTTATCGCTGTTTTATGTCCTGATTTATGCAAAATCGGTTCATTAATTTGTGTTGGTGTATTTTCGTAACCTACATACTCACCGTTAAATGCATAATGCGTAAAATTGACACTATAGTCTAAATGGTAAATACCTTTAGAAAGTGCGGTATCAAAATAAATAGTTTTAAATTTTTGTTTACCAGAAGGTTGTAAGATTACTGAACGTTGGGGGAGTAAAGTTCTAGTGCCCTCAAATTTTCCTAAATAATTGTAACGACCAGGATCGTGCGATGCTTCTTTGGAAAATAAACTTAATTCGTCTGGAAAACGATTTTTGCTATATTCATTGGTAATATAGTTAAAACCTAACGTAGCTTTTAAATCAATTTCTTTTGGTAATAAGAATGTGTAGCTGTTATTAATATCAATGATATTTGCTACATTTTTTGTGATAAGTTTATCTGTTACTCGCCAGCCAGAAAAAAATCCTCCCTTAGGATAAATTGTTTTTCCAAGGTTATGTGCCACCATTAAGTTAAGATCGAGATAACTGTTATTATTAAAATTATAATTGACTTGGTAGTTTTGATTCTCAATTTTGCGAGAACCAATTTTATTCTCCAATGTACGTAGTTGCGCCCCTAGAGTATGGTGATCATCCCCATACTCAAATTTTAATAAATGGCTACGAGAACGAGATTGCAAACTGCCAGGTTCAATAGGGGCGACGCTATATTGATCTTTATTACGTTCAAATGATTTGTCAGTTTTTTCAATTCCATCATCACCTTTTTGGAGCTCTTCAATATCCTCAGGTTTTTTTCCAGCTCCTAATTGTTGTAGAATGTTTTTTCTAGCCTGATTTTTATAAATATTTTTTACACTGGTCTCTGTTTCTTCAGGATCGTATATATTGGATTTTTCAATATGAGTAATACAATTTGAATCGGTCCATATTGTTTCTGTTTCTCCTGTTAAATCATTAGAGCTTGTCGTTTTTTCTGTACTTCCATGAAATGTTGGAGAGGGGGCATTGCAAGACCAATGGTTTTTGTTTAAATCAGGTGTCCATTGTCCAGCTGAATTTAAAACATAACCTGCATTGCGGAAATAGGCTTCTTTCTCTTTAGCAAGAATATCTTGCCCTAGCGAAGACAATCGTTCTCCTCCACCAATACGATAATCTTGTGAAACTTCACGTTGGCTATAACCATATGCCACGCCTACATAGCCACCATTATCAAGCCATTTTCTGCCTGCAGCCATCGTCATAAAATTGGATTTAGTTGCATTACTTCCCGTCATTCCTTTTACGATGAGCCCAAAAGGTTTGTCATCAGTAATAACATCATTAACACTTAGTGTTCTAAAATTAGCACTACCAGACAAGGTATTTATACCATTAGAACCGGAAAAATTACTTTTATTGACATCTACACCAGCAATAAAATTGGGCTCTATCGCTGCTCCAAATTGAGAGCTACCACCAGATTGTCCTGAATCCATTGAGGTAGAATAAAAAGTTTGTGTGACGCCATCGACCATAGTATTGACACGACCTAACCCATTTTCGCCACGAATATTAACAGAAACTACGCCAGAGCCTTTATCTTGTTGAGTAAAGGCTCCCGGAATGCTACGAATTACTTGATCGATAGTTTGTGTATCTTTAAATATATGTTCTCTTGTACTTTTAGCTTTTGCTTCTGTAAAAGGTTTTTTATCGTTATCGACATTTTTTTCTACTACATCAATTTGATCTAATGTTTCTTCAGCTTTTGCATCAACGATAGAAATACTTAGGGTATTGATTAAGCAGAGTGTGATTAAATTTAATTTAATAACTTTCTTCATTACATATCCTCATTGTTTCTTTGAGAAAGATTCGCATTATCTTCTTGTATTTTGTAAAACTCAATACTTTTTTATTAAAATTAATATAAAAAACTAAAAAAATGAAAAAAATTAATTTTAAAAGGTAGGGGATAAGTGGGTTAGCTACTTAACTAAAAAAGCTTATAGGTACGCGTTTGTTATTTTTTTACTCTTTGTTAGTGGATCTTGAGTTAAGTTTAAAAGGTGGTAATAGCGAAATAGAGTGTTTATCTCTATAATATGTCAAATTGTGATAAGTAAAGGATAAGTTATATGGGAATGATTATCACCGTTGATGGTCCAAGTGGGGCAGGAAAAGGAACACTTTGTTACGCATTGGCAGAAAAGTTAGGTTTTACCTTATTAGATAGTGGTGCGATTTATCGCGTGACAGCATTGGCTGCGCTGAAACGTCATGCAGACTTAACCAATGAAGAAGGATTAGCAGAGTTAGCCCGTCATTTAGATATTCAGTTCATTCCGAAAAATGGTGAAGTAAATGTGCTTCTTGGCGGAATGGATGTGAGTCATTTAATCCGTACGCAAGAAGTGGCGGAAGCTGCTTCAAAAGTGGCTATTTTCCCAAAAGTGCGGTCAGCTTTACTGCAAATCCCGCGGCTTTTCTTTCAGATAAACAATTAGCCGATTTAGCAGACGAAATTGCACAGTCACAAGGACAAAATGTAAAACGTGGTTTAATTTGCTCGGGTGATAGTTTTATTAATAGCGAAGAAAAAATTGCTCAAATTAAAGCGGATTTCCCTAACGTAACAGCAGTAGAAATGGAAGCAACAGCGATTGCGCAAGTTTGTCATGCCTTTAACGTACCTTTTGTGGTTGTTCGAGCTATTTCTGATGCAGGCGATGGTGAAGCAAGTATGTCATTTGAAGAATTCCTTCCACTTGCAGCAAAACAATCTTCGGCGTTAGTATTAGGAATGCTTGAACAGCTATGATCGTTTACGGGCAATAGTGGATGATGAAACTCGCTGCGTTCACTATCGCGGAGAAAAAGACATTATTGCCCTAAAATGCGCAAAGTGCTTAAAGTTCTATCCCTGCTATCAATGTCATAATGAAGCCGAGGATCATAATTTTGAACCTTGGCTTGCCTCACAGTTCGATGAACATGCTATTCTTTGTGGACATTGTAAACAAACATTAAGCATCGAAACTTATCTTTCCGTTGATGCCTGCCCGCATTGTCATCATCCTTTCAATCCAAATTGTGCAAAGCATCACGAATTATATTTCAAAAAATAGACGTCTCTTTTGAGGCGTTTTTTTCATTCTAAACACCATATTCTAAAAAACTATATGTTAGGGTGAATGGTTATTAGATTGTTATAAAAAACTTTTCTAAAATCATCCGCACTTCTATTTTAAAAGTTAGTATTTTAATAATTAACAGGAAAGAATATGCGATCCTTCATTAAAAAAGCACTCACAACAAGTGCGATTCTTTTTTATTCGGTATTTAGCCAAGCGCAAGATGAGAAAAATTTGCGTGTTGGTATCGATTTAACCTATGCGCCTTATGCATATTTAGATAATGGCAAAGCCAGTGGTTTTGATCCTGATTTAATGCGTACCTTGGGAAAAAATCTTAACAAAAATGTTGAATTCAAAGATACTCGTATCGAAAACATTATTATCGGTTTAAATGCGGGGCACTATGATGTAGTGGCATCTGCACTTTACGTAAATCCACAGCGTGCGAAACAAGTAGATTTCTTGCCTTACTTGAAAACAGGTGGTGTGCTTGTTGTTCGTGGTAATGATGATTTTTCGCCGCAACGATTAGAAGACTTATGCGGTAAAAGCATGTCTTCAATGAAAGGTGCAGCATGGATTCCAACAGTCAATAAAGTGTCAGAAGAGTTCTGTGCACCGAAAAATTTAAAACCAATTACGGTGAAAGAATACCCAAGTGCGCCTGAAGCCGCACAAGCGTTATTATCTGGCGGTGTGGATGTCCAATATGAAGATGCTGCCGTGGCACAAATGGTGATTAATCAACTAGGCGATCGCTTAAAAATTACCAATAAAGAACAACTTTATCCAGTGCTAATTGGTTTAGCATTTAATAAAGATGATGTGAAAGGCAAAGCGGTTATTGCACAAGCAATTAAAGACACATTAGCAGATGGCTCATACAATGAATTGTTGAAAAAATACAATCTTGAATTCCCAAATGAAGCCTTGCTAAAAGCTAATGGCTTAGAGAATGCGATTGATCAAGCGATTGAAAAAGCAAAAGCGCCAAATAGCAATTTACGTGTTGGTATCGATTTAACCTATGCACCTTATGCGTATTTAGATAATGGCAAAGCGAGTGGTTTTGATCCTGATTTAATGCGTACTTTGGGTAAAAATCTCAACAAAAATGTTGAATTCAAAGATACTCGTATCGAAAACATTATTATTGGTTTAAATGCGGGGCACTATGATGTAGTGGCATCTGCACTTTACGTAAATCCACAGCGTGCGAAACAAGTAGATTTCTTGCCTTACTTGAAAACAGGTGGTGTGCTTGTTGTTCGTGGTAATGATGATTTTTCGCCGCAACGATTAGAAGACTTATGCGGTAAAAGCATGTCTTCAATGAAAGGTGCAGCATGGATTCCAACAGTAAATAAAGTGTCAGAAGAATTCTGTGCACCGAAAAATTTAAAACCAATTACGGTAAAAGAATATCCAAGTGCGCCTGAAGCTGCACAAGCATTATTGTCAGGTGGTGTGGATGTTCAATATGAAGATGCAGCCGTAGCTCAAATGGTAATTAACCAATTAGGTGATCGCTTAAAAATTACTAATAAAGAACAACTTTATCCAGTATTAATTGGCTTAGCATTTAACAAAGATGATGTGAAAGGCAAAGCGATTATTGCACAAGCCATTAAAGATACATTGGCAGATGGTTCATACAATGAATTGTTGAAAAAATACAATCTTGAGTTTCCAAATGAAGCCTTGCTCAAAGCTAATGGTTTAGAGAATGCAATTGATCAAGCGATCACTGCAAATTCTGCAACGCAAAGTGCGGTCGATTCTGACAAAGTTTCTGAAAAAGGTTTTAACTGGGCGTATTTAGGTAGTTTATTTACTAATACAGATTTTTGGAAAGCGGTATTAACGGTTTTAGAACTCAGTACCTTAACGTGGATTTTTGCGATCCTTTGGGGCTTTGTTTTAGCATTGGGTACACAATCTAAAAATCCATTATTTAATAAAGCGGCAAACACCTATATTTGGTTGTTCCGTAGCTTGCCGTTGTTAGTGTTACTGATCTTTATCTATAACGTTCCACAATTTTGGCCTGCAAGTTCAGTGGTATTATCAAATCCGTTTGTGGCAGGTTTGATTTCAATGGTGCTAAGCGAATCAGCCTATATTGCAGAAATTCATCGTGGTGCATTATCAGCTATTCCTAAAGGTCAATATGAAGCGGGTAAAGCCTTGGGAATAGGCTTCTGGGGCGTGCAGCGTCATATTGTGATTCCACAAGCATTGAAAGTCGCGTTACCGCCATTAACAAACCAATATATTACGATTGTTAAATTAACGTCATTGGTTTCAGTGATTTCATTAACAGAAATTTTATTAGTAGGCCAACAGCTTTATACACGTAACTTCTTGGTATTAGAAACGTTATTAGCCGTAGCATTCTACTATGTTGTGATTGTGAGCTTGCTTTCTTGGTTATTGAAAAAATTAGAACAACGTTTAGATGTGTCATTACGTCATGAAGAAAGTGAACAACCAGTTAATGTAGAACGTTCAGAACTTGCACCTTACAGCGTGTTAAAAACCGAACACAGCAACAATGCTGAAGCGTTACGCATTGAAAATGTGAAAAAATCCTTTAATCATGTTCAAGTATTAAAAGGTATAGATCTTTCATTGAAATGGGGTGAAGTGCTATCAATTATTGGTTATTCTGGTTCAGGTAAAACGACATTAATTCGTAGCATTAACGGATTAGAAACTTTAGACCAAGGTTCAATTTACTTGGATGGCGAAAGCTTTATTGAAGGTAAACATTTAGCATCGAATGCACAAAATAAAATTGTTAACTTAGGTATGGTATTCCAAAACTATAACTTGTTCCCACACAAAACAGTATTAGAGAACTTATTATTAGCACCAGAATATCATGGTAAACCAGAACAAGAAACTCGCTTGCTTGCATTGGCAATGTTAGATAAAGTAGGTCTATTAGCACATGCGAATAAATATCCGCATCAGCTATCAGGTGGTCAACAACAACGTGTGGCAATTGTACGTGCGTTAGTGATGAAACCGAAAATTATGCTCTTTGATGAACCTACATCAGCATTAGACCCCGAATTAGTGGGCGAAGTATTGTTGGTAATGGAAGAGCTTGCAAAAGAAGATATGACAATGGTGATTGTTACCCATGAAATGCAATTTGCCTTGAAAGTATCAGATAAAATTGCCTTTATGGATGCGGGTGAAATTGCCTTCTTGCAAACACCAGATGAATTAAGAAAAAATGATGATCCTCGTATTCGTAAATTCATCAATAACGAAATTTTAAGAAACGACTTTATTATTTAAGGAAAGCATTATGTCAGTAGATTTTCCAGAATTTGTAGAAATTGGAATTCTTCAACAACGTAAAATTGAAGCAGAAATTATCAAGCCAATTTATGAAATTATGAAACGTGAATTTGGTCTTGAAAAGGCTAAAGCAATTATCGAAGAAGCGGTTGCAAATGCAGCTGTGGATGCTGGTAAAGAATATGCGAAACGTGAGCCTGAAGGTACGAGCATAGAAAGCTTTGTGGCATTGCAATATCTGTGGGAAAAAGATGATGCACTTCGCATTGAAGTGGTTAATAACGATCATTACCAATATAACTACAACGTCCATCGTTGTCGCTATGCGGAAATGTATCAAGAAATGGGATTAGCTGATATTGGTTTCTTGCTTTCTTGTAACCGTGATAGCAAATTTATTGAAGGTTATGCGCCAAATGTAAAATTAACACGTCCTCATACGGTAATGAATGGTGATGGTTTCTGTGATTTCCGTTACCAACTTCAAGAAGAAACAAAAGCAGAGAAATAATGTATGACAGTACAAATTAATACTGCGAGATTATTAAAACTCATTGATGATTTTGCTCAATTTGGACGAACAGAAAAAGGCGGGGTAACCCGCCTTACTTTAAGTGATGAAGACAAACAAGCTCGAGATTATTTTGTACAAATTGTAAAAGAGGCGGGCTTTTCTGTTCAAGTAGATGGAATTGGTAATATTTTTGTTCGCCGCCTAGGATTACAACCAAATTTATCACCAATTTTGCTTGGTTCACATGGTGATTCTCAACCGCTTGGTGGTCGCTATGATGGTATCTATGGTGTATTGGCTGGATTAGAAGTTTTACTCTCGCTTAATGATCAAAGAATTGAAACTATGCGTTCGATTGATTTGGTGATGTGGACGAATGAAGAGGGCGCAAGGTTTGCCCCTGCGATGATGGGGGCTGCGGTTTTTACGGGAAAATTGTCCCTTAATGATGCGTTAAAAATCCAAGATAAAGATGGCTTAACGATTAAAGATGAACTTGAACGCATTGGCTACTTAGGTCAGGCTGATTTTTCACAATATAAAGCTCATGCAGCGTTAGAAGTTCACATTGAGCAAGGTCCAATTTTAGAACGCAATCAAACAGATGTCGGCGTAGTGACTGGGGCATTAGGACAACGTTGGTATCAAATTACATTTGATGGTTTAGCGTCTCATGCAGGGACGACACCGATGAATATGCGTCAAGATGCAGCTGTGGGAATGGCTAAAGCCATTGTGAAATTTAATGAAATTGGATTGCGTGAAGTACTAAATCAAGGTCGTGTAACAGTAGGGTATGTACAACTTACCCCAAATTCGCCAAATGTGATTCCTGGAAAAGCGTATTTTACCTTAGAAGTTCGTCATCCAAGTACAGTATCTTTAACTCAAATAGATCAAGAAATTTGTCAGATTTTGACAGATATTGCAACTGAAACCAATCTATCAGTGTGCATTAAACAAGTTGTTACATTAGAGCCTCTAGCATTTGATGTTCGCCTGACGGATATTATTCAGAATACCGCGGAAGCATTGAATTATTCATGGGAACGTATTGTATCAGGTGCAGGGCATGATTCTTGTCATTTAAATAGTAAATTTCCAACAGCAATGATTTTTATTCCTTGCATTGATGGTTTGAGTCACAATGAAGCGGAAAATATTACGGATGAATGGTGTGAGTTTGGCGGAAATATGTTGTTAAATGCGACACTTGCTCTGGCGAACGAACACTAAATGATTGAGTCATTTGATAGAATTCTTTTATAATGCACAAAATTTAAAAGATAGGATTCTATTATGGGAATGATTATTACCGTTGATGGCCCTAGTGGGGCTGGTAAAGGAACGCTTTGCTATGCGTTAGCCGAGAAATTAGGTTTTGCGCTGTTAGATAGTGGTGCGATTTATCGTGTAACAGCCTTAGCTGCACTCAAAAGAGCGGTCGATTTAAGCGATGAATTTCAATTAGCCGAGTTAGCTCGCAATCTTAATATTGAATTTTTACCAGTGGATGGTGAAGTGAATATTATGCTTGACGGCATGAATGTGAGCAGTTTAATTCGTACGCAAGAAGTGGCTGAAGCAGCGTCAAAAATTGCGGTATTTCCACAAGTTCGTGCAGCATTATTACAACTTCAACAAGACTTTGCGAAAAATGAAGGTTTAATTGCGGATGGTCGTGATATGGGGACTGTGGTATTCCCAAATGCTCAAGTGAAGTTATTTTTAGATGCGAGTGCGGAAGAACGTGCAAAAAGACGCTATAAACAGTTGCAAAATAAGGGAATTAATGGTAACTTTGCACAGATTTTAGCCGAGATACAAGAACGCGATTTTCGCGATAGAAATCGTGAGGTTGCGCCATTGAAACCGGCTGATGATGCTTTATTGTTAGATAGTACAACATTGAGTATTGATGAAGTCATTGCTCAAGCGTTAGCTTATATTCAACAAAAAGCGTCAATTTCGATTTAACTGTTTATTCAAGGAAGAATAGACATTTATCCTCAACCCCGCATTTTATGGATCTTAATGTGGATGTTATTAACTTAAATTAAGAAGATTATTTATATGTCAGAATCTTTTGCTCAACTCTTTGAAGAATCATTAAAAGGCCTTGAAACCCGTCAAGGTTCAATCGTTAGCGGTACTGTTGTTGCTATTCAAAAAGGCTTTGTACTTGTTGATGCAGGCTTAAAATCTGAATCTGCAATTCCTGTTGCTGAATTCCAAAACGCTCAAGGTGAACTTGAAGTTAAAGTTGGCGACACAGTAAACGTAGCTTTAGATGCAGTTGAAGATGGTTACGGCGAAACTAAACTTTCTCGTGAGAAAGCAGTTCGTCACGAATCTTGGATTGAATTAGAAAAAGCTTACGAAGAAAAAGCGACCGTTATCGGTTTAATCAACGGTAAAGTGAAAGGCGGTTTCACAGTTGAGTTAAACGGTGTTCGTGCATTCTTACCAGGTTCATTAGTTGATACACGTCCAGCACGTGAAGCTGATCACCTACTTGGTAAAGAATTAGAATTCAAAGTAATCAAATTAGATCAAAAACGTAACAACGTTGTTGTTTCTCGTCGTGCAGTGATCGAATCTGAAAACAGCCAAGAACGTGAACAAATCCTTGAGAACCTAGCTGAAGGTTCAGAAGTTAAAGGTATCGTTAAAAACTTAACTGATTACGGTGCGTTCGTAGATTTAGGTGGCGTTGACGGTTTATTACACATCACTGATATGGCTTGGAAACGTGTTAAACACCCAAGCGAAATTGTGAATGTAGGCGACGAAGTGACTGTTAAAGTATTAAAATTTGACAAAGATCGTACTCGCGTATCTTTAGGCTTAAAACAATTAGGTCAAGATCCTTGGGTTGCTATCGCTGAAAACCACCCAGTAAACAGCAAATTAACTGGTAAAGTAACTAACTTAACTGACTACGGCTGTTTCGTTGAAATCTTAGATGGTGTTGAAGGTTTAGTTCACGTTTCTGAAATGGATTGGACTAACAAAAACATCCACCCATCTAAAGTTGTAAGCTTAGGCGATACAGTTGAAGTAATGGTGTTAGAAGTTGACGAAGAACGTCGTCGTATTTCTTTAGGTTTAAAACAATGCAAACCTAACCCATGGACTCAATTTGCTGAAACTCACAACAAAGGCGACAAAGTTACTGGTAAAATCAAATCAATCACTGATTTCGGTATCTTCATCGGTCTTGAAGGTGGTATCGACGGTTTAGTTCACTTATCTGACATTTCTTGGAATGTTGCAGGTGAAGAAGCAGTTCGTAACTACAAAAAAGGTGACGAAGTTTCTGCAGTAGTATTAGCAGTAGATGCAGTGAAAGAACGTATTTCTTTAGGTATCAAACAACTTGAAGATGATCCATTCAACAACTTCGTAGCAATCAACAAAAAAGGTGCAGTAATTTCTGCAACTGTTGTTGAAGCTGACGCTAAAGGTGCTAAAGTTGAATTAGCAGGTGGCGTTGAAGGTTATATCCGTGCAGCAGACTTAACAAACGAAGTTGCAGCAGGTGATGTAGTTGAAGCGAAATACACAGGTGTTGATCGTAAAGCTCGTATCGTTCACTTATCTGTAAAAGCGAAAGATCAAGCTGAAGAAGCCGCTGCAGTTGCAAACGTGAATACCAAACAAGAAGATGTTGCTATTCCAAACGCAATGGCTGAAGCTTTCAAAGCAGCTAAAGGTGAATAATTAATTCACATAAATAAGGCTGGGTCATTGACTCAGCCTTATTACTACCAGCTATAATTAACAAGGATTTAGCGGTAATTTATTATGAACTAATGCATTACCTGTAAGTCTTAATAACAAGTTTAAGTATAAGTTTAAAGGAGAGTTGACGATGACTAAATCTGAACTAATTGAAAATCTATCAACAAAGCACCCAACTTTATCCGCAAAAGAAGTAGAAGGTATTGTAAAGGATATTCTTGAACTCATTGCACAATCTTTAGAAGAGGGGAATCGTATTGAAGTACGTGGTTTTGGTAGCTTCTCTTTACACCATCGTCAGCCGAGAGTTGGCCGTAATCCTAAAACCGGTGATTCTGTAAAATTAGATGCTAAATCTGTACCTCACTTTAAAGCGGGTAAAGAATTAAAAGATCGTGTAAATGTTTTTGCTTAAACATTCAATCGATATCAATAAAACGACACTTAGGTGTCGTTTTTTATTACAAATTTTGGCATAATGAATCTATTCTTAACAAGGAGATTGTGATGATTAAATATATTCTCGGACTCATTATTGTGCTAGCTATCGTAATCGTTGCGGTAACTATAGGGGCGAATAATGATCAAGTAATCACCTTTAACTACATTGTTGCTGAAAGCCAATTCCAACTTTCAACGCTAGTCGCGATTTTATTTGGTTTTGGATTAATTTTAGGTTGGTTAATTACTGGATTCTTCTACTTAAAATTAAAATTCAAAAATATGTCGTTAGCGCGTCAAGTTAAACGTCAAACATTACAAATTAACGAATTAACGACTACTCGTGATAAGGCAGTATAATGCTTGAATTACTCTTTCTGCTTCTGCCAATAGCCGCCGCTTACGGTTGGTATATGGGGCATCGGAGTGCTAAGAAAGATCAGGAAGATATTAGTAATAAACTCTCTCGTGATTATGTCACGGGGGTCAATTTTTTGCTTTCCAATCAAACGGATAAAGCCGTTGATTTGTTTCTTGATATGTTGCAAAAACAAGAAACAGAAAATGAAATTGAAAGCAACTCACAATTTGAAGCTGAGCTAACGCTCGGTAATCTTTTCCGTTCTCGAGGCGAAGTGGACCGTGCTTTGCGGATCCATCAAGCACTTGATCGCAGTCCCAATTATTCTTTCGAACAAAAATTATTAGCTAAACAGCAACTTGCCAAAGATTTCATGGCAGTCGGTTTTTATGACCGTGCTGAAGCGCTTTACATCATTATGGTGGATGAACCAGAATTTGCAGAAAATGCACTGCAACAGCTTTTGGTGATTTATCAAAAAACAAAAGAATGGAAAAAAGCCGTTAATATCGCAGAGAAGCTTGCCAAGATCTCATCTAAAGAAAATAATGTGGAATTAGCACAATGTTATTGTGAATATGCCTTAAGCGGTGAACTTGAAAGTGCGGTCGAAAAACGCAGTATTTTACAAAAAGCGCTGAATGTATCTCCAACCAGTGTGAGAGCATCAATGCTGCTTGCTGATTTAGAAATGGCTAATAAAAACTATCGTCAAGCCATTCACTTTTTAGAGAATATTCTTGATCAAAACCCAATTTATATTGGTGAAGTGCTGAAAACGCTCAAATATTGTTATGATGAATTAGGAGAGAGAGATAACTTTGAGTTATTCTTGATTCGAGCTAGCCAGCAGGTTAACAATACGAAAGTCGATTTAATGTTAGCAAGCGTGATTGAAGAGAAAGATGGTAAGAGTGCCGCACAATCAAAACTTTATCAGCAGTTAACAAAACATCCTAGTACATCTATTTTCCACCGTTTTATTCAATTCCAAATTGATGATGCTGAGGAAGGGCGAGGTAAGGAAAGCTTAATTTTGCTACATAAAATGGTTGGTGAGAGAATTAAGCAAGGTTTTGGTTATCGTTGCTCAAATTGCGGTTATCAAACCCATAAATTAATGTGGAATTGTCCTTCTTGCAAACAGTGGGAATCCATCAAACCAGAGCATAATTAATTGACACAGTGAGGTAAAATTATGAATAGCAAAGTAATCGTTGCATTGGATTACGAAACGGAAGCACAAGCGCTATCCCTCGTGGATCAAATTGATCCAAGCTTATGCCGTTTAAAAGTGGGTAAAGAAATGTTTACCACACTGGGAACAAATTTCGTTAAGCAATTACACGAGCGTCAATTTGATGTTTTCCTCGATCTTAAATTTCATGATATTCCGAATACTGTGGCAAGAGCAGTACGTTCTGCGGCTGATTTAGGGGTATGGATGGTTGATGTCCATGCTAGCGGTGGTCTGAAAATGATGGAAGAGGCGAAGAAAATTCTCGAGCCTTATGGAAAAGATGCACCTTTATTAATTGCAGTAACCGTATTGACCAGTATGGAAGATTTGGATTTATTACAAATCGGTATTAATTCTTCACCACTTGAACATGTTTTACGTCTTGCGCATTTAACACAGCGTGCGGGATTAGATGGAGTCGTTTGTTCACCACAAGAAGTGGAGATTTTACGTAATACTTGTGGTCCTGATTTTAAATTAGTCACACCGGGGATTCGTCCAATAGGAAGCGATTTTGGCGATCAACGTCGCGTTATGACTCCTGCTGCGGCTATTCGTTCTGGTTCTGATTATTTGGTGATTGGTCGCCCAATTACTCAAGCTGAAAATCCAGCAGAAGTGCTTCGTTCAATTAATTCATCTCTTTCGTAATATGACAGATAGCACTTTAGTTTATTCTACCGAAGTTGGTCGAATTAAAGAGCAAAAGCAGCCAGTACAACGCCCTAAAGGTGATGGTGTGGTTCGCATCCAAAAACAAACTAGTGGTCGAAAAGGCGCTGGCGTTTCAGTGATTACAGGGCTATATTTAGCCGATGATGAATTGAAAAAGTTAGCGGCTGAACTTAAAAAGCGGTGTGGTTGCGGTGGTTCAGTTAAAGACGGCAATATCGAGATTCAAGGCGAAAAACGTGATTTACTAAAACAACTTTTAGAACAAAAAGGGTTTAAAGTAAAGTTAGCTGGTGGTTAAGATAAAACAAAAAATCCATCTTCAATTGAAGATGGATTTTTTTATGATTAACTTTCCATGAAGTCTGGTTGGTAAGCAAAGAAAATTGCCCCCAAGAAACTTAATACAGCAAATGCCAGAAATGCAGTATTTGGATTTGTAGCTTTACGACTAAAATATTTAGCCGAGAAGAAAATATAAAGCACAAGCATGATAATTTTCATGATGAGCCAGCTTTGTAACTGATAACCGACCAAGAAGAAAATCGTTAAGCCACTGGCAATTAAAAGTGTATCAACTAAGTGCGGTAAAATTTTTAGCAGTTTAATTGCTCGCCAATCTTTCCCACTTAATTGCATTCCCCCACGGATAACTAATAACCCCAAACTTAAAAATGCACAAACAATGTGCAAATAAACTAACATAATCACTCCTGATGTAAAAGGAAAGTGCGGTCAAAAGTGACCGCACTTTAATTTCTTATTTTGCAATACGCTTATATTTAATACGATGTGGTTGTGTTGCGGCTTCACCTAAGGTTTTCTTTTTCCACTCTTCGTAGTCTGAGAAGTTACCTTCGTAGAACGTCACTTTACCTTCATCACCGTAATCTAAAATATGAGTTGCAATACGGTCTAAGAACCAACGGTCATGGGAAATCACCATTGCACAACCAGGGAATTCTAAGATCGCATTTTCTAACGCACGTAAGGTTTCAACGTCTAAGTCATTGGTTGGTTCGTCCAATAACAGTACGTTACCACCACGTTGTAGAAGTTTAGCTAAGTGTAAACGACCACGTTCACCACCCGATAATTCGCCCACACGTTTCTGTTGATCTACGCCTTTGAAGTTGAAGCGTCCAACATACGCACGGCTTGGAATTTCAAAGTTACCAATAGTGAGAATATCTTGTCCGTTAGACACTTCTTCCCATACGGTTTTCTTATCATCCATTGAGTCACGGAACTGATCAACAGAGGCAAGTACCACAGTTTCGCCCATCGTAATTGAGCCGCTATCTGGTTGTTCTTGACCTGAAAGCATACGGAATAGGGTAGATTTACCCGCACCGTTCGCACCGATAATACCCACGATAGCACCTTTTGGAATGCTGAATGATAAATCATCAATTAAAGTGCGATCGCCGTAAGATTTAGTGAGATGTTCTACCTCAATCACTTTATCACCTAAACGTGGACCAGGTGGAATAAAGAGTTCGTTTGTCTCATTACGTTTTTGATATTCGCCAGAGTTCAACTCATCAAAGCGAGCCATACGTGCTTTGCTTTTCGCTTGACGGCCTTTCGGATTTTGACGAACCCATTCTAACTCTTTCGCAATTGATTTTTGACGCGCATTTTCAGTGGCTTGTTCTTGTTCTAAACGTTTCTCTTTTTGCTCTAACCAAGAAGAGTAGTTGCCTTCCCAAGGAATGCCTTCACCACGGTCAAGCTCTAAGATCCAACCCGCAACGTTATCTAAGAAGTAACGGTCGTGGGTAATCGCCACAACGGTACCTTCGTAGTCATGTAAGAAACGCTCTAACCATGCTACAGATTCTGCATCTAAGTGGTTGGTTGGCTCGTCTAATAAGAGCATGTCTGGTTTTTCGAGTAATAAGCGACAAAGTGCGACACGACGACGTTCACCACCAGATAAATGTTCGATTTTTGCATCCCAATCCGGTAAACGTAATGCATCTGCTGCACGTTCTAATTGGTTATCTAAATTATGCCCATCATGTGCTTGAATAATGGCTTCAAGGTTTGCTTGTTCAGCCGCGAGTTTATCGAAATCCGCATCAGGATCAGCATAAAGCGCATAGACTTCATCTAAACGAGTCAGTGCATTTTTTACTTCAGAAACCGCTTCTTCTACCGCTTCACGCACAGTTTGTTGCGGATCAAGTTTTGGTTCTTGTGGAAGGTAACCAATTTTGATACCAGGTTGTGGACGAGCTTCACCTTCGAACTCTTTATCCACGCCCGCCATAATGCGTAAGAGGGTTGATTTACCCGCGCCATTTAAGCCGAGCACCCCGATTTTTGCACCAGGGAAGAAGCTTAAAGAAATATCTTTCAAAATATGACGCTTTGGTGGTACCACTTTGCCGACACGGTGCATCGTATATACAAATTGCGTTGACATAATTTTCTCGATGTTATGAATAAAAGTGCGGTTATTTTACTTGATGTTTAGGGAATAAGCTATTTGAAAGGCAAAAAAAACCACCCATATAGGGTGGTAGGAAAGTAGTTTAGCTATATTTATGATTATTTTATTTAGGAACTTTATGAATATCAAGCAATCACTTGACGAGGCAAATAGTACATAAATTTCAGTTATAATGGAAATGCGAATGAATAATTTGTTGATACAAATCAAGAAAATCACAGGATTTTTTATGTTTAGATCGATTTTTATTCGATTTTGATTAGGAACTGCTTGTGATAAAATCTGTCTATTCAATTATTTAGCCCACTTTATTCTTATTTATGTTTAAAAAATTACTCCTAGGATTATCGCTAATTTCTCCTTTTTCGGTTTTTGCACATCCTCATGCCTTTATTGATATGCAAACCAAACCGTTAGTGAAAGATAATCAACTTATTGGTTTTTCAACCCAATGGCTACTGGATGAAGCTAGCTCTTCAGCCGTATTGTATGATGTGATGCAGACAAAAGGTGATAAAGCTGCTAAACAAAAACTCATTGATGAAGTGATGGCGAATGTCGTGAATGAGCATTACTTTAGTTATGTCTTCGATAAAGAAAATCATAAAATCAAATATAAAAAACAGCCTGAGAATTATGGGATGAATATTAAAGGCAATAATGTGGAATATTATTTTGATTTTCTTTTGGCACAACCACAGACTTTGCAAAATAATGAATTTACGCTAATGACTTATGACAGCACCTATTATGTGGCAATGCGTTATGCTGAAATAGGTAAAAGAGCGGTTGATTTTTCAGCACTTCCTGCAAACTGCAAAGGGGAAGTGCTCGAACCTAATGTGGATGAAAAAATTAAATCCTACGCTTCATCATTGGATAAATCGCAAAAAAATGAAGATGATTCTCTTGGTGTATTGTTTGCGCAGAAAGTAAAAATTAAATGTGAATAAAAAAATGAAGTTAAAATTGACCGCACTCTTTATCGGCTTATTAGCGATTATTTTCGCCTTGCTACCTTGGCTTTTTGTGCAAGTAGCCGATTGGCAAAAAGCCTTTAATCAGCTGATTTCTGAAAATCTACATCAGATTCAAGCACATTCATCTACAGCAGGATTATGGTTGATTTTCGCCGCCTTTTCTTATGGTGTATTACATGCATTAGGGCCTGGGCATGGGAAATTTATTATCGCTGGTTATCTTTCTACTCATGAAAGCCAACTTAAAACCAGCGTACGCTTAAGTTTACTTTCCTCTCTCATGCAAGGTCTTGTCGCAGTTGCAGCAACCTCCATTGTGGTGGTGATACTTAATCTTTCCTCAAAATATTTTAAACTTAGTCAGTTGTGGCTGGAACGTAGCGCACTCATTTTATTATTGTTGTTAGGGCTTTATTGGATTGCTCAAGGTTTAAAAAGCTTGAAGAAAAAACAATCTTTTCGTATCACATCTATTCAATCATTACCGAAACAGATTGGAGCAGCTTCGCCATTTCGATATGAGCAAGGAAAAGCAAGCCAAGTGCAATGCAGTTGTGGACATCAACATCTACCCAATGATCAACAGCTTAAGCAATCGGGTGATTTAAAATCTCAACTCTTAGTGATTTTAACCATTGGTATGCGGCCGTGTAGTGGCGCCATTTTTGTGCTTTTTCTCGCTTATATGCTGGATCTTTATTGGTGGGGAATTTTAGCTACTTTTGCCATGTCTTTGGGGACAGGATTAATGCTTTCGCTTTTTGCAGCGTTAGTACGCTATGCGAGAAATGTCGCAACTCGCTTAGGCCATTGGTATGGTTTAGCGGGGTCTAATCAAAAAGGCGAAGCCATGATCAAATGTATTGCGGGTGCAATGATGATCTTTTTTGCACTAAGCTTGTTATATGGCACGATAGGGGCTGTAACAGGTGGGGCAGTCTTATTTGGTGGATAAAGAAAAGGGCAGCGTTTGCTGCCCCTTTCTTTGAAAATAGATTATTCAACCCAAGTGACGATTTCTTCAATTGGTCGACGAGATTTTTTAGTAATGTCTCTCGCACGATAACCAAATGTTGCGGCTACGGATACACCCCATTCATTTGGATCAAAGAGACCTTCAGCGACTAAAACTTCATTCATTTTATCATAGTTAAAGCCTTCAATAGGGCAAGAATCTACACCGATAGCGGCAGCACCGGTAAGCATATTGGCTAATGCAATGTAGGTTTGTTTGCTTGCCCAGTCAAATAATGCACGCTCGCTTTCTGCGGTTTTCATTTCAACTTCTTGTAAGCCTTTATATTGTTCCAAGGTTTTTTCTAATTGCTCGCCTTGCAAACCTCTACGCGCCACAACATCACGGAAGAAAGGCGTGTCATATCGCGCATTTTTCTTCGCAAGAATGATCACTAAATGACTACAATCATCTAATTGATATTGCATACCCCAGCTAAAAGGTTTGAGCTTATCGCGCAATGCTTTATTTTGAATCACTAAGAATTGCCATGGCTCAGAACCGACGGAGCTTGGTGATAGACGAGCAAATTCTAAAATTGCCGAGAAATCTTCTTGGCTAATTTTTTTATTCGGATCGTAATAACGTGTTGCACGGCGATTTTCGAATACTTGAAGCATTTGTTCGCGTGTGATTTGACTCATGTTTTCCTCCTCTTAACATTATCTAATTTGTGATCTTTTAACCGCACTTTAGCGTTCTTTCCAATATCCAATCCACTCTTTGAGTAATTGCATATTTTTGGTAATCGCGCCACCTTGAGGAATAAAATGCATCATATTGAGTCCGTAACTGTCTGGTGTAATACCTTCACCTACGCTCGCAGGTAATATATCAAAACCTTGTTGTTGGAACAATAACTTTGCACGTTGCATATGCCATTCATTAGTGACTAAAATAATTTTATGAATACCTTCTTTTTCTAATATTTGTTTGGTGAAAAGTGCATTTTCTTTAGTAGTAAGGGCTTTAGGTTCAATCCATTTGGTTGGCACATTAAAGAAGTTTTGAAGTTCTTCGGCGGCGATTTTTGCTTCAATGGCGCCTGTTGGACTTGCCCCTGTAATTAATAATGGCAAGTGCGTTTCTTTTTGTAAGAAAGCGGCATAACGTAATCGTTCAAGTTGGATACCTGTTGAAGCTAATGGCGCATAAAGCTCTTTGCTATCACGCAAGCCACCACCAAGTAAAACGATCGCTTGAGCTTGTTGGTAATCTTGCAGTGTTAAATGATCTTCAGTGATGAGACTATCTTTAAGTACTTGTGCAGTGTAAGGGATACTTAAAAGATAGAGTAGTGAGAAGCCAAGTGCGGTCGAAATTCGGCTTAATTTTTTGAAATTGAATTTAGCTAGAATAAGTGAAAGTCCCCATAAAATTAAAATATTAAATGGGGGAAGAATCATGGCCGTGATGAGCTTTTTTAATTCAAACATGATTTATCCAATTCAACGAAGTTTAAGTTTTGAGTCCATAGTTTTGCATAGCTACTATTTTTTCCATAAGAGTTATCACAAACAACATTTGGTATTTCTAACAAGCAGGAAAAAATATGACCGTGTAAACGAGTAGTAATCACTTTATCATTATCTAAGAATACTCGGGCAACACGTTTTACAATGCGTTGAGTATAGGCATACCAGAATTGATGGCAAAGATCTTTCAGCCAACCTAAGCCAAATTTGTTCGCCATTTTACTCATTCGCCAGCTTAATGCTAAAACCACATCATCTTCTGTTGAAAGAATGTCTTCCCAGTCTTTTACATTACTGTTAGCGGGCAGTTGCGCTAAGATATTTTTTTCGACATCACTTGCTTCAATGTCTTTACGCAAGAAATAAAGTTGTTCACCCGTTGTGCCTTGCTTGGTTTCCATCGTACCATAAAGCTGATGCGCCATATCGGGTGATAAATAAACATGATCAGAAAATTGTGCAAATAAATTCGCTGTTCTTTCGTCACGAGCCAGTAAATGGCAATCACCGTGGTTACGGAAAAGTGCGGCTGATTTTTGTAGATTTTCTTCGTGCTCAAAATAAGCGGTTTGTGGTAACACAATAATGCGATTATTCGGGAAATGCGTCACCATTTCTTCACGGATTTTTTGATGTTGCGGATAAAGATCGCCAAAGTTGCCGCCACCATGTAAAAGGATGGTGGTGTTTGGTGTGATTTTTGCTTTGACTTCTTCAAGTTCTAAATCGTATTCACAGCGTTTTAAAGTCACGTTAATGTGGTGATCTTTAAAAAATTGCTCAGTTCCGTGATAAATCAGTAAATCGCCTACGTTCAAATGAAGCGGGTAGTCGAAATAAAATACGTCGTTTTTATCTTTGATTAGTTCAACAATAGGATTCAGTTTGTTTTTTAAATCAATAAGGAGTTGATTCATTTTTTTACTCTTTTCTTTAAATAGCTAAACAAGAAATTTTTTTCTGCTGTGTTTAATCCAAAGATTAAAATGACACAGATTAATACCATTTCTAAGATGATGGATTGTCCAATAAATTCCAATAAAGAATAACTTCGGGTGGTATCTGATATATAGATGATACCTAATAGCAAGCCAAACACCACGCCGACATTCACTAAATATGAGACAAATGCTTTGTGGTTAAATTTAATTTTTTTATTAATAAAATATAATCGATAGATTTGTGAGATGACCATCGTACTAAATTTACCCACAAAGGCAAATACTGGATTATAACCTAGTGTGAACAAATAATAAGCCAATGGCACCGTGCAAAGGTCGATTAATGCCACGATGATATTGTATTGTTTTACGGTAGATGTGCCAATGGCTAATGCACTCATCCAAAATGCGCCAGCCATTGCACTGATCAATAAGCAAGCGATAATAGCTTGTACAAGTTGTTCAGTATATTGCGGAAGATGATCGCCTAACCAAAATGTCAGTAAAGTATGGGTGAAATACAATACAGGTGCCGAGAGAATCGCCATTAAATAAAGTGAATATTTTGAAATACCAAGAATTAATTGGCGATTGCGATCGTAATCTTTTGCCGCATAAGACTGAACCAACTGCGGATTAGCGGCCATTTGGAAATTATTCACAAAGCTATAAACGGCACCTTCTACTTGTGTTGCAATAGCGACAGCCGCATTGACTGCGACACCAAAGAATAAGTTAGACACCATATTCAAGCCTTGTGTTGAACCCACATAAGCGACTTGTCCCATAAGCATCCAACCGGAAAAACTCACCATTTCTTTGGTTTTGCTTAAATCTTTATATAAACGGAAACGTGCGGCTTCTTTAAAATAAAATTTAGTGAATAACACATAAAGAGAGAGCACAATTAAGCTGACTGAAAGCAATAAGCAGCCATAAGTAATCAACTTATCGTAATGTGTGATATGACTTAAGAGAAAGACAGAAGTCAGTTTTAAAATGGTTTCACCTAATCCCAACCAAGCATAGAATCCCATTTTTTCGTGTGCAACAATCATGGCATTGAATGGCACCTTGATGATTTCAACAAGGGCAATAATTAACGCTAATTGATAAACGATATTTGCAGCTTGCAAGCGTTCAGTGGGGATAACTAATTTGTGATTTAAAAACCATAAACCTACGGTTTCAGCTAACACGAATACGATAAAAATAATGAGTAGGTGATTTAAGATACTAATATTAAAGACTTTATTGACACGTTGAATGTCATTCGAGGCTTTTTCTACGTTAATAAAACGCTGAGTGGTGGCGGTCATTGTGCCATTAAAAAAGGAAAATAAGACCACAACGCCCATCACAATGTTGTAGATACCAAAATCTTCCACACCCAATACCTGCAATACCACACGAGAGATATACAGCATGGCCCCCATGTTGAAGAGCATTCGGATATAAAGAAATAGCGTATTTTTAGCAATGGTTTTATTTGACATTGTGAAAATGAAATTAGAAAAATTGGGGGAATTATAGGGGGGATTGGGGTGTGTAGCAAGCCTTGAGAGACTTCTTATAAGTTCAATCGTATTTAGTAAAAAAAGAAAAGGCTAAATATAAATTTAGCCTTTTATTATTTAGACGATGCAGACTGCCAAATCTAGTTGCTTATTATGGAACTGATGCAATGTACCACGATGACCAACGCTCAGAATGATCATATTGGGTAACCGCTCTTTAATTATTTTATAAAGGAGGTACTCGGTTGGCTCATCAAGTGCTGATGTGGTTTCATCTAAAAAGACTACTTCAGGTTTCGTCAGTAAAATCCGAATAAATGCCACGCGCTGTAATTCACCTGGCGACAAAATTGCCTGCCAATCGTTATCTACATCAAGACTATGGAGATATTTATCCAAACAACAATCTGCCAATGTTTTTTCTAATTCAGAATGATAAGGATCGATATCTGGATAGCAAATTGCTTCACGTAACGTACCTTGTGGCATATAAGGGCGTTGTGGTAGGAACAAACTGGTCACACAAGGATGTTCCACCAGACCAACTGTTTCAAAAGGATAAATTCCTGCCATCGCTTTTAATAGCGATGTTTTTCCCGCACCAGAAGGCCCTTGAATTAATAAAGCATCACCATTTTTTAATTCAATGTTTAAGTTATTAAGCAACAATCTGCCTTGGTCATCTTTAATGCCAAAATTTGATAACGCAACACGGTTAGAACATTTCATGGGTTGATGAACCTCTAAATGATCTAATTCATCCAACTTCGTCATAAAACCATAAAGACGATTTAAGCGTGCTTGGTAGAGCGTGAATTCTTCATAGAACAAACGGAAGAAAGAAAGTGCGGTCATTAATCGGTTAAATGCTTGCACAGTTTGGTGCATATCGCCCAGTTTGATTTGTCCGGTGAAAAAACGAGGGGCTTGAAGCATTAACGGTAAGAGTTTTGCAACGCGCGTGACGCTTCCATTAAAGCCGTCTAATCCCAACATTCTTAATACAATTGCCCAACGGTTATGAATGATTTGAGCAAATTTGTTTTTCAGTAAATGTTGTTCTTGTTGTTCACCTTGATAGAACGCGATACTTTCTGCATTATCTCGCACTCGAATTAAAGAATAACGATAGTCACCATTGAGTTTTTCTTTATTAAAGTTCAGCTTAATTAAGGGATGCCCAATCCAAACGGACATTAATGTTGCAAGGATAATAAAAGCATAAATAAAGAAAACGACGCCTTTTTCGATATTTAATCCGAAAAGACTTAACACGCCAGAGAGAGACCAAAGGATGATGGTAAATTCAATGGTAGTCAGAACAGAATTAATCATGCCACGTACAATAGTGACAGTGCTACTAATAAATTCACGTGCATCTTGTTCAATACGTTGATCAATATTATCGGGCAGATCTTTTTCGTATTTGAGGCGATAGTATTTTTTATTTTCTAACCATCGTTTAACCAGGACTTTATTCAAGCTTTCCAACCAACGGATTTCAAATACTTGCTGTAAGAAATAATCGGCGATGGAGTGGATGACTTGTATCAATACTAAGAGGGCATTCAGTTTTGCAAAGAACCAAAACTTATCCGCATCTAATTCCTGCATTGAGCTATAAAGCCCGTTATAGAAAAAAGAGTTGAGTACGCTAAAGCGCACTTCTAACAAAATCATGGTAAACAACACCAGTAGCATAATGATGATTTTGATGCTGTTATGGCGATTAATCGAAGGGGATGCAATATGCCAAAACTTCTGACCAAATGAGGTTTGTTTTAATGCTATCATCACCATGCTAAAGCATAAAACTACCCAGAAAAGTGCGGTCAAAATCCAGCTTAAACTTGAGTTAAGTTCAGTTTGCCAATTCATTGATTATCCATAAAGTAAAAAACGAAAAAAGGGCGAAATGATTCGCCCTCGTATTGTGCGCTCAATTAAAACTCAACTTTCGTGTTGAAGATAAATTCACGTCCATAACCTAATGCAACAGGGATTAACGTGTTTGTTGCGTTACCAGAGGTAGATGGATAGTAAGTTTTATCTGTTAAGTTTTTACCGTTAAGTTGGAAAGACACTTTTTTGCCAGAGATTTTGGTATCGTAAGCAATAAAGGCATCATATACCACGGCATGAGGCAATTTGAATGCTTTTGTATAAGTATCGTTGTAGGCATACCATGAGCCTAAATAACGAGCCCCCCCACCAATACGGATGTTACCAAAATCAAATTCACCTACGTTATAAGCTAGGAACAGAGATGCTTGATGTTTTGGCACACCTGAAAGTTGTTTACCCACTGATTCTTTGGTTTTAGGATTATCATTTTCAAGTGATTTTACTTTGGTGTAGGTATAGTTAGCTGCTACACTTAGGTTATCTGTAATTTGACCATTAAGATCAAATTCCATACCTCGAGAACGTTGTTTGCCGACGATATTTAATTGTGCATTTGAACCCGAACCAACGGTTTCAGCCACATTACGTTTACTGATATTGAATAATGCAAGTGTCGCGTTGAAGCCAGAGTTTTCGTATTTTGCACCAATTTCAAAAGATTTACCTTGTTCTGGTTTTAAATCGCCGCTAACAGGTGTTGCAACACTCATTTGTGGACGGAAAGACTCAGCGTAGTTAGCAAATGTCGCAATATGTGGCGTAAATTTATATACGGCACCTAATTGATACAATAATTTACCATCGTGCTGATCGGTATTACCAGTTTTCGTGCCATTCAAACCGTGACGTCCTGCAAATTGATCAAAATACTCATAACGTAAACCGCCCGTCATAATAAAGTTATCTGTAAAGTAGGCGGTATCTTGAATATAAACACCAACAGTTTTGAGATGGTTATATTGGTAGGCATTGCCATTACCATTTTTATGTTTCGCAACAGGATTAGTATAGACTGGATTATCAATATTGATATCTGACTTTGTAATGCCTTGGTTATAAATAGGTCCAATATCGCGGATATTACGCATGACATCTACACCGGCTACAAAACGGTTAGCAATATCACCAATACCAAATTCACCAACGATATTTAATGTACCACTATGAACACGTTGATCGCCTTGTTGCTGCTCAATTGCACGACGGGCTGTACGAGTTTTAACGTTAATATTTGTGATGCGAGCTTGATCGTAGAAATATTTGTAACGAGCGTAGCTATAACCCGCATTTAATTTCCAACCGTCACTTAATTTGTGTTCAATTTTGAAATCAATGTTATCGGTTTTTGCGGTTGTTTCATTATTAATTAGGCTCATCTAAACGACGAGATACAGGGATATCTGGTAATGCATTAGTTGCCGTTAAAAGATTTGTACCACGATCAAATGGCTCAAGAATATCTTTGTGTTCATAAGAAATAAGTACTTTAGTTTTATCATTTTCCCAAGAAAGTGATGGTGCGTAAGTGGTATTTTTCACTTTGCCAAAATTACGCCAGTAGTCTTTTTCTTGTTTGTCATAGATAAAGCGGTAAGCAAAACCATTTCCTAAGCCACCAGTGAAATCTAATTGTGTTCCCCATAGGCTATGATTACCTAAAGTTCCACCAATGACATAGCGAGGTGTTTGTTGTGGTTTTTTAGTAATGATATTGACCACGCCACCTGGATCTTGAATACCATAAAGCACAGATGCAGGCCCTTTTAACACTTCAACGGTTTCAGTTGTCGCGCTAAAGTTTTTAGCTGGGCCAGCTTGTAAACCATTACGCATAATCGAGTTGTCACGGTTTCCACCAAAACCACGTTTTTGAATAGAGTCAAACATACCACCTAACGTATTCGCTTGACTCACACCGCTGACGTTATAAAGTGCATCAATGAGTGATTCAGGTTTACGATCTTCTAGTAGTTTGGTCGAAAGAATATTTACCGTGTTTGGCGTGTCGAATACTGGCACTTCAGCTTTTGATACGACAGATGTCCCTGTCGTTTGATAACCATTTTGCTTAATACCCGTATCTTGAACGTTAATTTGCTCAAGCGTCTCGGTGTTTGCTTTTACTGGTTGTTCAGTTTCCGCAAATGCTGAAACTGAAAAACTGGTTAAAAGTGCGGTTGAAATGAGGCTTAATTTAAAATTCATAATCGCTATCCCGATAGATAATAAAAGAGCCGCAAGTATAGCGAAAACGTTTACGTCGATCAATGCAAATTATTTTCATTTGCTTATGCGGTTTATTCAGAAAATATTCATTTAAATTAAGTAGGGGATAAAAAGAAAAAATCCCAAGCTAAAAAGCCTGGGATTGCAATATGGTGCGACTAGCTTGCACCTTATTTGATAGGAATAACAAATAGATAGGAATATCTTGGCGTAATTTTGGCGTAGTGATGAAAGTTTATTATTGACGTTTAGTATGTCGTTTTACCCACTTTACCACTTCACCGGCAACATATCGAGGACGTTCATTCTTGTCTGAAAAGTATCTCGATTGCGGAAAATCGCCTTTCGTAACAATGTATTTTACTGTGAAAGTATATGACTTGTTAAGATATAAGGCGATTTCTTCGATAGTCATCAAATTTTGGCTGTTTTCCGTATAAGAGGCAAAGGCTGCCATCTTAGTTGCGTTTACAATCTCTTTTTCCGCCTTTTCTGATAGAGTTATTTTATCCATAAAAGCTCCAATAAAAAACCGCCCATAAAGAGCGGTTATAGTGATTTATTTTAGTTAGCCGATAAACGATATAGCAAATGTTCAAAATCGGCTCTGTGGGCTTGTTTAAGCGGTTCTATAAGCTTTCTCGCTACTGGCAAAGATTTATCATAGAAACGCTTATATTCTGTGTGATGTCCGTAAACTGTCGGACTATATGATGAACCAATTACTTCTAACGGTTTAACCAGTTTTCCAAGCAACCAATTCATTTGACCGTGCGAGAATAACAATAGAGTAAGATTTGAGATTTCTTCTTTTGTTAATTCAAATTTGAATTTTTCTTCTGCTGGTGGAAGTGCGATAGGCTGTAAGTTCATAATGAACGCCATCGCATTTCCAAATTGGTCTTGTGGAATTTGGTCGTATTTAGCAACCTTGAAAGCAGATTTTAACTGGCGGTAAATTTCTTGCCAGTGTAAACCTGTTCTATGGTGTGCTTGTTGTACCGCTGATTGAATAGCCTGTTGTTGTTCAGGTGTAATTGTGTTTGGTAAAAGTGCGGTCGATTTCTTGTGTAGATTTAAGAACGCACGCAACACAATCAAGTGGAATTTAGGACTAATCCACATCGCATAGGCAAGCATTAATTCTTCGCAAGCGTAAGTGCTTGGATTTTTACCGCCACGAACCGTCTTTACTACCGAAGTAGGAATTCCTACTTTGCTCTCAACCTCTATTTCAGAGATTAATTCTTTGGTTTGTCGGTTTGATAAAAATAAGACTGGCTTATGCTTTTGTTCACCGCCGCTTGCTCTATGTAAATCTGTTAGTGAGTAAAGATTGTCTAATTGACGAATTGAATTATTTAGAATTGTTAAGTTTGACATTTTTGTACCTTTCGTTTTAGTTTAGTTAGTCGTTCGCTTAGTGGGCGGACGGGCTTCAACTACCAACGAAAGATGGCGGAGCTTATTCCCTTTCGGTATTTTATTTAGCTCTCTCGACCCGACCATAAACGATCGATACCTAAATTTCAGGTACAAAAAAACCGCTTTTGGACGGGCGGATAACCGTCTTTCGTTTGTAGTGCGGTTATCTTAATCCGAAGTAAGTGCGGTGTCAATGTAAATCAATTCTTTTCAATACCTTATCCAGTCACCCAGCAAAACGCTTTCCACGCCACGCCAAAGAATAATCCTATCCAAGCTCCAGCAACAGCAAGAACAAAAGAGCCTGTAAGTATATATAACAGCCATTCTTTAAATGTTTTCATATTTACTCCATCATACTCTTCATAAAATCAAGCCATTTTTGAGCATCTTCTCTTGTGCGGAAACATTGCCCATTGATGGCTCTTTGTCGTGAAATAATGTTGTTATTATAATAATTTGAGTTATAAATAACTTTGCCGTCTAAGATGTAAAAATAATCGCTAGATTCTTCTGGATAAAACGGCTTAGGCAAATCCTCAATGCTAATCTGTTTCTTTGGTTCTTCCCACATTCCAATGATGTCATATTCCATAGTTGTCCAATGTGCTGATTTACCTGTTAAGCTCCATGATGTCGTATTGATGTAAATGCCATCAAATCTATACCCGATTAAAGGATATTCGGCATCTCTTACCTCTAGTTTTTCAACCTCGTTAAGCAAATTGTATTTAACAACGGCTTTTTTTCCATTTCTCAATATCACAGGATCGCCATTTAAAGCTGCATCTAAGTTAAATTCTTTCATTTTCTTTCTCCTAAAACAAAAGGCGCTCACTTGGAACGCCTATTGGATTTGTTAAATATTGATTTACTGCTTTGTATATATCAACTATTAATTCAAGTGGAATGTTCGATCTTTCATTGTATGATTTTGAAAAATCCTCCCATTGTTGCTGAGGCTTTGATTTATGATTGTTTCGTAATCCAAGATTAATATTACTCTTAAATCTTGTCGGTTTACGCAAAGGGTAGTTATACAAGTTATAGTGCGCCAAATTATCAAAAGGAATCTGAAAATTTAGAATATCATTTACATAATGCCAAATCTTGCTGCTTGCCGGATTCTCAATTACATAAACTTTCGGCTCATATCGTTTGATAATCTCGATTGTGTTGTAGATACAAAGCTCACCATTAATACGGTTTAGGAAAGAGCGGTCATATTTAAATTGGACGTGCGGTAAATCATAATCCGCACGACTTCTAACCGTAAATTTTGATAATTCACGATTTACTGCGCCAGTTTCCTGTTTCCAACTTGCGTTACCTCCCCACATTGCGCTTGCAACCGACCAACTTTCACAAGGCGGACTAGCTATAATCAAATCAGGTTTAGGCAATTTATCAAGCTCATCGAATAGCTTGTTATCGCCAAACATACGACCATAATCAGCCAGATTAAGATTGATAAAATGATTATTTTTACACTCAATATCCATACCGATAGGGTATATTTCGACTGACTGATTGACTGATTGACTGATTGACTGATTAAATAGCTCTGCACCTTGCGTATAGCAACCATTGCCACTATCAAATAAAGCCCAAACAATCATATCAATCACCCGATTTATGGTTTACCTTTGCCATATTAACCACTGGCAAAATATCAACCAAAGGCTCATTTGTATTATCAAGGCTTTCAGCTAATTCCAATCGCCCACCAAGTGTTGCATAACCAATAATGTCTTGCCAATGGTCTGTTTCGTGCGAATTGCCATTCAGAATTCTCACTAATTTCCCAGCAATCATTGTCAAAGCGTAATACTGCACGCCATCAATATTCTTGCGATTTTTATTAATAAGCTCCATTAACGCATTAAACGTAATAGAGCCTTGAATGAAATCACCGTGCGTATTTCTACGCTCATTCAGAATATCTTCTGTCGTTTTCATTTCTTCACCTTGTTCTTATTTGTGTAATTAATTAACTCACGGATTTTCTCACGCACAAGCTCAAGAGCCTTTTCTAAACTCCGTTCTTTTTCGTGTAATTCCGCTAATTCGTGTTCTGCTTGTTCTCTTTCCATTTTTCACCCAAAAGAAAAGCCGCTATTTTGCGGCTTGTTTTATGATTTAGTGTATAACTTTTCGATTAATTCGCGTCTTAAGTTATAACAAGATAATGCGTTATCTTTATTATTAAAATCCTGTTTAAAAAGATTTACGATAAATCTTTCGCAGTAAACAACATCAACTGACACGAAATAAAAATTATCAGAGCCGATATAAGAAAGCGATAATCTTAGCTCATCATTAAAATTGACTTCTCTCAATGTTTCTACCATATACCCACCTATAAATCACATTTTGCGGACTCAATCATTTTTAACACTCGGCTTTTGCTTTCTTTTACAAAATGACAACATCTATCTTTTGTATCAATAAAAGTGCGCCCCTCAACATCTCCAACGTGTTCAATATCATCAATATCAATATCGACTGTTTTGTTTTTATAGTACGTTAAAGTTATTTTCTTGCTCATAACTCACCGCCTAGAATGGAATCCCATCGCTAAAACCATCATCTTGTTCAGCCATTGCACTCAATGGATTTGGTTTAGCTTTGCTTGCTTTCGCTTGTTTCGGCTCATCTTGGCGACTGCCTAACATCTGTAAGTTATCGCCTTGAATTTCGGTGGTGTAGCGGTCTTGTCCGTTGCTATCTTGCCATTTACGGGTTTTTAATCGCCCCTCAATGTAAACTTGAGAACCTTTGTGTAGATATTGCCCTGCGATTTCGGCTAATCTGCGGTAGAGTACGATGCGAACGTATTCAACATTTTCTACAAGGTTTCCGTCTTTTGCTTTGTAACGTTCATTTAAAGCAATGGTGAAGTTGGACACCTGCTCACCGTTAGGCATTGTTCTAATTTCAGGGTCTGCGGTTAGGTTGCCGATAAAAAGGCATTTATTTACGCTCATTTTGTTTCCTTATGCTTTTAAATTATTAATACATTCATCGTAGAAAGAATTGTAATCATCAATTAAATTCGGGTGATTAGTTTCAATCCACGGCATTTGTTTTGCGTAGCGTTCTTCAAGTTCTTTCTTGTTTCCGCACTCTTTTAAACCGCCTTTCAACTTATCTAAGATTGATTTATCTTGAGTAGAACTCACATTCTGCTGAGTTGATTCGTTGTAGCGTTTCAGAGATTCTTGCTTTTTTTGCTCAGCCTTTTCCGGCGGAATACTATCAACCAAATCATCTTCAACTATTTCAAGCGCTGTCAAATATAGGTAGCGCCGTTGATACGTTTGAATAGCACCAAGATTTTGAATTTCCGTGCCTGATGGCAAGGCTTTTTGAACCATTGGTGAGGTAAATTCAATGCTTTCATCCTTTTCGCAGTCGTAGATTGTTAATGTAGCAAGTTCAGAAGAATATCGAACAACAGCACACATTTTTAATTCGTCAAAAATTTCATTAACTCTTGGAAGAAAATCCTTTAATTCAAAGTATTTAAAACTTCTATTATTGCCGGTTTTCTTTAAGTTTTCTTTTTGCAGCTTCACACGTGCTTGCGCTAACTTTGCGTAAATACTCATTTCTACACCTCAAAATTCATTCGTTTATAAATCGCTCGTACTCGCTCAACATCTTTAGCACAATATTCAGCGACTTCATCAATGCGACCATCTTGCACCGCTTGCCACACCTTAGAACCATCAATATCGCCTTTCTGTTCAATATTAAGCACTTGGCATAGCTTATTAAGGCTTGGTTTCGATTCTCGGTTATATCCGCACCATTCCCACATCGTGTCGTAAGTGTTTCGTTTATCCATCTTGTAGTATGGTTTCACGCCATTAATGATGCAGCGTTGCCACAAGAATAAACCGTCAAAGCTCGTTACATTGTGTCCAATAAACACTGGAACGGTTTTACATCTATTAGCTTGCTCTTTTAGCCAGTTATTAAACCGTGTCAAAATATCTTTCTCACGGTCTTTTACTTGCCAATCTTTGCGATAAAATGTAACCACTTCATCATCGTTAATGGCGGCACTAATCACCACAACTTCACCAAACGCACCATCTAAAGAAGTCTTATTAACTGCAATCTCTTTGTTTTCTTCTAGCCACTTATTAATCGTTTCTTCATTCTTGTAATTCGCAGGCGGTTTAAGGTTTTCGCACACAAAATCTTGATGCTCTTTGCTTTGTGTTGGGATTGTTTCAATATCTAGATAGATTTTCATTTTATTCACCTAAAATGGCATTTCTTTGTAATAAAGCTCAATGATTTCTTTTGCTCTTTGTGGATCGATAATTCCGCTCATTAGCCAGTCTTGAAATTCGTTCAGTTTACGCTCTCGCTCTTCTTTGGCGATTTCGTCTTTCTCTTTACGATTAATCATCGAGAATGAATCCTTTTTCATAATCTTTTCTCCGCTGCTCAATTCGCTCTTCGGCAAGAGATTCAAGAATATTAATTCGCATTTCTTCAAAATCATTACCAAGTGCGATAGCTTTCACAAAATCATCATCTTCAAATGCTTTTTCGCTAAACTTCCAGAGTTCTTCGCTATCACCATTTGAAATATCTTCTTCAATGCACTCAATTTCACGCTCTACTGCCTCGTTATACGCATCTTCGGCACAACATCGGCGATCATAATCATTGAACGTTTTTCGTTCCCATTGCGCTTGTAGGCTTTCCATTTTGTAACCCTCTTAAATGCTCAAAGTAGAGCTTAATATCATCATAGCTAAACAATCTAACCCACCGACCTTTTGATAAGGTTTTACCTATGGTTGATTTTATTTGCCCATTGCTAATAGCTCTATCAACAGTTGTTGCCTGCATACCAAACAATTCATGAATATCAGATAACTTAAATTCATTTTTTCGCTTGCTTTTAGGCTGTTTTTTACGCTGTTTGCTATACTCATCAAACAATGCCAAATAGCGTTGTCTAGCGTTGAATTCTCGCTGTTTAACTCTAGGGTTGGCAGCTAGTCCACTTCTAACAATTGTTTTCTTGTATAGCTTTTTATCAAGCAATTTATCCATGTTAGCTTTTAGCTCTTCACGCTCTTTTTTTCTTGTCTAGGCAAGCTCTAAAGATTGATAATTTGACGATTTCCACCAAACTTTATTATTTACTCGCTCAACAACATACCAACCACCTTTCGGATAATGCTCAATCTTAATTTCTGTTTTTGACTTTCTCATAATCTAATTCCTTTTGTTTTTGTTCTGTATAAGCTAGAGCCTCTTGTTTAGCTGGCTCGGTTAGATTTGGTTGATATTGCCCATGTTCAGCAATCCATTGAATTCGTGCTTGTTCACGCTCTAATGCAGTAGGCTCGCTTGCAAAACAACAGGAGATTCCGCCAATCAAAAAGGCGATAAAAATCGCACAGGCAAGCTTTGCTAGAGGGCGTGTAATTTCTGCGAATACATCAGTAAATTTTTCCATTTTTTGTTTCCTTTTTAATCAATTTAGTGAATTTAGGGTGTAAAAATCCGCCGCACGGATTTCTTGGGGAAAAGTGCGGTCGGATTCTTCGTTATTTTAAAAGTCGATTTTTACGGCTTTTGGATTAAAGTCTCGCAAGTGTTTTAATACACGCCAGTTTGTCATTTGGTCGATATCAAAATCATTGGTGATGCGATTTAAGATTTGATTGGTTGAGCGTAGAACGCTTAAATATTCGTAAGCCTGTCCGTAGATTTGAGAGCTCATATTTGAGCCTAAAACGTTAAAGGCTTTTTCGATATGTTGGAAAGTGCCTACGCCACGTTTGAAGGCGAACCACAACCAAGCAAGCTGTTGAAGTTCATACTCGGTAAATTCAAAGGTGAATTTCTTTTCTGGTTCGGGCAGTGCGATTTGTTTTGGTTGGCTTGCTCTACGTTCGCATTCGATAAAGTATTTGCGGATTTGTCTGCCTCGTTCGTTTCTTTCGACCATACCGAGTTCTTTGCCCATATCTAGGGTGATGTGATATTCCTTGCGTGGGCGTCCGTTGGTGCGTTCGGTGATGACGAGGTAGTCTTCATCTTGGATGAAACCATATTCGTTGATGCGGTTTTTGATCCAATCATTGTAACGAGTTTGTATTTCTAGAAATGTGTGAAGTTCACGAGCGTTGCAAAGTTGAACAGGTTGATTTTGGATTAAACCGTTAAAAACAGGAATTAAGTTTGAGTTTGTCATTTTGTGATTCTCTAATCAAAGTTTTAGAAATCATCACGAACAAACGCCAATTTGTTGGTGATGAACTGTTCAAGATTGGCGTACCGTTGATTAGAGTAAACGGCGATCTTTCGATCTCTCAAACAGTTCATCATTGGGCTTTTACTAAAATTTTAGCAAAAGGTAGATTTGCTGTTTTACGGCTATAAAAAAAGTCGCTTTTGAGCGACCGTCTTTTTCACCGCCCTAATCAATTCAGGAACGCCAATTCCCGACTTTCTGTTGAAAGTGGGGATATCTTAATCCGAAGTGTGGGCAGTGTCAATTTATTATTTATCCTTAAAAAAAATCCCCTAGTGCCAAAGTGTGAAAGCAGCTAGGGGCTAACCAATCTAAAGGAGATTTTTTTATTATGAAAAACGCTGTTTCCAGCTAGAGCCGCTCTCGTTCAATCAATTATTCAAGAAGATTGAGCGATTCCATTCGCATTTTGAGAACGGCTTTAGCTGGAGGCTCTTCCTGGATTCGAACCAGTGTTATTTTCCATAACGCTACCGTGTTTTGTACCGTGTCAGTTTCCACAACCGACCAAACAAAGAGCCGTTAAAGCGTGCGTATCTATCATTCGCAATAGTTTCACTAGCCATTGTTTCTCTGTACGTCAGCACGCTTTAATTTGGCTGCAAATTTACTTGCACAGCCAAGCAAGTATATATCTAGGCATCCTTGCCTATATTTGCCAATCGACCACTTGACAAATAACCATCTCAATATGGATTTTAAATTAAGGTAAAAAATTAGCTAAATAGATGATAAAAGTACCTTGATTACATGATCCACCTCCTTGTTTGCTATCTATTTGCTCTTTATGTCAAAACACACTAAATAGAATGTACTTTGATATAAATGCCGTCTTTCCGGCTGTCACACTTAGCTGTGTTTGCTTTATCCTTGCAATCCACGGGCTTGTCCCGTCTTTCCCTGATTGCGGTCGTATCTTCTTTGAGATTGCTTAGGATGATAAGCAGCGCTGCCACTTGGTAATTTAATAATCTGCCAACCGCATCTCTTCGATTAACACGCAGTACAGTTTTCTGCTGTGGGGTTACGCACCTTAGTCCAGGTGCAACTTATCATCCGCACGACAACTAAATTTTAAAAGAGCATCGAGATATTTGTTTATGTGTATCTCGTTTTGATGGGTGTATTAAATCATAAGTTTATATTTATGTAAACAAGAAATTTAATAAAATAAACAAAAAATTTGCTTTAATATAAACAAGTGATTGATTTTTAAATAAATCTTAGCTTTAAAAATTTTTCTGTTTGCTTGTTTTTTGAGCGGTTTTATGTTGATTTTTTTGTAGTAAGGCGGTTTTTTTTCGATTTTTTATTGTTTTTGCGATCTGTATCGCAAAATTTAATAGCCAAAATAGACCGCACTTTTGCTTAAGGTATGATTAGTAAAAAAAGGAGGGCTTATGAAAGAAAAGTTTAAGTTGTGGCTAATCTCGTTAGATTGTGACTTGATTAATGATTTAGGTATTGATGAGGTTGTATCTAGGGTAGATGATAAGTTGGAGGTTGTCGCTGCAAATAAAGAGGAGAGAGTAGTGCTTGAGGATTTGATTAAGAGCTTTAAATCATAAAAGAAAACCGCCTTAATGGCGGTTTGATTATTTTGAATATTTACAGCAACGATTATCAAATTTATCTTTTAGTTTTAATAATTTTTCTTTCGATGCTGGTTTCGGCAAGTTGTTTCTAACATTGCTTCGCTTTTGCGCTCTGGCAATTTTATCACCAAAATATCTAACAAATAATTCATAGTCTGGTTTAGCTTCAGGTTCTATTTGGTAGTAGGCAATTTTGCCATAAATTGCACATAGCCAGTCAGCACACTGAATCGTTTGATAAAGCTCGCTATCTACCTGCATAGGAGCTTCTATAAGTTGATACCTTCCGTTTTGGTGCATTTCATATATTGACCTTTTCACCAAATCAGCACTTCCTTCGCTATCGTCCATGAAGATTAAAAAATGTGCTTCTTCAGAATGAAATTCATCATCTAATCTTTTTATTATCTCTGTTAGGCTTGATTTATAAACTTCTTGTGGGTTATGTTGGTCTGGATTCCTAAACTTAGCCTCCCCAACATAAAATAAAAAACCGCCCTTTGACGTTATCCTATTAATTATTCTTGAAGTTGAGTCAACAAGGACGTGTCTATATTTTTTTAAGTTGATTACTGAATATTGTTTAGAGCCTTTCTTTTCCCATGTGGATAATTGAAACCTCTCGCCTTTATTTCTTGCTTTTTCTTTCGCTTGTTTTATATCAAAATTTTCAAATAACTTAAGCTTTAATTCAAAAAAGAATGAGGAAAACGGGCGAACAGCGTTAATAGGTAAGACAAAACCACCAAGACCGAAAGCAGGGTGAGTGTTATGTTTTGGATGAGTTGATGATAAGTAAGGGCCTATATGACCAAATTCATCAAGATAGACGATGTAGGTTTTAGACATGATTTTGGTTCCAAATACACGGAAGCCCAATCAAAAATGATCGGGCCCCGGAATCAGCAGCAAACATAACATTTCAGTTACATCTGCCTCTGACCACGAATATTAAACATGCAGTTTTAGTTTGTCAAGCTAAATTTAGCTTTATTTTTAATTGCACGCTTGCCTTTAATATTTAATTATAACTATTGTGTTAATCATTGATGACAACCATTGGTCGCACCGTTTAGTACAATCAAAGATTTACCGCTTCAATATGAATGGTACGGATAAATCTACCAATGAATTTAGCATTTTCGCACACGTCATCGCTTATCTGTTCAGGTGGATATATTTCATTGTCCGAAATCATGCGATAACCGCCTCCGATCATCTTCTGAATACGTTTAATGAATAATGCACCGTCAATCGCAAAAGCATAAATGCCATCGCCACTATAAGCATTTACTTTAGTATCAAGGAATACAATATCGCCTTTTCTTATGGTCGGCTCCATACTGTCAGTTGGTACATTCACAAGACAAATGCCGTCCGATGACTTTTTACCGACTAGCTGTGCCATTCCCTCGTCTGTTAAATATAGGCTTGAAATAATTTCTGGGTAATCAGAATTTTCAAATCCTGTTAATCCTGCTGCCGCTCTTACATCATAGTAATCAATGCGGTGCTTGTGTAATAAATCACGTTCATTACTAAATAGATCCGATGTTAAACCATCATTTTGATTAACATTTGCTTGGCTTTCATCGCCTCCAAGTATCCATTCTATTGAATATCCATATTTCTGATAAATTGCTTTCGCTGAAGCTACACTGATTTTTCCCTTTTTATACCAGTTATTTACCGCTTGAGCGCTCACACCGGCCACTTCCCCTAACTTAGCCTTGTTAATTTTCTGCTCGGTGATGATTTGATCCAATCGCTCTCTGATGATTTCTAAGTTGCTCATACAAAGCCTCCTGATTAGTTGCTCATATAATAAACTTAAAATTTAAAAAATAAATAAAGCAAATGTTTACTTTTGTCAACCTTTGATTTATAATTAGTTTAAATTTAGATAAACAAGGGGTTTACCAATGACAAAAACTGAAACGCCAATTCAAAAGGCGATTAAGGCTGCCGGAGGTCAATCAAAATTGGCAAAGGCGGTAGGGCAGACAGCTCAATTCATTTACCGAATTAAAAACTCAAATGGATCACTTCCAACAAGAAAAGTATCTGCTGATGAATGGGCTAGAGCGACAAATTTAAGTAAGAAAGAATTATTCCCTGAATTTCAGGATTAATAGGCAATAAAAAACCTCTGCGGTAACAGAGGTTAGTAATCAATCAATACGTACAGGAGTATTAAAAGATGGAACTATTATCACCGATGATGAGAAAAAACTCAAGTGTTTTGACAATGAGCAGTAGAGAGATTGCTGATTTAGTTGAATCTCGCCACGATTCAGTGAAAAGAACCATTGAACGCTTACAGGACAAGGGATTAATTCAACTTACACCAATGGTGGAAGTTAAAAATCATCTAGGTCAAGTTGTCACAGAATACCAATTAATTAAACGTGATACCTATGTGGTAGTTGCTCAATTATCACCAGAATTCACAGCTAGATTAGTTGACCGTTGGCAAGAGTTAGAAAACAAACAAATGCCGCAAATCCCTCAAACATTATCAGAGGCTTTGAGACTTGCAGCGGACCAAGCGGAGCAAATCGAAAGACAAAATCTACTGCTTGAACAGCAACGCCCGAAAGTGGAATTTGTTCAACGTTATGTAGAGGCCGGTACAACTAAATCACTTCGTGAAACAGCGAAAATCCTAAGAGTTCCAGAAAGAGCGATGATTGATTGCCTAGTTGGTGACGGACTTTTGTTTAGACAATCTGGAAACTTGTTACCTTATCAAAAATACCACGCTAAAGGCTTATTTGATGTGAAAACCGGAACAACAGAATACGGACACAATTACACTCAAACACGGGTTACAAGCAAAGGAATTGAATATATCGCATCTCGTTATGCTTCGGAGTTAATGTAATGGAAAGATTATTCTCACCCGAATTTGTAGCTAGCTTAGACGATAGAGAACGAATTCTAGCATACGAGGCAGTTAAAAGAGATTTAAGAGAGCGAAACGCAAGCCAAGAAGAATACGACAGAGTAACAGAACAAGCGATTGAGGAATTGGAAATATGAAACCGTCAGAAATGCTAAAAAATACAGGTAGAGTGATTGCATACCGTCCAAATTTAGCACGTTTATTTGGTGGTGTTATTGCTGAAGTATTCTTTGAGCAAATCTTCTACTGGCAAGATAAAACAGATTCAGATCTTGGTATTTACAAAACTCAAGAAGAATTAGAAGTTGAGACTGGTTTATCAAGAAAAGAACAAGAAACAGCTCGCAAATTGCTCCGTGAAAAAGGTGTTTTAATCGAGACTTATAAACGTTTAGAGCATCGTCTTTATTACAAGATTGACTGTGACAAATTAGACGAATTATTAGCAACATTGGCGAATGTACAAAACGAACATTCCCCAATGTCCGAAAGTGACATTCGGGAGTGCGACAAAGTGACATTCGTTAATACACTAGATTACTACACTAGATTACATACAAATAACCCCTTACCCCTTAACGGGGAATCTGCTAACGCAGAACATTCGGAAGTCGGGGGTGCGGACAAGCCGCACACTGACAAAAAACAAAATTCAATCAAGGTTAATTATTCAGCAGTAGCGGAAACATACAACGACTTGGTGAAAGAATTAAATTCAAATCTACCACTAATCGCAAATCCATCACAGTTAAGTGATAAACGCAAGAAAGCGATTAAGAAACTAGCTCAAGTGTTTATTAAACGATTTGAAATTGAGTCCGATGTAGAGTCCGCCCTTGGTGAGTATTTCAAAGACTTCTTAAAGTCCGCCACGAATTTCTACTTTGGCGAAAACAATCGAGGCTGGAAAGCAGATTTTGAATATATCTTGAGAGAGACAACACTGGATAAAGTTTTAGAGGGGAATTGGTAATGGTAACGCAAGATAATAACTACAACCTAGAATACGGACTAATCAGCTCAATGCTAGCGACTGGATTAACTGCTCAAGCCCGTGAAGTGATTAGTTGGTTAGAACCTGAAATGTTCGCAACCTACAATCTAGGTGCTTTATACGCAAATATTCGCAAACAAGCTCGTAAACACGATTTAATCGACTTCCTGTTACTTTCTCAAGACTATGGCGAAAACCTAGCAACGTTAGCAGAAATGGCAAATGGTGCGACTTATGGCGGAAATCTTCTAGGTTATGCGAAAAAAATCCATTCTTCTTGGGTAAACCGTTCAGCTCAACAAACAATGCTTAAACTTGCTGGCGAAATGTCACAAGCTCGCAATGAAATCCAAGTGAATGAATTAACTCAAAAAGCACTAAACCAGATTCAAAAACTTCTTGTTAGCAAAACAGAAATCAAACCTGTGGCAATGGGTGAATTGATGGATTATTACATTGATGTATTAGAAAAACGCTCACAAAGCGATTTTAAAGAGCGTTTACTTTACACAGGCATTGAGGCGGTGGATAACATTCTAGGTGGAATCAATTCTACTGACATCGTAGTGGTTGCTGGTCGTCCGGGTACAGGTAAAACAGAATTTAGCCTAACCCTCACACGAAACATAGCTAAAAACAACGGTTCAGTATTGTTTTTCAGCTTAGAGATGGGAAATTTCCAACTAATCGACCGCTTGTTAAGTGCGACTGGTGGTGTTGGTGTTAAAAAACTCCGCAACCCTCAAGATTTAGACGATTTAGATTACAACCGTTTAACCAACGCAATCAGTGATATTCGTGAGCAAAAAATCTATTTCGTTGACCGTGGCGGTTTATCAGCAGATGAAATCTGTGCGATTACAGAAAGACACTTGAGCGAAGTAGGCAGTCTATCCGCAATCGTTATTGATTATCTAGGCTTAATGGATCACAAACAAGCAAATAACATCAACCTAACCCAAGCTATCGCCAACTCAATGAGCCAGCTCAAAACGTTTAGCAAGAATTTCAATATCCCGATTATTTTACTTTGTCAGCTCAATCGTGAGGTTGATAGTCGAGCAGTTAAACGTCCAGCAAACTCAGATTTAAGAGATTCAGGCTCAATCGAACAAGATGCCAGCCAAATCATTATGCTTTACCGTGAGGGTGCTTACAAAGCAAATACAGATAATCCGTATTCAGAGGCAATCATCACTAAAAACCGCTTTGGTGAGCTAGGCACTGCCTATATGAGATTTGACAAAGGTCACTTTGTTGATTGCGACCAAGCAAAAGCCTATCAAGATTTAAACGAAAAACCGCAACAAGCACCGAAAAGCTATGCGAAAAGTTACGGCAAAGGGGCGATTCAATGAGTTTTATTGAACACAACAATAGAGAAAAAGCAAATAAGTTTGCTGAATATATCACAGGCGATGGGCTACGTAGATACTTAGCAAGCAAGGTTGATAAGTATGTTGGGAAAAATCCAAGTGTTTTTGATGGCGCGGCAGGCAGTGGACAACTTGAGCAGTTTATTAAACCTAGTGATTTTATTGCAGTAGAGATTCAGCCTGAATCATGTAACGCACTAGGCAAAAACTACCCTGATGCAAAAATTCACAATAAGAGCTTTTTCCTTTACACAAACAATCCTGAAAGTGATTGCGTTGTCATGAATCCGCCATTTTCACTCAAACTTAAAGAGTTAAGCAAGGAAGAGCAGGAGGCTATCACGGCAGAATATCCTTGGAAGAAATCAGGTGTAGTTGATGATGTTTTTATGTTGAAAGGATTAAATAATGCCAAACGGTTCGGGTTTTTCATCATGTTTCCAGGTGTTGGCTATAGAAACACGGAAAAGAAACTTCGCGAGCTTATTGGGAATCAGTTGGTTGAGTTGAATCTAATTCAAAACGCATTTGAGGATACGCCAATATCAGTCCTTTTTCTGATTGTAGACAAGTTAAAAACAAGCAATAAAACTTATAGAGAGCTATACGATTGCAAGACTGGCAATGTCATTAATTCAGATGAATGGGTAATTGAGTTCGACAGATGGGAGACTATAACCCAACCAATAGAACCCAAAGAAAAAATAAACCCAATGGAACTAGAACTTGCTTCACAAGCTCAACTAAAAGAACACGTTAGAGCTCAAATAAAATTTAGTCGAATCGTTTTTGATATGGAGAGATGGCCAAGAAAGGACTTTGAAAAATTTTGCGATGAACTTTGTGAAGTTATTCAGTTCGAGAAGAAAGATCCAGGATTACCTCCATTAGGGATGATGCTATGAGCCAATACAGACAATTCTTTCTACGTTCAAACCAAGTGCGTTTGAATTGCATTGAATTTATCAAAGAACTACCAACGGACGATAAAAAACCGTTGGTGGTAAAAATCCAACCAATGACACGTTCACTTGAGCAGAATTCAAAGCTGCACGCACTACTAAGCGATATTAGCAAACAGTGCGAATTTAACGGGCAAAAGCGAGACATCGACACCTGGAAAATGATTATGGTATCAGCTCATAAAATCGCAACAGGCGGTAAAGCTGAAATGGTAATTGGTTTAGAGGGCGAAGTAATTAATCTACGAGAAAGCACCGCACAAATGGGCGTACAGAGATTAGCAAGCCTTATAGAGTACGTTCAATCGTGGGCGGTGGAGAATGAAGTTAAGCTTAATGATAAATGGGAGTTTTAAAATGCACACATTAATTTTTGTATTGGTTTCTTTAGGTTGTTTTGCTATTGGCTTTTTATCAAATGGAATACTTGGGATGGTTGCAATATTCCTATGCCTTATATCATTCCTAGTTGGTTGCAATGTTTTTGCCGAGATTGTTAAAGACAAATCCGTTAATGGTGAGTTGCTAAGCTATAAAGGCAAATTATATGAAATTAAATACGTCAAGGATGCAATTCAAAAATGAGAGAAGAAATAGCTCTAGCGGTAGTTCTCTTTGTGGTGGTGTTTGTGATTATTTTATTTATTGAGAGTGCGGACGATGAATGAGAAAGAATTGAAGATTTTAATTATTGATTATGCCTGTGTAGTTATAAGGACAATCTTAATCACTGGCAAATGGTGGTGATATGATCAAGAAGCCTAAGGAAACAAAATGCAAAGTCTGCGGCTGTCACTTTGTCAAAACGATAAGCTCAACACAGAAAGTCTGTTCGCCAAAATGTGCGATTATCCTTTCAAAAGAGCAAGCTAGGAAGAAAAAAGAGAAACAAGATAAACAAGAGCGGCTAGAAACCAAGAAAAGAATGACCGCACTTAAACAGAAAATAAAAAGCCGCTCAGAGTGGTTAGATGATTTACAAAGCTGGGTGAATAAATTCATTCGCTTGAGAGATAAAAATGAGCCTTGTATTTCTTGCGGTCGTTATCACCAGGGGCAATATCACGCAGGCCACTATCGAAGTCGTGGAGCCTGTCCAGAGTTGAGATTTAACGAGGACAACATACACAAACAATGTGCCCCTTGTAACGACTGGAAGAGCGGAAACGCCATAGAGTACAGAATAAACTTGGTTAAAAAGATTGGTATTGAGCGAGTGGAATTTTTAGAGCGACAAGACCATCCTCCATTAAAACTGACAATCGAAGAAATCAAAGAGCAAATTAAAATCTACAAAGCCAAATGCAAGGAACTAGAGAATGAATAAATTCAGCGAACTACCAGAATTAGACTACGACCAGACACAATTTGTTGACAACAAAATGTATTCTTGGGGTAGTTGGATTAATAGCGGACGATTAGATAAACCAGAGCTAAACATTCTCTACAGGTTAATGAAGAGCGTAGAGCCACAAGATGAGCCAAGTAGTGCAATTTGCGATGATGAATTAGGAATGATGATTAGTGAACAAGTGGAAATGTTTTTCAAGAAATACGATGAGCGGATGCACTTCATTCTTTTCTCGTATTATGTCCACAAATCAACATCAAACAAAATTGCAGTGAAGTTAAGAGAGCGTGAAGAACCGCAATATATGCAGCCATGTAATGGCAAGCGTGATATTAGAATTCCTTGCTTAAAAACTTGTAAGCGCAGAGTGGAGAAAGATTTGGCACTGATGAAAGCGATTATCTACGAGAAACTAATCAAGATTGAAGTTAAATTGGCAATAGAGAGCGAAAAAAGAAAAAATATTAAAAAAATTCGATTTATATATTGACATGCTTGTCATCTTGTCCTATCATAATCATATACGGTGGTCGTAGTGTAAGTAGTGAACACCGAAATAAGTTTAATATAGCCCTGATCGGAAACGGTCGGGGTTTTTTATTTACAGAAACAGTACCTCACATTGTTAGACTTTATTGCGCGAGAAATCGCACGGTGTGAGGGCATTAATCACAAGCTCACGTTAAGGCGTGGGCTTTTTTATTGCACGAAATTCAATGAGTAACCAATGCAAGATAACGGATCGCCTAACAATGGCATAGACATCATAGCAACGGTTGTTTCTCTCGCATTTTCAGGTTTAGGTGGTGTAGTTAAGTATATCACCGCAACACAATCAGCAGGCTCGCCTGTAAAAATATCTTCCGTAGTCTCTAGTTTTCTAGTAGGGGCTTTCAGTGGAATGGTTGTAGCGTTTTTCTTAATGTCTCAAAGTATCGACACTTTAATGATTATCTCAATCGCTGGAGCGTTTGGGTATTTTGGCGTTCCTGCTTTATGGGGATTGCTTAGAGTTTTCTTCCGTCAAATTGGTGGTTCGGTTGATGATTTAAATCCTAACTACTCAATGAAAGACATCGAAAAGGAAACAAGCAGAAAACGCTCACTTCGTTACGATGAAGATGCGCCACTCAATGACAATGATGAAGATATTTTAATCAATGGCACAGAAGAGCAAGACGGTGATGTAAAGCCAAGGAGTAAGCGAAATGGGTAGAGAAAGAGCCGCAAGATTAGGAATTGCACTCGATAGAGTATTCGGCTGTTTTCTTTTCGCAGGCTGTATCGGGTTATCAATTCAAATCTTCACGCAGAACAAGAGTTTGGAATTATTGCAGGATAGATACGACCAAACAGTTCAATTAGCAGAAGAGCGAATGAAAAGAATTGATGCTCTTCGAGATATGGTAAGTGACAGAAATGACAGAATTGAAATTTTGCTTAGAGAGCAAGCAAAGGAGCGTAAGCGAAATGAAGATAAGCTGGATGGGATTAGTAAGATTGTTCTTTCAAGTAAATGTGTTCGTAGCGATGGTGTTAGTCGTGCTGTTATCGACAGGCTGCTTAAATCCGAGTAAGCCAGTTGAGAAGATTAAAATCATTCGAGTAACCATACCAGAGAATCTTTTAGTGACTTGCCCTAAGCCAACATTAAATGGTGAGAAATCTTCTGACGTTGCCGTTTACGCTGTAAAGGTAACTGACCAATTAAAAATCTGTAACAGTCGAATCACACAAATTAAAAACCTAGTAGCTGACTATGAACACGAAATCGAGCAAGATGCTCACAGTGAATATCAATCGCTAGGCTTTGAAAAAGATAATGGCGACCGTAACGACAAAGGTCGAAATAATGGCAAAGGTAGAGGACGATAAAAATGTTAATTACCGAAGCAGTATTCAATAGAGTATTCCCTAGAGCAATCAAAGGAATGTATCAAGCGATTGAAAAGCATATTGAGCTAGCTGGCTGTTATAACAAACAACAACAAGCGATGTTTCTTGCTCAATGTGGACACGAAACTGGCGGCTTTACTGTATTGAGTGAAAACTTAAATTATTCAGCCGATGGCTTGATGAAAGTTTTCCGTAAGTATTTCCATAATCCTACTATCGCTCGCCAGTACGAACGCAAACCAGAGAAGATTGCAAGTCGAGTATATGCTAATCGAATGGGTAATGGCCCAGAAGAAACGATGGACGGTTGGAATTATCGTGGTCGTGGCTTAATTCAAATCACTGGTAAGAGTAACTACATTAAATTCGCTCAATGGCTTGGCGATACAATTAATCCAAAAGAAGTATCAAGCAACTTAGATTTAGCTGTTAAGACTGCGGTGTGGTTCTGGATATTCAATGACCTAGCCTCTATAGACTCTGTTCAAAGAGTAACACTAAGAATTAATGGTGGCACTAACGGTATTGATGGTCGTTACCGATTATTCCGTGAGCTAATGATTTCTTAATGGTGGCTAGAATGGTTAATAAGCTAACACTGATTTTTCTAGCGGTAACAGTTAGCCTGTGCGGTTGGATTTGGTTTCAACGTGGAACGATAAATGACTTAAGAGCCGAAAACCAAACACAGGCTAATCTTATCGCAGAACAAGAAAAGGTTAATCAATCGCTAAAAGATACGATTGAAGTAGAACGCCAAGCAGTAGAGCAACAGAGAGTAATCAACGATGAAATCAAACAAGCAACACAAGACAAAGTGCAAGTTGTCAGAAAGATTATTAAATCACAGCCTTGTTATAACACTCGCATCTATGACGATGCTATTGAGCGGTTGCACTAATAAGGTGACAACTAAGACGGAGTATATCTATCCGCCTCAAGCTTTCTTAACGCCTTGTGTTAAAACTCCATTCACTGGTAGTACATACGGTGAGGCAGTGGAGCATTTAATCATAGTGCAAGGTGAGCGTGATATGTGTGCTAGTCAAATCACCAATATCAATAAGTGGATTGAAAGCACGAAGAACAGTAATGGATTAAAGAAATAGTCATTATGTAACAAGGAACCTTAAGAAAAAATAAAGATCGCCAAATAAAGCGCGGTCTTTTTTTATTTTAAAGGATTGATTTAAAAGGCAAAAGGTACTCCTGAGGGGATACCCCTTTCCACGGGGTTTCGGGCGCGCGGTTTTCGACAGTTTTTTGACATCTAAGGCATCATCATCTTTCTTCCTGTTTTCGAGGGGTGGCAATCAAAAATTTTTTTGAGGTTTGGTAATTATGGAAAATTTGTTTGAGATTAAATTAAACATAAACCAAATAGCCGAACTTGTCGGAATGCATCGTCAGACAGTATCTCAAAGGCTTGCCGGATTAACTCCAGCGATTGGCAGTAACACAAAATTAAAGCTCTATTCGCTATCTGATTTAATCAGAATTGGGCTTGTTGAAAAAATGACGGCAGATGTCGATAGTTTATCGCCTAGTGATAGACGAGCATTTTGGCAAGCTGAAAATGAAAGGCTTAAATATGAGCGCGAAACTGGTGAGCTAATTCCAGCTTATGAAGTGGCTCAAGAAATGAGCGCTCAAGCTAAAGCGGTCGTTCAATCACTTGAAACTTTACCAGATATTCTCGAAAGAGATTGTGGATTATCACCATCGGCATTAATTAGAGTGCAGCAAGCTATTGACGATTTAAGAGATCAAATGGCTCTTCAAATTCAGCAATCAGAAGAAAAGCAAAATCATCATAGCGACAGAGAGGAAGAGTAAATGTTTGCATCAGCTAAAGATATTCGCCGCGATGTTGCTAATCTTGTCAAAGCTCCGCGCAGAATGAAAGTGTCTGAGGCTGTTTCTGAATATATGCGAGTTCCTGTTGGTGGTGGAAATTCTGTTAGATGGGATAAAAATACCGCACCTTACATCATTGAGCCAATGGATTGCTTGAATTCGCGCGAATATGATGCGGTAATTTTTGTTGGTCCGGCTCGAACCGGCAAAACAATAGGATTGATTGACGGTTGGATCACATATTCAATTATTTGCGATCCGTCAGATTTTCTTCTTGTTCAACTTACACAAGAGAAAGCCAGCGAACATAGTCGTAAACGTTTAGACCGCACTTTTAGATGCTCTCCAGAAATTCAAAAGCGACTAAGCCCTCGCAGTAATGACAATAACGTACATGATAAATATTTCAGAGCCGGCAACTTATTAAAAATTGGCTGGCCGTCAATTAACGTGTTGTCATCGTCTGATTATAAATACGTTGCATTAACCGACTACGATAGATGGCCGGAAGATGTAGATGGTGAGGGTGATGGATTTAGTCTTGCCTCAAAACGTACTACGACATTTATGAGTGCCGGTATGACACTTGTAGAAAGTTCACCAGGTAAAGATATTGTAGATGTAAAACATCACCCAAGAACAACGCACGAGGCACCTCCAACAACGGGTATTTTGTCCTTATACAATCGAGGCGATAGACGTAGATTTTATTGGAAATGTCCGCATTGTGGTGAATATTTTGAACCGTCAATGGCTAACATGGTTGGTTATCGTAATGATACGGATTTTGTAAAAGCTAGTGAAAATGCAAGGTTACAATGTCCACACTGCCAAAGTCTGATAGAACCACAAAGAAAACGAGAATTAAACATAACCGGCAAATGGTTAAAAGAGGGACAAACCATTGATAAGAACGATGTGATTAGTGGTAATGGTCGTTCTTCTCGTATAGCCTCATTTTGGCTTGAGGGTCCAGCGGCAGCATATCAAACATGGGCCCAACTAACATACAAGCTTTTAACTGCTGAGCAAGAATTTGAAATGACTGGCAGTGAAGAAACGTTAAAAGCTGTAACTAATACAGACTGGGGGTTGCCGTATTTACCTCGCTCCGCTCTTGAACAGAGACGTTCAGATGAATTAATGGAGCGCAGGGAAGATATTGAGAAACGAACAGTGCCAAATGGATGTCGTTTTCTTGTAGCGGCAGTCGATGTTCAGGGTGGTAAAAACCGAAGATTTGTCGTTCAGATTGTTGGTTATGGTGAGAGCGGTGAACGTTGGCTTATAGATCGCTACAACATTAAATCATCATTAAGAGCTAATTCAGATGGCGAATGCTATCAAATAGACCCGTCAGCTTATCCAGAGGATTGGGATTTGCTTATTAGCGATGTCCTTAATAAGCAATATCGGATAGATGGTTTAAATAATGGTTATATGCCTATCTTAGCTATGGCAGTGGATAGCGGTGGTGAGGATGGCGTAACAGATAACGCTTATAAGTTTTGGCGAAAATGCCGAAGAGATGGCGTTTCAAAACGTGTCTATCTCGTTAAAGGTGATAGCACAAAACGACAAAAATTAATAACTAAAACCTATCCAGATAATACCGCACGTTCAGATAGACGAGCGCAAGCACGCGGTGATGTTCCATTATATCTTCTTCAAACAGATCAATTAAAAGACCGAATTAGTAACGCTCTAAGCCGTGATACGGTTGGGGCTAACTACATTCACTTCCCGTCATGGATTGGCGAATGGTTTTTTGATGAATTGACCTATGAGGAGCGCGGACAAGACGGCAAGTGGCGCAAGCCTGGAAAGGGTAATAACGAGGCGTTTGACTTGTTTTGTTATGCTCACGCAATAGCTGTTCTACGTGGATATGACCGCATTAAATGGGGTGATGAAGATGTTATCCCTCAATGGGCAAGATTGCCAATATCAAATCCAAACATCCGTTATAGAGATGAGGTATCTGATAAGCCAGAAAATAATACAGTGGTAGAACAATTAGCAGAAAAACCAAAACGCCAAACGGTAAAACCACGAGCTAATGCCGGTGGTTGGATGAATGGTGGAGGAAGTAAGGGGGGCGGATGGCTCTAATTTACGATAAAGAAGAATTAGAAGAAAAGATTCGTTCACTTGATGAAAAAATAGAAAACGCCCAGAGCCAAGTAAGCTTTAATGGGCGTTCTGTTTCTTTTCAGGTAAGCGAATGGACTAAGCAGCGCGAACGCTACGAACGAATGCTAGATGAATTATTGGCAAGTAGCGGAGAGCGAGTTAAGAAACATCGGATCAAATATGCGAGATTTTAAGCTATGAAACTTTTTGAAAACTTTATTGCAGCAATCTCGCCAACGTGGGCGGCTGAACGTTCAAAGGCTCGTTTTACTCGTAATGCATACGAGGCCGCAATGCCTAGTCGGTTGCATAAAGCAAAACGAGAAAGCCGAGGGGCTAATGCAGCCATTCAACAAAGTGCGGTAAGTTTGCGAGAGCAGGCGAGAGCGTTAGATCAAAACCATGACATTGTTATCGGCATTCTCGACAAACTCGAAGAAAGAGTGATCGGTTCACGCGGCATTCATGTTGAGCCTCAACCTCTTAAATTAACTGGTGATGCTGATGAAGAGCTAGCTGAGCAAATTAGAAAAAAATGGGCTGAATGGTCAGTTAAGCCGGAAGTAACAGCACAATTCACTCGCCCAGAGCTAGAACGAATGTTATTGCGTACATGGTTGCGTGATGGCGAAGTATTTATTCAGCTTGTGCGTGGCACTGTTGCAGGTTTATCGCATAGTACGAAAATAGCATTTTCTATTGAGGCTTTAGAGCCTGATTTTGTCCCAATGGATTCGGTCGGTGGCGGAAATGTTGTTCAAGGCATTGAGTTAAACGCGTGGCGTAAACCTGTTGCTTATCGCGTTTATATGAGCAATCCGCAAGAAAGCACTATTACATACGGAAAGATTAAATCTGTATCAGCCGAAAACATGCTTCACTTGGCATTGAAAAAGCGCCTCCATCAATTACGTGGCGTTTCTATGCTGCACGGTGTAATCATTCGCTTAGCTGATTTAAAAGACTATGAAGAGAGCGAGCGAGTAGCTGCGAGAATTGCGGCTGCTTTAACGATGTACATCAAAAAAGGTGATGCCGCAAGTTATGGCGATGATGTTGATGGAGTAGGCGCAGATAGCGAATCTAGAATGTTTGATATTGCACCTGGTGCAGTCGTTGATGATTTAAAACCAGGTGAAGATATTGGATTGATCAATTCGAACCGTCCAAATGTCAATCTAGAAACATTTAGAAATGGACAATTAAGAGCGACCGCAGCAGGAACACGCTCAAGTTATTCTAGCATTGCTAGAGATTACAACGGCACATACTCAAGCCAAAGACAAGAACTCGTTGAAAGCTTTGAGGGATATGCAGTTCTTCAGGATACTTTTGTCGCGCACATCTCTAGACCAATCTATCGAGAGTGGTTGAAGATGGCTATCGCAAGCAATGAAATTGATGTTCCAGCAGATATAGATCGAGAGACCTTATTTAACGCTGTTTATTCTGGGCCAGTAATGCCTTGGATAGACCCAGTTAAAGAGGCTCAAGCATGGAAAGAACGAATTAAAGGTGGATTAGCTACGGAAAGCCAAGCAATTAGAGCGAGTGGAAGTAATCCGGCAGAAGTAAAACGCAGACGGAAAGTCGAAACCGATGAAAATAAAGATTTAGGCTTGAAGTTTGATACAGACTTAACCAATACAGGACAGGCAAATGCAGAAAAAACAAATGCTAATGAATCCGAAAGCGATGACAACAAAGACTAAAGCTAAGACAGAGAGTGGTTGGTACTCAATCAAAGCTAAAGCCAATGAAGTTGCTGAGATTTCGATTTATGAAGAGATTGGTGGGTGGGGTGTTTCAGCAAAAACATTTGCAAATGATTTAAAAGCTTTAGGTGGAAACTTAAAGCAAATTAATCTGCACATTCACTCACCTGGCGGCGATGTATTTGAGGGGCTTGCGATTTATAACTTGTTAAAAAATCACCCTGCGAATATCACCGTTTATATTGATGGATTGGCGGCAAGCATGGCGAGCGTAATCGCTATGGCTGGCAATGAAGTAATCATGCCTGAAAACGCAATGATGATGATCCATAAACCTTGGGGCATTCAAGGCGGCGATGCTGAAGAGATTCGCAAATATGCCGACTTGCTCGATAAGGTGGAAGATACATTAATTTCTGCGTACTCAAGCAAAACAGGCAAAACAGCTGAAGAATTGGCTGAAATGCTATCGGCAGAAACGTGGCTTAACGGTAAAGAATGCGTTGAACACGGATTTGCGGACAAGTTAGCCGAGCCGCTGGTGGCAATGGCTGCTATTAAATCAAACAAACTAGAGGAATTTTCCAATATGCCAAAACAAGTTCAAGATATGTTCAATCAGCCTCAAGGCGATGCGGCAGGTCAAACACAACCAGCGGCAAAAACTGAACAAAAAACCACTGAAGTAGTTAATACACAAGCACGAAACGATGCGATTAAAGCTGTATTCGCTCCGTTTGGTTCTGCTCACGATGCTTTATTAGTTGAGTGCTTAGGTGATTTATCAATTACCGCTGAACAAGCGAAAGACAAATTACTTGCTAAATTAGGTTCAAATACCACACCAAGTGCAGCGCCTACCGCATACGTTGGTAACGGTAATATTGTTGGTGACAGTGTGAAACAATCATTGTTAGCCCGTGCAGGTATTGATAAAGACCAATCAAATACAAAAGCTAATGCATACAGCGGTATGAGCTTGCGCGAATTAGCTCGAGCATCACTTGCAGATCGTGGCGTTAGTGTTGCTGGTCAAAATGCAATGGGTATTGTGGGCTTGGCATTCACACACTCAAGCTCTGACTTCGGTCAAATCTTAATTGATGTAGCTCACAAATCACTATTGAAAGGTTGGGAAAGTGCGGTAGAAGATTATGAAAAATTCACTACTCGCGGCACTTTAACAGACTTCCGTACAACTAAACGCGTTGGTCTTGGTGGATTTAGCTATCTCCCTGAAGTTGGTGAGGGTGAAGAATATAGCTATGGCAAAATCGGTGACGAGGGCGCGAATGTAGCACTTGCAACATACGGTCAATTATTCTCTATCACTCGTCAAGCTATCTTGAACGATGATATGCACCTTTTAACCAAAATCCCAGAGAAAATGGGGCAGGCAGCAAAAGCAACTATCGCTAAATTAGTATTCGCACTATTAACCGGTAACGCTATTGCTCAAGATGGTAAAAAATTATTTGATGTCTCACACAAAAACGCATTTGATAATGCCGCGCTAGATATCGCGAACATTGATAAAGCTATTCAAATGATGAATGGTTTCGTTGATGCAAGCGGTCAACCTTTAGCTATCGAGCCAGAATTCTTATTAGCGCCAACATCTTTATACACTCGCGCTAAACAATTATTAGGCTCTACAAGCGTAGAGGGCGCTGATATGAACTCAGGTATTATCAATCCGTTACAAGGTGTTGTTGATCCGGTTAAATCTGCTCGTTTACAAATTGCAAATCCGAAAGAATGGTACTTGATCAATAAAGAGGCTATTGAGGTTTCATATCTTGACGGCATTGATACTCCATACATCGAGCAACAACAAGGCTTTACCGTTGATGGTGTAGCCACTAAAGTTCGCATTGATGCAGGTGTTAACGTGATCGACTATCGCGGCATTGTTAAAGTTACAAATAAGTAACTTAGAACCTATTAAATAGTGACCGCACTTTTAGTCTAAGTGCGGTTTTTTATTAAATAAATCATAGGATTAATTGAATATGGCTAAAAATTATGTACAAGATGGCAATACAGTACGCTTTACCGCAACCGCTGCCATGAAGAGCGGTGATGTTGCAATTATCGAAAATCTTGCAGTTGTTGCAGAAAGTGATGTTGCTCAAAATGGTGTAGGCGTTGGCTTAACAACTGGTGTATTTACCGTTAAAGCGAAGGCATCTGAAGATATTAAACAAGGTGCAGTTGTTTACTGGTCAACAGATGGTGCAACAACTACCGCAGGCAGCAACAAACGCTTAGGTGTTGCATGGCGCGCAAGCGGTGCATTAGTGGACACCGTAGATGTCAAGATCAACGCTTAGCCCATTTGATGTAGCAATCTCTCAGGCGGACAAAGTCATTGCTGACGTAATGATGTCCGTCTATGTCATCAATGGCAAAAAATACAAAGCGGTGCTTGATGAGACGCCTAATTTAATGAGCTACGAAGATAATCGTGTTAACGGCACGACACGTACGTTAACCATGTTTAAATCATCTGGCTACTCACCTAAATTAGGAGATATCGTTAAGCAAGGTCAAGCCGAATACATTGTACGAGGCTTTAGCTTTAATGATGAGTTAATTGTTTTGCAGTTGGAGTGATAATGCCTGTTACCGTTAAAGGGTTAGATCAAATTATTGCAAAATCAAAGCAGCTTGTCAGGGAAAAATTACCAAGAGCGACTGCTGTGGCAATTAACAGTGTCGCAAGACAAGCAATGCGTAAAAGCACTCGCTCTGTTGCAAAGGATGTCAAAGTGCCGACTAAGCTTGTGCGAGGTCGCGCAAGGCTAAAGCAAAAAGCAACAACTCGCAAGCTGATTGCACAAATTAGTGTTAATCGAGGTAATTTGCCAATGTATCGTTTAATTAGCGATGCTAACAAGTCTGTGAGAGCCAGCAAAGGACAGATTAGAATTGGGCAGCATCGTGTGCAGCGTGGGTTTGTCCAGACCTTAAAAAACGGGCGAAAGCAGGTGATGAGCAGGCAAGGGCGAGAGCGTTACCCTATTGATGTGGTTAAAATCCCATTAGCTGCACCGCTTACCAATGCTTTCCACCGTGAATTAAAAGGGTATGAATCTCAAATTAAAGTCGAGATTACCAAAACACTTGGCTCGGCTCTACGGAGGTAGTAATGCAAATCCATACTAAGATTCGGGGGCAAGTTATAGAGTTGCTACAATCTCAGATTACAAGCGTTAAGCATTTTTATTCAGGCCGCCCAATTTTTGTTGATATCGATCAGCAAAAAACAGCGATTTCTGTCTTTATTGAAGATGCTGAATGCGATGAGATTACGGTTTGCAGCAGAAAATGGAATGCTGCGTTAAATGTGGCGATTTATCTCAAAGCAAATCAAGGCGAAGATGAGCTAGATGTTATTGCAGAGCAAGTCAAAAACGCATTTGATGATGCCTCTCTCAGCTTGCTTGATACTTGTAGCTTAATGAGTTATGACATTGAGCAAGACCAAACAAATCGCACGTGGTTTATTGCTACTGTGCGATATCAGATCAACTATGAAGATTAAAAAGGGTTAATCTATGGCAACACAAACAACCCCTTTCCAGGGGACTAAGTTTTACTTAGGCGTTGGCTACGATACAGAGAAAGCTATTTCAAACTGTACTGTTACGCCAAATGCCACAATTACCGCAGCAAGCAATGGCTTGAAAGTTGGTGATTTTATCCGAATCACTGGCTTAGGTGCATTAGATGGCTGCTATCCTGTTAAATCTGTTTCTACTGATACAGTAACGCTTGCCGATGAAGTGGATTGGAAAGGTTTTGATAAACCGACATCATTCACTAATGCAAAAGTCGCAAAAATCCAACTATCAAGCAATTTCTGTGCGATTAAACAGATTGATGGTGACGGCGATACATTAGGTGAAACAGACATCACCACAATGTGTTCAGAGGGTACGGAAACAGAAGCAGGCGAAATTGAGTACGGTTCAATTAAGCTCTCTTTCTACTACGCACCAGCTACAACAATGCAGCAGGATTTACGCAAAAAATTCTACAATAAAGAAACATTCCCTTGGTTGATGATTTTGAAAAACGATCAAGGTGCTTTATATGGTACAGGATTCATTCAAACCTCACCTAACTTCAGCGGTGAAGTAAAAGGCAAGTTTGAATCTGGTGTAACCATTAAAAAAGCAAAACGTGATTACTTATTACCAGTAACAGCGTAATCAATAAGACCGAGAGTTAATCCTCTCGGTTTTTCTTTTCTAAGGCGGAACGAATGAATTTAAGAGATAAACTTTTATCACACAAACCAAAAGTTAAACCAGTCGAGATTTTAGGTGATACCTATTATATTCGTGAGTTTACCGTTGGCGAAATGAACAAAGCCTTATACGGACAACAGCAAGAATTAGTGCGCATTGCTGAAAGTCAAGGTATTACACTTGATTTTAGCGATGAAGATACCCTAACCGAGCAATTAGCCAAAGTTTACGACAAGCACAAATTAACTCGCACTATCGCAATGCGGTTATGTGATGAAGATGGTGTAAACCTATTCAATGCCGAAGATGAAAGCGATTTAGAGCAATTAGCACAGCTAGACAAAGCGGTTATTGAGCAACTTAATCAAGCCATTATGGACGGTGAACCAAAAAACTCACCAGCCGAAGAAAGTTCCAAATAAACCTGTCACTTTCTCTCGGAAAAACGCTAGAAGAAATTGAGCAGATGCCAGAAAGCCACTTGCAGGAATACCGCTTATTTTACGAAGAGCAACCGTTCGGATTGTGGCGTGATGATTATCGTTCGGCTCAAATTTCGCACGTTTTAGCAATGGTTAATCGTGATCCGAAAGGCAAACCGCCAGAGCTTTCAGACTTTATGCCTTTTTACAAAGAGAAGAAAGAAGAGTTTGATGACGGTTCTGCTGAATACTTAGCAAATAGATAACGGAGTAAAAATGGCAGGCTCATTAGGACACTTGAATATTCAGCTTGAGTTAGATCAGGTTAAATTCCAAAGTGGTATCAATAACGCACAAGGCAGAGTCAAACGCTTTACCGATACCACTACAAAACAATTAAGCAATATTGAGCGGTCAATGAACTCGCTCAATCGTGTATCTGCGAACCTTTTTAAAGCTGGTATAGCTGTATTTGGTGCAAGTCAATTAAAAGGTTTTGCCGATGGATATACAGAAATTCAAAATAAACTTCGATTAGTCGAAAGTGCGTCAATTAGTAGTTCTAAAGGCTTAAACAACGTTTTTGATATTGCGTTAAAAACCAACCAAAGCATTAATGCGACTTCGGGAGTTTATCAGCGATTTGCTCAAAATGCCGAAACGTTAAAGATTAGTCAAGCACAGATTGCTAGTTTAACCGAAACAGTATCTAAAGCGGTTGCGGTATCTGGTGCAAGTGCAGGTGCGGCAGATGCAGCATTGACACAGTTCGGGCAAGCGTTAGGAAGTGGGATTTTACGGGGTGATGAATTTAACTCTGTAATGGAGCAAACACCAGCATTAGCCAAAGCGATTGCAACTGGTTTAGGCGTTACCACTGGCGAACTTCGCAATATGGCGAAAGAGGGTAAACTAACAATGGACGTCCTTGTTCCAGCGTTAGAGCGAGCCAAAGAATCCGTTGACGACCAGTTTAACACTCGAATCCTTACTATTTCCGCAGCCTTTGAAAATCTAAACACTTCTGCGATTAAATGGATTGGTGAATTAGATAAATCAACAGGTGCGAGTAATGCATTTGCTGAATCAATTGATTACATCGCCAAACACTTAACTGTAGTGGCGAGCCTTGCAGCTGGTGCAGGCGTGATTTGGAGTGTTGGCAAAATCCGTACATGGATTGCCGCCAGTATTCAAGCCTCTGCCGCTATGTCGGCACAGGCGGCTGCAACGAGAAATCTCACTGCCGCACAGCAAGCATTAACCGCAACGGGTAAAGGGTTGAGCGGTGCATTAGGTTTTGTTGGTGGCCCACTTGGTTTATTAACTCTAGGCTTATCGGCTGGCGTTGGTGTTTTCTTGGATTATCAACAAAAAACAGAGGCAGCTAGACAAGAGCTTTTATCCTTTGCTGATTCGCTAGATGTGACGACTGGTAAATTAGCCAATACTTCTGCCGCAGTCCTTGACGGAATGAAAGCTAAATTAGAGCAATCTATTTCCGCACAAAAGGACGAAATCCAGCGATTAGAAGAAGAGTACGAAAAACTCAATAGAATAGTCGAACAGGGTAAACAAATCGCCCAGTCAAGCGGAAAAGCGGAAGATTCGGCATACCTAGAGGCTTTAAGTAAAGCTAATCAAGATTTGGCGATTAAAAAAGCCGAATTAGCTAAAGCAAACGAAAAACTAACCAAGTCAGAAGATGATTTAAAAACAATCATTGGTCAAGTTCCCGTTGCTGAATTTCACGACAAATTAAGAAGTTTATTGCCAACCTTGGATATGTCTAAGGTTAATATCGACAACATCGGATTCTCGCTTGATGATTTAAATCGTATTTTCCCAAGTGCAGAAAGCGGTGCAGCATCTATTACAAGTGCGGTCGAGCGAATGGGTGCGATGGCTATTTTGGTGGCTAGCCAGTTCAATGCTCTAGGGCTTAGCGTTCAAAGTGCTTTAAGTGATAAAGCAACTAAGTTAATCGAGCGAAACAATCGCCAAATCGCAATTAATAAAGAAACCGACCCAACCAAGAAACGCAGACTTCAAGCTGAAGATAACGCATTAAATAGCGGCTTTGAAAAAGATTCTGCTGATTTTTCTGCGGTGGTTGATAGTAACTTTGCCTTATTAGGCTCTCAATCTATTAGCAAATCTGGCTCATCTAAGAAATCAAAAGGCGGTAAATCTGGCGGCTCTAAAGTTGATTATGTGAAACAGTTCACAGACCAACTAAGCGAAATGGAACGCAGGCTTTCAGAAATCCGAGCAAATGCTCAAGATATTTCTGTATTCGGTCAAGTCAGTCAGTATCAAGAGTTGAACAAAATCACTCAAGATATAGCTGCAAATGGCGAGAAATACGCTCATTTTGGCGCCGATGGATTAGCCAAACTTAAAGATATGGCTGCTCAAATTGATGCCGAACAACAAAGCGTAGCAATCGCACAATTTACCTATGATAACGGTGAAAAATTGCGAGCGATGGAGTTTGAGCTTGAGTTGCTTGGTAAAACAAGACAAGAGCAGGAATTAATCCAATACAATCATCAATTAGACCTTGAGGCGGCTAGATTAAAAATCGGAATGTCACAAGAAAACATTGCTAAACTTGATGAGGAAATCGCAAAACTAAAAGAGCGTAGAGCGGTAATTCAGGAAACTGAAAATAAACGCAAATCAGACCCGATCGCAGGTATCAAAGACGGTGTAAACCAAATCCAAGACACCGTTGGTGATGTAGCTGGAAATATCTCGCAAATCACTCAAAACGCTTTCAATGGTATGTCAGATGCTCTAACTAACTTTGTTGTAACTGGTAAAGCAGACTTCCGTTCTATGGCACAGTCAATCTTGAAAGACATTTCATCAATGATTGTGAAAATGATGATTTTCAATGCTATCAAATCTGCTGCGAGCTCCTTTGGATATTCTGATGGTGGTTATGTTGGTTTTGCTAGTGGTGGTTACACTGGCGATGGTGGCAAATATCAGCCTGCTGGTGTTGTTCATCGTGGCGAATACGTCATCACCAAAGAGGCGACGTCAAGACTAGGGATTGGCTTTTTAAATCACCTTAATTACGGTCGTGGATATGCCACAGGTGGCGCAGTCGGCTCTATTCCGTCAACTGGTTACAGACCAATGGCTGGTGGCAGTATTTCTGTTAAAGTGATTAACAATGGCGAGCCAGTCAATGCGAATGTAGAGCAAAGACAGCGAAACGGTGAAACTGAAATCACAGTAGAGCTAATCCGTCAAATAGCGCGAAACGAAACCAACGGTATTATTTCAAATAATATGCGTTCTGGTGGTGTGTTTGCTTAAGGGGTGAATATGGACACATTTAAATGGTGTATCAGACCTGATTTTCAGGTTGATAACGAGCCAACAGTGAACACGATTGAGTTTGGTGATGGATATACTCAACGCCAATTACAAGGCATTAACAGTTTACTCCGTTCTTATTCTGTATCGATCAAGGTTAAAAATAAAGACCGCTTAGAAGTGGATGAATTCTTTAAACGACACAAAGGAATTCATCCATTTTTATTTAAAGACCCGTTCACTGGTAAAAACATCAAGGCTGTTTGTAGTAAATGGCCTGCTAAGATGGATTTAAACTTCACAGAGTTCACTTGTGATTTTGTTGAGGTGCCATAATGCCACAACTAATTAGCAACAAATTCAAGTTAGACCTTGCCAAACTAGAGCAAAACGCACTGATTGAGCTTTTTGAAGTGGATTTGCGTGGTTTGAAAGACAATGACGGTATAAATGGTGAACTCTATCGATTTTATGCCGGCACTAACGAAAAATCACAATCTATCGTATGGCAAGGCAAGACTTATGAGCCATTTGCTGTTAAAGCTGACGGGTTCGAAATGTCAGGCAGTGGCCCAAGCAACCGACCAACATTAACACTAGGAAATGTTGGTGGGTTTATTACCGCACTTTGTAATCGATTTGAACAGTGTTTAGGAGGTGTAGTTAGACGTAGATTGGTCTATATGCACTATCTCGATGCAGTTAATTTCCTAGATGGCAACAAACAAGCCGACCCATCGCAAGAAGTATTGAGCTATTTCTTGATTGAGCAATTATCCTCACTCAATCGAGACGTGGCTCAATTTACTTTAGCTTTACCGTCTGAGACCGATAACGCATTAATCGGACGAATGATTACCTCTACTTGTAATTGGCTGTATCGTGGCGTTGAGTGCGGTTATACAGGGCGAGCAGTGGCAGACGAAAAAGACCAACCAACAAACGATCCGAAAAAGGATAAATGTAGTGGCTTGCTGACAGGTTGTAAATTAAGAAACAACACGCACAACTACGGTGGGTTTGTCAGTGTTGATAAGTTGGGGTAGAGAATGGACGGTAAACTACACAACGAGATAATTAAATACTCAAAATCAAAAGAACCACAGGAAAGCTGTGGTTTTGTTGTTTTGGTAGACGGTGAAAAAGTCTTTATGCCTTGCGAAAACGTAGCAGAAGATAAGGAAAATCACTTTGAAATCACGCCAGAAGATTACATTGCGACAAGTGAGAAAGGCGAGATTGTGGCATTGGTCCATTCGCACCCACAAGGTGAGCCAAAACTTTCTCAGTCAGACTTACAAACTCAACTCTACAGCCAGTTAGATTTCTGGCTGGTATGTGATGAGCAAATTCATATTTTCCCAAAAATCCCATTTTTAATCGGTCGTGAGTTTAATCATGGCGAAATGGATTGCTACACGCTATTCAGGGACTTTTACCGCTTATCTGGTTGTGAATTGCCTGACTTCGAGCGCCCTGATTATTGGTGGGAAGATGGTTTAAATCTCTACTTAGACAATATGGAAAGGTGCGGATTTGAGCAAGTTAAAGAGCCTCAAGTCGGTGATGTGATTTTGATTAGCGTAGGGGCAAACGTGCCGAATCACGCAGCAATCTATATTGGCGAACAAATGGTATTGCATCACGCGCCAAAACGCCTATCTAAGCGTGATTTGTACGATGGTTACTGGCTCAAACATACTCACAGCATTTGGAGATACAAAGAATGGTCAACGTTAGATTTTACGGTTCCCTTAAACAGTTTGGAACTGAATTTAGGCTAGATTGCAAAACGCCGGCCGAAGTCGTTCAAGCTCTCACAAGTCAAATTCCAAAGTTAAGACAATTCATTCAGAAAGGCTTATTTACCGTAAGAGTTGGACGAGAGTATCTAGATAATCGCCATCTTGAGCAAGGCTTAAACCAATACTTAAAAGATGACTCAACGGTTCACTTCACGCCAGTTTTAAAAGGCTCGAAGAAGGCAGGATTATTCCAAACGATTGTCGGTGCGGTGATGGTTGTTGTTGGTGCATTTACCTCTTGGGCTGGTGGCGCAGCGTTAATCGCTGGTGGTATCGGGTTAATGGCTGGTGGTGTGGCTCAAATGCTCACCAAAATGCCGTCAATGTCCACTGGTAAAGATGCCGAAAGAAAACAATCAACCAGCTTTTCTAATTTATCAAATATGGCGGCTCAAGGTCGTCCAATGCCTCTCGCTTATGGACGGATTAGAGTTGGCTCACTAATTATCTCGCAAGGTGTTGAGACGATGGATATTGAGCGACAACCTCCAGAAGAAAAGAAAGGCAAGATAGTACCAAGATTTAGAAATAGGAGTTAGGCAATGGGTAAAGGTGGCGGTGGCGGTCATACGCCTGTTGAGGCCAAAGAAACGAGCCGAAGTAAACAGCTTGTCAAAATTGTTGAAGTCATTTCTGAGGGTGAAGTTGAGGGTTTAGCTGATGGAATGAAATCGGTTTACTTTGATAATACACCAGTTCAAAACAAAGACGGCTCCTATAACTTTAATAATGTCCAATTAGAGGGGCGAGTTGGTAGCCAAGTTCAAGATGTAATTGCTGGTTTTAACACTTCCGAGAAAGAGGTTAGTGTTGGAACACAAGTTAGAAAGAATTTGCCGATTACTCGAACTGTTGCAGACAGCAAGGTATCTCGATTACGTTTAACTATTGGTGTTCAATCTCTATTTAGTCAAAATGAAAATGGCGACACAAACGGAACAACAGTTAATCTTGTAATCACTATTGGTTCACAATCTTATCCTGTTTCAATCAGCGGTAAGTATAGCTCTCAATATCTACAACAACACACTTTCGATAATCTGCCTCCAGTTCCCTTTACCGTTAAGGTGGAGCGAGTAACGGATGATAGTAAGTCACAGAGACTACAAAACAATACGGTTTGGTCAAGCTACACCGAGATTATCGACACAGAGTTTACCTATCCAAACACCGCCTTAATCGGGGTTAAGTTTGATTCTGAGTATTTTAGCAATATCCCAGCTCGCACCTATGACTTATTAGGCTTACGAGTAAAAGTGCCGAGCAATTACGATACACGTACTCGTAAATACACGGGAATGTGGGATGGTACTTTTAAAACAGATTGGACCGATAATCCAGCTTGGATTTTATACGATGTAGTCACAAGCAAGCGTTACGGATTAGGCAATAGATTAGGTGAGTTTGGTGCTGATAAATGGACTTTATACCAAGTCTCTCAATATTGTGACCAGTTAGTACCAGACGGTTTCGGTGGCCAAGAGCCTCGATTTACTTGTAATGCCTGGCTAACAGAACAGCGTTCCGCCTATGATGTGATTAATGATATTTGCTCAATCTTCCGAGCAATGCCAGTCTGGAACGGTCAACAGCTAACTGTTGTAATGGATAGACCGTCAGATCCAGTTTGGACATACACTAACGCAAACGTAGAGAAAGGTGAGTTTAACTATACATTCTCCGCTAAAAAAGCACGACATAACGCCATCCAAGTCGAATATGCCGACAAGGATAATGGCTATGAAAAGGCGATTGAATACGTTTCCGATGATGAATCAATCCGCAGAAATGGCTTAAACGTTAAGAAAATAACCGCCTTTGGTTGCACTTCTCGAGGACAAGCACATCGCACAGGTTTATGGTTGCTACAAACTGAAAAACTAGAGACTAAAACAGTTAACTTTGTAGTTGGTGCAGAGGGCTTAATGCACGTGCCAGGCGACATTATCAAAGTCGCTGATACGTATTACGCAGGCACCAATGTTGGCGGTCGAGTTTTATCGGTGAGCGGCAAAAAAGTTACTTTAGACCGAGAAATCTCAGTCGATGGTAATAGTTACTTTAGCTATATCAACGCTCAAGCAAAACACCAAGACATCAAGATTGTATCTGTAAATGGTGCTGAAGTTACTTTAGAGCAAGAACCAGCAGGACTAGAGGCTTATGGCGTATGGTCGTTAAGCACTCAACAAGTAACAAGCCAATTGTTTAAAGCCTTATCCGTTAAGGAAGAAACCAAAGGTAAATACACCATTACAGCCTTGCAGCACGAACCACAGAAAGAGGCGATTGTTGATAACGGGGCGAAGTTTGAGCCTAAAGCAACATCAATCCTTGCCGTGCCACAAGTTAGTAACATCGGTGTAACGGTTAATCCTGACGGTAGTATCTCGTTTGCCAGCTATGTAACAGGCGGTAATGGTGTTATTAAGTATGATTTTCGCATCTACAAAGACGGTGCATTGTACGATATCCGATTAGGTCAAACCTCACCAAATCTAAATCTAGACGGTCTAGAAAATGGTGAATACTCAGTCTTAATCCAAGTTAAGAATGAGAAAGGGCAAGTATTAAGCGAAAGAACACAAACCTTTGTTATTGATAAACCTCCAGCACCAACAGGCGTAAGAGTAACGGGTGGACTAGGCAATATCACAATCGAATGGGATTGGATTAACGATGCCACAGCGACAGAGATTTTTGTTAGTGAGACAGATGACATTAAAACCGCTACACGCTTAACAAGAGTTACTGCGAGAATGTACTCGCACGAGGTCGGAGCTAAACAGGTTAGATACTACTGGTTAAGACATACTCGAGGTGTGAACGTTGGCCCATTTAGCCAACAAAGCGGACTACGTGGCGAAAGTGCGGTAGATATTGATGCAGAGTTGGAAGTGTTAAACAAAAAACTCTCTCAAAATATCGTAAACGAAGTTATTGACACAGCTCTACCAGCTAGAAATCTTGACTTAATCAAGACGGTTAATGGTTTAAACACTGGCGAATATCAAGGTCACAAACAGGTTTACAACACCGCAGATGGTAAACTTTACACCTGGAACGGTAGTAGATACCTTGAAAATGGAATTGATATAAACGGTGTCCAGATTAAGACAACTCAATTAGTTGGTACTTTGCAAGCTAATCAGATTGGAGCGAATACAATCGGAGCGGGTGCGTTACAGGCTGGGGCGGTGCGAGCCGAACACATGGCAGCAGGGCAGATTACCGCTGATAAAATGGCTATTGGGCTTGGCGGCAATCTACTTTATAACCCTATTTTCGACAATAATGCTTATGGGTGGGCGGAAAATAGAGGCAATGGCAGTTTAGCAGGACAAACAACAAGCCTAGTAAGGCGAACAAGCGCCAAGTTTAACGGATTGATTACCAATGGATCGGTCCTTATTGCTGAAGTTAAAGCTAACTCTAATGTGTCAAGCTGGTGGCAAGTTGCATCACAAGTAGTGAGAGTTGTGCCAAATCAAAGATATTGTCTGTCGGCTTTTATCGACGCCTGGGCTTGCACTGGCGAACTAATGGTGCAAGAAGTTAGTAGCGATGGCAAAACATGGGTGAGAGACTTTGCTTTTTCTGGGCGCAGAGGAAGGGGTATCTCTGGGTATTCGCAATTTGGCAAGATGGAGGAGGGCTCTGGCAGTATCGAGTCGTCAACTCGTAGCCATGTGTTTTTTAATGCTCCTAGCTCTGGCTATGTGTCAGTTGTTTGCATTATGCGTGATATACAATCAGCTAGTGTATTAAAAATAGCAAACCCAATGCTAGAAGAGTGTACAGAGTACACAACTCAACCTAGCTCATGGCAAAATGCAGGTGTAACAGCTATCCACGGTGGCTCGATTGTTACCAAATCAATCACTACTCAACAAATGGCGGCTAATAGCATCACAGCCAATGAGATTGCAACTGGTGCAGTAGCTGCGAAACATATCGCAGCAGGCAGTATCGGAGCAGACCATATTGCCACACGGTCATTAACCTCTGATAAGCTTAATGTATCCAGTCTTTCTGCGATTAGCTCAGATATTGGTCGGATTAATGCAGGCGATATTACAGGGGTTAATATCCACGGTAACAATATCAACGGTAATAATATTTCAGGTGGAACAATCACTGGTACAACCGTAAATGGTGGCTCTATCAAAGGCTCTGTAATTGAGGGTGGCACTATACGAGGTGCTAGATTAGAGGGGGCGACTGGTAAATTCACAGGAACGCTTGAGGTTAATCAGTTGGTTGGTGGTAATTTGTGCGAGGTGTTTATTGCTAGGGTTTATAAAACTATTGATTTTTATCAAGCGTGGATAAATATATCCGCGTCACCGGTCAAGCGTGTTTTCTTTATCGTTAATTCGCATAAAACATTCACGGTTGAGGCTAATCAATCGCATAGGTATTTATATACGCACCACGGAGAAAATACACCGCCAGAGTTTTTTGATGTTGGCGGTGGCGCCCCAAAAATCTGCGTTACAGCATATGCAGTATCAAACACAACAACAATGACACAAGTCTAGGAGCAAATATGACAACATTCAATAAAATCTTAAACCAAATGTATTCAGCAATCGCTGCATACTCAAAGCAAGAAGATGGCTCAATCAACGCCAAGTATGTATTAGGCACTGGTGAAGATAGTGACGGCTCTGTGACTAACTTCACGCCTATTATCTCTGATTACAAATGGATTGATGCGACAGCGGCCAAAGAGTTGATGAGCAAACCATTAACTAAAGACGATATTGGCAAAACAACCGAGCAAATCGAATTAGCTCGAATCTATGCTTATCTGAAAGAAAACGGTCAAATTGTAATCTAATCAACATTAAACTAAGCAAACCGCACTTTGAGCAATCTTAGTGCGGTTTTTTATTGGAGCAAAAATGGAAAACATTGAGCTAGAAACAGTGCGTGGTGATGATGACGGATGGACTTTTGAAATCCTAGAGGATGACGAGCGGAAGAGTGATTTAACTGGTAGTCGATTTGATATGTGGATTGAGCCAAAGAAAGGCGAAATCATCAAGCTATCAACCGAAACAGGTGAGATTGCTGTGAGTGAAAATCTAGTAACCGTTACGTTATCACACGACAAGACGCTGGGGGCGAAGTGGGAAACTGCAAGCTGGGATTTGCAGTGTACAAGTCCGCAAGGATTAATTAGAACGCTCGCAGGTGGTGAATTCACGCTTATCCACGATATAACGGAGGCGAGATGATTATTAGATTAGTTAAACGCTCAAGACCTAATATCAAGGTTAAAGTGCGTTTAATAAAAGAGATTGGCGATAGAAAGGAAAAAATCCCAACTCTCGAAGAACTAAAAACTTTTTACAATATAGGAGCTTTATAGAATGGCAGCACAAGAATTTCACCAAACACTCACAGCATTTGCCGAATTCGTAGGTGAGAAAGATAAGGAAATTACTAAACTTATCGGCAACCTAACAACTTTAAGCACGACAGAAAAAACAAATCTTGTTGGTGCAATCAATGAATTATTTCAATCCATAAGAAGCCTATCTGGTAGTGCGGCAGGTATTAATGACAGCGCAACCAATGAAACTTCAACGCTATCCGCTAAGAAAATCCTTGAGCTTGTAAGTCAAGCGAAAACAGAGGCTAAAAGCGAAATCTTAGGCGGTAACGTAGCGGCTGAATTAGACACTATTAAAGAGCTTGCCGATGCGTTAAGCGGTATGAAAACAGGTGAAGATGGCTTGAATAAGCTTATTCAAAAAATCTCACAAGCTAATGAAGCATTAACCACTCTTAATCAGAAATTCACTGCTCTTGATAGCGTGAATTTAAAAGAAGCTTACAATCGAGGTTATAATAAATAATGACACTTCAAGCGAATATATCAGAATTCGCTGAATTCATGGGAACTGAAATTAAGCGAATTGAGAAGAAAATTCCAGAAGGTGGCCGCGGCAGTCAATCTAGTGATTCAATGATAATTACTGGAAATGGTAGGCCAGATAAACCTGACACAACAGGCGACGTATTAAATGGCGTTGCAAATAAGATTAAAGGTAACGAGCCAAACGGAACCCTTTATAATTCAACAAACGGTGCAGGCGTTGGGGCGTACTTGTGGCAGAAGCAGAATAATAAATGGGTTGTTATTTCTGGCGACACTGGCTCTAGACGAATGAGTAGAGATAGTGTGAATATTAAAGAGGGAAGTATAACCCTAAGACGAGTGAACAATACAGTTGAGTGTTCTTTCAGTAAAGGTCGTTGGGATACTATCTCTTTTTACGGAAGTAGCAATCCTAAATTTACACGAAAAAACCACGCCAAACGAATGGATATTCTACCTAATAACAAAATACCATTCGGCTTTCGCACTAGTATACCTGTTATGCTCCCGTTTTATAGCGATGACGGTGATGAGATTGCAACTGTGTATGTTGCTAGTATAGGTGATAGAGCTTATATTGAGTTGAGGTTTAGGGACAAAGTGCCAACAGCCGACCTTGATTATATGCGTATGCCTGTTATCAGTTGGATAACAGACGACCCATTCCCAGAGGTATTGCCTTAATCTAGAAGTTCAGCGACTTCCTCCATATTCGGGGCGTAATAGACATTTTGAAGTATACGAATGTCTTTATGCCCTGAGATTTTCGCCAAAGTCATTACATCCACTTTCTTGGCTAATCTTGTCAAAGCCTCTCGTCTAGTATCGTGAAAACGTAAATGCTCACACATTGCCATTTTCTTAATCTTTCTGAAAGCGGCATCAAGCGAACGAGTATCTAATTGAAAGCACAAACCAGTATTTCCGACTTCTTTTTTTAATCTTCCAAGAATAGCCACAGCGTTTCTTGTCAGCGGAACAGTCCGAGAAGTGCCATTTTTCGTTATTGGCAGATAAGCAGTTCTTTTCTCTAAATTCACATTATCCCAAGTCAAACCACAAATCTCACCAGCTCTCATTGCTGTTTCAATAGCAAACAACATAGCTGCACCACTTCTTGCTCTGATTGTTTTAAGTGTATCGTTATAACCGCTAACAAACAGAATTCTTTCTATCTCTTCATCAGAGTATCTTTGCGTTCTTGGCTCGCTGCCTTTTGGCAAAACTAAGCCTATCATCGGATTTTTTTCGATATAATTCCAACGTTCGACTGCTACGTTAAAAATGTTTCTGATAGTGGACAATTCTCGTCTTATGCTTTCACCACTAACTTCTTTTTCTCTTTCTGCTATCCATAATTCAAAATCTTTTCTCGTTACATCACCGATAAACTTATTACACATCGGATGTCTGGCGAATTTGTTCAATCTTAACGTTTCGTGGCGTATTCCTCGTTTAGTTGGCGTAATTTCTCGCAAATAACGCTCTACAACGTCCGCTAAGATGGTTTCAGGCTGCAATCCTTGTTCTTGTAGCTCTAATTTCTTTTCTTCTTCTAAGGCCCATTGAGTGGCCTCCGCTTTCGTTTTACAAGTTTTAGATTTTCTAATTCCGTTTTTATAAATCTCTACTCGCCATTTATCACCACGTTTCCGCATCGTAGCCATATATCACCTCACACTTTTAATTGGCGTAATCGCACAAAATTTTGCGTAATTTTGGCGTAATCAATGACTAAAAATATATAAAAATAACTAAAAGTTGGCAATATTCTGGACCTGAAAATTTAGTGATTGATTGTGTTAATTGTGTGTAAGTGATTGATTTTTGAAGTGAATTTCAGGAAAGAAAAAAGCCAGTAGAAATTTACTGGCTTTGATAGGTGGTGCGACTAGCTGGACTCGAACCAGTGACCCCCACCATGTCAAGGTGGTGCTCTAACCAACTGAGCTATAGTCGCGCAAAAGATGTGGCAGATGATAAACAGTTTTAAGGATGAAAACAAGAGGATTTGTTTTAAGTTAAATTTAGCTGCTAAAAAAATAACCAAAATCTGATTTAAAAAGTCTCAGTAGTTATTTTGATTTTGTACAGGTTTAAGCGTATAATGCGCAGCGTTTTTTATCTCGGATGAGCCGAAATTTAAAAAAGCTTTAGTAAATTGTAACCATTTGTGGAGTTTAGATAATGTCTAGAAAATTAAGAAGAACGAAGATTGTATGTACAATGGGTCCAGCTACAGACCGCGATAACAATCTTGAAAAAATTATCGCAGCAGGCGCTAATGTTGTACGTATGAACTTTTCTCACGGTACACCAGATGATCATATTGAGCGTGCTGAGCGTGTTCGTGCGATCGCGAAAAAATTAGGTAAAACCGTGGCAATTTTAGGTGACTTACAAGGTCCTAAAATTCGTGTTTCTACTTTTAAAGACGGCAAAATTTTCTTAAATGTTGGTGATAAATTTATTCTTGATGCTGAATTACCAAAAGGTGAAGGTAATCAAGAAGCTGTTGGTTTAGACTATAAAACACTTCCACAAGATGTTGTGCCAGGCGATATTCTTTTATTAGATGACGGCCGTGTTCAATTAAAAGTACTTTCTACTGATGGTGCAAAAGTATTTACTGAAGTGACAGTTGGCGGTCCATTATCGAACAATAAAGGGATCAACAAATTAGGTGGTGGCTTATCTGCAGATGCATTAACTGAAAAAGATAAAGCTGACATCATCACTGCTGCTCGTATCGGTGTAGATTACTTAGCGGTATCTTTCCCACGTTCAAGTGCAGATTTAAACTATGCGCGTGAGTTAGCAAAACAAGCTGGTTTAGATGCGAAAATCGTTGCTAAAGTTGAACGTGCTGAAACCGTAGTTGATGAAGCAGCAATGGATGATATCATCCTAGCTTCAGATGTAATCATGGTTGCACGTGGTGACTTAGGTGTTGAAATCGGTGACCCTGAATTAGTTGGTGTACAGAAAAAATTAATTCGTCGTTCACGTCAATTAAACCGTGCGGTAATCACTGCAACTCAAATGATGGAGTCAATGATCAGCAATCCAATGCCAACTCGTGCAGAAGTAATGGACGTGGCAAATGCGGTATTAGATGGTACTGATGCGGTAATGCTTTCAGCAGAAACTGCAGCAGGTCAATACCCAGCTGAAACTGTAGCGACAATGGCTCGCGTATGTTTAGGTGCAGAAAAAATGCCTAGCATCAATGTTTCTCATCACCGTTTAGATCGTGAGTTCAGAGATATTGAAGAATCCGTAGCAATGTCTGCGATGTATGCAGCGAACCACTTAAGCGGTATTGCAGCAATCATTACATTAAGCCACTCTGGTCGTACACCATTATTAATGTCACGTATTAGCTCAGGTCTACCAATCTTTGCACTTTCTCGTGTTCAAGAAACCTTAAACCGTTGTGCATTATACCGCGGTGTCACACCAGTTCATTTTGATGGTGAATCTCGTAGCTCTGCAGGTGCAAAAGCAGCGATTAACCTATTAAAAGAAAAAGGTTATTTAGTTTCAGGTGATCTTGTTTTATTAACACAAGGTGATGAATCAGAAGGTACAACTAACGTTTGTCGTACTTTAACTGTTGAATAATCAACATTCCTGAATGAAAAAGAGCGGTGGATTTTTCCACCGTTTTTTTATGTCTAAAATATTGAAAATATTGACCGCACTTTTTTCTTAAAACCACCTCGTATTTGCGGTATCATAAGCACAGTTTTTAGTTTAAATTGAAATCCTTATGGCATCACAACGACAAATCCAATCTTCCGATCATAAAACTGAACAAGTTAGCATCCCGCCTCATTCTACTGAAGCTGAACAAGCCGTTCTTGGCGGTATTATGTTGAGTAATCAGCATTGGGATGGGATCGCTGAAAGAGTCATAGCTGAGGATTTTTACACTTTTGCACATAAAGCCATCTTCCAAACTATGGAAGAATTAATGCGTAACCAAACGCCGATTGATTTAATCACCCTTGATCAAGCCCTTAAAGCCAAAGGCATTAGTGATTCCGTAGGTGGTTTTGCTTATCTCGCTGATCTTTCTAATAACACCCCAAATGCTATTAATATTTTGGCTTATGCCGAAATCGTACGTGAAAAAGCGATTTTGCGTGAGCTTATTGCAGTGGGGAATCGTATTGCAGAAAACAGTTATTCCCCAAAAGGCAAAGACATCAAAATGGTGTTGGATGAAGCTGAAAGGGAAGTTTTTGCGATCGCTGAAAAACGGAGTTCTTCAACAGAGGGCCCTCAAAACGTGCTCAGTGTGTTGGAAAGCACCATTGCTCGAATTGAAACCTTAGGTAAGCTTGAAAATCATAATGGTGTGACAGGGGTCACAACGGGTTTTGTTGAGTTAGATAAGAAAACAGCAGGTTTACAGCCTTCCGATCTCATCATTGTGGCAGCACGTCCTTCCATGGGTAAAACCACATTTGCAATGAACCTTTGTGAAAATGCCGCCATGGCAAGTGATAAGCCTGTATTGGTATTCAGTTTAGAGATGCCTGCTGAGCAAATTATGATGCGTATGATTGCCTCTCTAGCTCGCGTGGACCAAACCAAAATTCGTACTGGCCAAAACTTGGAAGAGGCGGAATGGAGCAAAATAGCCAGCGTGTTTGGGATGTTTAAGCAAAAAAACAATCTTTATATTGATGATTCATCGGGTTTAACCCCAACAGAATTGCGTTCTCGCGCACGTCGAGTGTATCGCGAAAATGGTGGATTGAGCATGATTATGGTGGATTACCTTCAATTAATGCGCGCACCCGCATTTTCAGATAACCGTACCTTAGAGATCGCCGAGATTTCTCGTTCTTTAAAAGCATTAGCGAAAGAATTAGAAGTCCCGGTTATTGCACTTTCCCAGCTTAACCGTACGTTGGAACAACGAGCAGATAAACGTCCGGTAAACTCAGACTTGCGTGAATCAGGCTCTATCGAGCAGGATGCTGACTTGATTATGTTTATTTATCGTGACGAAGTGTATAACGATAATTCTGAAGATAAAGGTGTTGCTGAAATCATTATTGGTAAACAACGTAACGGTCCGATTGGTCGTGTACGTTTAGCATTTAACGGTCAATTCTCACGCTTTGATAACCTTGCCGAACAGCGTGAATACAGAGATGATTATTAGACAAGATAGAACGGATTAGAAAAATGAACGTAAAACCGGCAACAGCGAAAATCAGTTCGCTTGCCTTAAAACATAATTTACAAGTTATTAAAGAAAAAGCGCCACATAGCAAAATTATTGCGGTAGTAAAAGCAAACGCATATGGTCATGGTGTGGTATTTGTCTCATCTGCTTTAGAAAGCATGGTAGATTGCTTTGCCGTAGCGCGTTTAGAAGAGGCGTTATCGTTACGCTCTAACGGTATTATTAAACCGATCTTATTGCTAGAAGGCTTTTTTGATGAAAAAGATTTACCCATTATTGCGGTAAATAATATTGAAACGGTGGTTCATAACCGTGAACAGCTTGAAGCATTAAAACGAGCTGTGGTACCAAGTCCAATCAAAGTTTGGTTGAAGATTGATACTGGTATGCACCGTTTAGGTGTGTCGCTTGATGAAGTGGATTATTTTTATCAAGAGCTGAAAAAACTTCCTCAAATTCAACCGCACTTAGGTTTTGTGAGTCATTTTAGCCGTGCTGATGAGTTAGATTCAGATTACACTCAAGTTCAGTTAGATCGTTTTCTTCAAGCCACAAAAAATAAAGAGGGTGATCGAACTATCGCTGCATCCGGTGGGATTTTATTCTGGCCAGAGGCTCACTTAGATTGTATTCGACCAGGGATTATTATGTACGGTATTTCACCAACGGATACTGTCGGGGCTGAATTTGGTTTAACTCCCGTGATGAATTTAACATCATCTTTGCTTGCTGTACGTGAACATAAAAAAGGTGAACCTGTTGGCTATGGCGGTATTTGGACGAGTCCGAAAAATACTAAAATTGGCGTGGTTGCCATTGGTTATGGTGATGGATATCCGCGTGATGTGCCAGAAGGTACGCCAGTTTATCTAAACGGTCGAATTGTTCCTATTGTCGGTCGCGTCTCAATGGATATGCTAACGGTAGACTTAGGCGCAGATAGCCAAGATAAAGTCGGTGATGAAGTGATTTTATGGGGTAAGGAATTACCAATTGAAACGGTAGCTAAATACAGTGGTATTTTAAGCTATGAATTGATTACAAAATTAACCCCTCGTGTTATAACAGAATATGTCGATTAATTGTTTTTGCAAGAAAGCAAAAATGTAAAGAATTCAATTTTTAAAAGGAAATATTCATGAAAAACATCAATCCAACCAATACACAAGCGTGGAAAGCGCTTGAAGCTCACCAATCTCAACTGGCTCATACCACGATTGCTGATTTGTTTAAGCAAGAAGAAAATCGTTTTAATGACTATTCTTTAACTTTTGAAAATCAAATCTTAGTAGATTTTTCAAAAAATAAAATTAATCAAGAAACCCTCAAATTACTTCGTCAATTAGCCAAAGAGTCTGCATTAGATGAAGCGATTAATGCCATGTTTACAGGCGAAAAGATTAATCGTACAGAAAATCGAGCTGTATTACATACCGCACTTCGTAACCGTTCAAATACACCTGTCTATGTAGATGGTAAAGATGTGATGCCAGAAGTGAATGCCGTATTAGCGAAAATGAGTGCGTTCTGTGAGCGTGTGATTTCAGGTGAATGGAAAGGTTATACGGGAAAAGCGATTACTGATGTGGTGAATATTGGTATCGGTGGTTCAGACTTAGGCCCTTACATGGTGACTGAAGCGCTTCGTCCTCATAAAAATCACTTGAATATGCACTTCGTTTCAAACGTAGATGGTACACATATCGCTGAAACATTGAAAAAAGTGAATCCTGAAACGACACTTTTCTTAGTGGCTTCTAAAACCTTTACCACCCAAGAAACTATGACCAATGCAAATTCTGCGCGCGATTGGTTATTAGCGGCAGCGAAAGATAACAGCTCGGTGGCAAAACACTTCGCTGCGCTTTCTACCAATGGTAAAGCGGTAGCAGAATTTGGTATTGATACCAATAATATGTTTGAGTTCTGGGATTGGGTTGGTGGCCGTTATTCTTTATGGTCTGCAATCGGTCTTTCAATTGCACTTTCAATCGGCTTTGATAATTTTGAAGCGTTATTAAGTGGTGCGCATGAAATGGATAAACATTTCCGTACCGCGCCATTAGAAAAAAATATCCCTGCAACATTAGCGTTAGTAGGCTTATGGAATACCAATTTCCTTGGAGCACAAACTGAAGCAATTTTACCTTATGACCAATATTTACACCGTTTTGCGGCTTATTTCCAACAAGGTAATATGGAATCAAACGGTAAATATGTTGATCGTAATGGCAATGTTATCCGTGATTATCAAACCGGCCCAATTATTTGGGGCGAACCAGGTACAAATGGTCAGCATGCGTTCTATCAATTGATCCACCAAGGTACGATGTTAATTCCTTGTGACTTTATCGCGCCAGCACAAAGCCATAATCCGTTAGGTGATCATCACAGCAAATTGTTATCAAACTTCTTTGCACAAACTGAAGCACTTGCTTTTGGTAAAACCAAGGAAGAAGTTGAAGCAGAGTTTGTGAAAGCCGGTAAATCGTTGGATGAGGTAAAAGACATTGTGCCATTTAAAGTCTTTACCGGTAATAAACCAACGAACTCTATTTTAGTGCAAAAAATTACACCATTTGTTCTTGGCGCATTAATTGCGATGTATGAACACAAAATTTTTGCACAAGGTGTGATTTTCAATATCTTTAGTTTCGACCAATGGGGCGTAGAATTAGGTAAACAATTAGCAAACCGAATTCTTCCTGAATTGGCAGACAAAGAGAAGGTTTCAAGCCATGATAGCTCAACCAATGGATTGATTAATCAATTCAAAGCGTGGCGCTAAGATAATGTAAAGTAAAAGAGCGGTCAAAATTGACCGCTCTTTTTCATTTTACTAAACCGATTTGACTTTCCACATACAGCCTACGCTGATAAAAATTAATGCCACAGCGACATAAAAAACAGAGTTGTAATGCCAAATTTCTGCAATAATACCGGCAATAGGTCCTCCGATAATCCAACTACTTTTTGCTGCATTACTGAATAGCGTAGTGGCTGTGCCCATTTTAGTCGGCATTAAGTCTTGGAAATACACCATGCCAATCGTAGCGGTAATACCGATAAAAATCGCATTAAGCATTTGTAATCCGATAAGCTGCCAAGTTTGTTCAGCGAATAATAAACTTGAATAGAAGGCGAGGCCTGAAATTAAAGCAATCATCATCAAGCGTTTTTTACTGAAATATTTGGTGAGATAACCCGCAAATATCATCACAGGAATTTCCAATCCTGCAGCCGTCCCCATCAATGTTCCCGCCAGTTCTTTGCCTAAATGTAACTCATTAATCACAAATAATGGCATATTGATCAGATACATGCTGTTACATGTCCAAAGTAATAGGTTAGCGATGAACAAGTAAATCACACTTTTTCTTGGTGGCGTATTGTCTAAAATCTCTTGATTTTTGACCGCACTTTGACGAGGAATTTTCGGCAATAATTTGCTGACGCCTGCACATAGTAAAAAGGCAGAACCTGCCACCAAATACATGTAATCAAAGCCCCAGTTTAACGCAATGAAAAAAGAAAGCGGTGGCCCAACAATCCAAGCCAATGAGATTTGAGTTCGCATAATTGTGGTGAACATCACCGCTTCACGATGACTACTTTCAGCATATTCTCGCGCTAAAGCAAAAGATTGCGGATTAGCGGATGAACCTAGCCCTAATAGCGTTGTGCCGATAATAATTAACACATAATAATTTCGGCTATAAGCAAAAATCAGACAGCCCAGCACAGCAATCAAACAGCAAACAATCATCACTTTGCGGCGGTCATCTTGCTTATCAGAATATTTCGCCAGAATTTGGCTCAAGATAATGCCAATAATGGCATTGACGGAATAGAACAAGCCCACAAAAAAAGGCGAAACTTGAATCTCTTGAGAGAGATACAAACTCAAAGTCGGCGTTTGAAACGCAGAAGCAATCCCCGTTAAGAAGGCAATCAATAGAAAATTGAACGCCACAAGATTAGATGGTGTTGCGTTTTGTTGTTGAACAAACATAGTCATTACTTAATAAGAGAACATGGTTGAAAATAAAAGTGCGGTTAATTTTAACCGCACTTGAGTTGATTATTTGTCATATTGAATTGCTGGTAAATAACCAATCATTAAATCCAATGGACGGCTACAGCTTATTGTATTTTCTCTGTTCTCAATGAAAAATCTTGATGTCATCGCTTTTTCACCCTGATTAAAGAAAATTTCAATAATTGAACGATCAAAGAAAATTTCGACAGTTTGCAGATTTTCAACTTCGCAGAAGCGTTTGGTATCGAATTTTTCCATTAATTCGGTTTGTTCGCTTTGACTGCGATCTAAGCAAACCAAGCCATTTTCATAAGAAAGTAGTAATGATTGCCCTTTTTCATTTTGGAAGAAGGTTAAGTCAAAGGCTTGGTTATTTGCCTCAAATTTAAGATACGCACGATCTAAATTAGCAATATCCGCTTTTTCATTGAGATGAAGCGCAGAAAGTGTGGTCAGATTTTTGTATATTTTATCAATCGGGTGTTGATAAATTTTCGAACCTTCTAAACGCAATTCTCTTGGCAAGGTTAAAGCTGAGTGCCATTTAAATTTGTCTGTTGGATAAGTTAAATCTGGCAAACCAATCCAACCGAAAAGCACTGCGTGGGTTTTATTATCCAAACCGCCGAAGGTTTGTGGGGCATAGAAATCAAAGCCTTGATCTAACTCACTAATATATTCTGCTTCAAAGGTTAAATCTGTTAATTTCCCCACAGCATAAGTCGCATGATAATTATTTTGGAATTGATGCGCTTCCCGAGCTTTACCTTGTGGCGACCAAATAAAGACATCTTTATCACCGAGTTTCAGTAGGTCAGGGCATTCCCACATAAACACGTTTTTATTGTCAAAAGCAGGTAAGGAAAGTTCACCTAATAAACGAGGTGTATCTTCAAGATTGTCCATTTCAAAAATAATGGCTGTTCCTGTAAGGTTTTCTCGCTGTGCGCCACAGATAAAACGGATTTTACCATTTTCAGTAAAATACGGTTTAGGATCGCGAACATGCTCTGTATAACCTTCTGGAGCATTTTCAATTAACGGACGTTTGCTAAGCAATTTCCCATTAAGATCGAAAATCGCTAAATTTTGATAAGGTACGCGTTGATTATCACTTGGGCGACGAGTATTGCCAGTGTAGAACATGGCTAATTTATCACCGACTTTTAAAGCACCACCCGAATAACAGCCGTGAGACTCAAAAAGCTCACAAGGAATCAGATCATCCGCTGATTGGTAATGTTGGAAGTCTTTCGTGATTAAATGCTTCCAATGTTTCATCCCGTGAATTGCATCGAATGGAAACCATTGATAGAACAGATGATATTTCTCTCCATCGAAGATCAAACCATTCGGATCATTCATCAAGCCAGTTGGTGGGGCAATATGAAAGTGCGGTCGGAAATCCTTGTCTTTTTGCACGGTTTCAGCAATTTCCGCAAGTTCGTCTTTTTCTGCGGCTAGAATACTTTTGTATTTGCCATTATTGAAAATAATCATAATTTAATCTTATTTTGGTAAGGTATTTTTTAAGCAATCATAGCGTTGATTCATTGCTTCAGCCCATGTTTTTAATGATTTGATGGTTGCATGTTGTGAAGCATGAGTCCAAGCATCGCCGAATAATAGGAAATCAATCGCGCACACGGCATTTAATGTGCCGATATTTAATTCTTCACCAAAGATATCAATGGCTTTTTTGAGCTCAATTAAGCTTCGTTCTGTACGGTCAAAAATTTGTTGATGACGTTCAAGCCACCATTGCTCTTGTGGACGAAGACGTTTTTCTGGTACGACTGAGATTTCATTCTCTAAAATACCATCGGCTAAATAATGTAAACGGAGAATTTCCCAACGAGTCTCGCTGTTTCCATAAAGTGAAGGTTGCGTACCAATGTGATCGAGATATTCTGCAATGAGTGAACTGTTATAAAGCCATTCACCATTTTCTCGTTGTAATGCCGGTAAACGACCAAGAGGATTGTCTAAGTTATGTGGCGAGTTCTTATCTAAACTACTGGTTGCGAGGAGTAATTCAACATGATCTTGTAATTGATGATATTGCACTACAGCACGGGCTTTTCTAGCATAAGGGCTAGAGTTCGAATACCAAAGTTTCATACATACTTCCTAAATTATTTTCATAAATAAAAGGTGCAGCTATTTGCACCTTTGCACGCTAATTCGCTAAAAATGCAGCTAATTGTGTTTGGTTCGGTAAGGCTGACATTGCCCCTTTTGCTGTCGTAGCAAGGGCGCCACAAGCATTGGCTTGACGGATAATTTGCACAAGCACCTCATTTTCTTTCCAGTTTGGATGCTGTGAAAGTCCAGCAAGCAGACCACCAACGAAGGCATCGCCAGCACCCGTTGTATCAACCGGTTGTAAGGCTTTTCCGGCAATTACATCTTTCTTACCTTTTAAGTGATAGAGCGCGCCATCTTTACCTAGAGTCACGATAATCAATTTTTCAGGATAAAGTGCGGTCACTTTTTCAAAGGCTTTTTCAAGGCTGTCAGTATTGGTTAAAAGCGTTAATTCTTCTTCAGAGAATTTCAACACATCAGCTAGGGCAACCGCTTCCATTACTACAGTTTTCATTTCTTCTAAGCTTGACCAAAGTGATTCACGTAAATTTGGGTCAAAAGAGAAGAAACCGCCAGCAGCTTTAATTCGACGAATGGCTTCAAAAGTGGCTTCGCGAGATGGATTATTAATCAGCGCAATAGAGCAACAATGTAGCCATTCACCTTGTTGGAAAGGCGGTAAATCGCTAGCTTGTAGGAACTGATCCGCACTTGGGTTTACCATAAAGGTAAAGCTGCGTTCGCCATTATCTAAACCAACCACAACCGTAGAGGTACGATGTTGCGGATCTAAAATCATATGTTGTGTATTCACATTTTCCGCATTTAAGGTGTCTTGCATAAATTGGCCAAGGGGATCGTTACCTACGCGACCAATAAAGGCACTCGGGCTGCCTAATCGTGCCACGCCAACAGCCACATTTGCAGGCGCACCACCAGCACAGCGTAAATAATGATTTTCACCGTCAGGAATAAGATCGACAACCGCATCGCCTGTTACCCAGATTTTTTGGCTCATATTATTTTCCTTCTATTGTGGATATCAGTTAAAAAATAACCGCACTTAAAAAGAGCGGTCATTTTCATAGGTGTTTTATGCGATGGTTACGCGAGCGAACTTACGTTTACCTACTTGGTAAACATTCGTGCCTTTTGGTGCATTGGCTTTCATGTCTTCGACTTTTTCGCCATTGATTTTCACACCACCTTGTTTCGCTGAGCGAATCGCTTCAGAAGTAGAAGGAACCAGTCCTGCTTCTTTTAATAAGGTGGCTAAACCAATTTCGCCTTCAAAGGTGAATTCAGGCATTTCATCCGGCATCGCACCTTTTTGGAAACGGTTAATAAATTCTTGTTCAGCCGCCTCTGCCGCTGCTTCATCATGGAAACGTGCAATGATTTCTTTGGCTAGTAAAATCTTCACGTCACGTGGGTTTTTACCATTTGCTACTTCTGCTTTTAATTCAGCAATCTCAGTGAGTGGACGGAAAGAAAGTAAGTTGTACCAATCCCACATTAAGTCATCCGAGATCGACATGATTTTACCGAACATATCGCTTGGTGCATCTGTCACGCCGATGTAGTTGCCTAATGATTTAGACATTTTCTTCTCACCGTCTAAACCAACAAGTAATGGAAGCGTAATCGCTACTTGTGGTTTCTGACCGGCTGATTTTTGTAACTCGCGACCAACAAGTAAGTTAAATTTTTGGTCTGTACCACCAAGTTCCACGTCTGCTTCTAAAGCAACAGAGTCATGGCCTTGTAATAAAGGATAAATAAATTCGTGAATTGCGATAGGTTGATTGTTACCAAAACGTTTTTTGAAATCATCACGTTCTAGCATACGCGCTACGGTGTAGTTACTTGCTAAACGGATCATCCCTTCAGTACCCAATTTACCCAACCATTCAGAGTTGAATACGATTTTTGTTTTTTGTGGGTCTAGAATTTTGTAAATCTGTTCTTTATAGGTTTCCGCATTGCGAAGCACATCTTCGCGGCTAAGTGGTGGGCGAGTGGTATTTTTACCAGATGGGTCACCGACCATACCCGTGAAATCACCGATTAAGAAATAGACTTCGTGACCTAATTGTTGGAATTGACGAAGTTTGTTTAATACCACGGTATGCCCTAAGTGAATATCTGGAGCAGTAGGGTCTGCACCAAGTTTAATTTTAAGTGGGCGATTTTCTTTTAGTTTTTCGATTAAATCCGCTTCAGAAAGAATCTCATCAGTACCGCGTTTTAGTTCTGCGAGAACGGTATTAATATCAGTCATTCTATTTCCTAATGTTATTTTAATATTAAAGGCTACATTATAGAGAATATGGCTGAAATGAAAAGATTGAGATGAAAAAAAACGCCTATTTGTGGGGAAATAGGCGTGAAGTTGGAGTGATTATCTGTTTGTTTTTGGAATGCCTAGATGATAACTATTATCAAATACCTTGTCAACAACAAAATGAAAATAATTCGCAATTATTTTTTTAATCGATGTAAGGTACACTTTCTGTGAGAGAAAGTGCGGTCGGAATTCCATCTGAAATTTCAAATTTTCCCGCATAAGCATAAGCTTCAACGCCCTGAGATTTGGCGTCTTTTAAAAGGCGATCATATTCAGGATCTACAAACTCAGCGATTTTAAAACGATCGAAACCATCATGTAATCCAGCAAAGAGGACAACCGCTCGATGTCCTTGTTTTTTCATGGCTAAAAGCTCACGAACATGTTTTTGCCCACGAGTAGTCACCGCATCGGGAAACATTCCTAATGTACCTTTTACGAAGGTGATGGATTTCACTTCAACATAACAATCTGGTAAGTCCTCACCTTTAAGTAAGAAGTCGATACGGCTATTTTCTTCACCATATTTCACTTCAGGATAAATTTCATCATACATAGCGAGTTCTTTGATTTGTTTATTTTGCAAGGCTTCAAAGACTAGCTGGTTGGATCTGTGTGTGTTAATACAAACAAGCTGACCATTTGCTAATTGCGTTAATTCCCAACTGTGTGGATATTTGCGCGTTTGGCTATCAGAATGAGAATACCAAACGGTATCACCTTTTTCACCACAGCCAGTCATTGCACCAGTGTTTGCACAATGAATCGTGATCACTTCGCCATTTGGTAATTCAATATCAGTCAAAAAACGCTTATAGCGGCGAATTAATTTTGCAGATTGTAGGGTAGGGAGTTGCATGTGTGCCTTAAGACAAGTTTTTGTTTTATGTTATTTCTTTTTAATGATAATCTATTTTTTACAATATCAATCATTTTCTGTGTAATATAGTGTTGTACCACATGTTCTACATACATGAGCCAAAGCATATGGTTTATCGGAATCATATGGAGCATATTTATAAACTATGACAATAGCACTACCACCACATACATTACATTTTACATAGCCGTCTTTTACTAGAGTTGGATTGTTTTCTTTATAATTAAAAAAAGAATTCAGTTTAATTTTTTCTCTAAATTTTTTCTCCTTATTATGTAGGTTTAAAAATATCATAAAAAAAGAGAATACTATGATTAAACCTATTATGATAAAAGGTAAAATTTCTCTCATTATAAGCTCCTATTTTTTACATATTAAGTTATTTCTATTTTTAATGATTTATTAAAATATGATATTGGTTATCATGTAATAGATTGATGAGTAGTGTGGTTTTTATAAAAAAATAAATAAGAATTTAAGTTTGATTATGCTGGCTAATAAATATTAGATATTTCATAGTTAACGGCAGTTATTAGTATAACTTTATGTTATAAACTGCCGTACTTGCTTTTATTAGCATTTAGTAAATATTAAACAATTATTCAATTGCATATTCAATGGTCACGACTAAGCGCGCTTTTTTCTCAATCGTGCTTGTGTCGTAGCTACCCGTGTAAT
>CAJZKN010000001.1:0-192150 GCA_916050345.1 Parahaemophilus parainfluenzae | reverse complement strand
ATTGTACCCACGTTTACGTGCGGTTTTGTACGTTCAAATTTTTCTTTAGACATTTGTTTAGTTTCCTAGAAAATGCTCTATAAGCTATTCGACTTATAGAGCGGATTGTTACAAAAAATTATTTTTTACGCGCTTCAATTACTGCAGCAGCAACACTTGTTGGTGCTTCAGCATATTTTAACGGTTCCATTGAGTATGATGCACGACCTTGAGTTTGTGAACGTAAGTCTGTTGCATAACCGAACATTTCAGAAAGTGGAACTTCTGCATCGATTTTAACAACGAATTCGTTCGCTTCTTGACCGTTAACCATAGCACGACGACGGCTTAAGTCACCGATTACATCACCCACATACTCAGGTGGAGTTTCTACTTCAACTTTCATGATTGGCTCAAGTAGAACTGGGTTTGCTTTAGCGAACGCTGCTTTAAATGCTAAAGAAGCCGCTAATTTAAACGCTAATTCTGATGAGTCAACATCATGGTATGAACCGAAGTGTAAACGTACACCAATATCTACTACCGGATAACCCGCTAATGGACCAGATTTAAGCTGTTCTTGGATACCTTTATCAACTGCAGGAATGTATTCACCAGGGATTACACCACCTTTGATTTCGTTTACAAATTCGTAACCAGGACCTTCTGGATCTAATGGGTATAAGTCAATAACAACATGACCATATTGACCGCGACCACCAGATTGTTTTGCGTGTTTACCTTCCACATCGTTAACACGAGTACGGATAGTTTCACGGTAAGATACTTGTGGTTTACCGATATTAGCTTCCACTTTGAACTCACGTTTCATACGGTCAACGATGATGTCTAAGTGTAACTCACCCATACCAGAAATAATGGTTTCACCAGATTCTTCATCAGTGTGAACACGGAATGAAGGGTCTTCTTGAGCTAGACGACCTAATGCAAGACCCATTTTTTCTTGGTCAGCTTTAGTTTTAGGTTCTACTGCTACAGAGATTACCGGCTCTGGGAATTCCATACGCTCAAGGATGATTGGTGCTTCGATTGCACATAATGTATCACCCGTAGTGACATCTTTTAAGCCGATTGCTGCAGCGATATCGCCCGCACGAACTTCTTTGATTTCTTCACGTTTGTTAGCGTGCATCTGTACGATACGACCAAAACGTTCACGTTTTTGACGTACAGAGTTTAATACTGTATCACCAGAGTTAATTACACCTGAGTACACACGGAAGAAGGTTAAGTTACCTACGAATGGGTCAGTTGCAATTTTGAATGCTAATGAAGAGAACGGCTCATCATCGCTTGCGTGACGTTCACCTTCAGTTTCATCTGGGTTGATACCTTTGATTGCTGGAATATCAGTTGGTGCTGGTAAGTATTCAACAACTGCATCAAGCATTGCTTGAACACCTTTGTTTTTGAATGCAGAACCACAAGTTACCAAGATGATTTCGTTTGCTAATACGCGTTGACGAAGACCTGCTTTGATTTCTTCTTCGCTTAACTCTTCACCACCAAGATATTTTTCCATTAATTCTTCAGTTGCTTCAGCTGCTGCATCAACAAGGTTTTGACGCCATTCTTCACAAGCTGCTTGCATATCTGCTGGAATATCTTCATAAGTGAAGGTCATACCTTGGTCAGCTTCGTTCCAGTTGATCGCTTTCATTTTGATCAAATCAACAACACCAGTGAAACTTTCTTCTGCACCGATTGGAAGTTGAAGAGGAACAGCATTCGCACCTAAACGAGTTTTAAGTTGTTCAACAACACGTAAGAAGTTAGCACCAGTACGGTCCATTTTGTTTACGAACGCAATACGTGGAACTTGATATTTGTTAGCTTGACGCCATACAGTTTCAGACTGAGGTTGAACACCACCAACCGCACAGTAAACCATTACCGCACCATCAAGAACACGCATAGAACGTTCTACTTCAACAGTAAAGTCTACGTGTCCCGGGGTATCGATAACGTTGATACGGTGTTGTGGGAACTGTTGTGACATACCAGACCAGAATGCGGTAGTTGCCGCAGAGGTAATGGTAATACCACGCTCTTGTTCTTGTTCCATCCAGTCCATTGTTGCTGCACCATCGTGTACTTCACCAATTTTGTGACTTACACCAGTGTAGAATAAGATACGTTCAGTGGTAGTAGTTTTACCAGCATCAATGTGCGCACTAATACCGATATTACGATATCTTTCAATAGGGGTTGTACGAGCCATTATTATAACCTTGTTAAGTTTAATATCTGTTTATATAAGGGTAAGGCTTCATCGAGGATGAAGCCCTTAAATTTTAAAAGCGTATTACCAACGGAAGTGAGCAAATGCTTTATTAGCTTCAGCCATACGGTGAACGTCTTCACGTTTTTTCACAGCTGCGCCTTTGTTATCTGATGCATCAGATAATTCATTTGCAAGACGTAAAGCCATTGATTTATCACCGCGTTTACGTGCAGCTTCAACGATCCAACGCATACCTAATGCGTTACGACGAACTGGACGTACTTCAACTGGCACTTGGTAAGTAGAACCACCAACACGACGAGATTTAACCTCAACGGTTGGGCGAACGTTTTCAAGTGCAATTTCAAATGCTTCTAAAGGTTCTTTACCTGTGCGTTCTGCAAGTTTGTCTAACGCACCATAAACGATGGTTTCAGCAACGGATTTTTTACCGTCTACCATTAATACATTAATAAATTTTGCAAGTAACTCTGAACCGAACTTCGGATCTGGAAGAATCTTGCGTGGTTCAACACTACGACGACGTGGCATTGCGAATTTCTCCGTATATTTAATCTTCAGGATATCCAAAACTCTATAAAAATTAACCGCACTTTAAAGTGAGCTAATGTGATACTGGAGTTTCTGATTTAAATTTTTACTAATTTAGACGTTTGGCCTTACTTAACGGAGTTCCATTAAGCTTTAGGACGTTTAACGCCGTATTTAGAACGACCTTGTTTACGATCTTTAACGCCTGCACAGTCTAATGCGCCGCGTACAGTGTGGTAACGAACACCTGGTAAGTCTTTAACACGACCACCACGGATAAGCACAACACTGTGCTCTTGAAGGTTGTGACCTTCGCCGCCGATGTAAGAAGTTACTTCAAAGCCATTAGTTAAACGAATACGACATACTTTACGTAATGCTGAGTTCGGTTTTTTAGGTGTAGTTGTGTATACACGAGTGCACACACCACGTTTCTGCGGGCAAGCCTCTAATGCAGGAACGTTACTTTTTACAACCTTTTTCACACGCGGTTTGCGTACTAGCTGGTTGATAGTTGCCATTAAAAAAGCTCCAGTTTAAATGTTATTCATAATAGAATGTTTGTTACAAAATCTATCTCTCCATCCAATAGACAGAAGAAACAGACGCTGAATTTTAATGGTTTCGCCTCGCATTGTCAATATTTAAACAGAAATAGGATCGCAAAGGATCGCTTGATAAAAAATCGACGCAAAACTGACCGCACTTTTCCAAATCAATTGCCTGTCTGTGACTAGGGTTTTATAATTTCAAGCAGAATTATTTTGTTGGCAATCATTATGTTACGTTCATTCATTTTTCATTTACGTTATTTCTACCATAAAAAACTTCGACAAACCCATCGTATCTCTCATAAAACACTCGAATTCGTATGTTTACTGATTGGTGCGATATTTGTTGCTCTCTTTTCCTTTGGATTTGCCAAGCTAGCCGATATCGGACTTGAATTTAATGCCTATTGGTCTGCTAAATACCCTCTCGCCGTTTGGATCGTTTTACCGCTTGGTCTTGCTTTTCTCACCTGGTTTACCGCCAAATACACACCTTATGTTGGCGGCAGCGGTATTCCACAAGTGATTGCCTCCATCAATCTTCCTTATAGTAGCTATAAAACAAAACTGGTTGAATTTCGCCAAACCATTTGGAAAATTCCGCTTACTTTCTTTGCAATGGTTATCGGTGCGTCTGTTGGACGTGAAGGACCCTCTGTTCAAGTGGGTGCGGCTGTCATGCTCGCGTGGGGAAATTTCTGTCGTAAATACAACTTTGCTTTCCGCGGATTAAGTACGAATGAACTCATCGCAACTGGTGCAGCAGGCGGTCTTGCTGCCGCCTTTAATGCCCCTTTGGCTGGGGTCATTTTTGCCATTGAAGAACTTGGTCGCGGCGTGATGTTACGCTGGGAGCGACGCGTATTGCTCGGTGTATTAGCAGCTGGTTTTATTTTAGTGGCGATTCAAGGTAATAGCCCTTACTTTCCTGTCTATAAAGGCGCGACCTCTATTCCTTATTTATACCTTTGGCTTGCCATTTGTGGCGTAGTTTGTGGTGTATTGGGCGGTATATTTGGACGACTCCTTGCCAAAGGATTAATGGGGCTTTCTCCAATCAAATGGCGTAACTGGATCCGCAAACACCCCATTTACATTGCCTTATTACTCGGTTTAGTGCTTGCGGCTATGGGCACCTACAGCGAAGGACAAACCTATGGAACGGGTTATGATGTTGTCGCCAGAGCATTAGAAGGACAACTCGTTTCACCTGAAGTGGGGATACTAAAACTCTTCGCAACGGTTACGACGTATTGGAATGGCATCGCGGGCGGAATTTTTACGCCATCTCTCACCACCGGTGCAGGTATCGGCACCATGTTATGGGAAATCAGCAATGGCATGGTTGATCAACGCTTCCTCGTCATTTTATGTATGGCCGCCTTTTTAGCCGGCGGCACACAATCGCCCGTGACAGCTAGCGTAGTGGTGATGGAAATGACGGGGGCTCAACCTGTGCTGATTTGGCTCTTGATTTCCAGTATCATTGCCTCCATAATTTCGCGCCAATTTAGTCCGAAACCTTTTTACCACTTTGCGGCTGGACGTTTCCGCCAACGAATGCAGGAACAACAAGCAGAAGATCTTCGCCGTAACGAGATTCAAGAGAAATAAAATATGTCAGAAAACCAACCGCACTTTTACCGTGGCCGCTTTTCCGTTGCGCCAATGTTAGATTGGACGACACGCCATTGTCGCTATTTTCATCGTCAATTTAGTAAAAATGCGTTGCTTTATACCGAAATGGTCACAGCACCCGCCATTATTCATGCTAAATACGATCATTTAGATTTTAATTTGCAAGAAAACCCAGTTGCCCTACAACTTGGTGGAAGCGATCCCGCACAGCTTAAACATTGTGCGAAATTAGCGGAAGAAAGAGGCTATCATGAAATTAATCTCAATGTCGGTTGCCCTTCCGACCGCGTGCAAAACGGTATGTTTGGTGCTTGCTTGATGGCAAAAGCGGATTTAGTAGCAGAATGTATTACAGAAATGCAAAGTGTCGTGAATATTCCTGTCACCGTGAAAACGCGTATTGGCATTGATGATTTGGATAGCTATGAATTTCTCTGCGACTTTATCGAAAAAGTCCATCATGCAGGCTGTCAAGAATTTATTGTTCACGCACGAAAAGCCTGGCTTTCAGGATTAAGCCCAAAAGAGAATCGCGAGATTCCCCCTTTGGATTATGATCGCGTTTATCAATTAAAGAAAGACTTCCCGCAGTTGACCATTGCAATTAATGGCGGCATTAAAACCATCGAAGAAATGAAACATCATTTGCAATTTGTGGATGGCGTGATGGTTGGGCGTGAGGCTTATCAAAATCCATCGTTGCTAGGCTATGTTGATCAAATGCTTTTTGATGCTAATGCGGATATCGTCACACCAAAACAAGCGGTGGAAGCCATGTTCCCTTATATTGAAAAACAACTGAGCCAAGGCGTTTATTTAAATCATATCGTTCGACATATGCTTGGAGCATTCCAAAACTGCAAAGGGGCGAGACAATGGCGACGCTATTTAAGTGAAAATGCCTTTAAGCAAGGCGCAGGCATCGAAGTGGTCGAAACGGCATTAAGCTTTGTGGAAACCAATTAAGCCTAAAATGCAAAGTACGGTCAGAATTTAAGAGATTTTCTGACCGCACTTTTGTTTTCTGAGTATTTAATTAGCACTGATGTTTTTGACGATATGCCACTAAATCTTCAATCGTTAACACCGCATAACCAAATTTTTTTGCAAAGTCGATAATTTCTGCAGCACGAGCCATGGTGCCATCATCATTTGTGATTTCACAAATCACACCCGCTGGTTTAAAACCACTTAAACGCGCTAAATCAACTGAGGCTTCAGTATGTCCACGACGTGCTAAAACACCGCCTTCTGCAGCACGTAATGGGAAAACATGTCCAGGACGGTGAAGATCTGCTGGTTTTGCCTGATCTGCAATTGCCGCTTTGATTGTGGTAACACGATCTTGTGCCGATACACCTGTTGACACACCTTCTGCCGCTTCAATCGTCACGGTAAACGCGGTTTTATTCACGCTATTGTTATGCTCAACCATCGGAGGTAAATCAAGTTGTTTGCATTGTTCATCAGTGATACATAAGCACACAATACCACTGCCATAACGAATAAGTTTTGCCATTTGTTCTGGCGTAATGGTTTCTGCTGGAAAAATTAAATCGCCTTCATTTTCGCGATCTTCATCATCCAATACTAATACGCCATTACCTTGTTTGAATGCGTTCAATGCGTTAATCACCCGTTCTTCGCCGGTCGCACCAAATGCAGATAAAATTGACTGATTCATCGTAATTTCCTTTGTTGTTACGTTAAAATTAACCAGAATCAGGGCTGAGAAATGCAAATAAATAGAACGGAAGTGGGAACCCAATCCGTTTTATTCTCTTTCATCCAGACTATACTGTCGGCTTTGGAATTTCACCAAATCTGCTAACCTTAAAAGGACAAAGCGAAACAATTTTGTAAAACGCAATCAAAATTAACCGCACTTTTAAGTGCTCGTGGGCTGTCACCACCGGTAGGGAATTTCACCCTGCCCTGAGAATGCAGGCTGTAGTATAACGTAAAATGTCGCGGTAAAAAATCATTCAATGAAAAATGTTTTTATTTACACAAAGATTGCATAAAATAGGGCTATACTGCCACTATGCAATGGCGATTTAGCGAAGGATACATTATGTCGAACAAACACGATAAAAAAGTGGGTGTGATTTTTGGGAAATTCTACCCAGTTCACACCGGCCATATTAATATGATTTATGAAGCATTCAGTAAAGTGGATGAGCTTCACGTGATTGTCTGTAGCGATACCGAACGCGATTTAAAGCTGTTTTATGATAGTAAAATGAAGCGCATGCCGACGGTACAAGATCGCCTTCGCTGGATGCAACAAATCTTTAAATATCAAAATGATCACATTTTTATTCATCATTTAGTTGAGGATGGCATTCCAAGTTATCCGAATGGTTGGCAAGCTTGGAGCGAAGCGGTAAAAAATCTATTTGAAGAAAAACAATTTACCCCGACAATGGTATTTAGTAGTGAGCCTCAAGACAAAGCGCCATACGAAAAATACTTAGGACTCGAAGTTTCTTTAGTGGATCCTGACCGCTCTTTCTTTAATGTATCTGCGACAAAAATTCGTACTACGCCTTTCCAATATTGGAAATTCATTCCGAAAGAAGTCCGTCCATTCTTTGCGAAAACTATTGCCATTTTGGGTGGTGAAAGCAGCGGTAAAAGTGTGTTAGTTAGCAAACTGGCTGCCGTATTTAATACCACTTCTGCATGGGAATATGGTCGGGAATATGTCTTTGAAAAATTAGGTGGCGATGAGCAAGCCATGCAATATTCTGACTATCCACAAATGGCATTAGGTCACCAGCGCTATATTGATTATGCGGTGCGTCATGCCCATAAAGTGGCGATTATTGATACTGATTTCATTACCACGCAGGCTTTTTGTATTCAATACGAAGGCAAAGCCCATCCATTCTTGGATTCTATGATCAAAGAATACCCATTTGATGTGACTATTTTATTGAAAAACAATACAAAATGGGTGGATGATGGCTTACGTAGTCTAGGCAGCCAAAAACAACGTCAACAATTCCAACAGTTATTGAAGAAATTGTTAGATAAATACAAAGTGCCTTACATTGAAATTGAATCACCAAGTTATCTAGACCGTTATAACCAAGTGAAATCTGTTGTGGAAAAAGTGTTAAATGATGAAGAACTTGAAGGTTTACAGCATACTAAACGCACATTGACCACCGAGAAATAACATGATTTTATTCGCAGGCGATCCGCACGGAAGTTATGAACATCTTTATCCTTTCGTGCAAGAAAATGACAATGTTGCTCTCATTATTTTGGGCGACTTGCAACTTTCTTCGCCTGATGAATTAGATAAACTCGCAAAATATTGTGATATTTGGTTTATTCACGGCAACCACGATAGCAAAACCATTGCCGCATTTGAGGCGATTTGGGGTACACATTGGAAATCGCGTAATTTGCATAATCGTGTTGTTGAAATCCAAGGACAACGCATTGCCGGCTTAGGTGGTGTATTCCGTGGACAAATCTGGATGCCACCCAATAAACCGATGTATTTTGATCCCATCCACTATTGCCAATATAGCCCACAAGAAAAAATTTGGCGTGGCGGTGTACCATTGCGCCATCGCACGTCTATTTTCCCTTCTGATATCGAAGCCATTGAAAATGAACAAGCCGATATTCTAATTTGCCATGAAGCGCCTAAACCCCATCCAATGGGATTTCGTGTGATTAATCAACTCGCAGAAAAATTAGGGGTAAGACACGTTTTCCATGGTCATCACCACGATAATGTCGAATACAAGACAAATTTCCCTTATAAAATCACAAATGTCGGTTTTAGAAGTGTTACTGATGCACACGGAAATTATTTATTAAAAACGATTGATGATAGAGAAAAATAACTGAGTTAGTTGTTTTTGATAAAAAGAAAAGTTTGAAGAGAGAAGATGGCGCACCCGAAAGGATTCGAACCTTTGACCGCTCGGTTCGTAGCCGAGTACTCTATCCAGCTGAGCTACGGGTGCGTAGTGATGTTTTATTCTTCGTAACCATTTTAACTGATAGAGTCGATTTAAAATGGCGCACCCGAGAGGATTCGAACCTCTGACCGCTCGGTTCGTAGCCGAGTACTCTATCCAGCTGAGCTACGGGTGCAGAATAAATAAAACTAACAACAAATGGCGGTGAGAGAGGGATTCGAACCCTCGATGGAGTTTTTGACCCCATACTCCCTTAGCAGGGGAGCGCCTTCAGCCTACTCGGCCATCTCACCACAATCGGTTTGTGGGCGGTATAATACGTTTTTTTGAAAATAAGTCAAATCATTTTTTGTAAAAGCCGTTTTGGTTGCTTGATTTATCTACATTTTGCATAAATAAAGTGCGGTTGAAAAAACAAATAAATTTCTCACCGCACTTTAACGTAAATCATCTCTAGCCTTTTAAAATTGCCCGCAGACGATCGAGCTGACTCGATGTTTGTTGTTGCTTCTGTTCTACCGTCAATTTTGGCTTATCTTTTTCCCATTGCACATCATCTTGTGGTAGCTCTGCCAAGAAACGACTCGGCTCTGGGCGAATTAACTCGCCAAACTGACGTCGTTCACGACAAAGAGAAAAAGTCAGCGTTTGTTGCGCTCGCGTAATGCCCACATAGGCTAGACGACGCTCTTCCTCTACATTATCTTCATCAATACTAGTCTGATGAGGCAAAATCCCCTCTTCCATACCGATTAAATACACATGGGGAAACTCTAAGCCTTTGGAGGCGTGCAATGTCATTAATTGCACTTGATCGCTTTCGTCATCATCGTCACCTCGTTCCATCATATCGCGAAGGGTTAAACGAGTAACCACTTGATTTAAAGTCATCGGCTCATTCACCTCATCGCCTTTGAGCATATCCTCTACCCAGCTAAATAAGGTTGCCACGTTTTTACTTTGCATTTCGGCGGCTTTCGGGCTAGTGGCATATTCATACAAATATTCTTCGTAATGCAATGATGAAAGTAAAGCACGCACAGCGGTTTCTGGATCGGAACGTAAACTTTGATCGTTTAACTCCACAATCCAACGACCAAATTTTTGCAAGGCATCATAGGCTTTCGGTGTAACTCGTTGCATCAGTTCAAACTCAAAAATCGCCTCAAATAAGCTAATATGTTTTTCCTGTGCCAACTCGCCTAGTTTTTGCAATGTTGCGGTACCAATTTCCCGTTTCGGTGTATTCACAATACGCAAGAAAGCCGCATCATCGTCTTGATTTACCACTAAACGCAAGTAGGCCATCATGTCCTTAATTTCAGCGCGGGAGAAAAAAGACGTCCCGCCAGAAATTTTGTATGGAATACGGTTTTGCATCAGCACTTTTTCCAATAGACGGGATTGATGGTTACCGCGATATAAAATCGCATAATCCTTAAATTTGGTTTTACGGCTAAAACGATGAGCAATTAATTCTGCCACAATCCGTTCAGCTTCATGCTCTTCATTTTTCGCTTCAATGACTTGCAGTTTTTCACCTTCACCCAAGTTGGAAAACAGTTTTTTATCGAACACGTGCTCGTTGTTATCAATCAAAATGTTGGCACAATGCAAAATACGATGGGTGGAACGGTAATTTTGTTCCAACTTGATAACTTGCAAACGCGGAAAATCATCACGCAAGCGCACCATATTTTGCGGTCGAGCGCCTCGCCAAGAATAAATGGATTGGTCGTCATCTCCTACCACCGTAAAGCAAGCTCTCTCGCCAACGAGTAGTTTGATGAGTTCATATTGGCTAGTATTGGTATCTTGATATTCATCCACCAACAAATAGCGTATTTTCTCCTGCCATTTTGACCGCACTTCTTCGTTCTGTTTGAAGAGTAAGGTCGGCAACATAATCAAATCATCAAAATCCAACGCATTGTAAGCACGAATTTGCGCTGCATAACGCTCATAACATTTTGCAAAGGTTTGATATTTGGCATCTTTCGCTAAGGCATAAGCCTGTTTTGGCGAAACCAAATCATTCTTCCAATTGGAAATAACCGAGATTAATTCACGCAGTAAGTCTTTATCTTCCTGCAGCACATCTGCCGTCAGTTCTTTGAGCAAGGCAAGTTGATCGTGCTCATCAAATAAGGTCATATTCGATTTAAAGCCTAAGGCTTTATATTCCCGTTTGATAATGTCGAAACCTAAGGTATGGAAAGTGGAAACAATCAATCCTTTGGATTTTTCTTTACCAATGGAATGGGCTACACGCTCTTTCATTTCACGAGCGGCTTTGTTGGTAAAGGTCACGGCGGCGATCTGTTTAGGTAAATAACCGCAATGTTCAATCAAATGAGCAATCTTATTGATGATCACGCGAGTCTTGCCCGAGCCTGCGCCTGCTAGTACCAAGCAAGGCCCGCTGACATATTCGACAGCCTGTTGTTGTTGAGGATTGAGTTTCATATCTTAATGCAAATTAATTTGACCACGCATAAGGCAACAATGCGGTATCTAATAAAAATGACAGTGGCAAATCTAAAATAGGTAAGCCCCATTTTTGTGCCATCTCTAAATCATAAGCCGCACCCGCGTAAGGTGTGTATTTTTCTGATGGATCGATTAATTTCACCACCGTACCACAACCAGTTAACGCTAAAAGTGCGGTTAAAATTAGAAGTGTTTTTTTCATTCACGACGTGCTTTTAAGGCAAAATAGACGGCTTCCGGCACCAGTTCTTTTACATCACCATGATGCAAATAAATTTCTCGTACAATCGTGGAAGACACAAACGCCCATTTTTCTGTTGGTGGGAAGAACAAACTATCCACACCATCGGTTAATAAACGGTTTAACGCGGCCAATTGTAATTCGTATTCAAAATCTGTCGTTGTACGCACGCCTCGAATAATGGCGGTAATCTTTTTCGCTTTGATTTCATTTGCGAGTAAATCAGAGAATCCAAATACTTCCACATTAGGTAAATGGGCGACCGATTGACGCACCAGCTCAACACGTTCTTCCAATGAGAACAATGGCTTTTTGCTTGGACTATTCGCCACCGCGACAAAAACTTTCGGGAAAATGACCGCACTTCGCGCAATGATATCTAAATGCCCGTTGGTAATCGGATCAAACGTGCCGGGGTAAATTACGCTTGTCATTTATGGTTCTCCGAAATATTCGTTAAATAAGGATGAAGCAAATCTAAAAGTCGCTGTAATGCACCACGATTTTCAATTAACACCTCATAGCCTGCATTACCTAAATGTTGACTTGCCTCTTTTGAATTCAATAACTTATCAATAATCTCTGCCAATGCTTTTTCTGTTGAGTTGATTTGCAATACACCTTGTACCTCTAGCAACGAAGTAAAGACTTCAGGGAAATTGAAGGTATGCTTTCCACTCACAACGGGTAATTTAAATGCCAAAGGCTCTAAAGGATTATGTCCCCCATGTTTGACCAAACTTCCGCCTACAAACGCAATATCAGAAATACCATACATCAACATCAACTCACCCATGGTATCCCCCAGAATCACTTGAGTATTTTCTGAAGGAATCTCACCCGTTGAACGGCGGATAAAGTTAAAGTTAGCTTTTTCAATTAAATCTGACACTGGATTAAAACGCTCAGGATGGCGAGGCACCAGCAATAACAATAAGTTTGGATGTTTTTTTAGTAACAAATGATGCGCTTGTAAAATAAGCTCTTCTTCCCCTTCATGGGTGCTCGCGGCAATCCAAATTTGACGATCTTTCGCCCAGCTCTCATGAAGTGTTGCAATGTCTTTGAGTAACTCGTCACTAACCACAAGATCATATTTAATATTGCCGGTTAATTGAAGGCGTTCTTTTTCATAACCTAACTCTAAATAACGCTTTCCGCTAATACTATCTTGCGGTGCAATCAAGCTGATTTGAGAAAACATTCGTTGTAGATGTTGTTTAACTTTGCCATAACGTCTCGCTGAACGCGCAGAAAGACGAGCATTCGCCACAATGAAAGGAATATTTCGATGAGCCAAACAATCAATCAAATTTGGCCAAAGCTCCGTTTCAATGACAATGAATACTTTAGGTTGAATAAAATCAATAAAACGATTGATGACACAAGGTAAATCGTAAGGCAAATAACAATGCGTCACACTTTCCCCGAATGCGGCTTTTACGCGTTCAGAGCCTGTTGGTGTAACCGTTGTAAACGTGATTGGTAAATGTGGATATTCCTTCTGAATACGTTTTACTAGCGGTGTGGCTGCAATCACTTCACCGACTGATGCAGCATGAATGACGATCCCATCTTGCACGGGCTTAGCAAGAGTCGCATAAATACCATATCGCTCGCCTAAACGCTTACGATAATTCGGCGCCTTGAGACTTCGTAGCAACATGAAGAACAAGACAAAAGGCTGAATCAGATACATCAGGCAGGTATAAAAAAAACGCCACATAAAATAAATTCGGTTATACTTACAAAAATTTCGGCTAGTATAGCAAAAAAAGGATCAAAATATGCCAACAATTAGCGTTGCCATGATTGTCAAAAATGAAGCGGCAGATCTCGCTCAATGTCTCGATACGGTAAAAGATTGGGTAGATGAAATCATTATCGTCGATTCAGGCAGTACTGATAATACCCAAGAAATCGCAGAACAATATGGTGCAAAATTTTATTCGCATCCTGATTGGCCAGGCTTTGGCAAACAACGCCAACGTGCACAACAATATGTCACCTGTGATTATGTTTTATGGTTAGATGCCGATGAACGCGTCACTCCGAAACTTCGTGAATCCATTCAACAAGCAGTTCAACAAGATACGCCAAATACGGTTTATGATATTCCTCGTGTGAGTGAAGTGTTTGGGCGTGAGATTCGTCATTCTGGTTGGTATCCGGATTATGTGGTGCGTTTATATCGCACAAATTATGCGGGATATAACGATTCTCTGGTACATGAAAAAGTAGTTTATCCTGAAAACACGAAAGTACAGAAATTAACTGGCGATCTAGAGCATTTCACCTATAAAAGCATCCATCACTATTTGGTGAAATCTGCAGGCTACGCCAAAGCTTGGGCAGACCAACGCCAAACCAAAGGGAAAAAAGCGACGTTATGGCAAGGTATTAGCCATGCGATTGGTTGCTTTGTCAAAATGTACATTTTAAAAGCCGGTTTCTTAGATGGGAAACAAGGTTTTCTGCTTGCAGTACTTTCTGCCCACTCCACCTTTGTGAAATATGCTGATTTGTGGGAACGCAATCAACATTAATCAAAAACAAAAAGTGCGGTTAATTTTAACCGCACTTTTTTTATCTCTTTTAGGACAAGAAAATTAGTTTTTCGCTGCTGCCGCTGCTTTCACGATTACTGCAAACGCAGGCGCTTTAAGTGAAGCTCCGCCCACTAACGCACCATCGATATCTGGTTGAGTGAATAATTCTGCTGCGTTAGCATCATTTACTGAACCACCGTATTGAATGATCACTTGATCTGCTACAGCTTGTGATTTTGCTGCGATGTGGCCACGGATAAATGCGTGAACAGCTTGAGCTTGTGCTGGAGTTGCTGATTTCCCCGTGCCGATTGCCCAAATTGGTTCATAAGCAATCACGGCACCATTAAATGCTTCTACACCTAATGCGTTGATCACTGCATCAATTTGACGCGCACATACTTCTTCCGTTTTGCCAGCTTCGTTTTCAGCTTCAGTTTCACCGATACATAATACTGGCACTAAACCTGCTTCTTTTAATGCACCAAATTTTTTCGCTACGAATTCGTCGCTTTCTTTATGGTAAGTACGACGCTCAGAGTGACCGATAATGATGTATTTTGCACCAAAATCTTTTAACATTTCAGTTGAAATATCGCCGGTGAAAGCACCTTTAACATTCACATCAACGTTTTGTGCACCTAAAGCAATTTGGCTGCCTGCAAGTGCCGCTTCAGCTGTACCTAAGTACATAACAGGTGGGGCAATTGCCACATCACAACCTGTTACACCTTGTAATTCAGCTTTTAATCCTTCGATTAATTCTTTGGTAAAGGCTTTGGAACCGTTTAATTTCCAGTTACCCATCACTAAAGGACGACGTGCCATTTTTTGTTTCTCCATATTGAATAAATAAAAAGTATGTTTACTATACCAAACTTTGAACAGATTTCTTTGTGCAAAATCACATTTTGAAAATTTTTTTGGGGAAATGATGATTATTTTGTGCTAAAAAGCTACAATCTACTGTACGGAACCGATAAAAAATAACCAATTTTATAAATAAACGGAAAATAGGTCTGGTAACAATGAAAATTTTCAAAGCCGAACAATGGAATATAGAAGTGCTTGCTCCACTCTTTGAAGCCTATCGACTTGCCAACGGAATGAGTGAAAATCCTGACCGCACTTTAACCTTTCTAACAAATCGTATGCGTTTTAATGAAAGCATGTTTTTTATTGCTGTAAACGAAAATGCACAAGCGATTGGCTTTGTTCAACTTTATCCTCGCTTATCTTCTTTACAACTACAACGCTATTGGCAATTAACTGATATTTTTGTCAAAGAAGATAAACATCAAGCCGAGATTTATGCAGCGCTTATTTCTAAAGCAAAAGAGTTTGTCCGTTATACACAATCTAACCGTTTAGTAGCGGAATTAAGCCAAGCTCAACAGAGTATTTTAGAACGCGAAGGATTTAAGCTAAACACGAAAAAAAGTTTGTTTGAATTAACTCTCTAATGCATACGCTCCTCAATCAATATTGGGATTACTTGCGAATTGAACGCCAAGTAAGCCCACATACCCTCACTAATTATCAACATCAACTGGATGCCATTTTAGCGATTCTCGCTGAAAAAGGTATTCAGCACTGGCAGCAAGTAAATCCAAGCGTGGTTCGCCTTATTTTGGCGGAAAGCCGTAAGCAAGGTTTAAAAGAAAAGAGCTTGGCATTACGTTTATCAGCTCTTCGTCAGTTTTTCAGCTATCTTGTGCAACAAGGGCAAATGAAAGTGAATCCGGCAACGGGTATTTCAGCGCCGAAACAAGGCAAACATTTACCAAAAAATATTGATGCTGAACAGGTCCAAAAATTGCTTTCAAATGACAGCAAAGATCCGATTGATTTGCGTGATCGCGCCATGATGGAATTGATGTATAGCTCGGGGCTTCGCTTATCTGAATTGCAAGGCTTAAACCTCAATAGCATTAACACTCGAGTACGAGAAGTCAGAGTGATTGGTAAAGGGAACAAAGAACGTATTGTGCCTTTTGGACGCTATGCTTCTCATGCAATTCAGCAATGGTTGAAAGTACGCCCTTTATTTAATCCAAAGGATGACGCCCTTTTTGTGAGCCAACAGGGAAATCGCCTTACTCATCGCTCTATTCAAAAACGAATGGAAACCTGGGGCATCCGACAAGGATTAAACAGCCATCTCAATCCGCATAAACTGCGTCACTCTTTTGCTACTCACATGCTGGAAGCGAGTTCAGATTTGCGTGCTGTTCAAGAGCTTTTAGGACACAGCAATTTGTCCACCACGCAAATTTATACGCATTTAAATTTCCAACATCTTGCTGAAGTGTATGATCAAGCCCATCCTCGAGCAAAACGAAAAAAATAAACAAAGTGCGGTCAAAAATCGTCGTCTTTTTAACCGTACTTCTAAACAAAAAGGCTACCTTTTGGTAGCCTTTATTCATTCAACTATAAGCTAAATGCTTGAATATAAGGAAGTTTACCTTTCTTCAGCATGTCTTCAATACCGCTTTGGTGATCATTTTCACCTAAACCACGTAATTCGAAGGTGACACCAACACTGTTGTCATAAACCACTTGATCGTTACGTTGATTTTGGCGACTCGTCACATAACGTCTTGCGCCAACGCCTAAAGACCAACAGCACGAGTTATATTGCACGCCCACATATTGCTCAACCGGTTTTTTCAATGCAATATCTTGATAGTATTTTCCAACAAGCGCCCAGTTATCCGACACTTCCCATGCAGCCACAACACCAACCTGTTTAATGTCTTGTTGATAACGGTTTGCGGAAGCACCCAAGTTTTGGTTGATGTACTCTTTGCTCGCATAACGATAATTTAACTGAATCAGATTATTCTTCATCGGGTTAAATTCCAAACTACTATTCGCCAATGAGGCTTTATCTAGCAATGTATCGTATTGGTAGCTACCGCGCCAATTCCATTTATCGTTAATTTTCCAGTTAGACTCCAAGGCCCAAGAAGAAGAGGATTTTGGCGTACGATTATTTGGATTATCATCAATTTTTGATGCCGTTAAATAATAAATTTGTCCTGCTGAGAAATTGAAACGCTCATCGGCATTTCTATCATAAAAACGAGTTGTTCCCCCAACTGTCACTTGGTTTGCTGATGAAATACGGTCTAAACCACTATAACGACGATCTCGGAACAAAGAATAATAATCTTGTTGAACTAGCGCAGAATCATAACCAAAACCAAGGTAATTATTTACACGTTTTGAACCAATATTACTTTGATCTTTGTATGGTCGATACAGATATTGAACATGAGGTTCAAGCGTTTGTGTATAACCATCAAATAAAGTTTTATTACTCGCTAAAACCGTTTGTAAATCTACTTTTAATTGTGGCAATACACGATTTACCGATTTTTGTACGTCTTCCGCCGAAGAAGAAGAGCCTTTTTTCTGGTTATAATGGGTCGCGTAAAGTTTAGTCTCAATATTCAAGCTACCATATTTATTTGACATCGCTGTTGCCAAACTTGGTTCAACATGAAAACGCCATGCTGTCGGCATCAAGGTACTATCATTATCAAAACGTACTGCTTGTGAGAATAACTTGAAATCTACCCAACCGTTCGCCAAATCATTTTTGTAATAATTAAAGTCGATTTGTGGCATTGCACGGTAAGGCCCCACAGAAACTTCATCAAAAATTTGGAATTGACGCGCAGAAATCGCAAAGTTGTAATTTGGTTTATAGTAAGCAATACGAGCATATTGGTTTGCGTAACCATCAGTACTGCTACCATAATCGGAATCAAAATCGGTAAAATAACGTTTATCGCTCACTTTTGTGTAATCGATATTTAAACGCCAGTTTTCAAGAAAAGAAGAATGATGTTTCCAATAGAATAAATGACGCTTACGGCTATCGCTAGTATATTCATCATAACGATCACGTCCTAAATATTCTCCCGCAAGTTTACCTTCACCAACTGGTGTCAAATAACGGAATTCACCATTTAATTGCCAGCCACGGCGTGACATATATTTTGGTGCAATCGTCGCATCATAATTTGGCGCAATATTCCAATAAATCGGTTGTTTATACCAATAACCATCGCGGCTAGAATGGCCGACAGTTGGCATTAATAAACCTGAACGGCGGCGATCACCAATTGGTAATTGCAGATAAGGGGTATAGAATACCGGCACACCTAATACTTTAAAACGCGCATGCCAAAATTCAGCATATTCTTCTTTGATGTGCTGACGAATCTCAGAGGCGTCTACCGCCCAAGCATTATCATCGGGTAAACAAGAGGTAAATGTCGCATTTTTCATTAAACGGTAATTATCACCTAACTCAATTTCTTGTGCTTTACCGCGGCCTTGACGTCCTACAAGTTGGTAGTCTGCATCGGTTACGTTACCGTTTTTGCTATCTAAATTAAAACTCGCATCATTACCTAATAGATTAATTTGATTATCTTTGTAATCAAATCCGCCTCGCAAATAAGCCCATCGTTGAGTTTGGTTGCCCTCACCTGTTTGTTTGACTTCAACTGAATTCCCTACCAAATGGCGGTTTCCTTGTTTCAAATCCACATTGCCTTGATAAATCGCCTGAGTTGGCTGATTAATCTCTGCTTTATCTGCTTCAATATAAACCGGTAAATTATTAACATCACCTTTCACGACTTCCCCAGTAAAGTGAGGCACGCCGAGTAAGCATTGAGCATGCAGATCGGCCAAACTTTGTTGACTATAAAATGCGGTCAGAATTGAGATTGAAATTAAGGTATATTTTTTATTCATAATTCAGTTCTTATTCAGATGAAACTAGGGGGATTATACTGGAATATCATTTACAACAACAGCCATTTATATGGTCGTTAACTAACCCCATAGATTGCATAAAGGCATAGCATGTGGTTTCCCCAACAAAGACAAAACCACGTTTCTTCAACGCTTTTGACATTGCTTTTGAGATTTCAGTTCTAGCGGGCACCACAGAAATATCGGGGACATCATTAATAATCGGTTGATGATTCACAAACGACCACACAAAATCACTGAAATTTTCACCGCACTTTTCCATGGCTAGATAGGCTTTGGCATTTTTCACAATGGCTTCCAGTTTTGCCCGATGGCGAATAAGCCCGGTATTTTCCATGCAACGATCAATATCCTGTTCGGTCATTTGCTCGATTTTGGCTGGGTCAAATTGATGGAAGGCTGCTCGATAGGCTTCGCGTTTTTTCAATACGGTGATCCAGGAAAGCCCCGCTTGTTGCCCTTCTAAACAAATTTTTTCAAATAGCTTTTGGCTATCAAATTGTGGCTTGCCCCATTCCTTGTCATGGTAGTCGATATAAATTGGAAGTTCACCCACCCAAGGGCATCTTGTACTCATGCCATATCCTTTTTGAGTTGTTCATAGATTGCGACAAAATCGGGCATTACCCCACGCCATAAACAAAATGAATGGGCGGCTTGCGCCACCAACATACCAAAACCATCGCTGACATTATTCAGACCTAAGGATTTACAGTAGGCAATAAAAGGCGTATCGCTGCCTTTGGCATATTGCATGTCATAACAGGCGTGGACCTCTGATAAGATTGAGGCATCAACAGCGGCGGTATGTCCGCTTAATCCAGCCGAAGTTGCATTGATCACTAAATCGTAGGTTTGCGCGGGAATCGCACCCATCGCGACAGCTTCAATTGTGCCGTAAGGCTTGAACTTATCTGCCAGTTGTTGTGCTTTTTCTAGGGTGCGGTTAGCCAAGACAATCTGCTGCTGTGCTTCCAATAAAGGCAGTAATACTCCTTTGGTTGCTCCGCCAGCACCTAAAATTAAAATGCGTTGTTGTGGCTGAATCCAACCTAAGCGTTGTAAATCTGTCACTAAACCAATGCCATCGGTATTGTCCGCATAAAGTTTGCCGTTAGATAATTTTTTTAGTGTATTACAGGCTTCTGCCAGTTTCGCCCGTTCGCTATGTTCGTCAGCGAGCGCATAGGCGCGTTCTTTAAATGGTGCAGTGATATTGCAACCTTGTGCTCCTTCAGAAAAAAAGGCCTGCAATTGCTGCTCAAAATCCTCAAGATCACCTAATTTGGCAACATATTCCATCGTTTGCTGGGTTAGCTTGGCAAATAAGCGATGAATCAACGGGGATTTACTTTGGGCAATCGGATTGCCCCAAACGGCATAGTGCTGCATATCTTATCCTTGTCTGAATAGTTGGTTTGTGAGCAAATCGCGAATTTCCGATGGATTTTGTGCTTGGCCGACTGCTTCATCAAGCACGGGAAAATCTGCCCCAAATTGGGAACGCACAGCATCTGCGTTGCGGCAAGGTGATAAACCAGTTAAATTCGCACTGGTCGAGGTGAGGGCAAAGCCTGTTTTTTCGCATAAGGCTTTGACGGCAGGATGAGTACATAAACGCACCGCAATGCTATTAAATTGCCCCGTCAGAAAATGTGGGACTTCTGCCTTTGCCGGCACCACCCAGGTGATTGGATGTTCATATTGTGCCTGTAAGCGTGCAAGCTGTTCGTCAGACAAATGGGAAAAATCAACAAAAGGCTGCAAAAAATGCAAGCTCGGCGCGACTAAAATAAGGCCTTTTTCAATCGGACGTTGTTTTAAATCAAGCAATTTTCTGACCGCACTTTCACTTAGTGGATTACAGCCCAAACCGAATACCGCCTCAGTAGGATAGGCAACGACTTCGTCTTGCATTAAACGGGTGGCAATTTGTTGTACATTCATTTTTCGTTCTCAAAAATATGTCGACAGCCTTTATTCGCACACTGCCACACTTGCTGTTCGGCATTTTCACTTTTTAATAGCGCAAGTGGAAAATGGCATTGTGGACAAGGCATGGCATAGGGTTTTGCCGGCAAGGAAAATTTACAATGGGGAAAGTTATCGCAACCATAAAAGATTTTCCCTTGTCGTCCGCGACGGGCAACCAAATGTCCTTTATGGCATTCCGGGCAGTCTATAGATTGTTCTTCATCCTGTTGCTCATGCACCACAAAATCACAATCGGGATAATGACTACAACCGATGAACATGCCAAAGGCACCTTGTTTGAGTTGGAGTGGATTGCCACATTGCGGGCAGGTCTCATCAAGCTCTTTCAACACCTTATGTTCCACCTTATGCAAGGGGCGCAAATAATCACAGGCGGGATATGCGGTACAACCTAAAAACAGTCCCTTTTTACCCTGTTTCATTTGCAGAGGCGCGCCGCATTGTGGGCAATATTCTTCGTGTTTTGTGTGTTGGAAAAGACTTTGACTCATACGCTGTCCCTATGCTTGTAGCATTACTTCCAATTCTTCTTGGACCGCTAACCAATCCATTTCGACTTCTTCCAATGCTTTCTTCACCTCTACTTGCAGTGCCAAAAGTGCGGTCAATTTTTCTTTATTTTCTGCACTGTATAGTTCGGAATCTGCCAATTGGTTTTCAATCTCCGCAAGTTTGGAGGCATGCTTATTCATTTTTTCCTCCAATTGAGAGATTTGTTTACGAAGAGGTGCAGTTTGTTGGCGAAGTTCGGCCTCACGACGTTTTTGTTCCTTGCGATTTTGCATGGAATTTTCATTGTCGTCATTTTTCTCCGAGGATTTATTTTCTGGTGCACTGTTTTGTTCGTTAAGCCATTTTTGATAATCCTCTAAGTCGCCTTTGAATTCTTCCACTTTTTTATCGTGTACCAAATAGAATTCTTCCACGGTATTACGTAGTAAGTGACGATCATGGGAAACCACCACCAAAGAGCCCTCATAATCCACCAGCGCTTCGGTCAATGCCTGACGCATATCCAAATCCAAATGGTTAGTTGGTTCATCGAGCAGCAATAAGTTTGGTCGTTGCCAAACAATCAGTGCAAGCACCAAACGAGCTTTTTCTCCACCGGAAAAGGCTTTCACCTCTTGGTTAACTTTGTCACCATGGAACGCAAAACTCCCAAGATAATCCCGTACCTGTTGCTCCGTTTGCTCTGGTGCGAGTTTCTGCATGTGCCAGAGAGCGGATTCGTCTGCACGTAGCGTATCAAGCTGATGTTGCGCAAAATAGCCAAGTTGCACGCCTTTAGCTAATTGTACTGTACCAGAAAGGGCGGTGAGCTCACCGGCTAACAATTTGATTAAGGTTGATTTTCCTGCACCATTTTTCCCGAGCAAACCAATGCGTGAACCCGGTACTAAATTCAGCTTAATTTTACTTAAAATTTCTACCACACTTTCGCCGCTGCCATAACCTGCGCTCGCCTGCTCAATCATCACTAAAGGATTCGGCAAGGATAGTGGTGGACGGAATTCAAAAGTAAAAGGATTATCCACATAAGCCGGTGCAATCAGTTCCATGCGCTCTAAGGCTTTCATACGGCTTTGTGCTTGTTTAGCTTTGGTCGCTTTGGCTTTAAAGCGGTCGATATATTTTTGTAAATGAGAGATTTTTTGTTGTTGCTGACGATACATCGCTGTTTGTTGTGCTAATTTGGTTGCCCGCTGCACTTCAAAGGAAGAATAATCGCCCGTGTATTCATTGAGCTTCTGATTTTCGATATGGAGGATTTTTGTCACAATCGGATCGAGAAAATCACGGTCGTGGGAAATTAATACTAAGGTGCCTTGATATTGCACTAACCAACGTTCTAACCAAATAACCGCATCTAAATCTAAATGGTTGGTCGGCTCATCTAGCAATAATAAATCCGATGGACAAAGCAATGCTTGTGCCAAATTCAAGCGCATTCGCCAACCACCAGAGAAGGATTTCACCGGTTGAGCGATTTCTTCTTGGTTAAAACCTAAACCATGTAATAAGGAAGCCGCGCGAGATTGAATTGTCCAAGCATCCAAGGTTTCTAATTGCCCGTGAATGCGTGCAATCGCATGGCCATCATTACGTTCATTGGCTTCATTAAGTTCCTGCTGCAAACGGCAATATTCGCGATCCCCTTGAATCACATAATCAATAGCGGGAATATCCAATGCCGGCGTTTCTTGATTCACCCAAGATACCCGCCAGTTGGATGGATAAGTGACTTCGCCGCCCTCTGGCGTTAATTCTTTTTTTAATAGGGCAAAAAGAGACGACTTACCGCAACCATTCTTCCCCACCAAGCCGACTTTTTGTTTCGGATTGATGGTTGCCGTGACATTCTCAAGCAATTCGGTTTGCCCGCGCTTTAAGGAAATATTATTAAATACAATCATTTTTTCGAATACATCTGAATTTGTGCCTATTTTGCAATATTTTTCCTTTTCTCGGAACAGTCTATTCCAATTTTATCGATATTTCTGCCTGAAAAAACATGTATAATGACGCTCAACAAATCAATCAGGAGGAAATAAAATGAAGCTCTCTATTCTTAATCTCGCCCCTGTCCGAGAAGGGCAAACTTATTTGCAAGCCGTTGAGTCTATGGTAAGTCTTGCAAAACACGCGGAGCACATTGGCATTGAACGCTATTGGATTGCTGAGCATCATAATATGAAAAATTTGGTGAGTTCTGCGACCGCACTTTTAATTCAACATACGCTAGCCAATACGAAAACTTTGCGCGTGGGGTCAGGTGGTGTGATGTTACCGAATCATTCACCGTATGTAGTAGCTGAGCAATATGGCACACTGGAGACGCTTTATCCAAACCGAGTTGAACTCGGTTTAGGGCGTGCACCAGGAACTGATATGCAAACGGCTGCAGCACTTCGTCGTGGACGAAACAGTTTGGATTTCCCTGCGGAAATTGCGGAACTTCGAGGTTACTTTAAAGATAGCAATTCTGTTTCAGCTTATCCTTCCGCTGGCTTGAATATACCGTTTTATATTTTAGGATCTAGCACCGAAAGTGCCTATCTTGCGGCAGAGCTTGGCTTGCCTTATGCCTTTGCTTCACACTTTGCACCACGCATGATGGAAATGGCGGTAGAGATTTACCGCAAAAACTTCAAACCCTCTACCTATCTTGCTGAGCCTTATGTCATCTTAGGCGTGAACGCGATTGTCGCTGAAACCGATAAAGAAGCAAAACAACTGGCGACAACACAAACACTATTTTTCTTAAACGTGGTGACTAACGCGCAACAAAATTTACAACCGCCTATGGCTTCAGAAGAAGATGTTTGGAAAGGTCAAATGCATGCCCAAAAGAAACCACACTTTGGCCCAGTCGATTTCGAGGAAATCCCAATTTACAACCAAGAGCGTGCTGTGGTGGAACAAATGACCGCTTGTTCGCTTATCGGTAGTCCTGAAAGCGTGGATTTTCAACTCAAGCAATTACGCGAACGGGTACATTTTGATGAAATTATGGCGGTGAGCTATATTTTTGATGAGCAAAAGCAAGCCCAATCTTACACGATGTTGAAAGCGATTGTGGATAAGCAATAGCGAGACAAAAAATAAAAAGTGCGGTAAATTTCACCGCACTTTAAATCAAAAAATATTAATAAGCCGTTTCTATCGGTAAACCAGCTTTTACCCAACCATCAAATCCCCCAATGATGCTAAACACATTTTCATAGCCTTGCTCAATGAGGAAAGTCGCCACATTTCGGCTGCTCACACCATGATAACAACTCACAATAATCGGGGAATCGAAATCCACCTGTTCTTCAAATTGTAAAAAACTTTGGTTGGTTAAATGAAACGCCCCTTTTGCATGGGAGTAGGTAAAACGTTGTGGATCCCGAATGTCTGCAAGCATGGCACCATTTTGCATCATTTCCCAAGCTTGTTCTGGACTAATTTCTTTAAACGACATGGTTTGTTCCCTTTGCGCGCTGTTTATACACGCCATCAAAAATAATCAGGCTCATCGCCAATACTAAACAAATGAATAACGGATAACTGTCCGTATCCATTTCCTCTCCAATTAAAAATGAAATAATCACCATCAAAATGGTTTCAACATAACCTAAAAGGCCAAGCAAATTCATCGGCAGCATATTGCTAGCAATAACATAAGCAATCAATGCTGAACCACTAATGAGCCCCAGCAATACCAATAATCCCCAAATATTAGGATTCAATTCCTGCACGGTGGCAAAATCGGTTTGAAGGGCAAAGTAAATGCTAACTGGCAATAATGCGATCATTTCTAAGCAAAAAGCACCGAGATCGGTATTTTTCAGGGCTTTTCGTATCGAGAAGTAAGTGGTATACCCCACACAGATAACAATAGCTTCCCAAGATAATTCGCCTTTCAAAACGATGTTAGAAATCACCCCTACTGCCGCAATTAATACGGCAATGAATTTCAATGTTGAAATCCTTTCTTTAAAAATGAGTCGCCCCGCAGCCACCATCACAATTGGTAACAATAAATAACCGAAAGAGACACTTAAGGAGCTACCATTATTGGGTGCCCACAAAAAGAGCCACATTTGATAACCCATTAATGCACCACAAATAATATAGGAAAGAGCAAATAGCGGTTGTTTTTTGATGCGTTTTAAATGCTCTGCCAATACCTGTTTTTGTTTAAACATGATGACGGAAAGGGCAACGAAAGGGAATGTAAATAGCATTCGGTAGCCGAAAATATCCGTGCCACTGAGCGGTTTCAGTAGCGTGGAAAAATAATACATATAGCCAAATAAAAGCGAGGCTAAAAGTGAAATAAGTATGCCTCTTAACATAATAAATCCTTAGGTTAATTCTGCTTATTATTTTAGTCTAACATCTCCCAAAATGCACGAATTAGGGGATTCGCTAAATTTCTTTTTTGCACACAAACGCCTAAATCAAATGCCTCGACTGGATTGTCTAAATTTAAACGAGACACGTCTTTTGACATCGGGTTATTATCAATCACCACATCAGGCAACATCGCTAATCCAAAACCGAGCGCTACCATTGGTACGATACCTTCGTGCCCCGCTACTGTGGCATAAATTTTTGGATGTTTAATGTGTTTGCTACGTAACCATTGTTCAATACGCTGCCGCGCCATTCCATCCAATGGCAAAATAAAAGGCATTTGCTGCCAATTGATGGGCTCTTCTTGCAATAATTGTGTGGCTAAACAAGCGACTCGAGGGGCAATTAATGAAAGGGAAATATCATCAATCTTATAAAACTCTAATCCTGTCGGAAGATTATTCGGTTTTCCCGCCAAAGCAAGATCCACCTGTTCCGATTGAATGAATTGCACCGCAGAAGCGGGGTCACCAGTAGTCAATTGAATTTCAACCTTTGGATAATGAGAACGAAATTTGGCTAACACCTGCGGCAAGTGGCTATATGAAGCCGTTACCGAACAAAATAAGCGTAACTCTCCGCTTAATTCCGCTGAATTATCCCGCAATTGGCGCTTAAACTGTTGCCAGTTTTGCCATTCTGCTTTCGCAAATTGCAGAAATCTCTCACCTTGTTCGGTTAAACGAACTTGGCGATTATCACGAATAAATAAAGATTGTTCTAATTCCTCTTCCATTCGTTGAATCTGGCGTGAAAGCGTAGACGGCGACATATGATTTTGCGTAGCGGTTTTAGCAAAATTTTGTGTGTCCGCAAGATGAAGAAATATTTGAAGGTCTTGAAAGTTCATATGTATCACTAAAATGCAAATATCGTTGCAAAAAATGCAACACTAAGTGTCAATAATATCACTTTACGCAATAATTAAAAATCTTATAATCCATGACACAACAAAAAACTATATTCAAACACAACCTCATACAAACATTAATCAACATCATAGAAAGGATGAAAAATGGCTAACTATTTCAACACATTAAATTTACGTGAAAAATTAGATCAATTAGGTCGTTGTCGTTTTATGGATCGCAGCGAATTTGCTGACGGTTGCAACTACTTAAAAGGCAAAAAAATCGTTATCGTAGGTTGTGGTGCGCAAGGTTTAAACCAAGGTTTAAATATGCGTGACTCTGGCTTAGACATTTCTTATGCATTACGCCCTGAAGCGATTGCAGAAAAACGTGCATCATTCCAACGTGCAACAGAAAACGGCTTTAAAGTTGGCACTTACCAAGAGTTAATCCCGACTGCAGACTTAGTGATCAACTTAACACCAGATAAACAACACTCTAAAGTCGTAGCTGATGTAATGCCATTAATGAAAAAAGATTCAGCATTCGGTTACTCACATGGTTTCAATATCGTTGAAGTAGGTGAGCAAATCCGTGAAGACATCACTGTGGTGATGAGTGCACCAAAATGTCCAGGTACTGAAGTGCGTGAAGAATACAAACGTGGTTTCGGTGTACCTACATTAATCGCGGTTCACCCAGCAAATGACCCACGTGGTGAAGGCATGGCAATTGCGAAAGCATGGGCGGCAGCAACCGGTGGTGATCGTGCGGGCGTATTAGAATCTTCATTCGTTGCAGAAGTAAAATCTGACTTAATGGGTGAACAAACCATTCTTTGCGGTATGTTACAAGCGGGTTCGATCGTATGTTACGACAAATTAGTTGCAGACGGTAAAGATCCAGCATACGCAGGCAAACTTATCCAATACGGTTGGGAAACTATTACTGAAGCATTAAAACAAGGCGGTATCACATTAATGATGGATCGCTTATCAAATAGCGCAAAATTACGTGCATTTGAGCTTGCGGAACAAATCAAAGAAAGCCTTGGTTTCTTATATTACAAACACATGGATGACATCATCAGTGGTCACTTCTCCGCAACCATGATGGCTGACTGGGCGAACGGTGATAAAGACTTATTAGCATGGCGTGAAGCAACTGGCAAAACTGCCTTTGAAAATGCACCAAAAGCAGACGGCATCAAAATTTCTGAACAAGAATACTTTGATAACGGCGTGTTAATGGTAGCAATGGTGAAAGCAGGTGTTGAATTAGCCTTTGATGCAATGGTTGCAAGCGGTATCTATGAAGAATCAGCTTACTATGAATCACTTCACGAATTACCGTTAATCGCTAACACCATTGCGCGTAAACGTTTATACGAAATGAACGTAGTTATTTCTGATACGGCAGAATATGGTAACTACTTATTCTCTAACGTAGCGACCCCTATTCTTGCTAAAGAAATCATCCCAACCTTACAAAAAGGTGACTTAGGTGAACCAACACCAGCAGTTGCTATCGACAACATCACTTTACGCGATGTAAACGATGCAATCCGTAACCACCCAGTTGAATTAATTGGTCAAGAGTTACGTGGTTATATGACAGATATGAAACGTATCGCTGTTGCAGGTTAATCATTAAATCGTTAAAATTTAAGCCAGCTTTTATTCAATAAGTTGGCTTTTTTATAATCCAAAGGAATTCATATGAAAAACAATAAAATTTTTAACCGCACTTTTAAAGTGAGTTTGGTGGCTATGGCGTTAGGATTAGTTAATTCGGCATGGGCCATTGATTATAAACTATATGAAGGTACCGTATATAAGAATCCGGAAAGAACTGACTCTGAAGTAAAAAATATGAATTTTAATTCAGATTATGGATATGATTTAACAAATAAAAAGAATCTTGCAACTGTATCTTTTCGAATGAAAAATGGTTTAAATAATAAGGATTATCCAACAGAATCACTAATTTTCCTTTATCCTCAATTTTCTAAGGGGCCTAGTTCATTAGAAATCAAACCTAATAGCACTTTCACATTATCGAAGGCTTTTCCTGAAAGTTCTGTTTTTGAATTGAGAGATGCAAATCTCAAATTCCACACCGGTAATATCAATTTATTTAAGGGGCTTTCAACAGTTAATGAAGAGGGCGAGTCAGTTTCAGGAAATTCAGCATTTGAACTTCAAAGTAATAGCACCATTGATATTGATTCAGTGAGTATTGTTAGTTTAGCTGAAGAGAGCATCGGGTACCAACTATTTGATAAATCTACAGCAAATATTACTAACTCCTCTATTTTCCTAGGGGAAGGTAACAGCACTGCTGTAGATGCAGAAAACTCAGCATTAAATATCAAAAATTTAAATATCACGCTACAGCCAGCAGGTAGCGATAAATCAACTACTATTGCATACATATCTGAGAATACTACATTAAATATTGAGGACAGCTTGCTCACAATTGAAGCGAAAGGTCAAAGTAAAGGTTTAGGTTTTGTACTTGATGGTGGTATGACCAACATTACAAATTCCAACATTGAAAATAACACTGGAGATGTTGTTATTTTTACTAATAAACAAGATTCTCGAGATACAACAAATAATTACAGCTCAACAACAGTTAATCTAAAAAATACTAAAATCCCCGATGCAAAAGTATTGGTTGGATTAAACATGCCCGATCTAGCTGATACGGACTTATCTGAAGGAGAGAAAACTAGCTCACCTAGATTTGTGTTAAATGCAGATAACTCACAGTTAAATGGTGCAGTAAAGCAATATGACGGTACAAATAAAACGCCTGTTACATTAAATCTAACTAACAATACTACATGGGATTTAGTGGATAATTCAGAAGTAACAGACTTGCATTTAAATAACTCAGCGGTTTCTTTAACTAATACAAACGCTCCTTATGCAACATTAACTATCACGGGTAATCTCACTGGCTCAGGTATCTTCAACCTCAACACCAATATCGCTGAAAACAAAAGCGATAAAATCGTTGTTAAAGGTACTGCCGAAGGTAATCATAAAATTGGGGTAACTAACCAAGGTGCAAACGTTGCTAACGGCAAAGTGACACTTGTAGAAACCAATGGTGGTAATGCGGCGTTTAGCTTAACTAACCCGAATAATCGTGTAGATTTAGGGGCTTACCAATATTTTCTAACCAAAGAGGGAAATAATTGGGTATTAGCTAACTCTAAAAATGTAGTTACTCCAACTCCACCTGTTGCACCAGTTACACCAAGCAAACCAGTAGTGACCCCAAGCAAACCTGCGGTAACGCCTAGCACTCCAGTAGTAACCCCAAGTAATCCAGTAGTACCACCTGCAGTTCTACCAAGCACACCATTACTTTCAGACTTAGCGAATGCACAAGTTTCTCTTCGCCAAGCACAATTGCTTTTAGTGGAAGATGATTTAAATGGCATTCATCAACGTCTAGGTGAAGTGAAAAACGGTGAAAAAGGTAATGTATGGGTTCGTAATGTGAATTCTCGCCAAAAATTAGCCGCACTTTCGACAGGTGAGAGTGAAACTTCTGGCTTTAAACAAAACGTACATAGCTTACAAGTGGGCGCTGATGCTGCTGTAACAGATAACCTCCGTGTTGGTGGATTTGTTGGTCGTAGCCAAGCTAACGTTGATTTCAATGGTTATTACGGTGATGGCAAAGTAAGAGGCAACAGCGTGGGCTTATATGCAGCTTACCTTGCAGATAACGGTATTTATGTAGATAACATCGTGAAATACAGCCGTTTACACGCTAACTCAAATTACACTGAAAAACGCCATTACAACGCTTATACTATTTCGAGTGAATTAGGCAAACGCTTTAGCCTTGTGAACGATTGGACAATTACCCCGCAAGCACAATTAGCGTGGACACATATTTCATCACAAGAGAATGAAGATAGCTTATCTTCTGTGTATTCTCGAATTGGTTTACGTGTAGCCAAAGGCTTTGCATTAAGTAATGGTTGGAATTTACAACCTTATGCAGAAGTCAATGCGATTACTAGCAAAAACCGTAGCAGCAAAATTCATTACACAAACAGCGCACTTGATGTTGCAAGCAGCCGCGGACGTTTTGAAAGTGCGGTCGGCTTAAATGCTGGATTTGCAAATCATCGTTTTGGTTTAGAAGTAAGCCGTGCTGACGGTAAAAACTTCGATAAACCTTATGCAATTCAAGCAGTTTATCGCTATCAGTGGTAATATAAGAGGGCGGGTTAAAATCCGCCCTTTTTTTCTTTTTTACTCAATAAATAATATGTCAAAACCTTTCCCTTCTCACTCATTTACAACCAAACGAACGGCAAAATCCACTCGTTCATTTAAGCCTAAAGCGAAGCCACTTACATTAGAACAAACAATCGTTGTTTTATTTAACAAACCTTTTGATGTGCTGACACAATTCACCGATGAAAATGGCCGAGCTACATTAAAAGATTTTATTACCATTCCTAATGTGTATGCGGCAGGACGATTGGATCGTGATAGCGAAGGGTTACTGATTTTAACGAATAATGGTGAAGTGCAACATCGTTTGGCTGATCCTAAGTTTAAAACAGAAAAAACGTATTTTGTGCAAGTGGAAGGTATTCCTGAAGGAGCTGACTTAGACAAGCTTCGTCAAGGGGTTGAATTGAAAGATGGGATGACGATGCCGGCAAAAGTGCGGTTGATTTCAGAACCAGATTTCCTCTGGCCTCGCAATCCACCTATTCGTGAACGTCAAAGTATTCCAACGAGCTGGTTGGAAATCAAAATTAGTGAAGGACGAAATCGACAAGTGCGTCGAATGACCGCACATATCGGCTTTCCGACATTACGACTCATTCGTTATCAATTGAGCCATTTAACACTTGATGGGTTAGGTAATGGCGAATATCGCCGTTTGAATGAAGAAGAAATACGTGCGTTATTCAAACAACTTCATTTAAATAACGCACATTAAGATTAGAAACGTTGAGCGGGTTGTGCATTTTCAACTTGCACGAAGAAGCCTTTATCATTCAAGATAATGCTGTAATCGGTGACATATTTAACGCTGTTAGTTTCCACTATCGCATTACAGCTGCGAATGCCTTGTTGTGGATAAGATTGCGTTTCACGGGCTTGCGTGATTTGTTTTACTGTCATTTGGGTGTTAGTAGCAGCGCCTTGTTTTTTGAAGGCATCAGATAATACCGCAAAAACTTTTGAATCATTACATCTTGGCACAACGACGGATTTTGTCACAGTATTCGCTGTTTTCTGAGCAACAGTTTCCACTCTATTTTCAGTTACTTTTTCAACGGCTTTTGGTTCCGCTTTCTTCACTTCAGTTTTAACCACTGGAGTTTTTTTAGCCATCACCTTTTCAGGTTTAGCGGATTCTTTAACTGCACTTTGTTTGCTTTTCTCTACAGTCTTTTTATCTTTTACTGCAGTTTGCTTAGTTTTTTCTACTGGCTGTTTGCCTTTCGTTTTTGTCGGCTCTGCTTTAGCGGCTTTATTTGTCGTTTTATTTTTTATTTTTTCTTTTTTTGTTACCGCTTTTTTCGCTTCGACAATTTTAGCTGGCTTTTTCACTTCTGCTTTTTTGGCATCGGCTTTCTTTTTGACTGTTTTGGCTACAGCTTTAGGTGTGGTTGCTTTCTTGGTTTCCACTTTTTTAACTGCCGTTTTCACTGACTTGGTTTGAGTTGATTTTGCCGTATGATTTGGCGATGCAGCAAAGGCCAAAACAGGTAACAAAGCAAAAATCACCGCGAGTAATTTTTTCATCTGTTATTCTCCTTAAACAAAAAGTGCGGTCAACATTAACCGCACTTTGAAATCATTTATAAATTAAAGATAGTAGTGTTCTACGTAGTTTAATTTATCGTCAAGTTTTAACACTAATGGTTGACCGGTTGGGATTTCAAAATCCATGATTTCCGCATCAGAAATACCAATGATGTGTTTTGCTAATGCACGAAGTGAGTTACCGTGTGCCACCACTAAAACACGTTTACCAGAAAGCATTGCTGGAGCAATTTGGTCTTCCCAGAATGGTAATGCGCGTTCTAAGGTTAATTTTAAGTTTTCTGCATTTGGTATAACATCAGACGGAATGTTTGCATAACGACGGTCATTATGTGCAGAATTTGGATCTTTCGGATCTAAATCTGGAGGGGAAATATCATAAGAACGGCGCCAGATATGAACTTGTTCGTCACCGTATTTTTCTGCTGTTTCTTTTTTATCTAAGCCTTGTAATGCACCGTAGTGACGCTCATTTAAACGCCAGTTTTTCACTTGAGGAATCCATAATTGGTGAGATTCTTCTAACACGATGTTACAGGTTTTGATTGCACGAGTTAAAACAGAGGTAAAGGCGATATCAAATTCATAGCCTTTCTCCAACAATTTTTTACCCGCTGCTTTTGCTTCTTCAACACCGCGCTCGGTTAAATTCACATCACGCCAACCGGTGAATAAATTTTTTGCGTTCCACTCACTGAAACCGTGACGAATGAATACTAATTCCATAAGGATCTCCTAAGTATTAATAAAAAAATGAATGGTTCTGTTATAGCAAAAAATCGTTATGTTTAAAAGTAAAAAGGCGGTATTTACTGATCTTTCGCAAAAAATCGCCTGTAAACTTTTAGCCACTCAAAAATAATGCTAGTATTTAAGCTTTATTCGTCCCTTAATTTCTCTCAAGTTTAGATGTATGCAGCAAAGCAATCGTAGAAAAAAAATCTTATCAAAACTGACCGTACTTTTAGCTTGCGGTCTGCTTGGCTTTTCATCTTTCGCGCAAGGCAACGATCTCAACCAAATTCAAAAACAAATTAAACAACAAGAGTCGAAGATCGCCGAGCAAAAACGTGCACAAGCTAAACTCCAAGCTAGTCTTAAAGATCAAGAAAGCAAAATTAATAGCGTTGTTGGTGAATTACGTGAAACAGAATTAAGTTTGCAAGAAATCCGCAAGCAAATGGCGGAAACCGAAAAGCAAATCAAGCAATTAGAAAAGCAAGAGCGCGTGCAAAAAGCGAAGCTCGCACAGCAAATAGATGCCATTTATCGCTCAGGTGTCAATCCTTCTACCTTGGAAAGAATGCTTTCGGAAGATGCCAAAAAAGCGGAACGCATGAAAGTGTATTATCAGCACTTAAACCAAGTTCGCATTGATATGATTAACAATCTGAAAGCGACACAAGAGAATTTAGCGAAACAACGCGAAGCAATTTCAGGCCAACAAAAGAATCATCGCGATCAGCTTTCTACGCAAAAGAAACAGCAGCAAGAATTACAAAAAGCGCAACAAGAACGTCAATCTACGTTAAATGAACTCAACAAAAACTTAACGAAAGATCAGAATAAGCTGGAAACGTTGAAAGCGAATGAAAATGCCCTTCGCCAAGAAATTCAACGTGCTGAACAAGCTGCTCGCCAACAAGAACAACGTGAGCGTGAAGCCCTTGCTCAGAAAAAACAAGAGGAAGAAAAACGTACCTCAAAACCTTATCAACCAACTGATCAAGAACGTAAGTTGATTAACAGCACCAGTGGTTTAGGTACGGCTGCACGTCAATACAGTCGTCCAGTTTCTGGCCCGACGTTATATTCCTTTGGTTCAATCCAAGCGGGCGAAGTACGTTGGAAAGGCATGGTTATCGGTGCACCAACGGGTACCGCGGTAAAAGCTATTGCAAGTGGTCGTGTCATTCTAGCGGGTCATCTTAATGGCTATGGTTATATGGTGATTGTGAAACACGGCGACAGCGACTTGAGCTTATATGGTTTCAACCAAGCGGTATTTGTGAAACAGGGTCAGCTGGTGTCTGCGGGACAAACCATCGCACAAGTGGGGAATACGGGTGAGATCTCTAAACCGGCACTTTACTTTGGTATCAGCCGTAAAGGGGTGCCTGTAAATCCAGCTGGGTGGATTAAATAATGGCGGCATTCTTTCAAAGTGCGGTCAAAAATACGATCATTTTTTCAACCGCACTTTTCTCTGCGTTTACTTCTGCACAAGGCAAACTGGCTATTGTAATTGATGACATTGGCTATCATCCGAAAGAAGATGCCGAGGTTTTAGCCATGCCAAAAGAAATCTCCGTTGCTATTATTCCAGCTGCACCCTATGCCAAATTACGCAATCAAGAAGCGAAAGCACAAAATCATGATATTCTCATCCATATGCCGATGCAGCCTGTCAGCAACATTAAAATTGAAGAGGGTGGTTTGACTTTAGGCTTGTCTGAAGCGCAAGTGAATGAGCGAGTAAAAAAAGCGAAAGCTATTGTGCCCAATGCCATCGGAATGAATAATCATATGGGCAGTGCAGCCACAGCCGATGCCACATTAATGACCTATTTGATGACCGCACTTCGCGAGCAGCATTTATTCTTTTTAGATAGTCGCACTATCGGGAAATCAGTTGCGGGAAAAATAGCAAAAGAACAAGGCGTACGTGTATTAGATCGCCATGTGTTTTTAGATGACAGTGATAATTTGACAGATGTTCAACGCCAATTTCAAAGTGCAATTCAATATGCGCGTAAACATGGCACAGCCATTGCTATTGGACACCCTCGCCCAAATACTGTGGCTGTATTAAAAGCAGGAATAAAGAATTTACCCGATGATATTCAATTAGTGAGCATGGGAAGTTTATGGCGAAATGAAAAAATCTTGCCACCTAAACCATTTATCTTACTTTTTAATGATATTCCTGCGCCAACCTCAGTCGCACCGTTTGAGCCAATTCCTTTATTACGGGGCGTGCCGAGATAAATAAAAAGTGCGGTCAACATTGACCGCACTTTTTACGTTTTGAAACTTGCCTATCGACCATTTCGTTCAAAGAATAATACTGTCGCCGCAACACGTGAATGCACGTTAAGTTTACGCAGTAAATTACGAATATGCACTTTAACTGTTTCTTCAGAAATGAAAAGTTGGCCTGCAATTTGTTTGTTGGATAAACCTGTTGCGATTAAACGTAATACATCCATTTCACGATCAGTGAGTGAATCCATTGGATCAACGGTATGTTTGCGTTCTAAAAGAAGATTTTTAATTGAATCACTTAAAATCACTTCACCTTGTGCAATACGTTTAATTTGCTCAAGGAGCACATCTGGCTCAGTATCTTTCAATAAATAGCCATCAGCACCCGCATCGATGAGAGTGAAGATATCATTTTTCGCATCAGACACCGTCAAGATCAAAATTCGCGCATCAACACCTTCTGCACGCAAGCCTTTGAGCGTATCTAAACCAGAAAGACCCTTCATATTAAGATCTAAAATGATTAAATCCGGGGATTCTTGAATTGCAACGGAAATACCTTCGGTACCGCTTCCTACATCAGCGACGACTTCAAAATTCTCTTCTAATTCAACTAATTGCTTGATACCACGACGCATTAATGGATGGTCGTCGATAATTAATACTTTTAATTTTTCTTGCATAATATTCTCCAAGAGATAAGCAGGCGCACATTTTATCGCCCGAAGGCAAAAACGTCTACCGCCTTAGATTATTTCTCAATAGATTTTCGGACGAGGGATTCTATCGGGATTTTGCTTATCTTCCAATGCATAATTTGCAGATAAATGAGTTTTATCCCAAATAATGCTTGTTTTGATTTAGCTATTAGCAAGTCCTTTTGCTTTTAAATTTGAACGGCATAATACGCATGCCGCTTTCTGTCGGATGCAATTGATAAAATTGCGGGTAATTAAAATTCCGTTGCACCATTTTATACGGATTTTCACAATCTTTTGAACCAAGCGATTGATAAATCTGATTTATTTCACGTACTTTATCATCTTTCGAACCTTCACATTGACGATAAATTTCGAGACGATTTTTTTCATCTAACAAATAGACGTTAAAACTATCATCCGCATTATCTTCAAAAAAGAACTGTAAAAAACCTTCACTGGCAAATAAATCAATTTCAGGTGGGTATCGACGGGCTTCCGGAATAATTTCTTTTTCTTCCAACTGAGTCGGTAAAACGTCCTCAAAATTGACCGCACTTTCTTTTCCGCCTTCAATAGGTTGCAAACTGATCCCTTTTTCCTCAAAAAAGAATTGCCAGTTTTTCCCTGCTACACGTAAACGAGAATGGGTTGTTGGACGACTATCCCCCAATTGAATACTAATACAACGATTGACTAACGCACTCACTAAGTTTCGCAACGTACGATTGTAGTGTTTACTATAACAGAAAACCTGTACAGAACGCGGCTGATTTACACCCTGATCAATTTTATTAGAAAGCACTTTTAAGGCAAGCAAAATCGCATTCTGCCCTTCAAAGTGTAAGGTTCGAATTTCATTCCATACGTTACGGTAAGTGAAATCAATGCTTCCGACCAAACTCTGTTCTAACTGACCAAAACTGAATAAATCACTTGGGGAAATATTGGATTTAAGTTCTTCCACTTGTGCAGTTGGGTCATTTACTAAGTTCACAGCGATAAATAGATCACGGATTTCACATTGGGACGAAAGCGCCTCATTTGTAGGCGCTTGGCCATTGGTATGCGGGAAAAATAACCGTAAATCGGCAACAAAATTACGTAAAGTCAGTTGGTCGATATTTTGACTAATTAGATGTAAACGCGTTTCAGCGGTCAGCAAGCGATTAAAATAAGCCCATGCGACCACTTTATTTAAACTTTCCCCATATTCAATCACGCGTTCTTTCGAGAACATAATATGATTTGGCGGCTGATTCACCAGATACCACCCATCCTTAAAATTCTTATTGCCGTGAACTTCGATAAATGTGAGGTGATCTTCCGCTAAATTATGCGAAATCTGTGGATTCAGTAGTGTGATTTTACCGGGTAATTCTTCAAAAGCAGTATAAAGTTTGCGAGACAATACCGTAATATCTTGCGGAATCACGCTAGAATTAATTTTGTGTTTGCGTGCAAAATCCACCAGATTTCGATAACTCATCATCAAGAAATTCACTAAATTATTGTGACTTTCTTTCACCCGTTTAATTTTCCAATTTGGACGTTGATCCAATTCTTCAATGCGCTCTTTTGACCAGCCCCATTCTTGAGCCATCATTTTCATATAAGAAATACGCCAGTTTGAGGCGTGATATAACGCAAAGTCTTCTGTGGCTTTCACATAAAAACAAGAACGCACAAAATCAAGGCGCTTAAATTCTGAATGTGCGGTCAAATATTGACTAATTCTCTCTAGAATCGCGATATAAGGGTCAAAATGGTGTGCAGCGGTACTGCGACCGGACAGTAAATCTTCTTTAAATTGACGAGCAATTAAATGGGCATTTGGGTATTCTTGGGCATAGGTTTCCAACAATAAGATTTTCATCACTGATTTATACGGTGAATCAATACCTTTATAAAGTTGCCATAAACTCGCACCGAAATATTCACTGGCAGAGAATTGCCCCAATCCACCAAAATCCACCCAATCATTTGGATTAAGCTCACCTTCTGCCACTAGACGCGCAACTTCAGCTTCATATTGTTTTTCATCTTCCACCCACAAGTGGAGCCACAATAATGGTTTACCCGAAAGGCGTACAGCAGAACGATAAAATTCTTCCAATAACAACATATATTGAGCAGAACCGCTGTTTTCTTTAGTTAATGGATCGGAATAACGCTCATTACGGAAACGTTTTTGCGTCATCAAATAAAAATGCATTTCCACATGAAATGTGGATGCCCATTGAGTGATTTTCTTCGTTTTTTCCGCTAAGCGCTGCTGATCTTGTTCAGATAAATCATCTTGATGGCAGATCCAAATATCCAAATCCGAAGCTGAGGTTTGGCTAATAGATCCAAAACTGCCCATCACATAAATACCTAAGATCGGTGTGAAAACAGCATCAGAATTGACCGCACTTTGCACATATTCGACAAGTTCGGGATGTTCTTTTGAGAGAAAATTTTGCTGATAATTGGAAAGGATAAAATCGGCAATGCCTGCAGGGGCATCTTCCACATAACCCGGCAGAGCTGGATGATTAAGATGCAACAACAGCGGCACCAAAGAGACAATGTGTCGGAATGTATCACCAGAGCCCAATAATGCACGATCAAAACGACGTTTATCTAGAGTTTCGATACATTTTCGGGCTTGAGTGAGATCGTATTTCAAGGCTTCCTACCTATGACCATATAACTGATATTACTGTACCACTTAGCTCATCAGAAATCAAAAATTTAAATGATCTGACTTTTTGCCCTAAAAATGGTAGCATAGGGCATATTTCTATTTAAAATCAGCGGTATTTATGGCAGTACTTAAAACCTTAAAAATAGCGACTCGTCAAAGCCCTTTAGCCCTTTGGCAAGCGAATTTTATAAAAGATCAATTAGAGAAATTTCATCCAACGCTTTCTGTTGAATTAGTTCCAATGGTGACAAAAGGCGATGTCATCCTGGATTCTCCTTTAGCTAAAATTGGCGGAAAAGGCTTATTTGTTAAAGAATTAGAAAATGCTTTACTCGAAAAACGTGCCGATATCGCTGTCCATTCAATGAAAGACGTACCAATGGAATTTCCAGAAGGTTTAGGTTTAAGTGTGATCTGTAAACGTGAAGATCCGCGCGATGCTTTCGTCTCCAATACATACCGTTCATTAGATGAATTACCACAAGGTGCTATTGTTGGAACATCAAGCTTACGTCGTCAATGCCAATTGAAACAATTACGTCCTGATCTTGATATTCGCTCTTTACGTGGCAATGTGGGCACCCGATTAAGTAAATTAGACAATGGCGAATACGATGCCATTATTTTAGCCTCAGCCGGCTTAATTCGTTTAGGACTAGCAGAACGCATCGCCTCGTTTATTGAAGTAGAACAATCTTTACCGGCTGCAGGACAAGGTGCGGTGGGCATTGAGTGCCGTATTGATGATGAAGAAGTAAAAGCGTTACTTGCTCCACTTGCAGATGCCACTACAACGACTTGTGTTTTGGCTGAGCGTGCAATGAATACCCGCTTACAAGGCGGCTGCCAAGTGCCAATTGGTGGATACGCCATTGAGCAAAATGGTGAAATTTTCTTGCGTGCTCTTGTCGGAGAAACCGATGGCTCAGCGATTATTCGTGCGGAAGGTAAAAGTGCGGTTGAAAATGCCGAAGCATTAGGCGTGAGCATTGCAGAACAACTTCTAGCACAAGGCGCAGATAAGATTCTGGCGAAGATTTATTCAGCATAGGAAATTACCATGGCCGTACTAGTCACTCGCCCCGATGCACGAGGAAAAGCCCTAGTTGACCAGCTAAATCAAGCCGGTGTAGTTGCCTTGCATTTGCCTTTGCTTTCTATTGAAGCAGGTGCTGAGTTAGCACAATTACCGACGAAACTTAATCAGCTAAAAAGTGGTGATTATGTGTTTTTGGTTTCAAAAAGCGCGGTCGATTTTGCGGATAAAACCCTGAAAGATATTGGCTTTAGCTGGCGTCAAGATTTACAATACTTTACAGTTGGACATAGAACGGCACAGCATTTTTCCTGTCAAACTGAATGCACTGTTCGTTATCCAATCACATCGGAAAATACCGAAGGCGTGCTAAATTTACCGCAAATGACAGAATTAACAGATAAGAACTTGTTAATTCTACGTGGCAACGGCGGACGAGAATTACTGCGCGAACAAGCCACACTACGCGGTGCAACTGTTGAGACAGTCGAATGTTATCAACGCACACCGATTAGTTATAATAACGAAGAGCAAACCAGTATTTGTATTCGTTCTGGTGTACAAACCCTTGTAGTAACAAGTCTTGAAATTTTGCAGGCGTTAATCGAATTTGTGCCTGAAAATGAACAAAATTGGCTAAAAAATTGCTGTTTAGTCACGGTAAGCCAACGCATTGCTGATGTTGCAATACAACAAGGTTGGCATAATGTGGTGGTTTCCGCCGGTGCGGACAATCAAAGTTTACTTAATACCTTACTTAATGAAGTAACTCCCCTTTCTCACTAAGGAAAAGATATGGCGAAAGAGAAATTAACCCCTGAAACGACAGATGAAATCCAAGCAACAGATGCAGTGGAAATTCAAACTGAAGATCGCGAGCCTGTTGCGCCACGTACACAAACCGTTGTGAAGAAAAGTGGTACTGGATTAAGTTTATTGGCCATTCTCATTGCACTTGGCGTGGGTGGTGCAGGTTATTATTTTGGTCAACAACAAGTGGATGAATTCCAACAAAAATTAACCGCACTTGAAGCTCAAATCAATAATAAAACGGTAGTTTCAGCACCTGCTCAAGACGTAAAATTTGATACCACACAACTTGCTCAATTAGAGTCTGCGAATAAAGCAACGCAAGACAAAATTGCCCAAGTAGAAGAGCTAATCAATGCTAAATCACATGAGTTAGTTGGCTTACAATCACAAATCAATAAAGTGAGTGCGCAAGCTAATGCTCAACAACCTACTGATTGGTTATTCTCAGAAGCCGATTTCTTACTCAACAATGCATTACGTAAATTAGTGTTAGATAATGACGTGGATACAGCGGTTTCACTCTTAAAACTCGCTGATGAAACTCTTGCTAAAGTGAATAACTCACAATCAGCAGCTATTCGTAGTGCCATTAATCAAGATCTGAAACAACTTCTCTCCGTAGCTGGCGTGGATCAAAATGCAGTCATGCAAAAATTATCGCAATTAGCTAATACGGTTGATGAGTTACCTGTGTTAGATGTGAATTTTGGTGATGATCAAAATGCAACAAAATTATCAGATTCCCTGTCTGACTGGGCGGAAAACGCAGAAAAAAGTGCGACTTCCTTCTTGAATCACTTTATCCGTATTTCACCGAAACATGGTGCGGATCGCAAAGAATTATTAGCACCAAACCAAGATATCTACTTGCGTGAAAATATTCGTTTACGCTTACAATTAGCGATTATGGCAGTACCTCGTCAGCAAAATGAGCTTTATAAACAATCTTTAGAAGCTGTCGCATCTTGGATTCGTAGCTATTTTGATACCAATGCTGAAGTAACTCAAAGCTTCTTAAAATCAGTGGATGAATTATCTGAATTGTCCATCTATGTGGATGTGCCAAGCCAATTACAAAGCTTAAGCATGCTTGATAAATACTTAAACCGCACTCCTTTAGATGTGCAGAAAGTGGAAATTGAAGCAGAAAAAGCAGTAGATAATTCACCAAGAAAAGAAGAAATAAAACCAGCACCTGAAGCGAAAGCAGAAGAACCAAAAGCGGAAGAAAAAACCGCTGAAGCGCCAGCTGCACAACCGGCAACTGAACCCCAACAATAAGGATAGATAATGTTTAGAGTTCTCTTTTTAATGATCGCCTTACTTGCCGGATTGATTGCAGGGCCTTACCTCTCCGGTCAGCAAGGTTATGTCAGAGTTGAAACGGCAAACACCGTGTATGAAATGTCACTTACCACATTAGTCATTCTCTTTGTGGTCGCACTTGCAGTGATTTATACATTAGAGTGGATTGTTACCCGTTTCTTCCGTTTAAGTAGCAATACCTATAACTGGTTTTCTCGCCGTAAACGTGTGAAAGCACAACGTCAAACTCTTGAAGGCTTGATGAAAATGAATGAAGGCGATTATGCCAAGGCAGAAAAACTGATTGGTAAAAATGCGAAACATTCTGCAGAGCCAGTATTGAATCTGATTAAAGCTGCAGAAGCTGCTCAACAACGCGGTGATGAATTCAGCGCAAACCGTTATTTAATTGAGGCGACGGAGCTTGCCGGTTCTGATAATCTATTAGTCGAAATTGCTCGTACCCGTATTTTATTACAACAAAATAAATTACCGGCAGCGCGTAGTTCTGTTGATAGCTTACTTGAAATGTCAGATCGCAACAAAGAAGTGTTAAAACTTGCGGCTGAAATTTATAGCCGTTCCAAAGCTTATCAAGCACTTGATGGCATCTTAGATTTAATCGAAGGTTCTGGTTTATTCTCAGCAGAAGAATTTAAAGCGCTTCAACAAGAAACTGAAAATGGCTTGTTAGATGAGAAAATGAATGAAGAAGGCGTTGAAGGCTTGCTCGCATGGTGGGAAGCTCAGCCACGCCGTCGTCGCAATGATTTAGAGTTAAAAACAGCTTTAATTCAACGTTTAATTGATTGTAACGATCATGAATCAGCTTATGAGTTCACGCTTGAAATCATGAAGAAATTGGGTGATAACACACCAATTAGTCCTGAACTTTGCACACAAATTACTCGTTTACAAGCAGAAGATAACAGCAAGCTGCTCAAGCTAGTGGAAAAACGTGCAAAACGTGCCGATGAAAGCCAACGTTGTTGTCTCAATCGTGCATTAGGCTACCTTTATGTGCGTAATAATGACTTCGCTAAAGCAGCAGAAGCATTTAAAGAAGTGACAGCTTGCCCAACTCAGCTTCAACCAAATGATGTTATGATGGCGTCTTATGTGTTTGAACAAGCTGGTGACAAAGAAGCAGCTGAAAAAATTCGTCAGGACAGTTTAAAATCAGCCATGTCAATTCAAGACAAACCCGCTGAAACACAAACTGAACCCAAAACAGACGAAGAACCAACCGCACTTATCGCAAAACGTGATTAAAATAAACAACGACGGGGCTAAATAAAGCCCCGTTTTTTATTATGTCACCCTCACTGAGCTCATTTAAAACACATCTCTTATTACATTTCATTATAAATAATGCATTTCCATTCTTTTCTCACTGTTTCAAAATTTTTTACTATATTGTTACGCAAACGATTAAATTATAAAAAATGAATTGGGATTATATTTTAAGTGTCACCCCACGTTTTATCCACGCCACGCTGATGACGCTTCATCTCGCCTTTTGGGGCATTTTATTGTCGCTGGTGATTGGTGTGATTTGTGCTGTGATTACCACCTACAAAGTAAAATCATTAACTTGGCTAGTAAAAGGCTATATCGAGCTTTCTCGTAATACGCCTTTATTGATTCAAGTGTTTTTTCTCTATTTTGGGCTTTCTAAAATTGGCCTGAAATTAGATGGGTTTACTTGCGGTATTATCGGCCTAGCATTTTTAGGTGGAAGCTATATGGCAGAAGCCATTCGCGGAGGCCTAGAAGCGGTATCAAAAGGACAAATTGAGTCAGCCTTAAGTATTGGTCTAACCCCTTTTCAAGCTTTTCGCTATGTCATTTTCCCACAAGCCTTTGCGATTGCAACACCTGCAATTGGTGCAAATTGCTTGTTCTTAATGAAAGAAACCTCTGTGATCAGTGCCGTTGCTGTTGCTGAACTCATGTTTGTCGCAAAAGAAGTCATTGGGCTCGATTACAAAACCAATGAAGCCTTATTTTTATTAGTGGTATTTTATTTGATCATTCTATTACCGATGTCTCTGTTCATCAGTTATTTAGAACGCCGTACTCGGAGAGCAAAATATGGGGCTTGAGTTATTATTCCAAGGCAGCAACATTGAACGCTTGCTCAACGGTTTATGGGTAACAGCTGAAATTGCATTCGTTTCTGTCTTCTTCGCCTGTATTTTAGGTGTCATTTTTGGCGTAATCATGACAAGCAGAAATCCCATTATTAAAGCCATCTGCCGATTTTATTTAGAATTTGTACGCATCATTCCATTATTAGCCTTACTTTTTCTCGCGTATTTCGGTTTAGCAAAATGGTTTGATATTCACTTAGATGGCATTTCTGTGTGTATTTTGGTGTTTATTTTCTGGGGAACGGCAGAAATGGGCGATTTAGTGCGTGGCGCATTAACTTCCATTGAAAAACATCAAGTGGAATCAGCCTACGCTTTAGGTTTAACGCCGTTTCAAACCTTTGTGTATATTTTACTTCCGCAAAGTTTAAAACGTGTGACACCAAGTGCGATTAACCTCTTTACTCGCATGGTAAAAACCAGCTCTTTGGCTATGTTAATTGGTGTGGTTGAAGTAATTAAAGTCGGTCAACAAATTATCGAGCATTCATTATTTAGTAATCAATCAGCGGCGCTTTGGATTTATGGTGTCATTTTCGGTTTATATTTTGTGATTTGTTACCCGCTATCCTTATTTTCCCGTTATTTAGAAACCCGTTGGGAAAGTTAATTTTTATTAGGAAAACACATGGCGTTATTAGAAATTAAAAACCTCGTCAAAAATTACGGTGATGTAGAAGCCCTCAAAGGCATCAATCTTTCTATAGAGAAAGGCGAAGTTGTCGTTATTTTAGGTCCATCGGGTTGTGGTAAAAGTACTTTTTTACGCTGCCTAAATGGGCTAGAGGAAATAAAGAGCGGTCATATTTTGCTGCAAAATGCAGGCGAATTAGGTAAAGACATTCCTTGGGTCAAAGCGCGTCAACGCATTGGGATGGTATTCCAAAGTTATGAACTCTTCGCTCATTTATCAGTGATTGACAATATTTTACTCGGCCCTTTAAAAGTACAAAAACGCGATCGTGCTGAAGCTGAAAAACAAGCCGATGAGTTACTTAAACGTGTAGGCCTATATGAGCGAAAAAATGCCTATCCACGTGAATTATCTGGTGGGCAAAAACAGCGAATTGCCATTGTACGTTCACTTTGCATGAACCCTGAAATTATTCTGTTTGATGAAGTGACTGCTGCCCTTGACCCTGAAATGGTACGTGAAGTACTTGATGTAATCTTAGGCCTCGCCAAAGACGGCATGACAATGCTTATCGTTACCCATGAAATGAACTTTGCCCGTCAAGTGGCTAATCGCATCGTGTTTATGGATAAAGGGCAAATCATTGAACAGGCAAAACCAGAAGATTTCTTCACGAATCCGACTACGGATCGTGCGAAAACATTCTTAAATATCTTAAATTATGAACCGAGAGGGACAAACTATGAAGAAAACATTTAAAACATTGACCGCACTTTTCGCTACTGCCACTTTGGCATTTGGCTTAACCGCATGTAATGAAAAAGAACCGGCTAAAGATGGGGCAAAAACGGTTTCAAGCCTTGAGCAAATACAGAAAGACGGCAAAGTGCGCATTGGTGTATTTAGTGATAAACCACCATTTGGTTATGTGGATGCACAAGGCAAAAGCCAAGGCTTTGATGTTGAAATTGGTAAAGCGATCGGTAAAGATTTATTAGGTGATGAAAACAAAGTGGAATTTGTTTTAGTAGATGCCGCAAACCGTGCAGAATACTTACTTTCTAAGAAAGTTGATATTATCTTAGCTAACTTCACTGTGACACCAGCACGTAAAGAAGTGGTGGATTTTGCGAATCCATATATGAAAGTGGCACTCGGTGTCGTTTCAAAAGATGGCTCAGTCATTACTGATCTTGAACAATTAAAAGGCAAAACCTTGATCGTGGATAAAGGCACTACTGCTGATATTTTCTTCACCAAAAACTATCCAGATGTGAAGTTATTGAAATTCGAACAAAATACCGAAACCTTTGAAGCCTTACGTGATGGCCGTGGTGATGCATTATCTAATGACAATACCTTCTTATTCGCTTGGGCAAAACAAAATCCAGGTTATACCGTGGGCGTAAAAAACTTTGGTGATCAAGATGTTATTGCACCAGCTGTTCGCAAAGATGCACCTGAATTGTTAAATTGGTTAAACAAAGAAATCCAAACCTTAGGCAAAGATGGTCGTTTAAAACAAGCTTACGAAAAAACTTTATTGCCAGTTTATGGTGATACCGTCAGCGAAAGCGATATCGTGGTTGAATATAAATAATTTAACCCCATTCACTTCCCCTATAATTTCCCCACAGGGGAAGTGAAAACCCCTTTATTTTTGACCGCTCTTTGAAAGATGCGGTGTAAATCTCGCCTTTAATGGCATTCTTTCCTGAATACGTTCCCGATTAATCTGCAATGCAGCCTCTGTGGCTTCATAGTCCAACCATAAACTTGGATCATCGGGTAACGTTTCATTCCAAATATACTGCACGTTAAAGCCTCGCGCTTTACATTCCGCATGTAATGCATCATACCGTTTCTTTAAAAATGCCAATTTATTAAAGAAAAAACGCACATGCCCTTCCCCTAATTTATATTCTGCAGGCTGTCCTTTTAAGTGATATTTACCTTTTGCTACGGCATTAGGAATACGGGTTAATTCACGATGTTCAGCTAAAAGATGCTGATCACAAAGCTCCTCAGGCGGAACAAGATTAATTCGAGTCATAAACGATACCAAAGAAAAAGAAACATAGTACGGGGCATGAATGTATTTGTCTATCTCATAATAAATACGACTCAAAAGATGAATTCTTTTTCTTTGATTTTCACATACATCAATCCTTGCTAAACTGATTAAAAATATCGCTATTGAAGGAATCTCTCATGTCTGTCAAAACATTTGAAAAATTGACCGCACTTTTAGATAAGCATCAAGCACGCTATCGCGTGGTTGAACACCCCACCGCAGGAAAATCAGAGGAGGTGGCTAAAATCCGTGGCACAGAATTAGGACAAGGGGCAAAAGCCTTGGTATGCAAAATAAAAGGGAATGGCGTAAAACAAGCGGTATTGGTTATATTGCCGGCCGATCAACAATCTGATTTAAGTAAAGTAGCGGCCTATTTGGGCGGAACTAAAGCTTCCCTTGCCAGCCCTGCAGAAGTAGACACCCTAACTGACTGTGTATTTGGTGCAATTCCGCCTTTTAGCTTTCATCCTGATTTATTATTAATTGCTGATCCTAGCTTACTTTCTCGTTATGATGAATTGGCATTTAATGCAGGTACGTTAGAACGCTCCATTATTCTTAACACGCAAGATTATGCCTCAATCGTTCAGCCCACATTAGTGGATGTAATAAAAACCGAATAGGGAAAAGATTGGTTGTCTTTCATTTGATTGATACAATGCTTCCGTTTTTCTATTAACTGGACATCTCATGAAAAAATATCTTAAAGCATTTATTCTTTTACCGTTGATTATTCAAATTATCGGCACGATTGGCCTAATGTTCGCAAACAATGGTGCCGATGGGTTTCAGTCTTCAGCGATTACCGTCTTTATCGTGGCTGCGGTACCGACTTTTCTCATTACACTTTGGGCAGCATTTCACCGTTATGCGAGTTATCACGTAAAAGCCATCGCATTAATTTCGGTATTAATTGGATTTTGTTATACCGTCGTAGCGGGGATCTTTTATGCAACGCTAGTGAATAACATGGGATTTGGCGAATGGTTACGCGCTGGAGGATTAGAAATTACCTGCTTAATGGCCGCAGGTTTGGCACTTTATTCTGTTATGGTATTACCGCTCTTGTTACCGAAAGAACGTCCGCTATAAGGCGATTTGAGGCGAATATTGAGCCGTTAAATCCACTAAATCTGTGAATGAAATTGACCGTACTTGATTGTTTTCTGGCAAAAGTGCGGTTAAATTTCGGGCTAAAACATCCTGTTCCAACATAAAGCATTGTCCTTTGCATTGAGTAAACATTTCTCCGTACTTTACCGCTAGCAACACACCGTCTTGCCATAACACCACCGCATCATTTTCCGTGATGTCAGTCAAATAACGTTGAAGTTCTGTCTCAGAATAATGAGATTGAGAAAAGGTATAAAGCATAATATTCCTTAAAACGTAAATACTTTTTCTGCTTGGCTAAGCTTATTGAACAGCGAAGTGCGGTCAATTTTTTCAGCAGAAATAATAAGTTGTTCTATTTGCAAATTGTATTGATCGAGCGAATCGGCGCAGACAAAGCGCTGTTCAATATCGTATAAATCCAACAATTTAAAGGTGCGGATAAAATCTTTTTGTAACAATAACTCAGGATTTTGCCCATCGAGTAAATTCAATACACCATCATCAATAAAAAAGACACCGATTTCCTCTTCATCACAAAATGCCGTCGCGGCAAGCAAAGCATCTAAACCTTCACGAGAAATCGCGTTTCCATGTGGTGCGGTACGAAATAAGAATGCCAGCTTCATAATGTCACCATCCGATCTGCTTTTAATGCCATCGCCATAAACTCGCCTAAGCCTGTAATCTCAAAACCTTCAGCCAGATTCGTTTGATCCGTATCTTTTGCCGTAAGTGCATCCACCACACCACGACGTTGTGAAGCGGCCACACATAAATGCAAAGGAATATGATGCTGCGCTGAAAAGACTTGCCAAGCTTGCGTGAGATTAAATTCATCATTGGCAGGATAAACCAAGCTATTACCATTACTCACACCGTCTTGGAAAAAGAAAATTTGGCTAATGGCATGCCCTTTTTCGAGTAAAGCTTGGGCAAATTGATAGGCAAGAAAAGCCCCTTGTTTTCCATAAACGGGACTTTTCACGGCGAGAACATAGTTCATTACTCTTGCTCTTGTTTGATTTGACGAATATACAAATACACGGTGTGGCGAGAAATCGCGAGGCGATCAGCCACTAAATTGATTGCATCTTTAATATCAAAAATGCCTTTTTCGTAAAGCGAAATCACAATCTGACGGTTCTTATTATTATTCGAAACCGAACGATCTGCATTCACTTCTTCAATGGTTTTTTCTACCGTTTGTGCCACCAATTCTTCCACTGAACTTGCAAAATTGACGGAAGAGGTTTCATTTTTTTCCTGCGTTGGCATAAAGGCCTGCATAAATTGAGAAATCGGCACATCCAAATTAATATTGATACAAAGTAAACCAATAATACGCTGTTTGCTATTTCGAATCGCGATAGTCACAGACTTCATCAACACATTGCCTTTCGCACGCGTGAAATAAGGCTTAGACACACTCTCGCTTTGCATATTACGCAAGGATTTCAGGGCTAAATCCGTAATCGGTGAACCCACTTGGCGATTGGTATTATGCCCGTTGGCGATACAAATGGCAGAATGCTCAATATCTTCCAAAGAATGTAATACGATTTCACAATGCTCGCCAATCAATGCGCTCACGCCATCAACTACCGCTTTATAGGAAATCAGAATAGCACGATCTTCATCAGTGAAAGGTTGTCTATCGGTTAGTATCATTTTTCAAATCTGGTAGGGAAAATGACCGCACTTTGGACAAAGTGCGGTTGAATTAAGGATTATTTTTTAGGATTAACGTCTAATACTTCAACTTCGAAGTAAAGCGTTGCATCAGGTGGAATTGAATCGCCTGCACCTTGTTTGCCATAAGCTAATTCAGGTGGAATCACTAATTCGATTTTACCGCCTTTCTTCACTAACTGAAGACCTTCAGTCCAACCTTTAATCACTTGGTTTAATTTAAACTCAACCGGTTGACCACGTTCAACAGAGCTATCAAATACTTTACCATCGGGTAATTTACCGGTGTAATGTACTTTCACAGTATCTGTTGCTTTAATCGCATCACCTTTACCTGCTTCAGTGATTTTGTAAAGTAAACCATCTTTAGTGCTTTTTACGCCATCTTTTTTTGCAAATTCAGCGCGGTATTTATCGCCTTCTTCTTTTGCGGCTTTTGCTTGTTGTTCTACTTTTGCTTTCGCTGCAGACACTAATTGCTCTTGAATGCCATCTAAGGTTTGTTGAATTTTTTCGTCTTTACGAACATCAACTTTACCTTCCAATGCATCTTTTAAGCCATCTAAAATACGCGCATTGTCGTATTGAATCACTTCTTTTTGAGCATCCACTAAATCTTTTACTTGGTTACCCATTAATGCACCCACAGCATAAGACGCATCACTGGCGCTTGGCGCTGCTTTATCTTCTGCAAAAACAGAACCTGAAATGACCGCACTTACCATAAGTGCAGCAAGAGAAAGCTTTTGAATTTTCAACATTTTGCTTGATCCTTTATAATAGAAACGGAATAGCGAATAGGTTAAATCGGATTGACCAAATTCACAACATTTTTTTAAAAATTAGAGAAATTTTATGCAAAATCAACAAATTTTAGACGATCGCATCGCCGAACTTGAAATGAAAATTGCTTTTCAAGAACAACTTTTAGACGAACTCAACCAAGCATTAGTTCAACAACAGTTTGATATGGATAAAATTCAACTTCAACTCCGCTATCTCGCAGGCAAATTAAAAGATATGCAACCTTCTAATATTGCTAGCCAAGCAGAAGAAACTCCACCTCCGCATTATTAAAATGTAATAAAACCATATTTTTAGCTAAATGCGTGATCTTCATCACAAATTCATGAAAAATATTTTTATTTTATTGAAAAAATAACTAAGTGTTTTTATGGTTACTCTATAGTTGTAAACCAAATAGAGGATGTAAAAATGGCAAAGTTAGAAATAAAAAATATTACAAAAAAATTTGGTGACTTTTACGCAGCAAATAATATTACTTTTACCGCTGAAGAAGGCGAGTTTGTCACCTTATTAGGACCAAGCGGCTGTGGTAAAACCTCCTTATTAAAATTAATCGCTGGATTTCATGTGGCTGATGAAGGTGAAATCCTTATTGGAGGAAAAAATGTTAACAACGTTCCTCCAGAAAAACGCAATACAGCCATGTGTTTCCAATCCTATGCCCTTTTCCCTCACCTCAACGTTTCTCACAATATTTGCTATGGTTTAAAGCAACGTAAAATTGATATTGAAGAACAAAAACAGCGTTTAAATCTCGCATTGAAACAAATGGATTTAGAATTTCATAAATTGAAATTACCCAATGAGCTTTCTGGTGGTCAACAGCAACGTGTCGCATTAGCCAGAGCCATGGTAACTCGTCCAGATGTAATTTTATTTGATGAACCGCTTTCTAACTTAGATGCCAAATTACGCGAAAGTGTACGTTTTGAAATTAAGCAACTCTCAAAACAATATAATTTGACTAGTATTTATGTGACTCATGATCAGGCTGAAGCCCTAACTATGTCAGATAAAATCATCGTGTTAAACAAAGGCTCTATTGAGCAAATTGGCTCTCCTCAAGATATTTATCATCATCCTAAAAACCGTTTTGTAGCTGATTTTATTGGTATCGCCAATATCACGGAAGCCAATGTGAAAAACATCGGTAATAATTTGTATGCGGTTAGTTCTATTTTTGGTGATTTCACCGTATTTTCTGAGAAAAAACCGGAATCAGAACGAATTTATATTTGCTTTCGACCGGAAGACATTGAATTGTTACCAAACGCACAAACGGAAGCGGAAAACCAAATTACAGTAGATATCATCAACACCGCTTTTATGGGCAATATCACGGAAGTGCAAGGCGTCATTAAACGTAATGATGAAGAGAAAAAATTACGCCTGCAACTAACAAAATGTCCGAATTTGAGCGATAAACTCACCTTTACGGTTCCCCGCCATGCGATTAAATTCTTGGAGTCCGTAAAATGAAAAGTCTCAAAAATGATGTAAAAGCATGGTTATTGCTATGCAGCGGTTTAGGTACAATCCTATTTTTAATGGGGTCCACGTTCTACATTGTAGTCTCTCAAAGCCTTGGTTTATACAGTATGGGCGGGGAAGAAAGCCAATTTAGTTTGGAGTATTGGCAAGCCGTATTAAATAGCCCTGTATTCCAAAATTCGTATATTTATTCCGTAAAAGTGTCTTTATTAGGGGCGATCTTATCCATTATCGTAGCTTATCCTATTGCCATGTGGTTACGTAAAAAATTACCAGCCAAGGTAACAATTATAACCATCTTGCGGGCGCCTATGTTGGTACCAGGATTAGTTGCAGCCTTCTTGTTCGTCAATATGATTTCTTACCACGGTATTCTTAATGAGGTATTTGTTTATTTAGGCATTTGGGACGAACCAAAAACCTTACAAAATGATGAGTTTGGTTGGGGGGTCGTGATTTTACAAATGTGGAAAAACATTCCCTTTGCTTTAATTCTTATTGGTGGAGCTGTCAATTCACTGAAAACTGACTTATTAGATGCGGCAGCTAATTTAGGTTCGAGTCCTTGGCAACGTTTTCGTTATGTGATCTTCCCACTAACCTTAGGTGCGGTACAAGTTTCCTTTATTTTAATATTTATCGGAGCACTCGGTGATTTCGCCTTTTATAGTATTGCAGGTCCTCGTAGTACCTATTCTTTAGCACGTTTAATGCAAATGTCTGCCTATGAATTTGAAGAATGGAATCAAAGTGCGGTCATGGCATTAACGATTATGTTGACCTCTGCCTTCTTCACCATCCTCGTGTCATTATTGATTAAACCATTAGCCGTCAAATGTGGAGAAGTCAAATGAGTAGTTCCGTACAAATCACAACGAAAAATGGTCGATTAATCGCACGTATTTCCTTAACTTTCTTTATCCTTGCTAATTTTATTTGGTTGTTCCTACCCTTTTTAATGGCTGGTTTATGGTCATTGGTAGATCCCGCTAAACCGTGGAGTTATCCAGATATTTTCCCTCAATCATTATCTTTTGAGCGTTGGAAAATTGTATGGGAAACCACCTCTTTACCTGAAGCAATGTTTAATAGCTATACCATTGCGCCTACGGTTTCTCTGATCACTATTTTACTCTCTCTCCCAACAGCTTATGCATTTGGACGTATGGACTTTAGAGGTAAAAAATTAGCAGAATTATTAACACTGATTCCATTGGTTATTCCAGGCATGATTATTGCCCTATTCTTTAGCCGTATGTTATTGGATTTAAATATTAATAATCCATTCATCGGCATTGTTATTGGGCATGTTGTACTCACGTTACCTTATGCTATTCGGATTTTATCCGCGGGCTTTTCTTCTGTACCACAAGACCTCATTGATGCTAGCCGTGACTTAGGTGCATCTAAATTTACCGTTTTCAAAGACGTGTATATGCCGATGTTAAAACCCAGTTTTTTAGCATCAATTATTTTCTGTTTAGTGAAAAGTATTGAAGAGTTTGCTATCGCTTTCGTTATCGGCTCACCGGACTTTATTACCGTGCCAACCATTTTATATTCTTTCCTCGGTTATTCTTTTATTCGTCCGAATGCAGCCGTTGTATCGATTATTTTGTTGGTACCAAACATTATTTTGATGATGATTATCGAAAAATTGTTGAAAGGGAATTATCTCTCTCAATCCACAGGAAAAGCATAATTTTCACAAGGAGCATCTTATGCAAAAAAATATCCGTAAACTTCTATCCATTGGTCTTACCGCTGCCGCCTTGGCTGTCAGCACTTTCGTCTCGGCTTCCACAGACTTAAGTGGTAAATCTTGGAGTGAAATCGAAGAACTCGCTAAAAAAGAAGGAAAATTGACAGTTAGCGTTTGGTATTTGCAGCCGCAATTCCGTAATTTTGTCAAAGAATTTGAAAATCAATACGGTATTAAAGTCAAAGTACCTGAAGGCACCTTGGACGGTAATATCAATAAACTGATTGCTGAAAAAAATCTAGAAACCGGCAAAATGGACGTGGTTGTGTTAAATGCTGACCGTTTAGGCAACGTAGCGAAAAATGACATTCTTGTAAAACTCAATAACTTACCAAATTTCGATAAATTAAATCACCACTTACAAGGTGTTGAATTAGGCGATGTAGCTGTAGGTTACTGGGGTAATCAAACTGGTCTAGCTTATGATCCTATGCGAATTAAAGAAGAGGAATTGCCACAATCTTGGGCAGACATGGAAAGCTATATTGATAAAAATCCAAAAAAATTCGGCTATTCAGATCCAAATGGTGGTAGCTCTGGTAATGCCTTCATTCAACGAGCTTTAGTGTACATCAATGGTGATTATGATTATCGTACCGATAAAATCGATGAAGCACAGATTGCTAATTGGAAGAAAACCTGGGATTGGTTCAGCAGTAAAAAAGATGCGCTAATCCGTACCGCTTCGAATGCTGATAGTTTAACCCGTTTAAACGACGGTGAGTTAGTAATTGTCTCCGCATGGCAAGATCACTTGTTCAGTTTGCAAAAACAAGGTGCAATTACTGATCGTTTAAAATTCTATGTACCAAAATTTGGGATGCCTGGCGGCGGTAATGTTGTAACCGTAGCAAAAAATGCGCCGAACCCAGCAGCATCACTTGTTTTCGTGCATTGGATTACTTCACCTGAAGTACAACAAAAATTAAACCAAGAATTCGGTGTTCGTCCACTCAATAGTGAATCTGGTTTGAAAGATACTATTTTCTTCTCAACACCATGGCGTAAAGCCGAAATGGAAGCCTTCACGAAAGAGGTTATTTCGAGATAAACAATAAACCGCACTTTAACGTGCGGTTTACTTTTATAGGCTAATAAAGTGCGGTCAGTTTTAACCACATTTACAACCACACAAAATAGGTCATGCTACCGATGATGGCGATACAGAATAGATTTAAAATCAGACCGACTTTCGCCATATCAAGTTGTTTCACATTGCCTGTTGCAAACACAATAGCATTTGGCGGTGTAGCGATTGGCAACATAAATGCACAACTTGCCCCACACGCAATAATTGCTGCTAAAGCGATAGGCGGTAAATTCATGGATTGCGCCACTGAAATCACAATTGGCATAATCAATGCAGCACTGGCGGTATTCGATGTGAATTCTGTTAAGAAAATAATAAATGCGGTTATCACAAAACAAAGCACCCAAAGTGGTTTGGTTTGTACAAACTGAACGATACTATCCGCCATAATCTTACTGGCACCCGAATCTTTCATCACAATACTAAGTGTCAAACCACCTCCGAATAAAACGAGTACGCCCCATTCAACACGTTCTTGGATTTCTTTCCAACTCGCGACACCTGAAACACAGATCAAGATCACAACGCATAGTGCAATCACCGTATCAAAGTTTTCGATTTTTTTCGGTAATTCAAGGAAAGCACTAATCCATGGGTTTAAGAGAGAGCTGAAAAGTAACATAATCGCCATACCGATAAAGATCAGTAAGGTAATGATATTTTTTCGGTTAAAGCTGACTTTCTCAAGTGATGGATTAAAATCCACAGAAAAGTCTGGACGTAAAATTACCCATAAAGAAAAAATCATTGAAGGCACAAGCAATACCATCACTGGGAAACCGTAGCCTAGCCATTCCGTAAAGGTCACTTGAATTTGAGATGCCAAAATCGCATTCGGTGCACTTCCCACCAAGGTACCAATACCACCGATACTTGCACTAAATGCCATGCCTAATAACACGAAGGCGTACAACCGATGATTTTTTTCAGCATTGATACCTTTTAACATCCCCATCGTAAGCGGCAACATCATCGCTGCTACGGCGGTGTTGTTAATCCACATAGAAAGAAATGTAGTTGCAGTAAACAGATAGGTGATAGAAAGTTTTAAGTTTCCTTTCGCCAAACGGATAATGTAATTCGCAATAATCTTATCTAGATTCTGAATTTGTAACACCGCAGCCACCACAAATCCCCCAAAGAACATATAAATAATTGGCGTGGAGAATGGGGCAAGGGCTTTTTGCGTATTAATCAAGCCTAATCCAATGGCCACAACAGGCACCATAAGAGACGTCACGGTAATATTAAAGGCTTCCGTTAACCATAAAATACCAATGAAAATCAGCAAGGCTAGCCCGCGATTCTCTTGAGCAGAAAATGGCAGTATTTTGATTAACATCAACATGAAGACAAAGTCTAAGGCAAGAATAATGAGACTTTTATATTTAGAGAGAAAGGTTTGTTGAGTTTGCATATACAATCTCCTATAAAACGATAGGGGAGATTATTAATTAGCATTTAACCGAAAAAATTGAAACATATTTTTAACAAATTTGTGACACGCTTCAAACTATTTTTGTATAAACAACAAACCGCACCTAAAAGTGCGGTCTGTTTTGCTTTCGTTTTTTATTGTTGCATACGAGCTTGAATACGCTCTGGCAATCTTAATCCAACGAGAGCAACAAGGACTATTGTCCAGAATAAGGTCACATACACAAGGGCTGAACCAAGTCCGACTCTTTCGCTAAGGGCAGCGGCAATCACAGGAGACACCCCACCGCCAATTGCAGCGAAGTTATAGATGAAACCAATACCTGTGCTTCGCATTTCAGCAGGGAAGAAAGTCGCCATATATTTTGGTACTAAACCGGCAATCCCTAAGTTAGTTGCGAGTAAGAAGAAGAGCAATGCACCAAGTGCTAATACATTATTTTCTGGCAAATAGAATACTGGGAAGAGGAAGAAAAGTGATAACAATAAGCTATATACAAAGGTTTTCTTCTCACCCAATTTATCACCGATAAAGCCAGCAATTAAAGTACCGATAAGGATACCAAAGCCCGCCCAGAACATCAGTGATTTCACATTTTCAGCATAGCCGTTTTCTTTGAGGTAAAGTGGAAGTAAGCCCACTACCGGCCAGTTTACGGAGAAAATTGAATAACAAACTAAGAAAATAATTAAGGTAATTGGTAATTGTTTTTTAGTGAATAGATCAGTAAGTGGAACTTTATTCACTTTACCCGCCGCTTTTGCTTGCGCCCATTCTTCACTTTCAGGTGCATGGCGACGAACGTAGAGCACTAAAGCGACTGGTGCTAAACCAATAAAGAAAGCCATACGCCAACCATAAGTTTGAGACACCCAAGGAATCACTTGAGAAGCAAGAATATTACCAATGGAGAAGCCACTCACTAAGAATGCACTGGCTTTTGTACGTAAATGTTGTGGCCAGCTTTCAATGGCATAAGAGGAAGAACACGCATATTCACCTGCCATCCCCATACCGATAATCATACGGAAGATGAAAAGCCAAATATAACTGGTGGATAAACCGCACAAGAATGTCCCGACGGAATACGTAACAATGGAAACAATCATTGCTAAACGACGACCATATTTATCGGCAAAACTACCAAAAATCGCCCCACCTAATGGACGTGCGACGAACGCTGCAAGTAATAATGTAGATGTTTCCGTTGTGCTCATGGCGAATTCTTTTTGAATATCCAAAAGCACGTAAGTGATAAGCATATAATCGAAGCCATCAAAAACATAACCTAACCAAGCCGCAAATAACGCTTTTTTTTGCGTAGGACTGACTTCTTTATACCATGGTAATGATGTTGCCATAACAACCTCCTTCCTTGTATTTGAGAATTTTGTGGTATAGATCACAGAATTTAAAATCACTGCTAATTTCTGCTTGCATAAATAAAGATAAGACGTATGATGTCTTATGTCAATTAGAGAGAATGAGAGCTGGATCACAAATTCAGAAAATAGATTAGAAAATGAGAACAGAAATGAAAAAAACAAGTAAAAAAGAAGCAAGTCTCGTTTTGCAGGATAAAATCAAATCGCTCATCATCAAACAAAATCTTAAATCTGGCGATTTGATGCCAACAGAAAATGAGCTGATTGAACAACTTGGTGTGAGCCGTTCCAGTTTACGTGAAGCCATTAAATCTTTAGAAGCGCTACACATTTTAGATATTCGCCATGGTGTTGGTACCTTTGTGAGTGAATCTTCTCTTGTACCCATGATTCGCGGATTAAGCTTTCACACCCAACTGAATTTGCATAATGATCATAATCAGCTGATTAATATTTTGGATATTCGGGAAATTTTGGAATACGGTTTTGCTCCGATGGTGTTGGGAAAAATTAGCCAAGAACAGACCGCACTTTTGCAAAAATCAGTGGCCAATATGGAGAAAAATGCTCGAGAGCAAAAGTTTTCACCTAAAGATGAATACCACATTCATTTAAAACTTTATGAACCATTAAATAACCCGTTACTGATTCAGTATTTAGATGCGTTTTGGCAAATTTATCAGCAAGTAGAAAAAGGCTTACCGCCACCAATACTTTCTCCTGAAAAATTAGCCATGCAACACCGTGAATTAATTGATGCGGTAGAAGCACATGATTTGGTACGCATGCAACGTGCGATCTTGCAATATTTCCAAAGTATTCGCCAACGCTTACAACAAGGAGGGCATGATGCAAACTAATGGATTAAACATTGCCTTAATCGGCTGCGGCTTTTTTGGCGTTCAGTTGGCTTCAGCATTTGATAAAGCTCAAGCAAATTTAATTGCGGTGACCGATATCAATCCTTCTCTTGCACAAAAACTCGCCGACCAATACGGCAGCCAAGCCTTTTTTAGTGTGGAAGAAATGTTGGCTGAAACCAAACCTGATTTAGTGGTTATCGCCACACCAAACTATGCTCATTATTCCCCGTCTATTTTAGCGTTAAATGCCGGCTGTCATGTCTTTATTGAGACGCCTTTTACCTTAAGTTCTTCCCAAGGCCAACATTTACGTCGTCTTGCCGAAGAAAAAGGTAAATTCATTTTTGTGGGCCATTTAGAGCGTACGTTACCTGGCATGTTGAAAGTCAAAGCGGATTTAGAAAAAGGAAAGTTAGGCAGAATTACGGTCGCGAGAGCCATGCGTCAGCGTTGGATTGAAAACCTACCAAATAAAGAATGGTGGAAATTAGATGCTAATCTTACGGGCGGTGAGCTTTTCCACCTCATTCACGAACTGGATTTACTCTGTTGGTTATTGGGCGATATTGAGGCGGTCTTTGCTCAAGCGGCTAACCAAGCACATCACGATACGCCAGACAGCCGTGATGTGTTGCAGTTGCTATTACGTTTTAAAAATGGCGTATTAGGTTCGCTCGAAATGGGCACGGCTTATCGATTACACCAATGGGGCATTCAAATTCATGGTGAAAACGGTGTGATTGAAGTCAATTTCTTTACCTCAAGTGTCACATTTAATTATCTAGATGGAAAAATAGAACACGTTGATTTATTTGATGAATTTGAGGCTGATTTATCTTTACGCGAAAGTGCCAAAGGCACACAGCAATATAATGTCACCCACGCACCTTGCCAACTTTGGTTAAGCCGAGCCGCTGAAATCGAAGTACAAAGCGTGGTGGAGCACTTAACGCAAGGAAAAACCAGCCCATTAAGTCTATGTTTAACTGAAGCCATCGAAGTTGCAGAAGCAGCGAAGCAATCCATGGTAACGGAAAAACAAATCTCAGTGAAAAAATAAGGAGTTTATTATGATGCGATATGGTGTTGTTGGCGTTGGCTATTTTGGTGCGGATTTAGCCCGTTTCATGAATGAATTTGATGATGCACAGATTACCATGGTATACGACCCTGAAAATGGTGAAACCATTGCGAAAGAATTACAATGCGTAGCGGCAAAATCGCTTGAAGAATTAGTCACTTCCCCTGAGGTGGATTGCGTGATTGTTGCCACCCCAAACTACTTACACAAAGAACCGGTCATTCTTGCCGCGAAAAATAAAAAACACGTTTTCTGTGAAAAACCAATCGCCTTAAGTTATCAAGACTGTGACGACATGGTCCGCGCTTGCGAAGAAAACGGCGTTACCTTTATGGCTGGCCATGTGATGAACTTCTTTAACGGTGTTCACCATGCCAAAGAATTAATCAATCAAGGCGTGATCGGTAAAGTGCTTTATTGTCACACCGCTCGTAACGGCTGGGAAGAACAACAACCGACTATTTCATGGAAAAAAATCCGTGAAAAATCTGGTGGCCACTTATACCATCACATTCACGAATTAGACTGCGTACAATTCATTATGGGTGGCATGCCAAAAACCGTCACCATGGCAGCAGCCAATGTTGCACACAAAGGCGAAAATTTTGGTGATGAAGACGATATGATTTTTGTCACCATGGAATACGATGATAATCGCTTCGCTGTTCTCGAATGGGGTTCCGCTTTCCGTTGGGGTGAACATTATGTATTAATTCAAGGGGAAAAAGGCGCGATCAAACTTGATATGTACAATACCAAAGGTACCCTTCGTGTGGATGGAAAAGACACCTATTTCCTCATTCACGAAACCCAAGAAGAAGATGATGACCGTACCCGTATTTACAACAGCACAGAAATGGACGGTGCGATTCAATACGGTAAGCCGGGTAAACGTACACCACTCTGGTTGAGCTCTATCATGAAAAAAGAAATGCGTTATTTAAACGATATTCTTCATGGAATGGAACCAACAGAGGAATTTGTAAAATTACTCACCGGTGAAGCTGCTCGTGCTGCTATTGCTACTGCCGATGCATGTACCCGTTCTCGTTATGAAAATCGTAAAGTTGATTTAGCAGAAATTATCGGTAAATAAAAATGACGTAAAAATAAACCGCACTTTGGTTGAAAAATCAAAGTGCGGTTGTTTTTTTGAATGTTTTTAAGAAACTTACGGCGATAACCGCTCTCTTTCCCATTTTCCATCATTGTATAAATAACAAATTCTGTCATGTAAACGACTTGGGCGACCTTGCCAGAATTCGATTCGATCAGGAATCACAAGATAACCGCCCCAATGTGGTGGGCGTGGGACATTTAATGGGTGTTTTGCTGCAATCAATGCGGCTTTCGCTAATAAAGATTTATGGCTAGAAATGACCGCACTTTGCTCACTAGCCCAAGCGCCAATTCTGCTAGTGTAAGGGCGAGTTGCAAAATATTCATCTGATTGTTCAGGCGAGATTTTTTCGGCTTTGCCCTCAATACGAACAGAACGTTCTAATTCAGGCCAAAAGAATGTCAGGGCGACGAAAGGATTATGTTCTATGGCTCGACCTTTTCGGCTGTGATAATTCGTAAAAAATACAAAGCCTTGTTCGTTCACTTCTTTCAATAGTACCATACGGCTTGTTGGTCGACCGTCTTCATTGACTGTCGCAACATTAACACCTGTTGGCTCATTGACTTTAGCCGTAATCGCTTCGTTGAGCCATTTTTCAAATTGTTTTATAGGATTAGGATCGCAATCATGCTGAGAAAGTGCCTGTTTGCAATAATCCTCACGAATATCATGTAAGTCCATTTTCTTTCTCCTTTTGCTTGAAAACAAAAAGCCCTTGCAACTGCAAGGGCTAGTATAGTCCGTTAATTATTTACCATCAACACTCACGCCATAAAACGCATCATAGCCAAATGGGCTTTGTACGTAACCTTTTACGCGAGGGCTAAGTGGTGCGAAACCAACAGAGTGTGCAACTGGAATCCACGGTGCTTGCTCATGGAAAATCACCTGAGCTTGTTTGTAAAGTGCTGCACGTTCTTCTTTATTCGTTAAGCCAATCGCTTTATCTAATAAGGCATCAAATTCTGCATTTTTGAAACGAGCAAAGTTTGAGTTACCAGCGTTAGCACTTGCAAGTAACGGAGAAAGGAAGTTATCCGGATCACCGTTATCGCCTGACCAACCGAAAATACCAGCTGTTAATTCACCTGCTTTAGCACGTTTTTGATAGTCTGCCCATTCAAACGTTACTGGATTTGCTTTTACACCTACTTTCGCCCAGTCAGCCATCACAAGTTCAGCCATACGTTTTGGATTTGGGTTAGACGCACGCACCACTGGTTGAATCCAGAAGTCCGTTTCAAAACCGTTTGGATAACCTGCTTCCGCTAAAAGCTGTTTCGCTTTCTCTGGATCATACGGATAATCTTGGATTTCGTCGTTATAACTCCAAATTGTTGGTGGCAATGGATTTTTCGCTGCAGTGCCTGCACCTTGATAAACCGCTTCAATAATCGCTTTTTTGTCCACCGCATAGTTTAATGCTTGACGCACTTTCACGTTATCAAACGGTGCTTTTTCCGTATTGAATGCGATATATGCCACGTTCAAACCTTTTTGCTCCAAAAGCTGTACTTTCGGATCAGTTTTCATTTTGGCTAAATCTGCAACGTTCGGGAAGAGAATTAAATCACAAGAACCCGCTTGTAGCTTCGCATAACGCGTAGTCGCATCGGGTACGATACTGATCACCAAACGATCAAGCGGTGTACGACCTTTCCAATAGGTTTCATTTGCTACGTATTGTGCCGCTTGGTCAGTTTTGTAATCCACAAAAATAAACGGACCTGTACCTACCGGTTTGTTATCGATAGTTTCTGGTTTACCCGCTTTCAACATCGCATCTGCATATTCAGCTGAGTAAATAGAGATAAAGTCCATACCCAAGCTTGCTAAGAAAGTCGCATCTTTTTTATTCAAGGTGATACGAACGGTGTTGTCATCCACTTTCTCAACTGATTTTAATAAATCTGGGAATTTCATCGCTTTGAAATACGGATAAGTCCCTTTCGATACGTTGTGATAAGGGTGGTTAGGATCTAACTGACGTTGGAAAGAAAAGATCACATCATCCGCATTAAAATCACGTGTTGGCGTAAATTCTTTTGTCGTATGGAATTTCACCCCTTTACGCAAATGGAACGTGTAAGTTAAACCATCGTCACTGATCTCCCAGCTTTCAGCCAAGGCTGGCTCAAGGTCAGTTGAACCTTTTTTGAATTCAACCAAGCGGTTATACACTTGTTGCGAACTCGCATTGTAAGATGTACCTTCCATTACCAATGCCGGGCTAAAGCCAAGTGGCGCTTTCGCCGTACAGTACACAAACGTGTTATTGCCTGAAGGTTTTGCTGTTTCCGCTTTCGCACTTTCTTTTGCAGCAGAACCAGATTGATCACAAGCAGCTAAAAACAAACTCGCTGCAATAAGAGTTAAGGTCGCTTTTAATTTCATAAGTTTTCCTTCTTTAATCGGGCAAAACACCCAAACATGAATATAAAATTTTACCTAAGATATAAGCAAATCAAACTTTTACGAAATAAGAAAAAGATCTTTCTTATAACTAATTAAACTAAGACATTCAATATCAGCGTTTTTTCCGCAAATGATCCCCGTCTGTTTTACGTAAATAACTCAATATCCAAACAAGTGCGATCGCAAAAACAGAAGTGGTCAGAAATGTATAACTGAAAGCATGTTGTAACGCTTCACCTTCATTACCCATAAATTGACGATATAACGTCAAAATAATCGATGCTACAGCGATACCAAATCCGATACCCACTTGTTGCACAATGCTCAGCACCGTTGAGCCTACACCACTTTGTGCCTGTGATAGATCGCCAACGGTAAGTGTATTAATTGAGGTAAAAATCATCGACATACAGGCACCATACCACATCAGATTACATATAATCCACGTCGTTGATGATGAGGTATCAAGCCATGACATGGAAACCGTTGAGCCTGCCATTAAAAGTGACGATAAAATTAACGTGGTTTTATAACCTAAAATATTTAAGATGTGCCCAATAAAACGTTTAAATACGACAGACATTAGCGCAATGGGTGCAAGCAACCAGCCTGACTCTTCAGCTGAATAGCCAAAAGAAAGTTGGAACATTAATGGCAATAAGAATGGCACAGCCGAACCAGAAAGACGGATAAAGATATTGGCTGCAATGCCTAATCGAAATGTTCTTGTATTGAAAAGAGATAAAGGCAAAATGGCACGTTCATTACCTTTTGCATAAAAATAATAGGCCACCAATAATGCAATACCAATCGACAATGCACTATATGTAGTCATGTTGTCACGATGACTTTCGCCCAGTAAATCAAGTCCGAGCGTTAAACCGACTAAACCAAATGCAAAGAGTAAAAAGCCTGTCCAGTCTAACTTACTCGCATTGCCCTTATGATTTCCCATCACTTTAGCGGCAGCCCAGAAGCCTAACATGCCGATAGGAATATTGATTAAGAAAATCCAATGCCATGACGTATGCACAACAAGCCAACCACCTAAAATCGGACCAAGAATCGGGCCGATGAGTCCTGCTGTAGCCATTAAATTCCAGGCGTTAATTAATTGATTTTTCGGTACGGTTTGAATAATCGCAAGGCGAGCGACAGGCATCATAAATGCTCCGCCAATACCTTGGAGAATCCGTGCAAGCACAAGGGCCTCGAGAGACGTTGCCATCGCACAAGCTACTGAACCGAATACAAAGGTAAAAACAGCTGAGCGGAAAACCGTAAGCGTACCAAATTTAGCGGCAGCCCAAGCGGTTAAAGGAATAAATAAGGCAACGGCAAGAGAATAGGCGATAATCGCCATTTGCATTTCAAAGACAGGGGTTTGCAGATCTGTTGCAATGGTGGGTAAGGCAGTATTTAAAATAGTCGCATCCAAGCTTTGCATAAACAAAGCCATGGAAGCCACCCAAGCCAGCCCTTTATAATGCTGACGTTCTATTACTGTGTCTTTTTCCACCATTGATAAATAAACTCAGCGATCTGTTCAATATGATTAATATCTAATAAAGTGCGGTCAGTTTCAAGCGAATAATCTGTTGCTAAAGCCAACACGTTTTCATCTAATTCCGGCAACGGTTTTGTCATCTCTTGTCGATGCAATAGAATCTTTGGAATAGGTTCTTGTTTAAATCCTTCCACCAAAACTAAATCCGTTAAATGACAATCAAATTGTTGGCTTAAATAGGTTAATGAAACCGGCTCTTGAGGGGTTTCTGTCATCAATGCCCAGCGATTATCACAAGCCATGATAACTTGCGCGGAACCTGCCTCTTTCATGCGCCAACTGTCTTTTCCTTTTTTATCCACATGAGCGTTGTGATGGCTGTGTTTAATCACTGAAACACGTAGGCCTTTTTTAATTAATTGAGGAAGCAATTTTTCCAGCAATGTGGTTTTGCCACTACCGCTGTAACCTGTGATGCCAAGAAGAGGAAGGGGATTATTCATTGTAAAAACCTTAAGAAAAATGACCGCACTTGATAAAACAAAACCCCGCAGGACGGGGTTTAGCTATGAAAATCCATTAGGTGGAGAGAGTATAGCAAGGGGAAACAAAATAGCAACTTTCTCACTGCTATTGAATTATTTTAGGAATGTTACGCCTTGCACAATTCGTTTCGCTGCGGCAATTGGAAGCTGCCCGATAAAGGTTATTTCTTTATTGCCCATGACTTCACTGTAAATCGTGTAAGCCCCTTGTTTCCACGTGTTTTCTTTTGCATCAGTACTATCAGCTTTGTTAACATAAAGCGTAAAAGTGAAAAGACCATCACTAAATAACGCATTTTCAATCACTTCACCATCCATCACATCTTGATTTTGACGAATTAAATCAAAACCTTGTGGTAACCAATCGGTTTTCCAATTGATTGAAAGCGATGATTCCTGTTTCCCTTCACTTAAAAGTGGCGGCACCGAGACTTTATTAAGGTAATCGGTTAAACCACGTAGACGATCATCGATATATAACGTCACCACGCGGAATTGATCCAATAACTTGCCTTCACGATCAAGCATATCGCCACGCAATAACAAACTATTTTCTTCATCTAAGAAAACGAGGTATTGATAGCGAAAATCATCTTTTGGCACAATACGAATGGTATCGACAAATCGGCCTGCAATTCGGTCTTTTCCAAGCTTAATAAAATCATAATTCTGGCTCAGCTTGCTAAAATCAGTACGAATGACTGCAGGAAGTGCATCCACAATCTCACCACTGTTAATCGTGAAAGCGCGTGACCCTGGCTGGAAATAGCTGACTAAATTACCGCGCTGGATGATCTCTTGTTGCTCACCATCTAATGTCACCAACTGTGCATACACTTTTTGCCCTTGCTTAATATGGCGATAGCGGAACGAGTCCATATTTGTTGGTGTCGTTTGCACAAAAGCAATCTCATAATTTAAATCTCGCATGGCTTGCGACATTTTATTTAATGACTGAATTGGCTCTTCTGCAAATGCCGTGAAAGGCAACAAGAATAAGCCTAAAAGTGCGGTTAATTTGAGAAACGTTTTTTTCATAAATAAATCAATTGATCCATAAAAAAATTCACCACGCCTAAGGTGGTGAATTATCGATTAATTGCTGTAATTATTTCGCTTGGTTGCTACCCACATTTAAGCTATCTGCATGCATACGACGCTGTAATTCATAGTTTTGTAACATCGTACCAATACGGCGATTTTTTTGCTCAACCTGTTCCGAAGTCGCTACATCTTTGGTCGGAGCGTTGTAACTTACTTCTTGAACTGAACTGTTAAATGGTAAGGTTTGTAAAACAGGGTTTTCTGGTGTAACCGAGGTGCTTTTCGCATTAAATGATTGCACACCTACTACTGCCACTAAACACACACCTGCAGCCACCGCAATTTGTGTCATTGGTGCAAAGAATGCTTTTAATTTTTGCACGAATGGTAAGCTGTCTGCTTCTTCTGGTGTTGGTTGAGAAACAGTAATCTCAACGTGTTTTACTTCTTCTAATTCAATTAAATCAGCCATTTTCGCGGTAAAATCAGCACCCAATAATACTGGTGACTCTTTACGCATAACTGCTCTCACTGTGTGATACGCCGCCCAAGATTCTTGTGAATCTTTATCCTGACAAAGTTGTTCCGTCAACTCGGCACTGACTTCTTCTCCATCCATATAGGCTGAAAGTAACTCTTTTTGCATTTTATAAACTCCGACTTTATTTTAACGTTGCATAAGCGGTTGTATTTTGTTCTCAATCACTTCCCGAGCACGGAAAATGCGAGAACGTACAGTGCCTACTGGGCAATCCATTATTTCTGCGATTTCTTCGTAGCTTAACCCTTCAAGCTCACGTAGGGTAATCGCGGTTCTTAAATCTTCTGGCAAACTGTGAATAGTATCAAACACCACTTTTTCCAATTCGCTAGATAACATTTCATTTTCAGGGGTATCTACATCACGTAGATGAGTTCCCACATCGTAGCTTTCGGCATCTTCAGCCAAAATATCTTCGCTCGGTGGACGGCGCCCCTGTGCCGTTAAGTAATTCTTTGCCGTATTAACGGCAATTCGATATAGCCAAGTGTAGAATGCACTATCGCCCCGAAAGGATTCAATAGAACGATAGGCCTTAATAAAGGATTCTTGTACAACATCTGGAATGTCGTTATGAGAAATGTAGCGGGTTAAAAGTCCGGCTACTTTATTTTGATAACGAGAAACCAATAAATTAAAGGCTTTTTTATCGCCTTGCTGCACTCTTTCTACCAAAGCCTGATCTGTTAGCTGTTCAGCCATATATCTCCTATGCTACGTCTAACACGCCTTCATATATTCAAGACAGCAAGCTATTGTTGCTTTATCAGACAGAGTTAAAATTGAAAAGTTCCTTATGTATAAAAAATTTCAAAAAAATTAACGGACATTCGTTTTCTGCACATCTTGGATATATTCAACCATCGCTTGCACTTCGGCATCGTCTGATTGACTGCCATTAAAAAACCACGAAAAAAGCTGTAAATCCGTGGCAGCGAGTAAACGAATAAAAATATCTTTTTTGTCGTCAGTCAGTTGGTCAAAATGCGCTTTATAAAAAGGCATGATGATTTTATCCAACTCAAGCATACCTCGACGACAATCCCATTCAATGCGGAGTTTATTGTATTTATCCATAATTTCTCCCTAAATCATTGTAATTATACCTGATAAATGAAAAGTGCGGTTAAAAATTACCGCACTTTTTTAATCAAAGAATTGGCTATTCTGTCGCCTTCGGTTTAATCACCGCGTAAACCACACCGGTTAATAATGCCCCCGTTGCAATTGCACCTAAGTAGAGTAATGGCTCAGAAACAAACGGAATCACAAATAAACCACCATGTGGTGCTTGTAGTGAAATATTTAATGCCATTGAAATCGCACCGGCAGTTGCACCACCAATAACCGAACTAATAATCACACGTAATGGATCAGCAGCTACAAACGGTAATGCCCCTTCAGAGATAAAGCATAAGCCTAAGACAAAAGAAGCTTTACCTGCATCACGTTGATTGCTGGTAAATTTACTGCGTGCAATCCAAGTTGCAATCGCCATCCCAATTGGTGGCACCATACCGGCTGCCATAGCAGCGGCCATTGGGGTGTGAACTTGAGAGGCCAACATTCCCACAGAGAACGTATAAGCTGCTTTGTTTACTGGACCACCCATATCAATACACATCATGGCACCGATAATCGCACCTAAGACCATCGCATTGACTTCCCCCATGGATTTTAACCAATCACTTAAGGTCGTCATAATTTGTGAAACCGGTGGGTTAATCACATAAATCATGGCAAGGCCAACAATCAAGGTACCAAAGAGCGGGAGAATTAAAATCGGTTTCAAGGAGGTTAAACTCGCCGGCAATTTAATGGTTGCATTTAATCCTTTCACCACATAACCCGCTAAGAAACCCGCGATAATCCCACCTAAAATCCCAGCGCCCGCTGTGGTGGCTAACATGCCGCCAATAAGACCTACCGCAAGCCCCGGACGGTCTGCGATAGAAAAGGCTACATAGCCAGCAAATACTGCAATCATCAAATGGAATGCGGCACCACCGCCGATATCCATTAAAGCTTTTGGAATGCCATGGAAAATCGTTTCATCTTTGAAGGCTTCGATACCAAACATAAAGGAAATCGCGATTAGCAAACCACCGGCAACCACCAACGGCAGCATGTGCGACACACCGGTCATCAAATGTTTATAAACACCTTTTTTCTCGCCGCTTTCTTCTGATTTCGCAGAAGATTTTGCTGCGCCACCTTCGTAAATTTTCGCTTCTTTAAATGCCTTGTCGAATTCCTGTGCGGTTTTCTTTAACGCTAAACCGGTCGAAGTACGATACATCGGTTTTCCTTGGAACTTATCTAACGGCACATCAATATCGGCTGCAACAAAGACTAAATCTGCTGCAGCAACTTCTTCAGGAGTAATTTCATTACCTGCGCCCACTTGACCACGTGTTTCGACTTTTACCTGCCAACCTTGTTTTTTTGCATAGGTTTCAATGGCTTCAGCAGACATAAAGGTATGTGCAACCCCCGTCGGGCAAGCTGTCACCGCGACAATATTTTTGACACCAGAAACACCGCCAAATCCAACCCCACTTTGAGCGGGTTGAACATAGTCCACTGCTTGATTAAGTGCATTCGTCAGCGTTACTTCAGGTGATGCAATTGCCGTATCTTCGTTGGCTAAAAAGACTTTCTTGCCCACAAGTTCAGCAGAGTTTGGCAAAGTAGATCCGAAAACAATCACTAAATCTGCCTCTTTGGCTTGCTCAACCACAGTATGATTGTTTTTTTTCGCTGCCATGCTTAATGCTTGGCGAAGTAAATAGGCTTTTGCCGCACCAATTTGCGGAGATTGAGTTAAAAACAAATTCATTACATTATCCTTCAATCACAGAAATTTTGACATTCGCCAGAATTGGCTCAAGCAAGGCGATATCGCTCACCCCTACGTTACTTTGCGAAACCGCAAAGGCTGAAACAGCACTTGCAAACGCTAAAGTTTCCGCTTGAGACAAGCCTTTTTCAATACCGTAAATTAAGCCAGCCACCATAGAATCACCCGCTCCTACGGTGCTCACCACGTTTTCACATTTAGGTGGTTGAGCTTGAATAACAGCTTGATCACTCAGCCATAAAGAACCATTCGCGCCCATCGAAATAATCACATTAGCAATGCCTTCTGCTTTAAGTTTTTTAGCTGCCGCAATAATTTCATCAAGAGAATTTAACGGATGACCAATCCACGCTTCTAATTCGCGATGATTTGGTTTTACCAACCAAGGATAGGCTTTCAAACCTGCTGTGAGTGCCGCATTACTGCTATCTAATACGACTTTAACACCGGCTTGATGCAACTGATTAAGCCAATCCGCGAATAATTCAGGACTGACACCACGCGGTAAACTGCCACATACCGCAACAATATCAAAGTTTTGGCAATACGCTAATGAATCTGCTGTAAATTGCTGCCAAGCTTCTGGGGTGATTTGATAACCTAAGAAATTTAGGTCTGTCACATCGGCTTCGGTTTCCGTAATTTTTACGTTAATGCGAGTTTTACCTGCTACGCGATGAAATTTGTCTTCTAAGCCTTGTTTTTTAAATAGCGTTTCGAAATCACCAACATTGTCTTCACCTAAGAAGCCACCAACCGCTACATCTACTCTCAAATCTTTTAATACCTTAGCGACATTGATGCCTTTGCCTGCAGGGAAAAGACCAAGGGTTTCTACGGTATTCACTTCGCCGATTTCAATACGCGGTAAACGTCCGACTAAATCGTAAGCGGCATTTAAGGTAATTGTTGCTACTTTTGCCATCACTTACTCCTTACCTTCACCTAAACCGCTTTCAATGACTGCACCAATACCGTCAATCGCTTGTTGAGCTTCTTCACCGCTCGCCACAAAACGTAAGCGGTGACCTTTCACGACACCGAGCGCCACAATTTTCATCAGACTTTTCGCACTGACTAATTGGGTGTCACGATCTAAGTTTTGTACCGCAACAGATGCATTGTATTTTTTCACTTCATTAACAAGCACCGCACTTGGACGAGCATGTAAACCGTGTTCATTACGAATCATAAATACGGCTTCAATGGCATCGGCTGGTAAACCTGTTTTGTCTTCGTGAATTTGTGGTGCGTGCTCACTGCTGACTTCAATGGTATCCGGTTCAGCCGGTGGCACAGCTGATACACTTTCGCCAAGTCCACTCGCAATAATCTTACCTAAGGCTTCAATGGCTTGCTTCGCATCATCCCCTTCTGCAACAAAACGTAAGCGATGACCTTGAGTGACACCTAATGCCACAATTTTCATTAAACTTTTTGCACTAACCGGTGCGGTTTCTCGAGTAAGATTTTGTACGGTAATCTTGGAGGCGAATTTTTTCACTTCATTAACAAGCACTGCACTTGGGCGAGCATGTAAGCCATGTTCATTACGAATAGTAAAGGTACCAATCACTGCACCTGTCGCGATTTGGTCTTCAGATTGAGTAGCTGGCGAAGCCGGCACTTTACCGCCATTAAGTGCGGTCAAAATTTGCTGCGTATTACCACTTAATAAAATATTTTGTACTTCATCATCCAATAAACGCGCTAATGTCTCATTGATTTGGTCACTGACAGCCGAAATCGTCAACACACCTTTCACCGCTTTGCCATTATGATTAAAAATGGTTTTCGCACGACTGAATGCCAACGCATTTTTCACGTTACCTGATACGGCATCGGTTACCCATAAACCTTTGCCAAGTGGCAGAGCAGAATTGGAGACCACTTCAGAAACAAAGCTATTTTCAACCGCACTTTGCTGTTGTAATTTGCCTGCATTGATAGCAGTAAGTGTGAGCAAACTTTGGGTTTCAATATCTAAACTTAATGTTTCTTCAGTCATGCTAAAAGCATCACTTTCGCCTAACAAAATAGCACGGAATTTTTCAACATCTGTTAATGTCGCTAACTGTGCTGCAGTCTCTTCATCACCTAAAACATGCGTTAATTGACGAAGTAAAGCAAGATGTTCATCAGAACGGGCCGCAATACCAATCACAACATAAGCAATATTGTCTTCTCCCCACTCAATACCTTGTGGGAATTGGAAAACTTGCACACCGGTTTTTTTCACCATCGAACGAGTTTCTAATGTACCGTGTGGAATCGCAATCCCATTGCCTAAAAAAGTGGAGGTTTGTTGTTCACGTCCAAGCATGCCTTGCAAATAGCCTTGTTCAACATTGCCAGCTTGCTCTAACGCACTTGCAGCCATTTCAATAGCTTGCAGCTTATTTGTTGCCGTAGCATTTAAATGAATGTTGCTTTCCGAAAGTTCTAACATTCTTGCTCCTTCACATTGATGATTTAAAAAAAGAAAAGCTGCTGATGAGATCGCTCATCAACAGCTCAAATTGATTATTGGCCGGTACAGGCTTTGAGTAGCATCTCGCTACCTTGGGAAATGTAAGCGTCATTTTCACCGCGCTCTTTGCCTTTTTGCAAATCACGCATTGCATCGTAGATCCCTTGTGTCACACTTGGTGAATCCACTTTTTGCCAACAATTCGCGCTTAAGCGACTGAAGTTGGTTTGTAATGCTTCTGCATGCAACACACCACTGTAGTAAGCATACACATCAGAATCATGACCACCTGTGTAGAGTTTATCTTGAATTTGTTTGATTGGCACAACAATACGACCGAGATACCAGTCATTTGCACCACTTGCAAAATTATCTACAAAGAAATTTTTTGTTACACGATCTTTATAGGTTGCCACAGTGGCTTCATAAGCTGCCGCATAAGATTTTTGGTCGATTTTATCTTTATCTAAATCAATGACCTTTTTGTCTTTACCCATAAACGGAATGTAAGAGGTCATATCTGAAATCGAAGAACAACCTGCAAGCATTACTGCCACAAAGAATACCGAGATTTTTTTAAACATTAAATTTTCCTTATTTATAGGCGGTTAAAACCGCCGTTAATTATACTTAGAATGGGGGATTAAGCAAGGAAACGCCTAGCACTACGCTGATTCTTTGCTCACTCCGCTGTCTTTGACAATCGAAACTAAAATTTGATCAATTTTGAAGTTTTCGGTATCGATGACTTCAAATTTATATTTATCGTATAACACAAAATCAGTTTTTTTCGGGATTTTGCGTAGCATATACATCATAAAGCCACTGATGGTTTCATAGTTTTCTTCATCTGGGAAAGATTCAATATCTAAAGCACGCATCACATCTTCAAGTGGCGTTGCACCATCAATCAACCAAGAGTTTTCATCACGGCTAACGATTTGTTCTTCTTCGTTAGAAACCAATTCGCCCATCACAATACTCATCACATCGTTTAAGGTAATTAAACCCATCACAAGTGCATACTCATTGACGATAATGGCAAAATCTTCACCCGTAGATTTAAACAATTCCAATACTTCGTATAACGACAACGTATCAGGAATAAATAATGCTTTACGCAATAAACGGCTATCCGTTAAATCCACTACTTCTTGTTGAAGATAGAGTGTTAATAAGGTATGTGATTCCACATAACCTAAAATCTTATCCAAACCATTATCACAGATCACTAATTTAGAATGAGAGTCTGCCGATAAGGTATTCAACACTTCCTGACGGGTGAAAGTGCGGTCTAAAAACACGATATTTTCACGTGTTGTCATGGTTGAAGAGACGGTGCGTTCTTGCATTTCAAAGATATTTTCAATCAAATAATGCTCTTGTGTTTTTAACACCCCCGCTTCGGCTCCCGCTTCTACGATCGCCACAATGTCTTCTGGCGTCATGTTATCTTCACGTTTAGTAGGTACACCCATTAAATGGAAGAAGATATTAGAAAGACCATCAAAAAACCATACAATGGGTTTCAATAAGAAAATAAAGGCTTGCATAATGCCAATAGTCCGCAGCGCAACACCTTCAGGATTAATCAGTGCGAGACGTTTCGGAATTAAATCGGCTAATAAAACAAATGTTATGGTTACCATGAAAAAAGCAATCCAAGAGGAGGCTGGCTCAACCCATTCTGCCGTGGTGTATTCATGTAAAAAACTCTGTAAGTGAAGACTAATGGTTGCTTCACCAATCACCCCACCAAGTACGGCAACCATATTGAGTCCAATTTGGACCACCGTAATAAAGCGTCCTGGCTGCTCCTGTAATTTTAAGACTTTTTCTGCTTGGATATTGCCTTCATTGGCTAACGTTTGTAGTTTAATGCGTCTTGCACCCGCGAGAGAAATCTCGGCTGATGACAAGATTGCACTGATAATAATTAATACGATTAAAATTAAAATCGCTGCAGATAAACTCATAATGTTCTCTTTATTGGTTTTAAAGTGCGGTCAATTTACCGCTGGTTTTTAGGTTAGAAATGTTATTATTAAATTGTTAGGGCGTTCTATGACGCCCCATTTGAGAAACGCTAATTTTCGCTGTCGAACCAGCCGCGTACAAATTGTACTGAAAGGAAAAGGGTAACTAATAGGAATGCATAGAATACCCAAGATAAAATTGGATGGCTTGGTGTGATATCGTCGCTGATTTCCTTCACCGAAACCGCATTACGATATTCATCAAACATCGTCATACGCCAACCGTAATACTTGATTTGTACTAATTTATTTTCATTACCAAAGGCTTGAGCTTGAGCCTGTAAGTTAGCTGAACCAAATTTGAAATAGAATGGAAAACCCCAACGGGTATCTTCATTACGATATACCATGATTTTGCCATCATCATTTTGTGTATTAATAAAATACACATCACGCGTAGGACCATCAGCCGGATTCGATTTTGTAATCGGGCCATCTTTATCCACACGTTTCACTTCCACACCCGTTACTCGCGTCACATCATAGTGTGGGAAAACGTAGTCCACCACAGCAAACATAAAGCCGTGGAAAACAAAGACCACTAAAAATAAAAAGTACTTAAAAAACTTACGCATAACACTCTCTCATTTAAATCGATGATTTATTGTACATTAATTTTAAATAAACGCTCGAAGTTTTGTGTACTAATTTGCGCAAATTCTTCTACTGATAGCCCTTTTAACGCTGCCACATACTCGCAAACTTCACGTGTATAGGCAGGTTGGTTCTCTTTACCACGATAAGGCACAGGCGCTAAGTAAGGCGAATCCGTTTCAACTAATAAACGATCTGCCGGTACATAACGAATGGCTTCGCGAATACTTTCCGCATTTTTAAAGGTAATAATGCCCGAACAAGAAATATAAAAACCTAAATCAAGTGCCTTTTTCGCAAAGTCTAAGGTTTCCGTAAAACAATGAATTAATCCACCGCACTTTTCAGCATGATGCTCACGCAACATGGCGATGGTATCTTCTGGCGCTGAACGCGTATGAATAATTACTGGCTTATCTACCTCATTAGCAACGCTGATTTGGTCAGCAAAAACCGTTTGCTGCAACGCTTTATTATCCGCGCTGTAATAATAGTCCAAACCGATTTCGCCAATTGCGATCACTTTTTTATCTTGTGCCAAACGCAGTAAACGCTCGGCATCGTAAGGTTCTTCTTCAAGATCTAAGGGATGCACACCACAAGCCAAAGACACATTAGGAAATTTTGCTAACTCAGGATAAGCTTTTTCAAAACGGCTTAATGTCACACCAATGGCGAGTAAATGCTTCACATCTCGTGCTTGGGCTTTGGCTACTACATCAGCAATATCTTTGTGTAAATTTTCATAATCCAATGCATCTAAATGGCAATGGGAATCTACGATAAACATAATTTATTTAGTCCTTAAATACGTCGGTAATTAACTTCGTCAAACCATCTAGTAACATTAATTCTGTATTAACGCCGTTGATAGTGAGTAAATCCGAGCGTACTTTTTGCATAATTTTATTTGCGGTTAATAACCCAAGCGCAGTTTGCTCGTCTGCAAATTGAGTTACACCTGTTTTAAGATCAAGTGTTTGCCAGCCACTTTGTATTTCGAGTTTGTATTTAATAGCATCGCTTAAAAACGCTAAAATCCAATCCACTTGCTGTACGGTGTGTTCTTTTTCAAAGAAAGGCAAAATTTCCAAAGGCGAACGACGACGATAAAACAGCCAAAATTGGCGTAGAAAATTCTTCCGTTGTTCAATTAATCCTTGCTGAAGTGTTTCTAGTGCTAACAGTGGTCGCCCCAAATTCATCGCAAGTGCGGTCAATAATTCTGATGTTTCTGCCTGAAATTGAGAAGAAAGCCAATTTAGGGCTTCCGCCTCTGTTGGCAAAGGCAGGTTCCACACTTGGCAACGGCTGTAAATAGTCGCTAACAATGAAGAGGAAGGTTCTGTTTGCACTAAGAAATACGTGTTCGGACGTGGCTCTTCCAAAGTTTTGAGCAATGCATTCGCTGCCGCTTCTGTAAGACGCTCCGCATCTTGGATATACACTAATTTATTGCCGTTTTGTTGCGCGTGTTGGCTGACAACTTCATTAATCGCCCGTACCTGATCAACCCCAATGTCTTTGCCTTCTTGAGAGGCTAAAACATGAAAATCTGGGTGGCTTTGTGCTGTCATTAAGTAGCAAGCATGGCAATGGCCACAAGGTGCATTATCTGGTGCTTGACACATAATGCGTTGTGTCAAAGCATCAAATAAACGTTCTGCCCCTAGCCCTTGATCGGCTTTAATTAACAACGCATGATGCCCCAAACCTTCGCTAAAAGTTTGGCTAATTTTTTGATAAGTAGGCACTAACCAAGGATAAAGTTCGCTCATCTTGTTTGTGAAACCCACCAATTTTTGACCGCACTTTGTATGTCTGCTTGTACTTGTGCCAAAGGCTGGCCCGCATTAATAATGGCGGCTTTCGGGTTGTTTTGCACCAATTCCAAATAACGTTGACGAGTACGATGGAAGAAATCAAGCCCTTGTTGTTCAATACGGTCTAATTCGCCTCGTCCTCTAGCACGTGCAAGCCCTTCTGCAGGATCAATGTCTAAATACAGTACAAAATCAGGCTCAAAATCGCCTAATACCATATTTTTTAAATTCGCCATCAGCGTTTGGTCAAACTGACGCCCGCCTCCTTGGTAGGCCTGTGAAGACATATCATGGCGATCGCCAAGCACAATTTTTCCTTCTGCCAATGCTGGCTTAATCACATTTTCTACCAATTGGATTCGTGCCGCATAAAGCATCAATAATTCCGCTTTATCCATAACAGGCTCTTCTGTTTCATGTTTAATTAAATGGCGCAATTTTTCTGCTAGCGGAGTACCGCCCGGCTCACGAGTAAACACGATATCATTTACACCAAGAGATTTTAATGTATCCACCACCGTTTGCATGGCGGTACTTTTACCTGCACCTTCCAGCCCTTCAATGACGATAAATTTGCCTTGCATTAGTTGGCTCCTTTTTGTTGGCTACGATACCAACGTAAATATTCTTGCACTGCTTTATTATGCTCATTCAGATTACGAGTAAATTTATGACCGCCACTTCCATCGGCTACAAAATAATAAAAGTCTGTTTTTGCTGGATGAGCCACAGCCTGCAAAGCGCTCTCACTCACCATCGCAATTGGTGTCGGCGGTAACCCCTCAATCATATAGGTATTGTACGGGGTCATCGTTTCCAAATCTTTCTTACGAATATTGCCGGTATAACTCTCACCCATTCCATAAATCACGGTTGGGTCAGTTTGCAGTTTCATATTGGCTTTTAAACGATTAATAAATACGGAAGCCACTTGTGGGCGCTCCGCCGCAATTCCTGTTTCTTTCTCTACGATAGAAGCCAAAATGAGCATCTGATAAGGATCCGCTAATGGAAGATTTTCATCCCGTTCACTCCACGCTTTATCCAAAGCTTTTTGCAAGCGAGTAGCTGAACGTTTTAATAATTCAAGATCCGTCGAGTTTGGGGTGTAATTATAGGTATCTGGATACAACCACCCCTCCATGTTATTCCATTCGAAAACGGCTTTTGCAACGGCAGGAATATCTAATAACACCATGATCTCTTTATCCGTTTTACCTTGCAAGGTTTGTTTTAAGTGCGGTGCGCTTTCAAGGTTTTTACGCCATTCCTTGAACGTTTTCCCTTCAATAAACTTCACGCTAAATTGAGCTTCCTTGCCGGAATTGAGCATATCCAATAAATCTTGCAACGTTTTCACGCCCGTTAAAGAATAAGTCCCCGCTTTCACTTTGTTGAGCTGAGGTTGTAATTTCAATAACCAAGGCAATAAATCGGCATGTTCAAGAATTTTTTCTTGCTCTAATAAAGCGGCGAGTTTACTGCCAGTAGTGCCTCGCTCAATTGTAAGCAATTGATCTTGCGTGACATTCACCGGCGTATGAACAAACTCCGTTAGTTTTTGATAACCCCAAAAACCAACACCGCCAAGAATTAGCAAAAGAATCAGTAAAAAGACAAAAAATTTTTTCATGCGTCACTCATTTTATAAAAACGACAAAAGGGGCAAAAATGCCCCCTTATTCTAACGGTTTCTGTTACTTATCGAAATATTGAATATCAGCATTTTTACGTAATGCTTTCACCCAGTCTTTGGTTGCATCTTGTAATTGGCTATTCACGATTTGTTCGTAAGCTTTTTGACGATAGGCATCTTCTGTTTTATCGCCATCACGACTACCGGTTACTTCAAGAATATGCCAACCAAATTCAGATTTAAACGGTGCAGAAATTGTACCTTGTGGGGTTGTTTCAACCATTTTTGCAAATGGACCTACATAAGCTTCTGGGAAAGCATAGCCTAAGCTTCCGCCATTCGCACCTGATAAATAATCTTTAGAATATTTTAATGCCGCGTCAGCAAATGTCATTTTGCCAGAAATAATCTCGCTACGAATACGTTCTAATTCTGCTTTAGCTTGTGCATCGTTTAGTAATGGGTTTAATTTTAATAAAATATGGCGAACCTCATACTCTTTACCCATCACTTTTTGTGCGGTACCTTTTGCTTTCGCTTCATCGAGCATTTGTTTACCCAATGCATCCACTTGCTCACGAGTCACATCTACGCTGTTTTGAATGGCATGGTTACGTACACCTGCCATTAACATTTGACGAGAGATTTGTTGTTTAAATGCATTTAAGGAAATGCCTTGATAATCCAACGCATCTAAGAATTGACCATAAGTTAAACCATTTTTTGCCGCAATATCTTCTACGATACGGTTTACTTCCGCTTGGTTTACTTTTACACCTGATTCTTTGATAGCCTTATCAGTCAGCATATCATCAATAATCTTATCTAATGCTGCACGTTGGCTACCTTTCTTGCCCATCACGGCATTCACTTGGCTTTGTAAAATTGGTGTACCATTCACAGTCGCCACAACGCGTTCTTCTGCTTGAACTTGAGAAAAAGTAAACAGACCGATCATGGCAAATAAAAGAGATTTTAACATTGATTTTTTCATTTTAGTTGTCTTAAAAAATAATAGGATAATGCTCGTTAGATTATCAATTTTATCAAAGGTTCACAATAGGCTGATAGTTATTTAGGCAATAATGCCACTTCATAACAACCATCGTATTTTAATGTACGCACCTGAACTTGTTCATCACGGGAAGTCGGCACATTTTTACCAACATAGTCTGCCCGAATTGGTAATTCACGGTGTCCGCGATCCACTAAAATCACCAATTCAATTTTAGCAGCTCGACCAAAATCTGTTAACGCATCCATCGCGGCACGAATAGTTCTACCCGTAAAGAGTACGTCATCGATCAAAATGACTTCTTTACCCTGAATATTCATATAACTTGAGGCACCGCTATACACAGGGGTTGGATTTTCAGGTTCAACATACTCTAAGTCATCGCGGTAAAATGTGATATCCAATTCCATCATTGGAAGACTTACACCATTCAACTCTTCAATGCGACGTTGAATCAATTCGGCAATTTCTGCTCCACGGCGTTTCACCCCAACTAAAATCACATTATCGAAATCTTGGTGCTTTTCAATAATTTCGTGGGAAATACGTGAAATGGTACGTAAAAATCTGTCTGCATCAATAATGATTTTTTCCATTTTATCTCTCGCTTTATTTATATCGACTAAAGTGCGGCTAAAAAAACACTGATTTTTTGACCGCACTTTGACTGGAATATTAACCGAATTCTAGCTCTACCGCATTTTCGCCGAGCAAATTCACCAATTCTGTTAGAATGTCATCAGTTGGTGTAATAGACCATTGAATCCCTAAACGCAATAACGCACGACCTTTTGCGCTTTGATAATATACGTTAATCGGTAAAGTGCCGCCACTAACAGGTTCTAACATTTCTTTCAGTTTCTTGATAAAACTTGGGCTAATCTGCTCCTCAGACAAACTGATAGCCAAAGATTTCGCATAACGGGAACGTGCCTCATCCAAGGTCATCAAATCCCGTACCGACATTTTTAATCCACCAGAAAAATCATCAAAACTCACTTGGCCAGATACCACCACAACCGTATCTTTTTGTAGTTTTTCGCCGAATTGGTCTAAGCTTTCACCGAATAGGGTTAAATCTAAACGTCCAGAACGATCATCTATGGTTGCGATACCAATTCGATTACCTTTTTTCGTTGTCGCAAAGCGAGTTGACACCAACAAACCGGCAGCCGTACTAATTTGCCCACGGCGGTTTGGCGTGAGATCTTTTAATCGCGTAGAGCTGTAATGAGAAAGCTCTTTTAAATAACGACTCACCGGATGGCTACTTAAATACAAACCAAGGGTTTCGCGCTCACCATCTAGAATTTGTTTTTCTGTGTAAGGTAGCGTATGAGCATAAGCATTTTCCACTTCTTCATGCGTTTCTGTCAGCACACCGAACATATCGGCTTGTCCCATAGCCTCATCTTTTGCATGTTGATCTGAAGCTTTGAGTGCATCTTCTAAATTCTTAGATAACGCTGCACGATGTGGCCCTAGCTTGTCAAATGCGCCCGACATGATCAGACTTTCAAAGGTACGGCGGTTAATTTTTTTCAAATCAACGCGAGCACATAAATCAAATAAGTCTCTGAAAATCCCACCTTCATTACGAGCGGTAATCAATGCATCAATCGGACCTTCACCCACACCTTTAATGGCACCGATACCATAAACAATTTCACCATTTTCATTCACACTGAAATGATGTTTTCCTACGTTAATATCCGGTGGGGTAACTTTTAAGCCCATACGTAAACATTCATCGTATAAGCCGACAATTTTATCCGTATTATCCATTTCCGAGGTCATTACTGCTGCCATAAACTCAGCAGGGAAATGGGTTTTCAGCCAAAGGGTTTGATAAGATACTAACGCATAAGCGGCAGAGTGCGATTTATTGAAACCATAGCCGGCAAATTTTTCCACTAAGTCGAAAATCTTCATGGAAAGCTCGCCATCAACCCCATTTTTTTCTGCGCCTTCTTTAAATACAGAACGTTGTTTCGCCATTTCTTCCGGCTTTTTCTTACCCATCGCACGACGTAATAAGTCCGCACCACCAAGGGTATAACCCGCTAACACCTGAGCAATCTGCATGACTTGCTCTTGGTACAAAATAATACCGTAAGTTGGCTCTAAAATCGGTTTAAGGCTTTCATGTTGGTAGTTTGCATCAGGATAAGACACTTCCTCGCGACCGTGTTTACGGTCAATAAAGTTATCTACCATGCCTGATTGTAATGGGCCTGGTCGGAATAACGCCACCAATGCGATAATATCTTCAAAACAGTCTGGCTGCAGACGTTTAATCAAATCTTTCATTCCGCGCGATTCCAACTGGAATACGGCGGTCGTTTCAGACCGTTTCAGCAAATCAAAGGATTCAGGATCATCCAATGGAATAGCTGCAATATCGACTGGCGGTTTCCCTTCACGAGCAAGGCGGGCGTTAATCATATCTAATGCCCATTTGATAATGGTGAGTGTACGCAAACCTAAGAAGTCAAACTTCACTAAACCGGCATATTCCACATCATTTTTATCAAAGTGAGTAACTGGATGAAGCCCTTCATTATCGCAATAAAGTGGCGCAAAGTCTGTAATCAAAGAAGGGGAAATCACCACACCACCCGCGTGTTTACCCGCATTTCGCGTGACACCTTCTAGCTTACGCGCCATATCAATTAGGGCTTTGACTTCTTCATCTGAATCATATGCCACTTGTAACTGTGGTTCAGCCTCAAAAGCCTTGGCTAAAGTCATGCCGGGATCAGGTGGAATCATTTTCGAAATACGATCCACGAAGCCATAAGGATGGCCTAATACGCGACCTACATCTCGAATTACCGCTTTGGCCGCCATGGTGCCGAAGGTAATAATTTGTGATACCGCACCACGACCATAGGTTTCTGCTACATGATCGATAACACGATCCCGTCCATCCATACAGAAATCCACGTCGAAATCGGGCATGGAAACACGCTCTGGATTGAGGAAACGCTCAAAAAGAAGATCGAATTCAAGGGGATCCAAATCGGTAATTTTGAGTGCATAAGCCACCAATGAACCCGCACCAGAGCCACGTCCTGGTCCTACCGGAATATCATTGTCTTTTGACCATTGGATAAACTCCATAACGATCAAGAAGTAACCCGGGAAACCCATTTGGTTAATCACATCGAGTTCGACTTGAAGACGCTCATCATATTCTGGTCGTCTTTCTGCCCGCACTTTTTCATCGGGGAATAAAAACGCCAAACGCTCTTCCAAACCTTCTTTGGCTTTCATCACCAAATAATCTTCCGTACTCAGATCGCCTGTTGGGAATTTTGGAAGGAAATACTGCCCTAAACGCAAAGTCACATTACAGCGTTGCGCTATTAATACCGTATTTTCAAGTGCAGAAGGAATGTCCGCAAATAAGTCGCACATTTCTTCTTCTGAACGGAAATATTGTTGCTCGGTATAACGTTTTGGACGTTTCGGATCGTCAAGGGTATAGCCATCATGAATAGCAACTCGAATTTCGTGTGCCTCAAAATCATCAGGTGCGAGAAAGACAACATCGTTAGTTGCAACAAGCGGTAAATCATGTTCCTCAGCCAATTTTAATGCGGCTTGAATATAACGCTCTTCATCCGGACGACCCGTTCTAGACAGCGAAAGGTAAAAATGGTCAGGAAAAAATTCTTGATAAAAACTGACCGCACTTTCCGCTTCGGAAATATTTTCTTTGAGGAGTTTTTTCGCGATATCGCCTTGTGTGCCACCTGATAAAACAATTACACCCTCACGGTGTTCAATCAACCATTCCTGGTCGATATAAGGCAAGTCCACATAGCCGCGTTGATAGGCTTTTGAAAGTAATAATGTGATGTTTTTATAGCCTTCATTGTTCTTGGCAAGTAAAGTGAGGGTGAATAATTCCTCACCGCATAGCTCGCTTTTAACATGAACATCTGCGCCAATAATCGGTTTAATCCCCGAAGAAAGGGTTTCACCATAAAAACGCACTACACCACAGAAATTGGTAAAATCCGTTAATGCCAACGCAACCATATTGTTTGCAGCACACGCTTTGACCAATGGTTTCACTTTCACGATACCATCGATCATTGAAAAATCGGTGTGTGTACGAAGATGTACAAAACGCGGTTGAGTTGACATGAATAATCCTTATGTTGATAGTTAAAACAGATAACTTAGGCTTTTTTAATATCTATTCTAGCTAAGCCTTCTTTAAAAGCGTATCCATAACGTCTTGGTATTGACGCTTCAAATCTACCATTCTCTACTATGGTTTCATAGCTGCAAACTTTAAATTCAGGCACACGAATAAAGGAATAATCGACATTGACCATAGGCGATATTTTTGAATATAACGTCCATCTTACTTTGCACCCTTCTTCAAAAGAGGTTTTCGCATCAAAACTACTTGCTCCTTCGCAATGCGCAATTTGATAATTAGGGTAAAACTCTCCAGGGAAAGGTTTTGCATTACAGAAATTAAATACCCTATCATGTGAGAATACATCTTGGCGAATATAGCCCCACAAGTCTTCAGCAAGGAAATCCTGATCAGCAAAATGACGAGAGTCATAACCCTTATCAATAAAACGTTGAATTCTCGCTTCCATATCAGGCACCGCGCCAGCTTTTGCCCCCCACATCCCAGCCAAAATAAGTGCTGTATGGGAACCAGAATCACGCATCGTATGGAATGAACGACCACTTTCAATCCATTCTGATACGGCTTCTGCTTCTCGGTGAGAGACCACGGAGTCAGCATCACGGAAGATCACATACTCTGCTTCGGGATCATTAATTGCAAGAAAACGCCACATTGCACCAGGCCATTTATCCACAGGTGAAGTGACATATACGACTTCAGCACCATTATTTTTTAATCGTTGAATCGCTTCAGATGAAACTGAATCATCTACATAAAAACGACATACCCAGTCAGGGAATAACATGGGAGATACTTGTGTATTTAATATCGCCGGCTCAATATATTTCGAGTTATTACCAAATAAAGAAAATGCAATAATTCGCTTACCATTTTTAGGCGCAGGCGCAGGAACCATTTCCTGCGTTGGAACGGGAATGGCTTTATCTTTCATCTCAAGGGCTAAACTGCCATAAAAGCCTGAACGTTCCCAATCGTCTACGGCACCATAAGCATGTGCCAATAAATCTAAAGCCGGAATATATTGTGCATCTACTTTTAATGTTTTTAATTCTGCTTCAATCGCCTCTTCCCATTTTAATTGTTGCAAATAAACGTAAGCAATTTTATGAGGGTATTCGGGATTATTGGGATCAAGTAAGCAAAGCGTTTCAGCCAGCTTGACTGCTTCATCATACTCTTTGTTTTCAAGTGAAGAAACGTAAGATCGCTCTAGCGCTTTTTGTGCGTCCATATTATTCATAATCAAAATAAATTGGTCATAATTATTACGCCGGAACTATAAAAGCACCGGCGTAACGAAATTTTATATTTAGGTTTTATTATTTTCTTGCCAATGGTGGCACGAAAGTTAAACCTAAATCCCAAGGTTGTTCAATCCAAGTATTTTGTGGAATATCAATCACGTAATCATCCACTAACTCCGCACCCGCAGGTTTTGCGAATACTGTGACGAATTTTGCTTTTGGATACATTTCACGAATTGCACGAGCGGTATTGCCGGTATCTACCAAATCGTCTACCACGATCATTCCTTCACCATCACCACCTGCGCGGTGTAACACTTTTAATGCACCTTGTTCATCGTGATCATAACTCGCAATACACACGGTTTCTACAAAACGAATATTTAATTCGCGAGCAAGTACCGCTGCTGGGAACAAACCACCACGGCTTACTGCGATGATACCTTTCCACTGAGTGGCAGGAAGTAAACGTTCCGCTAATTTGCGGGCATGCATTTGGAACATATCCCAAGTCACAACATATTTTTCGCTCATAACAAATACCTTAAACTTTGTCGCTAAATAAAAAAATTGTGGAATTTTAACCTGAAATGGCGTTTTATGCTATGATTTCCGCAAAAATTTTAATGAAAAAAGGAGTTCATTATGTCAGAAATTACCACATTACAACCGCAATTACTTTGGAAATGGTTTGATCAAATTTGTGCAATTCCACATCCTTCACATCATGAAGATGCACTCGCCACTTTTATTGTCAACTGGGCAAAAGAAAAACAATTCTTTGCAGAACGTGATGAAGCCGGCAATGTATTAATTCGTAAACCCGCTACTGCAGGAATGGAAAACAGCCAACCTGTTGTCTTACAAGCACATTTAGATATGGTGCCGCAAGCGAATGAAGGCAATCCTCATAATTTTACCCAAGACCCAATTCGTCCTTATATCGACGGTGATTGGGTAAAAGCACAAGGTACCACACTTGGCGCGGATAACGGTATTGGTTTAGCCTCAACCTTAGCGGTATTGGAAAGTACCGATATTGCACATCCACCACTTGAAGTGTTGCTCACCATGACTGAAGAAACCGGCATGGATGGTGCCGTACATCTTCGTCGTAACTGGTTAAAATCAGAAATCTTAATTAATACCGATACCGAAGAAATTGGTGAAATCTACATTGGTTGTGCTGGTGGAGTGAATGCTAATGTTGAGCTATCTATTCACCATGAAACCAATTCATTCAACCATACTTTGCAAATTAACTTAAAAGGTTTACGTGGCGGTCACTCTGGTTGTGATATTCACACCACTCGTGCGAATGCAATTAAAGTATTAGCACGCTTATTGGCAAAACTTTCACAAAATCAACCGCACTTTGCTCTTGCAGAAATTCGTGGTGGCTCAATTCGTAATGCGATTCCACGTGAAGCCGCTGCAACCATTTGCTTCAATCATGATGTAGAAAGTGTAAAAAGTGCGGTTAAAAATTTTGAAGTTTTATTGAAAGAAGAGCTCGCTATTGCTGAACCTAACTTAACCTTAACCGCTGAGCAAGTTGAAAATCCACAACAAACTTTCACGCTTGAAAGCACCCAAAAAGTGATTAATTTGCTGAATGTGTTACCAAACGGTGTTATTCGTAACAGTGATGTAATCAAAAACGTTGTGGAAAGCTCGTTAAGTATTGGTGTATTAAAAACCCTTGAAGATAAAATCGAAGGTACCATTCTTATTCGCTCATTGATTGAAAGTGGTAAAGAATATGTAGAAGAAACCCTAACATCACTCGCCAAACTCACGGGGGCAACAGTTGAATTTTCTGGTTCTTACCCTGGTTGGAAACCGGTAAATGACACCGCAATTTTAGCCTTAATGAAAAAACATTATGCAGAAGTGCTTGGCAAAGAGCCTGAGATTAAAGTGATTCACGCGGGGCTTGAATGTGGCTTATTGAAAGAACATTATCCGAATATGGATATGATTTCTGTGGGGCCAACTATTCGTAATGCGCATTCGCCAGATGAAAAAGTCCAAATTTCAACAGTACAAACTTACTGGGAATTACTCACTAAAGTCTTAGCGGATATTAAATAATCTACAAATAAAAAGGGCTAAATATTACATTTAGCCCTTTATTTTTTTATCTTTTATAAACTACGTAATGCTTCGATACGTTTTTCAAGCGGAGGATGGCTCATAAAGAGTTCGCTACGTTTGCCGTTAATCATAAAGGCATTAAGTGAACCTTCCATCTCTTGCGGCTCATGAATTTGTTGTAAACGTTGCAATGCCGCAATCATTTTTTCTTTACCCACAAGGTGCGCAGAACCTGCATCTGCACGATATTCACGATAGCGCGAGAACCACATCGCGATAATGCTCGCTAAAATACCAAACAAGATTTCTAACACCATTGAGACTAAGAAGTAAATGCCTGAACTACGGCTTTCTTCATCACCATTACGGGAGCTCGCCACCACATTAGCAATTACGCGAGATAAGAAAATCACGAAGGTATTCAATACGCCCTGTAATAAAGTCATTGTCACCATATCACCGTTCGCGATGTGTGAGACCTCATGAGCCAATACTGCTTCAGCTTCCTCTTCCGTCATGGAGTTTAATAAGCCTGTACTAATCGCCACTAAAGAATTGTTTTTAGTCGCACCCGTAGCAAAAGCATTCGCATCATTAGAATGGTAAATCGCCACATCTGGCATTGGGATGCCTGCTTGTTGTGCTTGACGACGTACAGTTTCCACTAACCAACGCTCAGCCTGATTACGAGGTTCGGTAATTACCTCCGCGCCCACAGAGCGCAATGCCATGGTTTTTGATAAAAATAATGAAATCAACGAGCCAGCAAAACCGAAAAGCATCGCCATAATTAAAATGCCACCTGTACTATTTCCTGCAATACCGGTCACATTTAAAATAATCCCTAACACAAGCATTACAGCAAAGTTAGTAGCTAAAAATAAAAGGATTCGCATCATAATAAAGTTCCTCAATAAAATAGAAAGTAAACACTGCAATAATGGAGAATTTTTTGCAAAATTCAAGGTTAAACAAATAATTTATTGTAAATCTTCTAAGGTATTAAAATTTACAAATCGTCCTTCTTGTTCGTCAAATTGGACAGCAACCGCGCCATTTTTGTTCATAAATTGTAATAAGCGACGTTCGCCCTCGTTTAAATAAGCACGTAACTTCTCTTTAAGCTGAACGGACATCAAACAAAATGTCGGGTGTTCACGCTCTTTATCTTTTGCATAAGCCATTAAAGTGCGGTCATTTTTAACCGCACTTTTTAGTTTTTCTAATAAGTTTTGTGGAAAATACGGACTATCACAAGGCACAAAAAGTACAAAATCCGTTTTAGCTTTTTCGAGTGCTGTTAACATACCGCTCAACGGCCCCTGAAAATCAGGCAATTCATCTGAAAATACGGGAAAACCCCATTGTGAATATTCCGTATGGTGGCGATTAGCATTAATTGAAATATCAATCACTTGAGGTTGTAAGCGTTCAATCACATGGCTAATTAATGGTTTATTTTGTAAAAGCTGCAAGCCTTTATCCGCCCCATTCATTCTCCGTGCTTTTCCACCCGCTAAAATAACCGCACTTATTGTATATTCCATATTTTCTTATTGCCTTATTTGAAGTATGATCTAGCCTTATTTTTCTCCATTTAAAAGGAAATAGCAATGAAATGTAAGCGTTTAAATGAAGTATTGGAACTTTTACAACCTTATTGGTCTAAAGACCCAGATCTTAGCTTGTTACAAATTTTGCAAAAAATTGCTGATGAAGCAGGTTTTGATAAACCCGTAGCAGAATTATCTGATGAAGTGATTATTTATCATTTAAAAATGCACGGCACAGATAAACTTGAGCCAATCCCAGGCATCAAAAAAGATTATGAAGAAGATTTTAAAACCGCATTGTTAAAAGCGCGCGGAATTATTAAATAAGGAAAACAAATGAAAAAATTTTTATTTTTACTCAGTGCTTTATTTTCATTTAACGCATTCGCAGCTAATCTAGAAGAAGGTAAACAATACGTTCAAGTGGGTCAAACCGCTTCTGCACAGCCTGAAGTGATTGAATTTTTCTCTTTCTACTGCCCGCATTGCTATGCCTTTGAAATGGAATACCACATTCCAAAACAAGTTGCAGAAAGCTTACCAAAAGGCACTGAATTTAAACAATATCACGTTAACTTCTTAGGTCGTCAATCTGAAAATCTCACTCGTGCATGGGCATTAGCGATGGCACTTGGCGCAGAAAGCAAGGTAAAAGCGCCTTTATTTGAAGCCGCACAGCAAGATAAATTAAGCTCAATGGACGATATTCGTAAAATCTTCATTGATAACGGCGTGACTGCTGAACAATTTGATAACAACATCAACAGCTTTGCTGTAAACGGTTTAGTGAATAAACAAGTGAATGCGGCTGAGCAGTTTAAAGTACATGGCGTACCTGATTTCTATGTAAATGGCAAATATCGTGTGAACCCTGAAGGCTTAAATTACGATGATTTCGTCAAAGATTATGTAGAAACCGTGAAAGGTTTATTGCAAAAATAAAAAAAAATTGGTTTAATGCCTGCCGTTTTTAAATATAAAGAAGAGAGATGATTATGGCTGCTAGTTTCAGTGTTACTCGTCGTTTTTTTGACGACAAAAACTACCCACGCGGATTTTCCCGTCACGGTGATTATACAATCAAAGAATCCCAAGTATTAGAGCAATATGGTCAAGCGTTTAAAGCATTAGATTCAGGCGAGCGCAAGCCAGCGACAAAAGAAGAAAAAGAATTTGTTGCTTTTTGCCGTGGTGAACGTGCACCGGAAACTTTCTTCGAAAAAACCTGGAATAAATATCGTACTCGCATTAACACAACAAAACGTGTTTACACCTTATCAGGTGATGTGAGCGAAGCGGCTTCTGGCGGCGAAGATTATTCTGGCGAATAATACATTTTAAAAGGCAGGCAGAAGCTTGCCTTTTGTTTTTTTACTCAATCCCCATGCTTGCCAAGGGCTGGGGAATATTTATCATTCAAACGTAAACATCAATGCAACTACCCGTTTCCCAATATACCGAACTCCTGCAAAAAAAGACTGAAAAACTGACCGCACTTTTGCAGCCTTTTAACGCCCCAGAAATAGCCGTGTTTGATTCGCCAACCAGCCATTATCGGATGCGTGCAGAATTTCGTATTTGGCATGATAAAGGCGATTTTTATCACATCATGTTTGATCAAAGTACCTTGCAGCGCTATCGAGTGGACGAGTTTCCAATTGCCAGCGAACTGATCAATCGCATGATGAAAGCCTTATTGCCGTTGTTAAAAACGCAGGAAGTGCTTCATAAAAAACTGTTTCAAATTGATTATTTGAGCACACTTAGCAATAAAATTATTGTAAGCCTGCTTTACCACAAGCAACTCACGGAAGAATGGCAAAGCGCTGCAGCAAACCTAAAAGGTGAATTACAACAACTTGGTTTTGATGTGCAACTGATTGGTCGTGCGAGTAAACAAAAAATCTGTTTAGAGCAAGATTGTGTTGATGAAGTATTACCAGTAAAAGGTCACAATTATGTTTATCGCCAAGTGGAAAACAGCTTTACCCAGCCTAATGCAGCTGTAAATTGCAAGATGTTGGAATGGGCGATTGATTGCACTCAAGGTTCTCAAGGTGATTTATTAGAGCTGTATTGTGGTAACGGCAATTTCTCTATTGCCCTTGCACAAAACTTCCGTAAAGTCCTTGCTACCGAAATCGCCAAGCCATCCGTTGCGGCTGCGCAATTTAATATTGTGAAAAATGGTATAGATAATCTGCAAATTATCCGTATGTCGGCAGAAGAGTTTACCCAAGCAATGAATGGCGTACGTGAGTTTAATCGCTTAAAAGGCATTGATTTAAAAGCCTATCAATGCAATACGATTTTTGTTGATCCACCACGAGCAGGACTTGACCCAGACACGGTAAAACTAGTGCAGAATTACGATCGTATTTTATATATTTCCTGCAACCCACATACCCTTTGTGAGAATTTGCAGACCCTAAGCCAAACCCACCGCATTGAAAAAGCGGCGCTGTTTGATCAATTCCCTTACACAGATCATATGGAAAGCGGCGTATGGCTGGTGAGAAAATAAAAATTCAACTGCTTGCCGAAGTAGGAACATTGTCAGAATTGACCGCACTTTGTGCCTCTCTTGGTATCGAACATTGTACTGAAAGCCCGCTTGCATTAGTGAAAACGGAAACCCATCTCGCCTTGCGCAAGCTAGACGAGCCCAAATTGGGCGATGTGTTTGTGGATTTTGTAGCTGGTGCGATGGCGCATCGTCGTAAATTTGGTGGTGGACGTGGCGAAGCTATTGCCAAAGCTGTAGGCATTAAGGGTGCAGAATTGCCGAGCGTGATTGATGCCACAGCAGGACTTGGTCGAGATGCTTTTGTTTTAGCTTCTATCGGTTGCCAAGTGCGTTTAGTGGAGCGCCATCCGGTGGTGTATTTGCTATTACAGGATGGACTCAACCGCGCTTATCAGGATGCAGAAATAGGCGAAATGATGCAGCAAAATATGCAATTATTGGACGTTCATCATATTGCCGAACTTAATCCGCAAACCGAGAGTGCCGATGTGGTGTATTTGGATCCAATGTATCCGCACAAGCAAAAATCCGCCCTAGTCAAAAAAGAAATGCGTGTATTCCAACATTTGGTTGGTGCCGATTTGGATGCCGATGAACTCTTGACACCTGCGCTACAATTAGCCCGTAAACGTGTGGTGGTAAAACGTCCTGATTATGCGGAATTTTTAGCGCAAAAAGCGCCCCATGTCAGTCGTGAAACCAAAAACCACCGCTTTGATATTTATATGGGAGAAGCACAATGCTAAAAGAAAGTGCTGTTGTAATGAGCTATGATGCGGAAACCAGTCTTGCTAAAGTGAAATGTCAGTCACAAAGTGCTTGTGGGGCTTGCTCGGCTAGAGAAGCCTGTGGAACAGCCTCCCTTTCTGAACTTAACGGGAAACGAGGTGAACATATCTTCACGTTAGAAACTATCACGCCTCTACGTACAGGTCAAATAGTAGAAATCGGTCTAGAAGAAAAATCCATGTTATTTTCAGCATTGTTAATGTATATCGTGCCGCTTTTCACTCTATTAGTTGCAACATTACTTTCTAGCTATATCAGTGAAAATGAGCTCATCCGTGCGATTTTAATCTTTATTTTGACCGCACTTTCCTTTGTAATGGTTAAGCGTTATACCCGAAAACTCGGCCAACAAACAGAATTTCAGCCTGTTTTGTTGAGAGTATTGTCCTAAATAAAAAGAACGGTTAAAAACAAATTAATTTTCAACCGCTCTTTTGTACTTTAAGTTTATTGCAACTCGAAAGGCCTACATGAGGATGTAGGCTTCTCTTTTTTAATTTGCTTGTGATTTTTTAAGGTCAAATTTGTAAGAAACAAAACCATACAATGTCCAACCGATAAAGGTCACAATTGAACCATATAACATCGCTTGTTCACCTGCTGCATAAAGCGCATAGATACTATAGAGTGAACCGATAAAGGCAACAAAGACGGTTGTTTTATATTTTTGTGGCGCAACATTTTCCGCTTTCAATAACACAGCAAGTGCAGCCATTGAGAGCAAGTATGGAATAACGTTTGTTACTACCGCTAAATCCACCAACACATTGAATTGTTTATTTAATGATGGACTAATTGTCATCAAAGAAAGTAAAGTTTGTAATGCAGTAATGGTCACCATACCAACGATTGGTGCATCTTTACTGGTAACTTTTTTGAAGAATGCTGGGAAATAACCTTCTTCTGCTGAAGATTTAAATACTTGGGCAATTGTGAACTGCCAGCCTAATAATGAACCAAAGCAAGACATCACCATTAAGCCCATGATAACTTTACCGATTGTTTCATCAAACATATGAGCAAAGGCTAAACCGAATGGCGCTGTTGAATTAGCGAGTTCAAGGTTAGGTACAATACCTGCGATCACGTTAGTTGAAACGATATAAATTACCGCTGCCCCTAAAGTACCACCAAGTACTGCGATTGGTACGTTTTTCTCTGGATTTTCAACAGCATCTGCGTTTGCACAAGCTGATTCTAATCCTAAGAACGCCCATAATGTCATTGAAATAGATACACCGATCGCTTCAAAAGTAGGTACATTGTGTGGGTTCCAAGAATTTACATACATTGTACCATCAAACCATTTCCAACCAATGATTGAAATACCTACCACAGGAATAATTACGCCCCAAATGGTGAATGAACTGATATTACCAGTGATTCTTGCACCACCAAAATTAAGAACGGTTGCAAGCCAAAGGGTGAAGATGGTCCACAATGCGATAGAAAGTGGAGAAAGGGTTGCACCAAGGAACTCTGAACCATAACCCACAGCAGAAATTGCGATTGCTGTATTGGCAATAACTAATGATACACCGTAAGTGTAGTTTGCCATGAAGTTACCGGCTTTACCGAAAGAGTATTCCGCATAACCACCCATACCACCAGATTTTTTACTAAACATACCGCATTGTGCGAATGCATAAGCTAAGGCTGTTGAACCAACGGCTGTTACAAGCCAAGAAACGATGGAAATAGTCCCAATTTCGGCTAATTTGGTCGGTAACATAATGATACCGGAACCCATCATATTAACCATGGTAAGAATGGTGAGTTGTACCACACCAATTTTATTACTTTTAGCACTCATAATTTATACTCCTACAAGTGCGGTCAAAAAATCAGATGTTTTTAACCGCACTTTTTTTGTTTGTGCTGAGAGGGTTATGAGGAAAAACCTCATAACCTCACTTCATTAATAGTCAGTTAAAACATAGCCATATGCACGAGTACGTCCATCAGGGTCTTTTTGTAAGTAAACCCCTTGGATTTCAGGTGCAAAGCCAGGTAATGTGTTGATACCTTCTTCTAATGCAAGGAAGTATTTTTGTGCAGTTGGACTCCATCTTTCTCCTGGAACCACACATAACACACCTGGAGGATAAGGTAACGCACCTTCCGCAGCTACACGACCAACAATGTCTGTTAATGGAACAAGTTCAACTTTGTTACGAACGAATTCAATATTCGCATCGTGTGGATTTAACGCATATTCCGGTAATGTTGCTTTGCGGAATAGGTCTTTTTGAAGTTGTTTTACATTGCGGCTTACATAAAGATCATGCATTTCTTGGCATAATTGACGGATGGTATAGCCTTTGTAACGGTCTTCATTGTTTTTATACACAGTTGGCAATACATCTTTTAATAAAGAGTCTTGTTTAATGTGTTTTTCAAACAAGGCGATTTGAGCAACCAAAGTTTGCATTTTGGTGAGGGTTTCTGCCGGAGTGAGCAAGAATAAGATTGAGTTCAAGTCACATTTTTCCGGAATAATACCGTTTTCACGTAAGTAGTTTGCAAGAATAGTTGCTGGTACACCAAATTTTTCATATTCACCGGTTTCTAAGCTGATACCTGGAGTGGTAAGCAAGAATTTACATGGGTCAACGAAGTATTGTTCATCAGCATAGCCTTCAAATTTATGCCATGTATCTGTTGGGTGGAATTTGAAGAATTCGAGATTAGTTGCAATTTCTTCTGTGTCATAATCTTGCCATTTTTTACCTTTAATTGTGGTTGGAATAAATGGACGAATTAATTCACAGTGATTTAATACTAATTTACGTGCTTCGATACCTACTTTCACACATTCATGCCATAAACGACGACCTGCTTCACTACCTTGAATTTTCGCATTCACATCTAATGCCGCAAATAATGGATAGAACGGACTGGTTGACGCATGTAACATAAAGGCGTTATTGAAACGTTTGTGGTTTACATAACGATCTTGACCTTTAATGTGTTTATCTTTTTTGTGAATTTGTGAAGTTTGTGAGAAACCTGCTTGTTGTTTATGAACAGATTGGGTCACTAAAATACCTGGGTCGTTTTCATTTAATTCAAGCAATAATGGAGAGCAGTCTTTCATCATTGGAATGAATTGTTCATAACCTACCCATGCAGAGTCGAATAAGATGTAGTCACAAAGATGACCAATTTTATCTACCACTTGACGTGCGTTATAAATTGTACCGTCATAAGTACCTAATTGAATAACTGCTAAACGGAATGGACGTTTTTGGTTTAATTTTTCAGGTGCGACTTCTTTAATTAATGATTTCAAATAATCTTCTTCGAAGCAGTGACTGTCGATACCACCAATGAAACCAAATGGGTTACGTGCAGTTTCTAAGTAAATTGGGGTTGCACCCGCTTGAATTAATGCACCATGGTGGTTTGATTTGTGGTTATTACGGTCAAATAACACTAAATCGCCCGGAGCTAATACAGCATTTAACGCAACTTTGTTTGAAGAAGATGTACCATTTAATACGAAGTAAGTTTTATCTGCATTGAATACTTGAGCCGCATATTTTTGTGCATCACAAGCTGCACCTTCGTGAATTAACAAGTCACCTAATTTCACGTCAGCATTACAAATATCTGAACGGAAAATATTTTCACCGTAGAAGTCATAAAGGAAACGACCTGCTGGGTGTTTACGATAGTATTGACCACCTTGGTGTCCCGGACAGTCAAAAGCAATATTACCCATTTCTACATATTCACTTAACATTTTGAAGAATGGAGGTAACATTTTTTCTTCATAAAGTCTTGCTGCAGTTTCGATTTGACGGCTATAAAGCTTAATGTCATAACCATTTAAATCTTGAATATGATAAATAGCATCATAGAATTTCGGATCAACTTGTTCTTCTTCAGTTTGAACAACAAATACTGGGATACCAAAATTTGTTGCTTGAATACGTTCAAGGTATTCACCTACATCTCCTGCTGTCAACACAATAGCGGCAACATCAGTAAAGTCTGTTTTAGTAATTTCAACTAATTCTCTATTTGTAGAGAAATATTGTTCAACTTTTGGACTATATGCAATTTTTAAGTTTGGCATAATAAACTCCTTTTATTTATTTTTTTGACGTAAAGTTACCCTGCGTTATTAAAATTAATAACACAATAGATTTATTTAGAATAAAACAACCCGCTCTAGATTTTTATATAAAAAACTAAAGTAAGAATTTTTTATTTTAAATTAAATAAGATTAAGTTAATTTCACAAAATATTTCTTGCCTGTTCTAGACAATACAAAAATATTCAGAAATTAATCTGTGGAGACTCTCTAAACAGAGAGAACAACTCTGTTTAGAGAGCCGTGTTGGATGGTTTGTTTTGAGAAGCAAATACTGAGTATGAAAAGCAAGAGCGATGCGATGGCATCATAATATGGCGCGTACGACGGATATGCGCCATCAAAGAACGACCTTTTATCGGATTAAACCGCAAAAGTCTCAATACTTTCGTATGGACATATCTGTGTATATATGTACTAAGTAGCATAGAAAAAGTCCCTCTTTCTATCTAAACTAACCTTTGTTGGGTATATTCTCTGCTTGTGTAAATATCATGTCAATAATATTTTTCAAAAAATGTGATCATTATCAAAAAATAAATTGAATTTTTCATATAAAAATAAAACTACAAAAAGTATGGAAATAAATTATTCTTAAATAGATGATTAATAAATGTACTCATTTATCGAGATCTTTCCTAAGCTAAACTCGCTACCATGACTGCTTTAATCGTATGCATACGGTTTTCTGCTTGCTCAAATGCAATATTCATCGGCGATTCAAACACCTCTTCAGTCACTTCAATGCCGTTTGCTAATTCAGGATACTTTTCAGCAATTTGGCACCCAACTTTGGTTTCGCTATTATGGAATGCAGGTAAACAGTGCATGAATTTTACTTTTGGATTACCTGTACGCTTCATGAGTTCTGGCGTTACTTGATAAGGAAGCAATAACTTAATACGTTCTCCCCAAGCTTCTAATGGTTCACCCATTGAGACCCAAACATCGGTATGCACAAAATCAACGCCATTTACGGCTTTGTCGATATCTTCTGTTACAGTAATCCTCGCACCACTTTCTTTGGCAAAACCTTTACACATTTCAATAAAACTGGCTTCTGGTAATAGGGCTTTAGGGCCACAAATTCGCACATCCATCCCGAGTTTTGATCCAATTAGTAAAAGAGAATTCCCCATGTTATTGCGTGCGTCACCAATATACACATAACTTATTTGATGAAGTGGCTTGTCACAATGCTCAATCATCGTGAGAACATCTGCGAGCATTTGTGTAGGATGAAACTCATCCGTTAAACCATTAAACACCGGCACTCCAGCATAATCCGCAAGTTCTTGCACGGTACTTTGTTTAAAACCTCTATACTCAATCGCATCATACATTCGCCCGAGAACTCTCGCGGTGTCTTTCATGCTTTCTTTATGTCCAATCTGAGAGGAATTTGGATCAATGTAAGTCACTTGTGCACCTTGATCATGAGCCGCTACTTCAAAGGCACAACGAGTACGCGTTGATGTCTTTTCAAAAATAAGTGCGATATTTTTACCTTTAAGCTGAGGTTGCTCTGTTCCTGCATATTTAGCACGTTTCAAATCACGTGATAAATCTAACAAATAATTAATTTCGCGTTCTGAATGATGAACAAGACTCAATAGGTGTCTATTTTTAAGATTAAAAGCCATAGCGATCTCCTTATCGGATGCCATCAATAAATGCAGGCTACCTTACTATGAATGACTTAATTTCTAGTGGATTGGATAGCCTATTTTTGTCCCAAATGCGGAGTTTTGCAACAAAATTCAATCCTTTATTTTGTGATGCTCATCACACTTCATCCCAGAACTTTATATTGCGCTTTCTTTATATATAAAAGAGATTTAAAATCCCGTCGATTCTCACACAACAGGAGCACATATGATCAACAGAAGAGATTTCATCCAACTTGGCGCAAGCAGCATTTTAGCGTTGAGTGCGAGCCGTTTTGCTTTTGCGAAAAGCGACACACAAGTCGATTTGCGTATCGTAGCAACGACCGATATTCACAGTTTTTTAACTGACTTCGATTACTACAAAGATGCACCTACTGAGAAATTCGGTTTTACCCGTGCAGCAAGCTTGATTCGTCAAGCTCGTAAAGAGGTGAAAAACAGCGTTTTAGTTGATAACGGTGACTTAATCCAAGGTAACCCAATTGCTGACTATCAAGCCGCGAAAGGTTATAAAGAAGGCAAACCAAACCCAGCCGTAGATTGCTTAAATGCGATGCACTATGAAGTGGGCACATTAGGTAACCACGAATTTAACTATGGCTTAGATTATTTAGCCGATGCGATTAAACAAGCGAAATTCCCTATCATCAATGCTAACGTAGTGAAAGTCGGTACTGAAGAGCCCTATTTCACACCTTATGTGATTCAAACCAAAGAAGTGGTGGATAGCCAAGGTAAAAAGCACAAACTAAACATTGGTTATATCGGTTTTGTACCACCACAAATTATGGTGTGGGATAAAGCAAATTTACAAGGCAAAGTTGAAACGCGCGATATCGTGAAAACCGCACAAAAATATGTGCCAGAAATGAAACAAAAAGGCGCCGATATTATTGTGGCACTTGCTCACACAGGCCCATCAGATGAACCATATCAAGAAGGTGCAGAAAACTCAGCATTCTACCTTGCTGATGTACCACACATTGACGCGATTGTTTTCGGTCACTCTCACCGTTTATTCCCAAACAAAGAGTTCGCCAAATCACCAAATGCAGATATTGCTAAAGGAACCGTAAAAGGCGTACCTGAAAGTATGGCGGGCTACTGGGCAAACAACATTAGTGTAATCGACTTAACCCTTGCTCAACACAACGGCAAATGGTTAGTGGCTGATGGTAAAGCGGTACTTCGTCCAATTTACGATGCAGAAAACAAAAAAGCGACCACAGAAAGTGATGCCGAATTGACCGCACTTTTAAAACCTGTGCATGAAGCCACCCGTGAATTCGTGGCACAGCCAATCGGTAAAGCGACAGATAACATGTATAGCTACTTAGCCCTAGTGCAAGATGACCCAACCATTCAAATTGTGAACCAAGCACAAAAAGCTTACGTTGAAAAAGTAGCACCAAGTGTTGCAGCAATGGCGGGCTTACCAATTTTAAGTGCAGGCGCACCATTTAAAGCAGGCGGACGTAAAAATGACCCAACGGGCTATACTGAAGTTAACAAAGGTGAATTAACGTTCCGTAATGCAGCAGATTTATACCTCTATCCAAATACCTTAGTTGTTGTCAAAGCAACCGGTGAAGAACTGAAAGAGTGGTTAGAATGTAGCGCAGGTATGTTCAAACAAATCGATCCTACCAGCGACAAACCACAATCTTTACTTGATTGGGACGGTTTCCGTACTTATAACTACGATGTGATTGACGGCGTAAATTATGAATTCGACCTAACTCAACCTCCGCGTTATGACGGCGAATGTAAATTGATTAACCCGAACTCACACCGTGTAGTGAATTTAACCTACCAAGGTAAACCAGTTGATCCAAAAGCAGAATTCTTAATTGCAACTAACAACTATCGTGCTTACGGTAATAAATTCCCAGGCACGGGCGATGCGCACATTGTTTATGCTTCTCCAGATGAAAACCGCCAAATTCTTGCGGATTACATCAAAGCAGAAAGCGAAAAAAATGGCCATGTAAATCCTAGTGCGGATAAAAACTGGCGTTTTGCACCGATTAAAGGTAACGATAAATTAGATGTACGTTTTGAAACCTCACCAAGCGAACAAGCAGCGAAATTTATTCAAGACAATGCGCAATACCCAATGAAGAAAGTCGGCACCGATGAAGTGGGATTTGCGGTATATCAAATCGATTTATCGAAATAACAAAAAAGGGCGTGCTCAGCACGCCCTACTTATTTCAAAGTGCGGTCAATTTTGACCTTATTTTTCTTCTTTTGGAAGTCTGATTAAGGAAAAGATCAAGCCGCCCCAAATCACAAAAAGCGCCACAATCATCATTGTAATTGCAATACTTGTCATCTTTATTCTCCTTTTTCTTCAAGCTTGAAGTTGTCTTCATTTTTCCATTTTAAACGAGAAAGAATGAACGAAACGACCACTAGCGAAATTGCCATACCCCAACCAAAGATATTTACAAACCAGCTTGGATAGCCTTCATAACCTTCTGTAAATACTTTCGCACCTTCACTCAATAACATAAAGGCGAGAATACCGGTGGTGATGACAATGCATAAACGCCATAGGAAACCGACTTTGAATGAAGAGCTTTGATTTAAGTGGTTGCCTAATAAGCCTAATTTTTCATTTGCTACAATCACAATTAATGAAACAAATGCCACTGCTACAATACCGAAGTAGTTCACGAATTTATCTAATACATCAAGCATTGGTAAGCCGGTTGTCGTACCAAATAAAATGACTGATACCACCATCATTGGTAAACCAACAACAAAGGTCGCTTTTGCTCGACGTAAACGGAGTTTATCTTGAATCGCTGAAATGATTACTTCAATAACAGAGATAAATGAGGTTAATGCCGCAAAGGTTAATGAACCGAAGAATAATACCCCTAATACTTCACCGAATGGTGCTTTGTTAATAATAGTTGGGAATGCAAAGAAGGCTAAACCAATACCACCTTTTGCTACTTCGCTCACTTCTACACCTTGCGCAGTTGCGATGAAACCTAATGCCGCAAATACACCGATACCAGCAAGCACTTCAAAACTTGAGTTCGCAAAACCAACAACCAAACCGCTACCTGTTAAATCTGAATCTTTTTTCAAGTACGATGCATACGTAATCATAATCCCGAAACAGATGGAAAGAGAGAAGAAGATTTGACCGTAAGCCGCAATCCACACACTCGGATTAGAGAGTTTTGACCAGTCTGGTGTAAATAGTGCGTTTAAGCCTTTTTCTGCACCTGGTAAGAATAAAGAATAAACTACCAACGCCACAAACATCACCACTAAAACAGGCATTAAGATATCTGAAGATTTAGAAATCCCTTTTTGAATACCTAAAGAAAGCACGCCTAACGCCACTAACCATACAGCAATTAATGGTCCAGTTACCATGCCTACAAATTCGAAGCTCACGCCGTTACTGATATCACCCATTTTTAAGAATTCGTGTAGGAAGAAATCAATCGGTTGGTCGCCCCACGCAGAATTAAGTGAGAAATAGGTATAGCTTGCCGCCCAACCTAATACTACCGCGTAGTAAAGACCAATGATGACGTTCACCATTACTTGCCACCAACCAAACACTTCAAAGTGTGGGTTAAAGCGACGATAAGAAAGCGGTGCACCACCACGATGGCGATGACCAATTGCATAATCTAAGAAAAGCAATGGAATGCCGGCGGTTAAAAGTGCAATAAGGTAAGGGATAATAAATGCACCGCCACCGTTTTCATAAGTGGTATAAGGGAAACGCCAGATGTTTCCTAAGCCAACAGCGGATCCAATCGCCGCCATAATAAATGCTTTCCGACCAGAGAAGGTCTCACGCTTTGCGTTTGACTGCGTCATATTAAGTTCCTTTTGAATGAAGAAAGATTTCAATATAATGAATTCTAAAACCGAGTCAAGAATTTGATTTAAAGTGCGGCTAAAAATAATGAATTTTTTTTAAAAATCACTGTCTAAAGGCCGAATTTAATCTCTATTAACAACCAAAAGGAAACATTTATGGATCTCAACAGCATTTTAAATCAAGTTTTAGATGTTGCTAAAAACTCTGCAAGCAAACTTGAAACCGGCAACCAAACAATCGACTCTCTCACCAAAGTAGGCGGTGGTGCAGCATTAGGCGGTATTTTATCAATGATTTTAGGCCGTAGCGGCGGTGCAAGCTTAGCAAAATTAGGTTCACTTGCCGTTTTAGGTAACCTTGCTTACCAAGCGTACCAAAATTATCAAAAATCCCAACAAAATAATAGCCAACCAAACATTTCAGAAAATGCGTTTGATGTATTAAATTCATCAAGCCATATCGATGCGGGTGAATTAATTTTACGTACTATGATCGCCGCAGCGGCAGCAGACGGTGAAATCACTGAAGATGAAAAACAAACTATCGCAAATGAAGCAGGTAACAACCCTGAATTAGCGCAATGGCTTGAACAAGAAATCCAAAATCCAATTTCTATCAATGAAATTGCACGTCTTGTAGGTAACGATACTGCACTTGCAAGCAATGTATACTTAGCTGCACGTTTAGTAAGCAAAGATTTATCTCGCAAAGAAATCATTTTCTTAGCAGATTTAGCTCAAGCGTTAGGTTTAGATGATGCGCTTGTTGAACAATTAGAAAAACAAGCAGGCTTCTAATTTTACGAGCAGAAAACATCGCGTTTTCTGACCGCACTTTCATTAAAAAAAACACGATAATCTTGGTTATCGTGTTTTTTTCGTTTGTTTTTTCGCGAAAACCTAACCAAAGGCGAAAAATTCCGCTACAATGCAAAACTTCAATATTCATAAAATTATTTAATAATCATAAAAACGGGAAGCAACATGACAGGCGCACAACTCATTATCGAATGTTTAAAAGCGCACGGTGTAACCGATCTTTTCGGCTACCCAGGCGGGGCAATCATGCCAACCTATGATGCCATCTATGACTCAGGTCTTGACCATCTCCTTTGTCGTAATGAACAAGGTGCTGCAATAGCTGCGATTGGTTATGCGCGCTCTACTGGCAAAGTCGGCGTTTGCGTAGCAACCTCTGGTCCAGGTGCCACCAATTTAATTACCGGTTTAGGTGATGCCTTTGCTGACTCTGTGCCACTCGTGGCATTTACTGGCCAAGTGGCCGCCCCTCTTATCGGTACCGATGCTTTCCAAGAAGCCGATGTTTTAGGTTTATCTCTTGCTTGCACCAAGCACAGCTACATTGTGCAATCCATTGAAGAACTCCCCGAAATTATTGCCTCTGCTTTCCAAATTGCACAAAGTGGCAGACCAGGTCCAGTTCTCATTGATGTGCCTCGCAACATCCAAGTGAGCGATGTACCAGAACATATCAAACCCATTGTAAAACCAACCGTAAAACCAACCGCACTTTCAGAATTAAAATTAGCTGAAGCAAAAGCGTTATTGTCGCAAGCGAAAAAACCGGTGCTTTATGTGGGTGGCGGTGTAGGCATGGCGAAAGCCACACAAGCAGTCAAAAAATTCCTACAAATTACCAAAATGCCATCTGTTTCGACATTGAAAGGTTTAGGCTCAATTGACCCAACCGATCCCGTTTATATGGGCATGATTGGTATGCATGGCACAAGAGCCGCAAATGTTGCCGTACAAGAATGTGATTTATTGTTAGTGTGCGGGGCGCGTTTTGATGACCGTGTGACCGGTAAATTAGACAGTTTTGCACCACACGCGAAAGTGATCCATTGTGATATTGATGCAGCAGAAATCAACAAACTTCGTGTAGCAAATGTCGCCCTTCAAGGTGATTTAATTCAAGCCTTAGAGGCTTTAAGTATCCCGCTTGAGATTGATGATTGGCGAGCACACATTCAAGCATTGAAAGCTAAACTCGATTTCACTTATATTGCCAATGCAGGCAACCGACCGATTGACCCTTGGTCGTTGCTCAACACGCTTTCTCAGCGTAAACCACAAAATGCGGTGATTTGTACCGATGTGGGCCAACACCAAATGTGGTCTGCACAACATATGCGCCATTTCGCACCAGAAAACTATATTACCTCCGCGGGTTTCGGCACCATGGGATTTGGTTTGCCTGCGGCGGTAGGCGCGAAAAAAGCTCGTCCTCACGATGAAGTGATTTTAGTGACGGGTGATGGTTCATTGATGATGAACATTCAGGAATTAGGCTCAATCAAACGCGGTAAATTACCGGTGAAAATTTTGCTGTTAGATAACCAACGCCTTGGTATGGTGCGTCAATGGCAAGACCTTTTCTGGAACAAACGCCGTTCAGAAACCATTTTAGAAGATAACCCTGATTTCGTGATGCTGGCGAAAGCCTTTGATATTCCGGCTGAACGCATTGAGCGTGCTGATGAAGTAGATGCAGCACTTAATCGCTTATTAAATAGCGAAACCGCTTATTTACTACAAGTATGCATTCCACCGGAGGAATGCGTATGGCCGTTAGTCCCACCAGGTGCGTGTAATGCCGATATGTTGGAGGAAATTTAAGATGAACCAATATACTTTTGAATTGACTACTCAACATCGTCCGGAAGTATTAGAACGGATATTACGCGTTATTCGTTTACGCGGCTTTACCGTGACTAATATGGAGATGACATTGGTAGACACCCAAGTGCAGTTAAAAATCACTGTAAAATCTGACCGCACTTTTGATTTGTTGGTGAATCAGTTAGCAAAATTGCCAGATGTGCTGGAGATAAAATAATCTTATTGTTGCCTAATAAGTGATTTATAAAACGTATAATCTTTTTATTGCCAAAAAATTATTATCAATGGAGAAATAGAAATGAAAAAACTTATCGTATTAACAATATTATCTAGCTTATTACTCACTGGTTGCATAATGTATACCTATAATCCATAAAATACTCAAACTTTAAATATTGAAGTACATACATCTTAACGAAATTTACTTGGAGAATTTATAACAATGCCAAAACTACGTTCAGCGACCAGTACACAAGGTCGTAATATGGCGGGTGCACGTGCCTTATGGCGTGCAACAGGGATGAAAGAAAATGACTTTGGTAAACCGATTATTGCGGTGGTGAACTCATTCACCCAATTCGTACCAGGGCATGTTCATTTAAAAGATATGGGTCAATTAGTCGCAGCTGAAATTGAAAAAGCTGGCGGCGTGGCAAAAGAATTCAATACTATCGCAGTAGATGATGGTATCGCGATGGGCCACGGTGGGATGCTTTATTCCTTACCAAGCCGTGATTTAATCGCAGATAGTGTGGAATATATGGTTAATGCTCACTGTGCTGATGCAATGGTGTGTATTTCCAACTGTGACAAAATCACCCCAGGAATGTTAATGGCGGCAATGCGTTTAAACATTCCAACTATCTTTGTTTCAGGCGGTCCGATGGAAGCGGGAAAAACCAAACTTTCCGATCAGCTCATCAAATTAGACTTAATTGATGCCATGATCCAAAGTGCTGATGTGAATGTCAGCGATAAAGATGTTGATGCCATTGAGCGCAGCGCTTGCCCTACTTGTGGTTCTTGCTCAGGGATGTTTACTGCTAACTCAATGAACTGCTTAACCGAAGCGTTAGGTTTATCTTTACCTGGCAATGGCTCGATGTTGGCGACCCATGCTGACCGTAAAGAATTATTCTTACAAGCAGGTCGTCAAATTGTTGAACTTTGTAAACGCTATTACGAGCAAGACGATGAAAGCGTATTGCCACGTTCAATCGGCACCTTTGAAGCCTTTGAAAACGCAATGAGTTTAGATATTGCGATGGGTGGTTCAAGTAATACCGTTTTACACTTATTAGCGGCTGCTCAAGAAGCGGGTGTCGATTTTAAAATGGCGGATATTGACCGCTTATCACGCGTTGTGCCTTGCTTAAGCAAAATTGCACCAAACACCAATAAATACCACATGGAAGATGTACACCGTGCAGGTGGCATTATGGGCTTATTAGGTGAATTAGATCGTGCGGGATTAATCCACCGCAACACTAAAACCGTGTTAGGTATGACTTTAGAAGAGCAATTAAATCAATACGATATCATTCGTAATAAAGATGAAGAACTACACAAATTCTTCCGTGCAGGTCCGGCAGGTATTCGCACCACGCAAGCCTTCTCGCAAGATTGCCGTTGGGATAGCGTAGATGATGACCGTGTAGGCGGTTGTATTCGTAATAAAGAAAATGCGATTTCTCAAGAAGGCGGCTTAGCTGTATTATTTGGTAACATCGCTAAAGACGGCTGTATCGTAAAAACGGCGGGTGTGGATGAATCTATCTGGAAATTCACTGGCCGTGCAATCGTATTTGAAAGCCAAGAAGATGCAGTAGCTGGTATTTTAGGTGGCAAAGTGAAAGAAGGCCATGTGGTAGTAATCCGCTATGAAGGTCCAAAAGGCGGCCCAGGTATGCAAGAAATGTTATACCCAACCAGCTATTTAAAATCCATGGGCTTAGGTAAAAAATGTGCTTTATTAACAGATGGTCGTTTCTCTGGTGGTACGTCCGGTTTGTCTATCGGTCACGCTTCTCCTGAGGCAGCTTCTGGCGGTGCCATAGGTTTAGTACATGATGACGATATTATTGAAATCGATATTCCAAATCGTGCGATTAATCTCAAAATCAGCGATGAAGAATTAGCAAAACGCCGTACCGAGCAAGATACCAAAGGCTGGCAACCGGCTAACCGCGAGCGTGAAGTATCCTTTGCCTTAAAAGTATTTGGCCACTTCGCAACATCTGCGGATAAAGGTGCGGTACGTGATAAAAGTCTATTAAAATAATCTCTAATCATTCCTCCTCTCTTTTATATGAGAGGAGGATAAAAATAAAGAAAAAATTAACCGCACTTCATCATAAACAACAAATACCATGAAAAACCTACTCACCAATCCTCAACCCTCTCAATCGGATTACATTAACGCGATTGTTAAACTTGGCTCTAGAGTATATGAAGCCGCTACCGTAACTCCACTACAAAAAATGGGCAAATTGTCTGATCGCCTACATAATAATATTTGGATTAAGCGTGAAGACCGCCAGCCAGTAAATAGCTTTAAACTGCGTGGCGCCTATGCAATGATATCCAGCCTTTCTGATGAACAAAAACAGGCAGGTGTCATTGCTGCTTCTGCGGGTAACCATGCACAGGGTGTTGCTTTATCCGCTAAACAGCTTGGCTTAAAAGCATTAATTGTTATGCCACAAAATACACCGAGCATTAAAGTAGATGCCGTTCGTGGTTTTGGTGGTGAAGTGCTGTTACACGGAGCCAATTTTGATGAAGCCAAAGCCAAAGCCATTGAGCTTTCAAAATTGAAACATATGACATTTATCCCACCATTTGATCATCCATTGGTGATCGCCGGTCAAGGTACATTGGCGATGGAAATGTTGCAACAAGTTGCCGATTTAGATTATGTCTTTGTGCAAGTTGGAGGCGGTGGTCTTGCGGCTGGCGTAGCCATTTTGCTCAAGCAATTTATGCCGGAAATCAAAGTCATTGGTGTCGAGTCCAAAGATTCAGCTTGTTTGAATGCAGCCTTAGAAAAAGGTGAACCTACCGATTTATCACACGTTGGGTTATTTGCCGATGGTGTAGCAGTAAAACGTATTGGTGACGAAACATTCCGTTTATGTCAAAAATATTTAGACGGTATGGTGCTGGTAGACAGCGATGAAGTTTGTGCAGCAATGAAAGATTTGTTTGAAAACGTGCGTGCTGTCGCAGAGCCATCTGGCGCCTTAGGATTAGCAGGTTTAAAGAAATACGTAAAACAAAACAATTTGGAAGGCAAAAATATGGCGGCAATTTTATCTGGTGCCAACCTTAACTTCCATACATTACGTTATGTTTCAGAACGTTGCGAAATTGGTGAAAACCGTGAAGCTTTATTGGCAGTAACTATGCCAGAACAACCGGGTAGCTTCTTAAAATTTGCCCATGTCATCGGCAACCGTGCAGTAACAGAATTCAGTTATCGTTATGCAGATAATCAAAAAGCCTGTATTTTCGTTGGTGTGCGCACGGCTAATGAAGCTGAAAAAGCGGAAATTATTGCTGATTTAACGAAAAATGGCTTTGATGTAGAAGATATGTCTGATGATGATATTGCGAAAACTCACGTGCGTTATTTAATGGGTGGACGAGTATCCAATCATCATGAACGACTTTATAGCTTTGAATTTCCAGAGCAAAAAGGCGCTTTACTTAAATTCTTAGAGATTTTGGGTAAACGTTGGAATATTTCATTATTCCATTATCGTGCACATGGAGCTGATTACGGTAATATTCTTGCGGCTTTCCAATTAGGCGAAAAAGATAACGCAGAATTTGAACAAGCTTTAGCAGAACTTGGCTATGTTTATGAAGATGTGAGTGAAAGTAAAGCGTATCGATATTTCTTACGATAGAAAAACAAAAAGAGCGGTCAAAATAACCGCTCTTTTTTATTATCATTAACTTATTATCGTTTTGATTTAACGAGTTTTTCAGTAAGTTCGTAAGCACGAAGTTTCGCTAACTCTTTAGAAAGTTTCGCTACAAGTAAATCATGATCCACATCAACTGCGTGATTCACAATATTTTCTTCTGCTTTACGTTTTGCTTCACGAATACGATCTGCATCTAATTCGCTACCGCGAATTGCAACATCGGCAAGCACTGTTACTACTTTAGGCTGAACTTCTAAGAAGCCGCCTGAAACATAGATAACTTCTTCATTGCCATCTTCAAGGGTGAATTTAACAATCCCTGGCTTAATCGCCGTCATCAAAGGGGTGTGGTTTGGTAAAATACCAAGTTCACCTTCCACACCTGTTGCTTGGATTTGTTTCACAGCACCTTCAAAGATTTTTCGTTCTGCGCTGACTATTATTAGGTTAAATGTCGCCATTTTTGTTCTCCTTCAAATGACTTGAAGTGATTACATATTTTTGGCTTTTTCTAGCGCTTCGTCGATTGTACCGACCATGTAGAACGCTTGTTCTGGAATATGGTCGTATTCGCCGTTTAAAATACCTTTAAAGCCGCGGATAGTTTCTTTTAAAGAAACGTATTTACCTGGAGTACCGTTAAATACCTCAGCAACGAAGAACGGTTGTGATAAGAAACGTTCAATTTTACGTGCACGTGCTACCACAAGTTTGTCATCTTCAGATAACTCGTCCATACCAAGAATTGCGATAATATCTTTTAATTCTTTATAACGTTGTAAGATACCTTGTACGCCACGCGCTACATCATAGTGCTCTTGACCAACAACAAGTGGGTCTAATTGACGTGAAGTTGAATCTAATGGGTCAACCGCAGGATAAATACCTAAAGACGCAATTTGACGACTTAATACAACTGTTGAGTCTAAGTGTGCAAAGGTTGTTGCCGGAGATGGGTCAGTTAAGTCATCCGCAGGTACGTATACCGCTTGAACAGAGGTGATAGAACCTGTTTTGGTTGAAGTGATACGTTCTTGTAACACACCCATTTCTTCTGCTAATGTCGGTTGGTAACCTACCGCAGATGGCATACGACCTAATAACGCAGATACTTCAGTACCAGCAAGGGTATAACGATAGATATTATCCACGAAGAATAATACATCACGACCTTCGTCACGGAATTTCTCTGCCATAGTTAAACCGGTTAACGCAACACGTAAACGGTTACCTGGTGGCTCATTCATTTGTCCGTAAACTAATGATACTTTATCTAATACGTTAGAATCTTTCATTTCATGATAGAAGTCGTTACCTTCACGAGTACGTTCACCTACACCCGCAAATACGGAGTAACCTGAGTGCTCAATTGCGATATTACGGATTAACTCCATCATGTTAACGGTTTTACCTACACCCGCACCACCGAATAGACCTACTTTACCACCTTTTGCGAATGGACAAATTAAGTCGATAACTTTGATACCAGTTTCTAATAATTCCGTACTGTTAGATTGTTCTTCGTAGCTTGGTGCTGGACGGTGAATAGACCAATTTTCTTCCGCGCCAATTTCACCTTGCTCATCGATTGGTTCACCTAACACGTTCATAATACGGCCTAACGTTTTAGTCCCTACTGGAACTTGAATAGGGTTACCCGTATTTTCTACTTTTAAGCCACGTTTTAAGCCGTCAGATGTACCTAATGCGATACAGCGAACTACACCGCCACCTAATTGTTGTTGAACTTCAAGGGTTAAACCTGATTCAACTTTTAATGCATCGTAAACTTTTGGTACTGCATCTTGTGGGAATTCAACGTCAATCACCGCACCGATGATTTGTACAATTTTTCCTGCTGACATTACCGTTCCTCTTTCATTAAATCGCTGCCGCGCCGGCGACGATTTCGTTTAATTCATTTGTAATACTTGCTTGACGGGCTTTATTATAAACTAATCGCAAGTCATTGATTAAATTACCTGCATTATCAGTTGCCGCTTTCATTGCTACCATTCTAGCAGCTTGCTCGGAAGCAAGGTTATCTACCACAGATTGATACACTTGTGATTCCAAATAACGAGTAAGCAAACTGTCTAATAAGACCTTTGGCTCTGGCTCGTAAAGGTAATCCCAGGTGCTTTGTCTTTGCTCTAAATTATCGGTTTCTAATGCCGGTAATGGTATTAATTGTTGATAAACAGGTTTTTGCGCCATTGTATTAACGAATTTATTGTAAGCAATATAAACTGCATCTACTTCTCCGTCTTTATAGACGCCAAACATACCGTTTGCAACACCAATTAAGTCTTCCATTGTCGGATTATCACCCAAACCGGAAAGTTGTGCACGAACAGGTAATCCTAATGAACGGAAGAAGCTAATGCCTTTTGAGCCAATTAAACCCAATTCAACATTAACACCTTTATCTTTCCATTGTTTGATTTCTGTCATGACGGTTTTAAACAAGTTAATGTTCAAACCACCACACATTCCTCGGTCAGTCGAGACCACTAAGATCCCGACTTTTTTCACTTCGCGTTGAATTAAAAATGGGTGTTTATAACCAACACTTGCTTTAGAGACGTGGCTGATAACATTTCGTATTGTTTCAGAATACGGACGAGAAGCCGACATACGATCCTGCGTTTTACGCATTTTCGAGGTCGCCACCATTTCCATTGCCTTTGTAATTTTTTGTGTACTTTGTACACTGGCAATTTTGGTTTTTATCTCTTTTGCACCTGCCATCTTATTTCTCCGTTACTTTTACCACGCGCTGTTGGCTTTAAAGTTATCCAAAATCGTTTTCAATGATGCTTTAACTTCATCATCGTAATTACCGGTTTTGGTCAATTCAGCCATAAACTCGCTATGGTTACGGCGAGCGTAATCTAAAAGTGCGGCTTCAAAACTTGCAATTTTTTGCAATTCCACATCTTCTAAATAGCCAAACTCAACCGCGAAAAGCAACACAGATTGCTCTGCTACGCTAAGCGGTACATATTGTTTTTGTTTCAATAATTCAGTGACTTTTTCACCGTGAGAAAGTTGTTTGCGGGTAGCATCATCAAGGTCAGATGCGAACTGAGCAAACGCTGCTAATTCACGATATTGAGCTAATGCAGTACGGATACCACCAGCTAATTTTTTCACTACTTTAGTTTGTGCAGAACCACCCACACGAGAGACCGAAATACCTGGGTTTACCGCTGGACGAATACCAGAGTTAAATAAGTTAGATTCTAAGAAAATCTGACCATCGGTAATCGAAATTACGTTGGTTGGAACGAATGCTGAAACGTCACCTGCTTGAGTTTCAATAATTGGAAGAGCGGTTAAAGAACCAGTTTTTCCTTTTACTGCACCTTGAGTGAATTTTTCTACGTATTCTTCATTTACACGTGCTGCACGTTCAAGTAAACGTGAGTGTAGATAGAATACGTCACCTGGATAGGCTTCACGACCTGGTGGACGACGTAATAATAATGAAATTTGACGATAAGCAACGGCTTGTTTTGATAAGTCATCGTAAACGATTAACGCATCTTCACCGCGATCACGGAAATATTCACCCATTGCACAACCAGCATAAGGTGCTAAATATTGTAACGCAGCTGATTCAGATGCTGATGCCGCAACAACAATAGTGTTTTCAAGCGCACCGTGCTCTTCTAATTTACGTACTACGTTTGCAATAGTCGACGCTTTTTGACCGATCGCTACATAGATACATTTAATACCTGAATCACGTTGGTTAATGATTGCGTCGATTGCTAATGCTGTTTTACCCGTTTGACGGTCACCGATGATTAACTCACGTTGACCACGACCGATTGGAACCATGGAGTCAACCGCTTTATAACCAGTCTGTACAGGCTGATCAACCGATTTACGATCGATAACACCTGGTGCAATGACTTCAACAGGAGAGAAACCATCGTTTTCAATTTCACCTTTACCATCGATTGGTTGACCAAGTGTATTTACCACACGACCTAATAAACCACGACCAACTGGTACTTCAAGAATACGGCCAGTACATTGTACTTCCATACCTTCCGCTAAATCTGCGTAAGGACCCATTACTACCGCACCAACAGAATCTCGTTCAAGGTTAAGTGCCATTGCGTAACGGTTGCCTGGTAAGGCGATCATTTCGCCTTGCATCACATCGCTTAAGCCATGAATACGAATAATCCCGTCACTTACAGAAACAATTGTCCCTGTATTACGGGCTTCGCTCACCACATCAAATTGAGCGATGCGTTTTTTAATCAATTCACTAATTTCAGTTGAATTTAGTTGCATCTTGTATTCCTCTTATAATTGCAACTCATTTGCGAGACGAGCAAGTTGTCCACGACTACTTCCGTCAATCACAAAATCTTCTGTACGAATCACTACACCAGCAATCAGTGAGCTATCTACATTGCAATTTAATTTCACTTTGCGAGCTAATCTTTTTTCCATTGCAGCTGCAATTTTTTCGATTTGTGTTGCATTCAATGGTTGTGCTGAAGTTACTTCAACTTCTGCAATAGCTTGATGCTCTTCCACATAATGTTTAAATTCTTCAAACACGGTAGGAATCGCACTCAAACGCTTATTTTCAGCCATTAACCGAATAAGATTTTGCCCATATTGATCCAATTGTTCGCCACAAATAGAAATTACTGTATCAGCTAATTTCTGTGCAGAAAGAGAACTACTTAAGTAAGCTTTTACCGTTTCATCTTCAGCTACGGCTGCAGCAAAACCTAACATTTCAGTCCATTTTTCAACCGCACTTTGTTCAATGGCAAAGTCGAATGCAGCTTTTGCATAAGGGCGAGCTATTGTAGTTAATTCTGACATAAGCTAAGCCTCTTATAACTCTGCAACTAATTTATCAATAATGTCATTGTTTGCCGCTTCATCAATAGAACGACCCACAATTTTCTCAGCACCCGCTACTGCTAATGAAGCCACTTTAACACGTAATTCTTCTTGAACACGTTTACGTTCTGCTTCTACTTCAGCATAACCTTGAGCAATAATTTTTGCTTTTAGTTCTTCAGCTTCTGCCTTCACTTCGTCTAACACTTCATTGCGACGTTTATTCGCAGCATCTAAAATTTCTTGAGCTTGTACTTTTGCAGATAGAAGTTCTTGTTCAACAAGATTTTTAGTATCTGCTTGCTCTTTTTTCGCTGCTTCAGCTGACGCTAAGGCGTTCGCAATTTGGCTTTGACGTGTTTCAATCGCATTAATAATTGGTGGCCAAACAAACTTCATGCAGAACCACACAAAAAGTGCGAACGCAATAAGTTGACCAATCAATGTTGCATTTAAATTCACAACGTCCTCCTTACTATGCTTGTTTTACGTTGATAAGCAAATAAGGTGATTATTGTAATAAACCGATGAATGGGTTTGCGAAAATGAAAAGTAATGAAATACCAACAGCAATCATTGCAATCGCATCCAAAAGACCAGCCACGATAAACATTTTAGTTTGTAGGCTAGATGCTAATTCAGGTTGACGAGCAGATGATTCTAAGAATTTACCACCTAAGATCGCAAAGCCGATTGCAGTACCTAATGCAGCAAATGCAAGAAGAATTGATGCACCAATGATTGTCGCTGTAATTACAGTTTCCATAATGTTCTCCAATAGATAGAAGTTAAGTTTAGCCCTAGAGCCGGTTAATAAAAAAATTAATGTTCTGCTTTGTTATAAGCAATACTTAAATAAACCACCGTTAACATCATAAAGATGAATGCTTGTAACGTAATAACCAAAATATGGAAAATAGCCCAAGCTAGGTGTAATGGGATTCCCAATGCTGCAATGGCCACATTTGCAGAGTACATCACAGCGATAAGAATAAAGATTAATTCCCCTGCATACATGTTACCGAAAAGACGGAAAGCAAGAGAAATAGGTTTAGCTAGTAAAGTTACTGTTTCAAGAATAAAGTTTACTGGAATAAACGCCCAATGATTAAAAGGGTGGAGTGTATATTCTTTAACTAAACCACCAAAACCTTTTGATTTAATTGTATAGAAAAGAATGAGGAAGAATACACAGATTGACATACCTAATGTTGCACTAATATCTGCTGTTGGTACTGCTCTTAAGTAATGAATACCAAAAAGACCGGCAAATTGAGGAAGAAAATCAACAGGGATCAAGTCGATAGCATTCATAATGAATACCCAGCAGAAAATGGTTAAAGCAATTGGTGCGACCATATTACGCGGACCATGAAAGTTTTCTTTCACAATGCCATCAACCCAACCTACAACAATTTCAACCAAACATTGCATTTTGCCTGGTACGCCTGTCGTAGCATTTTTTGCAACACGAGAAAAGATAAACAAGAAAATCACTGCGGATACAATTGAGAAAAAAAGCGTATCGAAGTGAACGTTCCAGAAACCATCACCTGTCTTCAAGAAAGACAAGTGGTGACTAATATATTCGGAAGTTGTTTGTCCAGACATAGTCAACCCTTTGTAGAAAAATTAAGATCTATTTAACAAAAACGGAATAATATTATTCAACGCTAATGCTGTAAAAAAACCAACAAAAAACAAAATAAAATGTGAGATAGCAAGCCATTTAAAGGACATACCCACAAGCACAATCGTTAGCATAAACTTTAACGCTTCACCACGATAAAATGCTGTTAATTTTGTTGAAAAATCTTGTTTGCGAAAAAAAACAATATAAGCAAAAGCACAAAATGGTACAAAAGCACTGATAAATCCTAAACTGAAATCTACCGCACTTTCACCTTGCCAAATTGCAAGGAATACCCAAAAAACAACAAGACAAACCGACTCAATAATTATCGCCTTTTGATATCGATTTTTAGCCTGTGTTAAAACCTTAGACATTATCTTATTTTTTTAAAATACAAAAACTATCTAATTATACCCGTGCTACAAAGAGTTTCAACTTTTAAACCACTAAAAAATGTTAAACAAATCACACTTTTAAAAAAATATTCACAAAATCATCACAAAAAAAGTGTGTTTTATCGTAAAACGATTAAATGTCGCTCACCTACAAGCTCAGGGACATGTAAAGTTATCACGTCTTTTACTTCTAATTTTTTGTCTAATTCTTGAACTTCATCTTCGTGATAAATGCCTTTCAAGGCATAAAAATACCCATTTTCTTTTGGCAAATGATGACACCAATCTGTCATATCTTTTAAGGAAGCAAATGCACGACTTAGTACACCGTCGAATTTTTGTTCAGGTTGGTATTCCTCAACGCGACTAAGAACGGGTTCTACATTTGTTAGTCCTAACTCACGTACTGCATTTCGAATAAAGCTAATACGCTTACCTAAACTATCTAACAAGACAAATTGCTTGGTAGGATTAATAATGGCTAGAGGCAGACCTGGCAAGCCTGGACCGGTTCCTACATCAATAAAACGATCCCCTTGTAAATAAGGACTAACAACAATACTATCCAAAATATGTTTAACTAACATTTCTTGCGGATCACGCACAGAGGTTAAATTATAGGCCTTGTTCCATTTATTGAGTAACTGTACTAACTGGATCAGTTGATCTTTTTGTCGATCTGTTAACTGGATTTCTGCTTGAGCCAGTAAATTTTCGAGTCTTGCTTTCATTTTTCTATCTATCTTGTCTATTTGTCGTCATTCTACTTGAAAATTCCTACCTTGAAACATTATTTCTTCTGGCTTGCTAAAATATTCCCTAAATTTGTTTCCAACCAGTCCACCAACTCAAACATCTTATTAGAAGCTTCTGTTCCAAATTCTGTTAATGTATAATCCACTTGCGGTGGCACGGTATTATAGGATTTACGAATTAACATACCATCAGCCTCCAATTCCTGCAGGGTTTTAGTCAACATACGTTCACTTACGCCATCAATCGCACGGCGAAGTTCACTAAAACGCTTGGTACCGGAATGCAAACTCACCAACACCAATGCGCCCCAACGACTGGTTAAATGTTGCAAAATTTGGCGAGAAGGGCAAGCTGAAGCCAGAACATTCCCACGATTTAAATTTTTTTTCATTTTTAATTCCTTAAAAATCAACAAGTTAAAAATTATTTTAAAAAATCTCAAAACTTACGTTTATGTAAGTACTTCTCAAAAGTAAGTATTAAAATATAATACGCCACATCAAGCGAACAATCAAATTGTTCAAATATCATTTCAACTTAATAAGAAGGAAAACATATGACAACTAAAACTATCGCAATTACTGGTGCAACAGGTCAATTTGGTGCAATCGCATTAGACTTATTAAAAGCAAAACACGCAAACGTCATCGCGCTTGTACGCTCTCCAGAAAAAATTTCAGGTGTAGAAGCCCGCAAATTTGATTATTCAAAAACAGAAGGTCAAGTAGAAGCATTACAAGGCGTAGATACTTTAATTCTTGTTTCAAGTAATGAAATCGGTCAGCGTTTTGTACAACATAACAACGTAATTGAATCAGCGAAAAAAGCGGGTGTGAAACATATTATCTATACCAGTTTACTCGGCGCGACAAACGATAATACCGTAAAATCCCTTGCCGGTGAGCACGTTGAAACTGAAGCCGCATTAAAAGCTTCGGGTATTACTTACACTATTTTACGCAATGGTTGGTACACCGAAAACTACACAGCTTCAATTCCGGCAGCATTAGCAAACAATGCTTTCTACGGTTCAGCAAAAAACGGCAAAATTTCGTCTGTACTTCGTGCAGAACTTGCTGAAGCAGCAGTAAACGTCGCATTAAGTGAAGGGCATGAAAACCAAACTTACGAACTTGCCGGATCAACCAGCTGGACATTAGCCGACCTTGCAGCAGAAATCAGCAAACAAACAGGTAAAGATATCCCTTACGTGGATATTCCTGCAGCAGATTATGCCGCAGCACTTGTACAAGCAGGATTAGATGAAGGATTTGCAGGCTTAATTGCACAATGGGATGTGGATGCTTCAAACGGTGCATTATTCTCAGAAGACAAAACCCTTGAGAAATTGCTTGGCCGTCCAACAGCAGGATTGAATGTAGCAGTGAAACAAGCTCTCACCCATTAATAAAGTTCTTTAAAAAAAGTGCGGTTAGTTTTAACCGCACTTTTCATTTCTAAACATTATTCGCCGCGTTTTAGCATGCCTTGTTTTTTCAAATTCACCAGAATAATTGAAATTGCCGCAGGAGTAATGCCTGAAATTCGGCTCGCTTGACCAATTGAAACTGGACGATGCTGTTCCAACTTCGCACGTACTTCATTAGATAAACCGGAAACTTTGCTGTAATCAAAGTTAGCCGGGATAGCTGTATTTTCGTGGCGTTTTTGTTTTTCAATTTCTTCTTGTTGATGCTCAATATAGCCTTGATACTTAATGGCAATTTCCACTTGTTCTACGGCTTCTCGGTCTTCCATTGCCGGTTTGTATGGCGTTAAAGAAGTCAAAATATCGTAAGTTATTTCCGGACGGCGTAATAAATCTTCACCGTTGGCTTCACGCACAAGTGGGCTGCCAAGCACTTTATTGGCTTCTTCTAAATATTCAGAACGCGGATGCAACCAAATACTGCGTAAGCGTTGGCGTTCCTGTTCAATATTTTCCATTTTTTGATTAAAGCGTGCCCAACGAGCATCATCGATTAGACCTAATTCATGGGCAATTGGCGTTAAACGAATGTCTGCATTGTCTTCACGTAATAACAAACGGTATTCTGCACGAGAAGTGAATACGCGATACGGTTCTTTGGTACCAAGCGTACAAAGGTCATCCACCAATACGCCAGTATAGGATTGATCACGACGTGGATACCATGCTTCTTTCTCTTGTACATAAAGACCTGCGTTAATCCCAGCCAATAAGCCTTGTGCTGCCGCTTCTTCGTAACCGGTTGTACCGTTAATTTGACCCGCAAAGAACAAACCCGAAATCGATTTAGTTTCTAACGTTGGTTTTAAGTCACGTGGATCAAAATAATCGTATTCAATGGCATAACCTGGTTTAATGATACGCGCTTTTTCTAAACCTTTCATAGAATTCACAATGCCCATTTGTACGTCAAATGGCAAACTGGTAGAGATCCCGTTTGGATACACTTCATTGCTGGTTAAGCCTTCTGGTTCCAAATAAATTTGATGTGAATTACGATCCGCAAAACGCATCACTTTATCTTCAATAGATGGACAATAACGTGGACCGATCCCTTCAATTACACCGGTATACATTGGACTGCGATCCAAATTATTACGGATTACTTCATGGGTTTGTTCATTGGTATGGGTGATATAACAAGGAATTTGTTGAGGGTGATCATCTACTGATCCCATAAAAGAGAATACCGGTAATACGGCATCACCATGTTGTTTAGCCAATATATCGAAATTGATCGTGCGTGCATCAATACGCGGTGGTGTACCCGTTTTTAAACGATCTACACGTAAATTCAGATCACGTAAACGATGAGAAAGTGTAACAGATGCTGGATCACCAGCTCGGCCACCTTCATAGTGTTCTAAACCAATATGGATCTTACCCGCTAAGAAAGTACCGGCAGTTAAAATGACCGATTTAGCACGGAATTTAAGTCCCATTTTGGTTTCCACACCACAAACTCGATCTTGCTCAATTAAAATATCAGTTACTTCTTGTTGGAAAATATCTAAATTCTGTTGATTTTCTAGTGCGATGCGTACGGCTTGGCGATATAACACGCGGTCGGCTTGAGCTCGGGTTGCACGTACAGCTGGCCCTTTACTGCTGTTTAAAGTACGAAATTGAATCCCCGCCTTATCTGCAGCATGCGCCATTAACCCGCCCATGGCATCTACTTCTTTCACTAAATGGCCTTTACCAATACCACCAATAGCGGGGTTACATGACATTTGTCCAAGGGTATCAACATTATGTGTCAATAATAGGGTTTTTAATCCCATGCGTGCCGGAGCTAATGCGGCTTCTGTACCGGCATGACCTCCACCCACAACGATCACATCATAATTTTCGGTGTAAAACATATCTCTCTCTTCGTCTTCAATTTGATCTTCGATCTAAAAATAGGCGCTATTCTACTGAAAATTACGTGTGCTTGAAAGTAAGAATTCAATCTGTGATGAGATAAGATCGAGAGGTTATAAAGATAAGATTTATTTATATATAAAGATCTTATTATTGTTACTATTAGGATCCTTTACCTTGTGAATAAGATCTTTTTCCTTTTTTAAATGAAGAAGTTAGATCATTTTAGACTGTGTTGAAATGTCGTCAGTTTGAAGGCTTTTTCTTGTGGATAACCTTTAATTTTATCCACAGTTAAAACAATCATCATATTTACTCAGTGGAAAAGAACAAGTTTTTGACAGGTTTTATTAAAGTTATCCACAGGTGATTTTTTTAGATAATGGATAAAGAAAAAGCGATAACTTAAATTATCGCTTTATTATGACTAAAGTGCATTTATAAATTGTGGTAGCCAATCTTCAGCAAATTGTTCTTGATCATCAACATGCAAGACATCGATTTTTAAACTGTCGCAAATTTTGACCGCACTTTTTTCACTTAATTGTGTTTCAACTTTATTTACGGCATGACAGAATGTATCGTAATCTGAATTGCCTAAGCCTACAACGGCAAAGCGGAGGGAAGATAAATCTTTATCTGATGCCGCAATTTGTTCAAAGAGTGGTTTCAAATTATCAGGCAATTCACCAGCACCATGTGTTGAAGTGACAATCAACCAAATATTTTCATCAATCACATCATCAAGTTCTGGTCCGTGGAAAAGTGCGGTAGAAAAATCTTGTGTTTTTAACACATCTTCTAAATGCTCTGCCACATATTCAGCGCCGCCTAATGTGCTGCCTGAAATCACGCAAATATTCATATTGTTTCCTAATAATAAAAAAGGCTTAGATTTTCTAAGCCTTTATAGTCATTATACGTTGTCGAATTTACCCAACAATGAACGAATATGTTCTTGCCAGTTGCGGTGTTCATTTTTAAGTTGCTCGTTTTCATGTTGCAACGCTTCTACCGCTTGTTGAGATTGATTTTTTTGTTCTTTTAATTCTTCTACTTCAAGTTGAAGTAATTGAATGGTTTCTACTGCTTGTCTAATTTTTTCTTCAAGCTGATCTAAAATTTCTAAAGACATAGTGATTTCCTTTTTTAAAATAAGTCCGAAACGGCTTTATTCTACCGACTTAATCCTATTTTTAAAAGCCTCTTGTCAAAATTTATTATGCAAACGTTTGCTTAGTGATAAAATAACGAGACTTTTTGCATTGGGAGATAAAAATGAATCGTGCATTAGCTATTGAATTTTCAAGAGTAACAGAAGCGGCTGCGTTAGCGGCTTATACTTGGCTTGGTCGTGGTAATAAAAATGCGGCAGATGAGGCGGCAGTCAAAGCCATGCGTTATATGCTGAATTTAATCCATATGGACGGTGAAATTGTAATTGGTGAAGGGGAAATTGACGAAGCACCAATGCTTTATATTGGCGAAAAAGTAGGGTCAGGTAATGGTGAACTCGTTTCTATTGCTGTTGATCCGATTGATGGCACAAGAATGACAGCAATGGGTCAATCAAATGCGATTTCAGTATTAGCTGCTGGCGGTAAACGCACGTTCTTAAAAGCGCCAGATATGTATATGGAAAAATTGGTTGTCGGCCCTGAAGTAAAAGGCATGATTGATTTAAGTTTACCGATTGAACAAAACCTTCGCCGTGTGGCTTCTCGTTTAGGTAAATCCTTATCAGATTTAACCGTGATGGTGCTCGCTAAACCACGTCATTATGAAGTCATTAAGCAAATGCATAATCTAGGTATTCGCGTGATGGCCATTCCAGATGGTGATGTGGCGGCTTCGGTTTTATGCTGTTTACCGGATGCTGAAGTGGATATGGTTTATGGCATTGGTGGTGCACCTGAAGGTGTGGCTGCTGCCGCAGCGATTCGTGCATTAGGTGGAGACATGCAAGCTCGTCTAATTCCACGCAATGAAGTGAAAGGTGATACAGAAGAAAATCGTAAAATTGCGGCTGAAGAAGTTCAACGTTGTGAAGCCTTAGGTGTGAAGGTCAATGAAATCTTAAAATTAGAAGATTTAGTGCATGATGATAATCTTGTTTTTGCAGCAACAGGAATTACACACGGTGAATTACTCAAAGGGATTTCTCGCCGTGGTAACTTGGCCACCACAGAAACCTTATTAATCCGTGGTAAATCACGCACTATTCGTAAAATCCAATCCATCCATTATCTCGATAGAAAAGATTCTGAAATCTATGAGATTTTAAGAAATTAGTGAAAATAAAAGAGTGGTCATAAAAAACAATGAATTTTTTGACCGCTCTTTTTTATTTCTTACAGCATTTTCTTCAATTGATACAGATAAGCTAAGGCTTGTTTTGGACTTAATTCATCTGGATCAAGCTGCTCAATGGCTTCGCGTAAAGCATCAGGCTCCGCTTCAAAAGCCAATTCACCTTGATGTTGATTTAACGCTCTTAAATGTTGAATTTGTTGATCACCATTTTGTGCCGACAATTTTTCTAACTGATGCAATTTTTGCTTCGCCAGTTTAATGACAGATTGTGGTACACCAGCCAATGCTGCAACAGCAAGACCATAACTTTTACTTGCCGCACCATCTTGAACCGCGTGCATAAAGGCGATGGTATTGTTGTGTTCTAATGCATCTAAATGAATATTAGCAATGCCTTCAATTTGTTCTGGAAGCGCAGTGAGTTCAAAATAATGGGTCGCAAATAACGTAAGCGAACGAGTTTTCTTCGCCAACCATTCAGCACAAGCCCAAGCTAAAGAAAGCCCATCATAAGTAGAAGTGCCTCGTCCAATTTCATCAATCAGAACTAAACTTTGTGAAGTGGCTTGATGAAGAATATTCGCCATTTCGGTCATTTCCACCATAAATGTGGAACGACCAGATGCTAAATCATCAGAGGCACCAATTCGAGTAAAAATACGATCAATTTGCCCTATAATCGCGCTATCAGCCGGCACAAAACTGCCTATATAGGCCATTAACGTAATTAAAGCTGTTTGACGCATATAGGTACTTTTACCACCCATATTTGGGCCGGTAATAATCAGTAAATGACGTTTCTGATTGAGATTCACAGGGTTAGCAATAAATGGGTCTTTTAAGACTTGTTCCACCACAGGATGGCGACCATTTTCAATTTTTATGCCAATTTCATCACTAAATTGTGGTGCAACATAATTTAAGGTTTCTGCTCGCTCTGCGAGGTTAACTAACACATCCAATTCAGACAATGCCAAGCTGGCTAACTGTAGTTGACCTAAATGCGGCAACAATAAATCAAATAATTCATCATAAAGTTGCTTTTCTAAAGCAAGCGCCGCACCTTTTGATTTTAAAACCTTATCTTCGTATTCTTTTAATTCAGGAATAATGTAGCGCTCGGCATTTTTTAAAGTTTGACGACGAACATAGTGAATTGGTGCTTTATGAGCTTGTCCTTGGCTGATTTGAATGTAATAGCCATGCACCGCATTAAAGCCAATTTTTAAAGTATCAATACCAGTACTTTCTCGTTCGCGTTGTTCTAAATTTTCTAAATATTGCGTAGCACCAGCGGAAAGGGTTCGCCATTCATCTAATTCGGCATTATAGCCTTCAGCAATAACGCCACCATCGCGAATTAATAACGGAGGGGTTTCAATAATTGCTTTTTGAAGTAGCTCGATTTGCGCGGAAAAATCACTAATTTGCGCGGAAAGTGCGGTCAAATTTGATGATGTTTTTGTATGAATCAGTGATTTTATCGGTTCAATTTGTTCTAATGCGGTACGTAAACGCGTGAGATCGCGAGGACGTGCAGAACGCAGTGCTACACGGGTAAGAATACGTTCCATATCCCCCACTTGTTGCAAATAAGGCTGCAATTCGTGATACAAATCTTGCTCAATAATTTCACCAATCGTTTTTTGGCGTTTTAATAGAATGTCTGTTTGACGGATAGGTTGATGAATCCAACGTTTTAACAAACGACTACCCATTGGGGTAACACATTTATCTAATACCGAAGCCAGCGTGTTTTCTGTGCCACCCGCAAGATTTTGAGTGAGTTCTAAATTTCGGCGTGTTGCGGCATCTAATTGAATATTATCGTTATTTTGAATAACACTAATGCTTTGAATATGTGGCAGAGAAGCACGTTGTGTTTCTTTTGCATATTGCAATAAACAGCCTGCTGCTGCCAAGCCAAGAGGTGATTTTTCTACACCAAATGCACGTAAATCTTTCGTACCAAATTGACGATTAAGTTCTGAAATCGCCGTACTGAGTTCAAATTCCCAGATAGGACGACGACGTAGGCCTTTATAAGGTTCGATAATGGCCATTTCGGCAAAATCTTCACAATAAAGTAATTCTACGGGATTAATACGCTGTAATTCAGCTTGCAAGGCTTCTTTTGAATGAGGTTCACAAAGCTGAAAGCGTCCAGATGTCATGTCTAATGTGGCTAGACCGAATTTTTCTTTTTCCTGATAAACCGCCACAATTAAGTTATCTTGGCGTTCTGGTAAAAGCGCTTCATCACTCACTGTACCTGGTGTCACAATTCGCACAATTTTACGTTCAACCGGCCCTTTTGAGGTGGCAGGATCACCCACTTGCTCACAAATGGCTACAGGTTCACCTAATTGCACTAATTTTGCTAAATAGCCTTCTACCGCATGATAAGGCACGCCCGCCATAGGTATTGGATTACCTGCTGATTGCCCACGTTTCGTTAAAGAAATATCTAACAACGCTGCCGCTTTTTTTGCATCATCATAAAAAAGCTCGTAAAAATCCCCCATTCGATAAAATAACAAAATGTCGGGATTTTCTGCTTTTAACTTGAGATATTGCTGCATCATCGGCGTATGCTGCTCGAAATTATCTTGTAAATTCATGATGTTATCCAGTTTAAGTATTTAACTTTTTATCTAGCAAGTAGTGGTTTTATGATAGAAGTAATGTGTTATTTTAAGCTAATTTTAATTTTCTACATCCACACTCAGTACTTCATCTTCTGTTTTTAACAGCGTATAGACATCTTTTAGCATTTCATTATCAATATTGTAGCATCGTACTTGCAAGCGAACTTCACCACTCGCTTGATCTTTTACCGAGATATTTTCAATGCGGTAATCATGTTTCAATAATAAATCGGTCACTTTACTGATGCCGTTTGCAGAACTCAGTTGAATGGCCAATCGAGTACGCTTTTTATAGGTTTTACGACGAACATAACGTTGCACAATTGGGCTGATACGGATGGCGATTAAAATCATTAAAGTGGCAATAATCGCATCAAAAATAAAGCCTGCACCTGTTGCCACACCGATAGCCGCTGCTGCCCAAATAATGGCAGCTGTGGTTAAGCCTGAAATCGCATCATTTTTCTTGTGCAAAATTACCCCTGCACCTAAGAAACCGATGCCACTTATTACTTGTGCGGCAAGTCGCATAGGATCAGTTCGGATATTATCTGAAACTTGCGCATAATGTTCTGCGGCTTGAATGGAGACAATCGTCAGTACACAAGTCGTCACCGCAATAATGGCACAGGTTTTGACCCCAACCGGTTTGTGTTTAAGTTCACGTTCTAAGCCAATAATCCCGCCAAGTACAAGTGCTAGTAGCATTTTCCCTAGGATAAGTAAATAAGCCGTCTGTTCAAGAGCGGTCGAAAAAAGAAAAGAATTTTCCATGTTAATAATGAATATGAGTAAATAAAAAAACGGGCGTTATTCTACCTGAAAAAAGGACTTTAATGGGCAAATTTACAATCAATTTACCTTTAATTTATCGCCTTTCTGCTTGAAATTGAGTAAAATCTAAAGTTTTGAAAGATGATGATAGCTGAGAATAAATTTATGCAAAAATCAACGCCGAATATTGGCTTTGTAAGTTTAGGTTGTCCTAAAAATTTAGTGGATTCCGAACGTATTCTGACTGAATTACGTACTGACGGATATAACATTGTGCCAAGTTATGAAAATGTGGACTTGGTCATTGTTAATACTTGTGGCTTTATTGATAGTGCTGTACAGGAATCCCTAGAAGCCATTGGAGAGGCGTTGGAAGAAAACGGACGTGTGATTGTGACGGGTTGTTTGGGTGCGAAAGAAGATCAAATTCGCCAAGTTCACCCAAAAGTATTGGAAGTGAGCGGTCCTCATAGTTATGAAACGGTAATGGCACAAGTACACAAGTACGTTCCGAAACCTGAGCATAATCCTTACACCAGCCTTGTACCAAAACAAGGGGTGAAATTAACACCAAAACACTATGCTTATTTGAAAATCTCAGAAGGCTGCGATCATCGTTGTACATTCTGTATAATCCCTTCATTACGTGGGGATTTAGAAAGCCGCTCTATTACTCAAGTATTGGATGAAGCAAAACGTCTTGCTGATGCAGGCGTGAAAGAGTTATTGGTCGTTTCACAAGATACTTCTGCTTATGCAATGGATACACAACGTAAAGAAGGTGGCGTGAAAACGGCTTTCTGGAATGGCATGCCAATAAAAAATGACTTAATGACCTTGTGTAAACAGCTTGGTAAATTAGGTATTTGGGTGCGTTTACATTACGTTTATCCTTATCCGCATGTGGATGATTTAATTCCATTAATGGCGGAAGGTTTATTGTTGCCTTATTTGGATATTCCATTACAACATGCAAGCCCAAAAATTTTAAAAGCGATGAAAAGACCAGGAAAAATTGACCGCACTTTAGAGCGTATCAAGCAATGGCGTGAGATTTGTCCAGATTTAACCTTGCGTTCAACTTTCATTGTAGGCTTCCCAGGTGAAACAGAAGAAGACTTCCAAATGTTATTGGATTTCTTAAAAGAAGCACAACTTGATCGCGTGGGCTGTTTCAAATTTAGCCCGGTAGAAGGTGCACCTGCAACTGAAATGGCCGACCAAGTACCTGAAGATGTAAAAGAAGAACGTTTCCACCGCTTTATGCAGTTACAACAAGAAATTTCGGCTGAACGATTAAAACAAAAAATTGGCCAAACGCTTGATGTAATTGTGGATGAAATTGATGACGAAGGTATTATCGGCCGTACAAAAGCCGATGCACCCGAAGTTGATGGCTTAGTTTATATTGAAAATCTAAGTGGCACGCCTGTGAAAGTGGGTGAATTTATTAAAGTAACCATTACTCATTCAGATGAATACGATCTGTGGGGAACCTGTTAATTATTAATCTTATTTATTTTTTACCAAAGGAATTAAAAAATGGCAGAAACACAAAAACAACCAAGTGTTATCCGTTTTGAACAAGAAGTTACGGCAAAAAATTATGAAGCAGCTTGCGTAGAATTGCTCGATATTTTAAGCAAAATTGATACTAATTTTGGTGGCATTGAAGGCATTGAAATTGATTATCCTAGCCAATTAAATGATGAATTAGTACAAGATAAAATTAAGCATTTTTGCACCCGTGTAGCGGTAGCAATGAGCGAGCTATTTTCTGATCCTAAATTAGATATTTCTGAAGGCGGAGCACAACGTTTCTTTACCTTACAACGTTGGATTAATATGATTTTTGCATCATCACCTTTTGTGAATGCTGATCATGTGTTGCAAACTTATAACCGCAATCCAGATAAAACTAATTTATCTGATTTCCATTTAGATAATGCGAGATCATCATTGATTAAATTCTGTATTTTCTATCTGCCAGAATCTAATGTGAATGTTAATCTTGATGCTTTATGGAATTTAGACCCTGAATTATGTGCATCCCTTTGTTTTGCATTGCAATCACCCCGTTTTATCGGTACTGATCAAGCGTTCTCTAAGCGTGGTACGATTTTACAATGGTTCCCTGAAAAATTAGCGACGATTAAAAACTTAAATAATGTGCCGAGTGCAATTTCACACGATGTATATATGCATTGCAGCTACGATATTGCTGAAAATAAACACTGGGTGAAAAAAGCATTAAACCAAGTTATTCGCCGTCATTTATTGGAAGGTGGATGGACAGATCGCGATGTCACTAAATTAGGTGAATGCAATGGCAAACCTGTCATGGTCGTATTATTGGAGCATTTCCATTCATCCCATTCAATTTATCGTACACATTCCACTTCAATGATTGCTGCACGTGAGCGTTTTCATTTAATTGGTATCGGTAATGAAGCTGTAGATGCAGCAGGCCAAGCGGTGTTTGATGAATTCCATTTATTAAAAGGCGATAATATTTTTAGTAAATTGAATGAATTAAAAGAGATTTGTGAAAAAAATGGTGCAGCCGTTCTTTATATGCCAAGTATTGGGATGGATTTAACCACCATTTTTGCAAGTAATACGCGTCTTGCACCGGTTCAAGTGATTGCTTTAGGCCATCCAGCGACGACACATTCTGATTTTATTGAATATGTAATTGTAGAAGATGACTACGTTGGTTCTGAAAAATGCTTTAGTGAGCAATTATTGCGTTTACCTAAAGATGCCTTACCTTATGTGCCTTCAGCGCTTGCACCGCAACACGTAGAATATCGCTTACGTGAAAATCCTGAAGTGGTGAATATTGGTATTGCTTCTACCACAATGAAGCTTAACCCATATTTCTTAGCAGCATTAAAGGCTATTCGTGATCGTGCGAATGTTAAGGTTCATTTCCACTTTGCATTAGGTCAATCTAGTGGTGTGACACATCCTTATGTTGAGCGTTTTATTAAATCTTATTTAGGCAATGATGCGACAGCTCATCCACATGCACCTTATGATCAATATCTTCGTATTTTGCATAACTGCGATATGATGGTAAACCCATTCCCATTCGGTAACACGAATGGCATTATTGATATGGTGACATTAGGTTTAGTGGGTGTATGTAAAACCGGTGCAGAAGTTCATGAACATATTGATGAAGGTTTGTTTAAACGTTTAGGTTTACCAGAATGGTTAATTGCGAATACGGTAGATGAATATGTTGAACGTGCAGTTCGTTTAGCAGAAAATCATCAAGAACGTTTAGCACTTCGCCGTCATATCATTGAGAATAATGGCCTCCAAACCTTATTTACAGGCGATCCAAGCCCAATGGGTAAAGTATTACTTGAAAAATTTGAGGAATGGAAAGCGGCAAATTTAGCTGAAAAGCCAAAGAAAAAAGCAACTAAATCTGCAACCACAAAAGAGAAGACCACCAAGTCTACCACAACAAAGAAAAGTGCGGTCAAATCTGAAGGTAAATCTGAGCCGAAAAAAACGGTAAAGAAAACCACGAAAAAAGCAGATAAATAATTAATAAATCCCCGAAAGGGGATTTTTTATTGAGAAAAATTAAACAAAGACTCATTTTTTCTAAAAAAACTTGATTTTGTGGCGTAAAGCCTGTAATTAATAGACCCATTCAACACAACATAAAATAAGGAAAATTCATGAAAAACGTCGGTTTTATCGGTTGGCGCGGAATGGTCGGTTCCGTATTAATGGATCGTATGGTGCAAGAGCAAGATTTTGCCAATATTAATCCAGTTTTCTTCACCACTTCTCAAGCAGGTCAAAAAGCCCCTGTATTCGCAGGTAAAGAGGCAGGTGAGCTTAAAAATGCATTCGACATTGAAGAACTTAAAAAATTAGACATTATCGTGACCTGCCAAGGTGGCGACTATACCAATGAAGTTTATCCAAAATTAAAAGCAACAGGTTGGGATGGTTATTGGGTTGATGCAGCATCTGCACTACGTATGAAAGATGATGCAATTATCGTGCTTGATCCAGTAAACCAACACGTGATTTCTGAAGGCTTGAAAAAAGGCATTAAAACTTTCGTAGGCGGTAACTGTACCGTGAGCTTAATGTTAATGGCTATTGGTGGTTTATTTGAAAAAGATTTAGTGGAATGGGTATCTGTCGCAACTTACCAAGCGGCTTCAGGTGCGGGCGCAAAAAATATGCGTGAATTACTTTCACAAATGGGCTTATTAGAACAAGCGGTTTCAAGTGAATTAAAAGACCCTGCTTCGTCAATTTTAGATATTGAACGTAAAGTGACTGCAGAAATGCGTTCTGATAGCTTCCCAACAGATAACTTCGGTGCAGCATTAGGTGGTAGCTTAATCCCTTGGATTGACAAACTTCTTCCAGAAACGGGACAAACTAAAGAAGAATGGAAAGGCTATGCAGAAACCAACAAAATCTTAGGTTTAAGCGACAATCCAATTCCAGTAGATGGTTTATGCGTACGTATCGGTGCATTACGTTGTCATAGCCAAGCGTTCACCATCAAACTGAAAAAAGACTTACCGTTAGAAGAAATCGAACAAATTTTAGCGTCTCACAATGAATGGGTGAAAGTAATTCCAAACGACAAAGAAACCACATTACGTGAATTAACCCCAGCTAAAGTAACAGGTACATTAAGCGTACCAGTTGGTCGTTTACGTAAATTGGCAATGGGTCCAGAATACTTAGCGGCATTCACTGTAGGTGACCAATTATTATGGGGTGCTGCAGAGCCAGTTCGCCGTATCTTAAAACAATTGGTGGCATAAGTTTTATTTTCACGACAAAGGGCGTATTTACTACGCCCTTTTCATTACTACAAAAGATAATATGCTACGATCTATCTTTGTTTTTATTACAATTTCTTTAATGACATTTCTTTTGCAATATTGGTTTGTCTCACGCCTTGGTTATCCTGAAACCTTTGCAACAACATGCCAAGATTACACGGGTGAATTCTTATCTGAGGCACGTTGTGAATATACGTTTAATATATTATTTACAACGATAACTGTTGCGTTTTTAGCATTGTTTCCTTTTATTATTTCTCATAAATTATCTTGCTTTATTATCGGTTGTTTGTGGCTTGGGCTTTTATGGTTATTGGGTTCAGTTTTTATTACCTTTGATAGTACTGATTTAGGAAATACGCTTGAGCTTTCAAGTTTATTTCACTATGCTTGGATCGAATTAAAAATACCTTATATCATCATATCTGTTATTACTATCCCTACACTATTTTTTGTTAAAAAATTATGATCAGAGAACCTCATTTTCATCAATTTGCTCTTGCAGAGTTATTGCCTTTTTTTGAGCAATTTCCGACGCAATATCTTTCCGGTGAACGAAATATCAAATTGGGTTATCGTCATTTAGTTCAGCCTGAAAGTGCGGTCAGAAAATTGATGATTTTGGTGAATGGTCGAGCAGAAAATATGCTGAAATGGACTGAGTTGGCTTATGATTTTTACCAACAAGGTTATGATGTTTTGCTTTTCGATCATCGAGGACAAGGCTATTCACAGCGTATTATTCCTCAAAAAGGACATTTAGATGAGTTTCGTTTTTATACCGATGATATGGCAAAAATCATTGAAAAAACGACCGCACTTTATGCTTATCAAGCGCAATATATTCTCGCCCACTCCCTCGGCGCGTTGATTTCCACCTATTATCTGGCTAATTACGATCACCATATTAAAAAAGCCGTGCTTTCTTCGCCTTTCTTTGGCGTTCCAATGAAACATCCATTACGAGATGAACTCATCATTGCAACGATGATGGCATTTGGTCAAGGTCATCGCTATGTTTTTGGTAAGGGACATTACAAACCGGCAGATTTAAACCTTAATGAACTTAGCCATTCTAAAACGCGAATGAAATGGATGAACCGAATTAATCGAAAACGCGCTGCTATTCACTTAGGCGGCCCAACTTTCCGTTGGGTACATTTGTGTTTAAATGCAATCAAAGCGCTCCCTAAAATCATTCCAAGAGTGGAAACACCTGTGCTTATCCTACAAGCGGAAAAGGAAAAGATTGTAGATAACAAAAATCTTGAAAAATTGACCGCACTTTTTCCACATGCCGAATCTATGCTTGTACCTCAAGCAAAACATGAAATCCTTTTTGAAAAGGATAACGTGAGAAAAGCGGTACTTGAACGCGTGAATCAATTTCTTCATTCTTAAAGTTATTTTTTAATCTGCATCAAGTTTTCATCAAATTTTATAAAAAACATCTCTTAAATCTTTACTCATACCAAATAAGTGGTATCTTTATAACCGCTTATTTAATCGATTGCGTCACGGTTGTTATGTGTGATGCGTTATTTTTATTATTTATCTAGGAGCTATCCTATGGAAAGTAAAATTCCAGCAGTAGAAGTCAAACTTGGCTTTAAATGGCAGGGGCTGCTGATTGCCGTCATCGTTGGTTTAGGGATTTGGTTGATCCCAACACCAGAAGGTTTATCTGCAAAAGCATGGGGAATGCTAGCGCTGTTTGTGGCAACCATTGTGGCTATTATCGCTAAAGCAATGCCTATGGGTGCTGCAACGTTAGTTGCCTTAGTGATTAGTGGCTTGACTGGGCTCACACCAATCTCACCAAAACAAGGTGATGTTGGTATGTTATCCGGCTTTGCAAACGGCACAATTTGGTTGATTGCTATTGCCATGTTTTTATCTCGAGCGGTGATTAAAACCGGTTTAGGTAAACGTATCGCGCTGTACTTCGTTGGTCGTTTTGGTAAAAAAATGATGGGCGTGGCCTATGGTATGGCGTTGGCTGATGTTGTTATCGGTCCAGGGATTCCTTCGGCTTCTGCGCGTGGGGGCGGTATTATGTACCCAATTATGCAATCTATTGCTGATGCGTATGAATCCAAACCGGGTCCAACTGCTCGTCGTGCGGGTGCATTCTTAGCGATTGCAGTCTCTCAAATCGATACCATTATTTGTACCATGTTCTTAACCGCTATGGCGGGTAACCCGTTAATTGCAGAACTTGCGAAAAGCCAAGGTGTGGAAATCACTTGGATGACATGGTTCTTAGGAGCAATCGTACCTGGTATTGTGAGCTTAATCGTCTTGCCTTATTTCGTGTATTTAATTTATCCGCCAGAATTAAAAGATACGCCTAAAATGGCAGAAATGGCACGTGAAGAATTAAAAAGCATGGGCCCAATGAGCAAAGCGGAATGGATTCTTGCCCTAGACTTTATCCTTCTTTTATTCCTTTGGACGGTGGGTGATTTAGTCTTCCATATCCCTGCAACAATTTCAGCGTTTATCGGTTTAGTGATTTTATTATTAACCAATATTATGAGCTGGAAAAATATCGTGGCAGAAACTACCGCATGGGATACGATGTTCTGGTTTGCGGTATTGGTGATGATGGCAAATGCACTTAATAAATACGGTGCAATCACTTGGATTTCCACCCATATTTCCTCGTCTGTGGGCGGTTTCAGTTGGCCGGTTGCCTTTACTATTTTAGTGTTGGTGTATTTCTATACCCGCTATTTCTTTGCTTCAGCCATGGCGCATATTTCCGCAATGTATCTTGCTTTCGTGGCAGCGGCTATCGCTGTGGGTACACCACCAATCATTGCGGCAATTGGTTTAGGTTACACCTCAACATTATCCATGAGTTTAACGCAATATGCTGGTGGTCCTGGTCCTGCTTTATACGGCTCAGGTTATAACTCTACCGGTCAATGGTGGGGCGTGAGCTTTATTGTTTCTATCCTTTCATTAGTCATTTGGTTTGGTGTGGGTGGATTATGGATGAAACTACTTGGCTGGTGGTAATCCTTATTAATTCATAAATAATCCCTAAAAAACGACCGCACTTTGATTTATATCTCAAAAGTGCGGTCATTTTTATTTGTATTTTGAATTAATCATCCCAGTCGTCATCCCAATCACGGTGTTTTCTATGGTGGTGATGTCTTTTATGTTTTTTATGATGGCGATATTCTCTGTCATCGTAGTCTCCGCCTTTATTCACTTGACTACCGATTACGCCACCTAATGCTGCGCCGCCGAGTGTTGTGGCAATATCACCACCTAATAAACCACCGGCTACGCCACCGATTGCTGCACCTGTTGCAGTATGACGTTGTTGTCTGTCCATTTCACAAGCGGTTAAGCTTCCTGCTAATGCAACAATCACTAACCCTTTCATTAATTTAGATTTCATAAATCTACTCCTCTATTTTTGTCGGGATTGCTTGCCTCAGCACTTATGCAATCCGGCGTGTAAAAGTATTCCTTTTACGATTGCTTTGACTATGTGGAAAATTAGTTAGTTCAAATGGCTTGTTCAATTGGTTTAAGAGTGAACAATTTTTGGTATGATTGTTGGTAAATAGTATTAAATTGGAGAGTAATAATGATATTAAAACTGATAAAATTTTATTTATTAATAGTTTCTTGTATTTTTTTGCTATTACTATCGATTAATGTGTTGCTTGATTTTTTAGCTAATGGTGAGTTTTCTATAAGGGTTGTTTTTCCTTCAAAGGCTGAGATATTGTTATCATTATTGATTCCCATACCAGCAATTTTAGGCGGTTATCTTCTTACAGGAAGAAAGGATAAGGATATTTAATGAAATTTATTCTGGAAGTATTTAAATTATTTATTGTTGTTTTATCTGGCGTTATTATTTTATATATAACCGAGTGGGTTCGGTATGGGCGTGTAGAAAATTTTGTAGATTTTCTAGAAAATGTTTATCCTTATGCTTTTGTTATTGCAGTGTTTGCGATTTTAGCAAAAGAGAAGATAGACCATTGAGCTTAAATTAAAAGATTTTTCAGAAAAATTTTTTACAAAGAGTCCTTGGTTTTTTTATGTTTTTAGTTTTAATTTTGTATGACTATTTAATATATAAAAGGAATATGTGTTAGAGAATAGGAGAGTGGTTGGATATATACTTGCCATCTAAATAAATAATGATTTTAAAAATATTAAAATTTTTTTATAGCTGTCGCATTCATATTTTTCTTGTTTATGGTGATAGTTCAGTTCGATATGGGAAGAAATAATTTGCAATATGCAGTTCTTATGAAAGAAGCTTTACTTATGTCTCTAAAATTTCAGGTAGTTGCTTTGCCGATATATCTTCTCTTTTTTAAGCGAGATTAGATTGGTTGTAATGAAAAAATATTTTGGAGATAAAAATGAACAAGATCAATCTCAGTCTCTTTTTACTTTGTAGTATTTTTTTGAGTGCATGCGTTTCTTCTAATAGTTATTTTGTTCGGTTCTGGAATGGGGATGTGATACCTGAAAGGCCATATGAGGAACAAAAAATTTTTGAATCATGTTATGAGAAATATAAAAATCTTCCTGATAAGACAAATGAGGAACGAGAGGTCATAAGTTTGAAAGTTATGGATTGTATGCACACCATGAAAAAATAATAGTGTCCAATATAGCGTTAAAATGGTATGTAGATTTCTTTAAAGATAGTGGAAACACTATAAAGCGCGGTCAATTTTCAAGGAGTTTTAAAACCTCTCAAAAGTTGACCGCACTTTTTGTATTAAAAATATTATTTTATAGAATTTTAAAACAACTTTTGATATTATATAGCAAATTTATCAATAACTTAATCTCTGCAGTATAATGAAGAACTTATCTCGCGCTTTTCTTTCTAGTTTATTATTTATTTCCTCTTTCGCTTTGGCGGCACCCAGCTCACCAAATGCAAATATAGAAAAACAAATCGATGCCCAACAACAAAAGCAACAAGCGGAACAAGATGCCGCCATTTTAGCGCAGCAAACGCAATCTGCGAATGTGCGCTTAGAGGGTGAAAAAGAGGCTTCGCTTGGTTTTCCACAAAATGAAACACAATGTTTTCCTATCAATCAATTGGTGCTGACCGATTATCAAGCTGAAGAAGAAAATTCATCAGCTTCTTCTCTTAAATTAATCCAACCAAGCCGATTCTCTTGGGCATTAAAGTCAGTTTATGCTGAGCGTGATTTTGCGCTGCCTGCCTGTATTGGCTCTGAGGGGATTAATGTATTACTTCGCCGTATTCAAAATCGTTTAATTGATTTGGGATATGTCACCACGCGCGTGGTGGTAGAACCACAAGATTTGCGTTCAGGCATGCTCGTACTCACCGTGATTCCGGGCAAAGTGGGCCGTATTCAATTACAAGACCAAAGTGCGATTCCGTTTGCCACCCGTGGTACCTTATGGTTTGCCATGCCAATGGCAGAAGGTGATGTGTTAAATATTCGCAATATTGAACAAGGTTTAGAAAACTTAAAACGTGTACCGAGTGCTGATGCGAATATGGAGCTTGTGCCAACGGATGCAGTAGGTGAAACAGACGTGGTGATTGCTTATAAGCAAAGCTTACCTTTTCATTTAACCTTAGGGTTAGATGATTCAGGCAGTAAAGCTACGGGTCGTTTACAGGGTTCAGCCACGTTTTCTTGGGATAATGTACTCACACTTAACGATATGTTCTATATCAGTGGCACACGCAGCTTTAAGCGTCATAGTGATGATGCAGAAGGGGATTATGGCAGCAAAAATGTCAGTCTCTATTATTCTATTCCTTGGAAGAACTATCTCTTAACCCTTTCCGGTTCAAAATATTCTTATCACCAAACGGTAGCGGGCGCGTTTGAGTCTTATACCTATTCAGGTGAAAGCCAACAAATGAAAGCGAACTTAAGTCGCTTATTATCTCGTGGAAGTCTTCATAAAACCTATGTGAATGCCGCGTTATGGACGAAAAAATCCCATAACTACATCAATGACACCGAAATTGAAGTGCAACGTCGTCGAACAGCAGGTTGGGAAGTGGGACTTAATCACACCCAATACATTGGTGAAACGGTGTTACAACTGTTTGCGAATTATAAACGTGGTACGGGTGGGAATAAATCCTTACCAGCTCCGGAAGAAGAGTTTGGTGAAGGGACTTCCCGTATGCAGATTTTTACTGCAGGTGTTGATTTTACCTATCCTTTCACAATCGGCAATCAACCTTTCCGCTTTAACACCAGCTGGAATGGACAATGGAACGGCACACCTTTAACACAACAAGATAAATTTAGTATTGGTGGTCGTTATACTGTGCGAGGGTTTGATGGCGAGCTATCACTTTCCGGTGAAAAAGGTTGGTTATGGCGAAATGAGTTGGGTTGGGATATTGCCAATAAAGGACATGAGCTTTATTTAGGGATTGACCGAGGTAAGGTGCATTCTAGCCAAGAAGAGCTTCAAATTGGTGACAGCTTAATGGGTGGCGCAATTGGACTTCGCGGTAAATTATGGGGCATTAACTATGATTATTTTGTGGGTGTTCCAATTAAAAAACCGGAAGGATTTAGAACCAGTCATGTGACAACCGGATTTAATGTGAGCTACCGTTTTTAATGCTCACGCTTTTAGATGAATAAATTGATTAAAACCAAACAGAATTTAAAACTTTAAAGGAAATTAAAAAAATGAATAAACGTCATTATAAAGTGATTTTTAGCCGTGTATTAAACCAGCTTGTAGTGGTATCTGAGTTAGCAAAATCTCAAGGTAAAGCACAAAGTGAAAATGTGAGCTCAGAACAAGAAAAAACAGGATTATTTTCAACCGCACTTTCACTTAATCCTATTCATTTTAGCTTAATGCTAGCGTTAGGCTTTGTCTTCTTATCCCCTTCTGTTCATGCAGAAGATATGGCCATTCGTGCAGATAAATCTGCACCGGGTAATCAACAACCCACAGTACTTCAAACCGGCAATGGTTTACCGCAAGTAAATATTCAAACACCAAGCGCAGGTGGGGTATCACGTAACCAGTATTCGCAATTTGATGTGGCAGAGAAAGGTGCCGTGTTAAACAATGCTCGTAAAGCAGCCCAAACGCAAATGGCGGGCTGGGTGCAAGGTAACCCGAATCTTGCTCGCGGTGAAGCGAAAGTCATTCTTAACGAGGTGAACTCCGCTAATCCAAGCCGTTTAAAAGGTTATGTGGAAGTGGCAGGTAAAAAAGCCGATGTGGTGATTGCCAACCCAAGTGGTATCCAATGTGATGGCTGTGGTGTAATTAATGCTGGACGCACCACGCTGACAACAGGTAAAGCCGAAGTTGAAAATGGCGAGTTAAAAGGCTATCGCGTAAAAGGCGGTAAAGTGACTGTTGGTCAAAAAGGCATGGATAACAGCCAATCCGATTACACCGATATTATCGCGGAGAAAGCCGAAATCAAAGGTGGGGTTTGGTCGAAGAAAGGGATTAAAGTTACCACGGGTAAAAACAACGTTGACCGCACTAATGATTCAGTTGTGTACGTGGGCGATAAAAACACCGACAACACTGACCGCACTTCTGATATCCAAGGCGAAAACCAAAGCTACAGTGTGGATGTGAGCCAATTAGGTGGGATGTATGCTGAAAAAATCCATTTAGTGGATAACGGCCAAGGTCTTGGTGTACGTAATGCGGGGCATATTGGTGCATCGGCTGGAAGTGTGAAAATCGATAGCCAAGGTAAAATTGTAAATGAAGGCTTTATTGGTGGTAGCGAAAATGCCGAACTCAATGCGAAAAAGAATATTGAGAACCGTGGCACCGTTTATGCTAAAGCTCAGACCCAACTTAATGCTCAAAATATTGATAACAAACAAGGTGTTATTGCGGGTAAACAAGTTCAGCTTAACGCAAATAACGTGGATAACCGCAAGCAATCGGATAAAGGCTCTTTAATTGTTGCTTCTGAAAAAGTATCAATTAAAGCGAAAAACTTAGATAACAGTGGTACTAAATCAAACAGTCAAAATGTTCAAGGGATTAAAGCTGGGCAGTTAAATGTTGTTGCTGATACAGTGAGCAATCAACAAGGTGCAATTAATGTAAGTGAAGAGGGACGAATTAAAACTGCACAACTTAGTAATCAACAAGGTGATATTCTCTCTGGAGGCAAACTTGTTGTAGAAGGAGATAAAGCTTCAACTGTAGTGGATAATACTGATGGTCGTTTACATTCTGATTCACAGTTAGATTTAACAGCAAAAACGTTGGTAAATGAAGGAAATATTAGTTCTAGAGGTAATGCTAATATTGCTTTAAAAGATGGTTTGAATTTAAAAAATGCCTTTAAAGTGGATGGTACGTTGAATTTTTCTACTGAAGGAAAATTGACAAATAATGTTGCATTAAGAATTGGTCAAGCAGCAATCATTCACGCAGCAGAAGTAGAAAATATAAAAAATGCAGAAATTTCTGCTGATGCAACTCAAATTACCACAGAACGTTTAACCAACCGTGGCCTAATTGATGGTACAACTACACGTTTAGATGCTTCAACATTAAATAATCTAGGTACTGGTCGTATTTATGGTGATCATCTTTCTATTGCTAGCCGTGAGTTAACAAATGATAAAGAGGGTGAACATTCGGCCACAATCGCTGCTCGTCAGCGTTTGGATTTTGGTGTAGGAACTTTAGTTAATCGAGATCATGCTTTTATCTTTAGCCAAGATAAACTTTATATTGGAGGTGGGCTAGATGATAAAGGATATGCTGTAGGTAAGGCGACATTTATTGATAATGCGAGTGCTACTATAGAAGCATTAGGCAATGGAGCAATTAATACACATCGTTTATGGAATCATGATATTCATCTAAAAATGGGCGAAGTACGCTCTTACGAGGGTTTTTCCTTGTTCAGTTTACCTGATTCTTCCGAATCTTATCGTGACGGAGTGGATGGGTATATGAACTGGAATAATGGCAACCGAAGTGATAAAAATGCTTATTTCACATTCTATGATCAATCAAAAGGTCGAATTGGCTCGCCAAGTTGGCATGTGGAATATTTTACTCGTGAAACAATTACACCAACAATTGAACATCAAGATCCATCGAAGATTGCTTTTGGTGGCAATCTGACCTTGCAAGGTGATGATCTTGAAAATAATGTCTCTAAATTCTTAATTGGTAAACGCCTTACTTTAGGTGATCAGATTTTTGAGTCAAATAAAACTAATAGCGATATCGGTCATGCCGGTGGCGTTCAACTAAGAAATAAGGATGCAGTTGCAAATATTCTTAAATTTGATAATGGTGAGGCTCAAGAGATAGGGGCTGAAGAGCACCATTGCGGTATGCACTCTTGCTGGGGGCATTATAACCATGGTACAACTGCAATAACCAATCGTCCTCTTCCTCCAATTCCACACTATTTTAAGGTAGTTGATAATACAATTGGTGAATCTATTTCATCGACAGGCTCAGTGGATGCTTATCACAAATCTGGAAATGTGGCTTCTATTGATATCAATGCTAATTTGCCAACAGAAAGCCTTTATCAGATCAATCCAAATGCTAATAGCCACTATCTTGTAGAGACAGATCCTAAATTTACTGATCGTAATAAGTGGTTGAGTTCTGATTATATGTTCAAACAGTTGCGCAATGATCCACAAAATATGCTTAAACGTTTGGGCGATGGTTTTTATGAACAACGTTTAGTAAACGAACAAATTAATCAGCTCACTGGTAGACGTTTTCTAGAAAATTACTCTTCCGATTATGACCAATATAAAGCCTTGATGGATAACGGGGCATACTATGCCAAAAAAATGAATTTAGTACCAGGCGTTGCTTTGACATCTTCTCAGATGAAAGAGTTAACTTCTGATATGGTTTGGATGGTAAAACGTGAAGTGACTTTAAAAGATGGTTCTAAGAAAGAAGTATTAGTGCCACAGGTTTACGTTGTTGGACGTAATACCGATATTGATAGTCGAGGTGCAGTGATTTCTGCCAATGATGTCATTATGAATATCAAAGGTGATGTACAAAATAGTGGCGTAATTTCTGGACGTAATCTAACAGGCTTAGCCGCAAATAATATTGAGAACTTAGGTGGTCGCTTACAGGGTCGAGAACTTTATTTGGTAGCTAAAAATATGCTTAATAATCTTGGTGGAGAGTTAAATGCAACAGATAATTTAGTTGCCCAAGGAAAGCATATTAATATTGAAAGTACCACGAGTGAAACAGAAAATACACCTGATTTTTACCAAAAATCACTAACACAACAAGCATCTGTAAAGGTTGGCAATGAGAACAAAAAAGGCAGTGCTAGCTTTATTGCGACTGAAAATATTACTGTAAAAGGTGCAAATGTAGATGTGAACGGAAATGCGGTTTTCTCTGCAGGTAAAGCATTGAATTTTGGTACGGTAGAAACTGAAAATAAAGAGCATTACGTACCAAATGCAGATAATTACTATAAGCTTGATCAAAAACAAGAAGTTGGCAGTCAGTTAAATGTTACAGGAAATCTTGATGCTGTAGGTAAAAGTGCGGTTGACATGCGAGGTGTTTCTGTAACCAGTAATGGCACCATGAATGTACTTTCTGACGGTAATATCAATATTCAAGAAGCGCGTTATAAAGAGCAGTTGTCGAGTGCCTCCAAAAGTAAATCTAGAGGTTTAACAAGCTCAACGACAGAAGTTTATAGACATAAACACGATTATGATACAGCTGAAGCCTCAAATTTAGATGTAGATAAGATAAATATCCATTCAACTAAGGGCAACATTACAATTCAGGGCTCAAATGTGGCTGCAGGTAATGGCTTGACGGTGAAGGGTAAGAATATTGATATTCGTGAGGCTGAGAACCGAGTTTATTCTGATGATTTTTATAGCAAGAAAAAATCAGGGATGCTAGGTGCTGGTATCGGGGTTGCTTTTGGTACCCAAAAACAAACCACGGAAAGTGACCAAACTAAGCTTTATGCCCAAAGTAGTCAAGTTGGTAGCCTTAAGGGTAATACTACAATGATTGCCGAACAATCATACACACAAACAGCGAGTACTGTGAAAGCGATAGAGGGTGATGTAAATATTCTAGCTCAAAAAGCTGAAATTAAAGCAGCAGATAATAAATATGAAACGAATACTAAGCAAACTTTTCAGCAAAAAGGCGTTACTATTTCCTTAAGTTCTCCAGTGATTTCAGCTATTCAGGGAGTCGCTAAATCAGCTGAAATGATAGGGAAAAGTAAGCATGCTCGAGTAAATGCAATGACAGCAGCTAATAGCGCATATAACGTGGTTCAAGCAGGTCAAGCTCTAGGTGAGTTAGCTGGTGCTGCTAGTGGTGCAGGGCAAGCCGCTGGTGGTTCTACGGGGCTCAAAATTTCAATCACTTATGGTCAACAACAAAGTGAATCCAGAACACATACAGTGGGTAATACCGCTGCTAAGTCTCAAGTCAATGCTGGCGGTAAAGTGAATATCATCGCTACAGGAGCGGGTAAAGCATCAAATATTGATGTTGTTGGATCTGATATATGGGGAAAACAAGGAACAACTTTAATTGCTGATAATCAAGTAAATATTAAAGCAGCAGAGCAAACACATCAAGAGCGTAGTACTAACAAATCCAGTGGATTTAACGCTGGGGTTGCGATTGCTATTGGAAAAGGCGTTTCAGCTGGATTAACTGTAGGTGGCAACTATGGTAAAGGTTATGGTAACGGCGATGAAACTACATATGTAGCAAGTCATGTAGGTGATATCCAAAGTAAAACCGTGATTCAGGCTGGTGGAGATGCTAATGTAATTGGTTCAGGGATCCAAGGAAAACGAGTACAGCTTAGTGCTGAAAACCTCAATATTGAGAGTTTGCAAAATAAAGCAAGCTATGATGGAAAACAAATGAACGTAAATGGTTCAATAACAGTTGGTTATGGTTTTTCTGCAGAGGGTGGTTATAGTAAGTCTAAAATGAATTCAAATCACGCATCTGTGAATGAACAAGCAGGAATCTATGCGGGTGATGAAGGCTATGATGTGAATGTAAAAAATCACACAGATTTAAAAGGTGCGATCATTACTTCAACTCAACAGGCTGAAAGCTCAGGATTAAATCAATTTAGTACTGGTACATTAAGCCATAGTGATATTGAAAACCACTCATCTTATAAAGGTTCTTCAATAGGTATATCTGCTAAGGGAGATGCAAATGGCGGATGGACTGGTCAAGAGAAAAATGGTATTTCTGGTAGTGTAGGTTATGGTCGCGAAAGTGATAATCAAAATAGCGTGACTAAAAGCGGTATCAATACTCAAAATATTGAAATTCGTAATGAAAACGCACAACAAGCACGTACAGGGCAATCCATCACTGAGACACTTGCAGCAATTAAAACCGATATCAGTACTGATAATGCAGAAAGTCAAAGTGGTAAATTAGAAAATCGTTTTGATAAGAATGCCTTACAAAAAGAACTTAATATACAGGTGGAGGCAACAAAAGGATTTGTTCAAACTGCGAATGCTGCTGGGAATGCAATTGCAAATAAATTAGGTGAAGAAGCTGTTGCTAAACAACGTGAAGCACAAGCTGCTCAAGAAGCGGCTGACCGTGCGTATAAAGCTAACCCAAGCAAAGAAAATGAAACCGCATTAAATACCGCGAATCAAAATCTGATAACGGCTAATAATGAAGCGGACAAGTGGCAAACTGGAGGAGAATATAAGCGAAAAATTGATGGTGCCATGAATGCCATTTCTGCAGCATTGGGTGGTTTACCAGCAGCGGGTATTGCTACCTCCGCAATTTCGCCAGAAATAAATCATCAAATTAAGTTAGCCACTGAGGGTAGCCCTATGGCTAATAAGGTTGCCCATGCAGTTTGGGGCGCGGTCGAAGCTTACTCCGCAAATCAAAATGCAGCAGCGGGAGCTGGTGGTGCTTTAGCGGGTGAGATTATGGCTGATGTGATTGCAAAAGAGCTTTATGGTAAAAAGCCAAACCAACTTAATCGAGAAGAAAAAGAAGTCGTATCTTCTGTTAGTCAAGCAGCCGGTGCTTTAGTGGGTGGAGTGGCAGCAAATAGTAGTCAAGGAATTGGTGTAGGACTAACTACAGCTAAGAATGCGGTGGAGAATAATTTCTTGAGTGATGCATCAAGAGCGAGACTAAATGCGTTAAAAACAAAATATCATCGTGGAGAAAAATTAACAAACAAAGAAAAATTGGAGTTTAGAGATTTAATTGAATCAGATCAGCGTAGTGACGTTCTCTTGGATAAATTTAGAAAAGATCCAAATTCCTTAAATAGCAAGGAAAGAGAGGCATTTTTAAGCTATGTAGATCGTTATTATATAGAAACTGTTACGGGGAATACCGCATCAGGTTATAAATTGGCATCATCAACATCACTGTTTAATGCTCAAAATCGTTTTGAATCAGAATATTTAATGAACGATCCTGTACCAAAACGAGATTATGGTCATTTCCCTTTTGCAGGTACGGATGCACAAAGATCGCAAGCAGTGAATACTTTGCCAGAAGAGAGTAAGAACTGGCTAGGATGGCGTTCTGAAAAACATTCTCGTGATGAAGAGATGTATTATACTGTCAAGAACGAACTGGATGCTCCTGAGAATTATAAAAATTCAGCGAATGGGAAAATAGCTTATTCAGTTAAGGATGGGTTGGAGTCAGCCTCGATGATTTATGGCGCAGTAGGACTTGGATCTTTGATTTATAATAGTGGATTGGGTGTATTAAAAGGCGCTAAAAAAATCAATGATGTGATGTCTAATTCAACTAAATTTACTTTAGGCATTGCGGGTGCAGGAAGTGTTGGTTCTCAGTTAATGACAAATGGTACAGTTGATCTAAAAACGCTAGGAATAGATTTAACTACGGCTTACTTATTAAAAGGAAAAGGAGCAATTCTTACTGTAGGGGGAAATACAGCAGCAGGAGCATTTAATTCTTATGTCACTGATCAATCTGTATTTCATGGTGCCGTTTCTAGTGGTATTGGCAGTGCTTTAGGTTATGGAATAGGTAAAGCCATTGAAATTCCATTAAATAAAAAATACCCAGATTTAACTTGGTTTAAATATAATCCTCAGCCTTTCAATGATAAACTTCCTTATGTTTATACATATAGAAGAAGTATTGTTCCTAGTATTTCAGCTAGCGCTATAGGGGAACCTATTAATAGAGTTACACAAGACTATTATAATGAAATTCAAAAAAGGGGAGAGTGATGAGAAAAATTATATATATATTATTATTTTCTTCTTTTTCTGCTTTTTTTTGCTTGTTGATGTCATTTATTATGGCTAAGATGCTTTATAATTTTAATAATGGAAAGCTCTTTTATAGGGTTGACTTACTATTATTTTTTAGAGGTTTTGATGTTAAAGATATACAGTTCTTTTTTCTTATATTCTCAATTGTATTTATAATAACGTATCTTCGCTATAAAGATTACTAAAGGCAAGATTAGGTAGTTAGCAGCATATAAATTTAAATGTTTATTGGATACAAAGTGCGGTCAATTTTCAAAGAATTTTAAAACTTCTCAAAAACTGACCGCACTTTTTATTTTCAACGATGCTTATATTAAGCAAACCTTATAATTTCACATCCAACTTCGCGTAAGCCCGTTCTACTTTTTCTAATGCTTTTTCTACGGAAATATCACGAGCGAGTAACACACCTAAACGGCGATGGCCATTGACTTCGCCTTTGCCGAAAATGCGGATATTGGTGTGTGGTTCAGCCAGTACTTCGGCGATATTGCCAAATTGCACGTTTTTCGATTGACCTTCTACCACAATGGCTTTGGAAGCTGATGGGCTAATGAGGGTGATTTCCGGAATAGGTAAGCCTAAAATTGCACGGGCGTGTAAGGCGAATTCGGATAATTCTTGAGAAATTAGCGTGACCATACCGGTATCATGTGGGCGAGGGGAAACTTCATTGAAGATAACCTCATCACCACATACAAACATTTCCACACCAAAAATACCGCGACCACCTAATGCGGTGGTAATTTTTTCTGCGACCTCTTGTGCTTTTTTCAAGGCTGCATCAGACATGGCTTGTGGCTGCCAAGATTCGCGATAGTCACCATCTTCTTGACGATGGCCGATTGGTGCTAAGAAGCTGGTACCGTTGATATGGCGAACGGTGAGTAAAGTGATTTCATAATCGAATTTAACAAACCCTTCTACAATCACGCGTCCTGCGCCTGCGCGACCACCTTGTTGCGCATAATCCCAGGCTTTTTGTAAATCGTCTTTGGATTTCAAAATACTTTGACCGTGGCCAGAAGAAGACATAATCGGTTTCACCACGCAAGGAATACCGATTTTTTCAACCGCACTTTGGAAGTCAGCAAAGTTATCGACAAATTGATAAGGTGAGGTTGGCAGGCTAAGCTCTTCAGCAGCCAAACGACGAATACCTTCACGGTTCATCGTCAGCTTGGTAGCTTTGGCGGTAGGCACAACATTAAAACCTGCTTGTTCTAGTTCAATCAGTGTATCGGTGGCGATGGCTTCTACTTCCGGCACGATGTAATCTGGGCGCTCTTTTTCCACTAAGGCTTTGAGGGCTTCACCATCTAGCATGGAAATCGTATAAGCACGATGTGCCACTTGTTGTGCTGGGGCGTTTTCATAACGATCGACCGCAATTACTTCCACGCCTAAACGTTGTAATTCAATCACCACCTCTTTGCCCAGTTCACCAGAGCCAAGCATCATCACTTTGATAGCGTTCGGGGTTAATGCTGTACCTAGGGTTGTCATGTTGTGTCCTTATTTTAAGAAAGATTCATCAAGCGCTAAATCGTCATTTTTATTAATCCCCACACCGCGAGCAATCACATTTTTAGCAATTTCATGTGCTTCTTCTAAAGAATGCTCGGTGTAAGTCCCACATTGGTATTCGTTCAATTCTGGAATTTGGTTTTGATCTTGCACGGTTAAAATATCTTTCATGGAAGCTAACCATGCATCAGCCACTTGTTGCTCGTTGGGAGTGCCGATTAATGACATGTAAAAACCTGTACGGCAACCCATTGGGGAAATATCGATGATTTCTACATTGTCATTGTTTAAATGGTCACGCATGAAGCCTGCAAATAAATGCTCAAGGGTGTGAATCCCTTTTGGTGGGAGAATTTCTTTGTTTGGAATGCAAAAACGAAGATCAAAAACAGTGATGTCATCGCCCTTTGGGGTGCGCATCGTTTTGGCTACACGCACGGCAGGTGCGTTCATACGGGTGTGATCCACTTTAAAACTGTCGAGTAATGGCATATTTATTTCCTTGAAAATCAGTGATTTGTAAATTAATTGCAAGTTTTTGTAAATTTTTTTACATTTTTTTACAATTTCTTTGAACTTTTCTTTTTAGCGTCGGTCTTATAGAACAAGCAACTTGCAGTTGTTTTAATAAAATTGGTTCCTTAGGTTATTTGCCCCTTACTCGATAAGGGGCGTTTTTTTATCTGTTGAATATCAATTCGTCTTTATTCTAGTCCACAACCAGGTTATGCACAAAGGCTATTCTCGGCTATGACACGAAAGGTAAACTGAAAAAGAGTAACGCAATATAACGCAGTCCTTTTCCAATCGTCATAAAAATCAAACAACTTAGCCAATTCAATCGAAGCCAACCGGCTACCGCGCAAAATACATCCCCGATAATAGGCAACCAGCTCAATAATAGAGTGATGGCACCATAGCGTTGTATTTTGTTTATTGCCCATAAAGTGCGGTCATTTTTGCTGTCAATTTTCGGAAACCATCGACCAATCCAGTAAGTGGTGAGGCTGCCAAGTGTATTGCCTGCGGTTGCCAGAAAAACAAGCCAAAAAATATCCGCACTTAATAATGACCCGACCAATACTTTTGGCACAGCAAGGGAGACAAACACAATTTCTGAATTGCCCGGTAAGATGGTGGCACTTAAGAACGCGCTGAAAAACATCAACCACAAACCATGGGTTTGCCAAAAATCAGCCCAAAAGCTGAAAGAGAAAATATCCCACATTAGGCTCTAATAATCTCGCGCGTTCTAATATCAAACACATCCATCCCTGCATTTAATCCCGCTTTTACGCCGAGATCAGCATCTTCAAAGACGATACAACGTGATGGTTCAGCTTTTGCCAGTTCTGCGCAGCGTAAAAAGGTTTCAGGATGCGGTTTATGTTCTTTCACATCATCAGCGCTGACAATAGCGTTAAAGTAATGTTTGATATCTAATTTTTGCATCAACATATCAATCATTTGGCGGTTCGAACCTGAGCCGAGCGCAATTGGCTTTTGTTGATAGTAATGACGCACTACGTCAAAGGTTGGGAGTAATTTTGATTCTGTTGGAATCAATTCGTAAGAAAGTTTGCGTTTTGCTTGTATGACTTCATTTAAACGTTCTTGTGGCATACCGGCATCTTGCATAATAGCTGAGGCGATAGTGCTCACGGTTGCGCCACCTAAATCATACATAATTTGGCTGTTAAAACGATAACCGAATTGTTCCCCTACCATACTCCACGCGCGTGCATGCACTGGCATGGTATCGATTAAGGTGCCATCCATATCAAAAATAAGGCCATCATATTTTTCAAAAAGTCTGTTATCAATCATTTATTGCTTTCCTATTTAGTAAATTTTTTCACTTTGTTTCAATTTTGTGATCTGTGCACTGGTAATTTTATGAAATAGCGGTAAAGTTATCCTATCTTAAAAAGGAATGTTATGTCGTTACTCAAACAATTAACCCGTTGGAAAATTCGCGGTCAGATTGATCAGGACGTTATTGATATTATTCTGACTTTGCAAAGTCGCCTAGAGCATCATTGGCGCATTGATGTGTCTATTCCGACCGTCATCACACTCTTATTGCATATTGCCAACAGCCTTGCCCGCTTAAAACGAGGTGGCTGCGTTTCCCCGCTTCATCAATCCTTTTATGATGAAATGCAAAGTGCGGTCATTTTCCCTGATGTTTTGGAAATTCACCACGATTTGCTTTCTTTTATTCCGCAAGAAATTCCCGAAGCCGAGCAGAGCTATTATCTCGCCAATATTTATAGCTTGCTGTTGGAGCAAGATAAAAAATAAGGGCACGAAAGCCCCTATTTTATCAGTTAAAAATCAAACTGAGTTCTAAATCTTTGAGTAAATTGCTTTCTAAGCGCAAATCATTCCATACTAACGGATTGTTATCCAAATAATGTTTCTCAAAAGTCAGTTCCCAAGTCTGCAAAGAGCGGTCAATTCTGAGATTGATTTTATCGGTGCTATCTGTCGCCTGGCGAGATTTATTTAAAATCACCGAAATGCGTAAAAGAATAAGTAAAACAAGGACATCTTCATCCGCATAACGAGCAAAAATCGGTAAATCATTGTTCTTAAATGAGCCCGTATGATAACGAACTAAATTCACTAATAAGCGTTGTTGCTCGCGATCAAAACCCGGTAATTCCATATTTTGCAGAATATAAGCGGAATGTTTTTGCACATTGCGATGATTAATGACAATGCCGACTTCCAATAAACGCGCCGCCCAAATCAACAGATTTTTCATTTCATCAGCAAGATGCGGCTTTTGCCAATGGGTGTATTGGTCAATTAAGGTTTTCGCACTATTTGCCACGCGATCGGCTTGCGCCAAATCTAAGTTAAATTGTTCGGCAAGCCCTAATGCGGTACGAGTACGGATGTCTGAAACTTTGAAGTTTTGTTCCAAGCTGTAGATCACCCCTTCACGCAAAGCGCCGTCAGAATAGCGCATATTTTCTAAGCCAAAAACGTCAAAAACAGCGCTTAAAATGGCTAAGCCTGGCACAAAGACATCCACGCGATCAGGGTTTAATCCTGCGATATTGAGCTCTTCAAAATGAGAAGCTTGTAAGGTTCGCTCGATTAAATTTTGTAAGCGTTCAGCCGTGATGATGCCGTTAGGATCAAGAGTTGCGGTAATCACTTGATAGACGGTTTTGATGGTGCCTGATGAACCTAGCACCGATTGCCAGCCGAGTTTTCGATATTCCCAGCCTAAATCTTCAATTTTATTGACTGCACTTTGGCGAGCTTGCTCGAAGTTTTCTTTCGAAATTTCGCCATTCGGGAAGAATTTTTTGGCAAAGCTCACACAGCCCATGTGGCGACTTTCCGCCACTAAGGGGGTGAAATCATCACCAATGATCATTTCAGTCGAACCACCACCAATATCGATGACCAGTTTACGTCCGCTTTCTGGTTGAGTGTGGCAAACGCCTGCATAAATGGTTTTGGCTTCCGTTTGACCGCTGATGATATTAATCGGATAAGGAAAAACGGCAGCAGCCTGACGTAAAAATTCGTCATTATTGACTGCTCTTCGTAGGGTATAGGTGCCTACGACATTCACATCTTTCGGCTCAAAGCCTTGTAAGCGTTCAGCAAAAAGCGCAAGGCAATTTACACCTCGCTCAATGGCTTCTTGGCTTAATACATTGTGCTCATCTAAGCCGTCGGCGAGCCTCACTTTTTGTTTTAAACGAGAAAGCACCTGAATCGAGCCATTGATAATGCGTGCCACAATCATGTGGAAGCTGTTTGAGCCTAAATCAATGGCGGCAATCTCCCGGGCCTCGCCTCGGTGATGAGGTTCTGCGAGTTGAGACAGTTGCTTGTCGTTATGCATGTCCTTTCCTAAAATTCAAATTGATACAATAAATCAAAAACTTGGTTTGTACTGGTAACCGATTGGAAATAAAGTTGCGGCATTAAGCGGTAACGTAAGGTCACTTCGGCTAAACCATCAAACAATCCTACGCCGTATTTCACTTGTAAGCGTTTACCAATATTACCACTAACTTGTACTTTGGAGCTATCCCCAACACCGGCAGTGCCTAAGTTTAAGTCTTGAATACCAAAGGCTTCGCCAATACCGCCGACTACTTTACCACTTTTCGCCAAACCTAAGCCAAGTAATGCCGCACCCACAGAACCACTAGAGCCTGCTTCACCGCTGTTTTCTAATGAGCGGCCAGTTAATAAATAAGAAAGAGCCTGGTCTTGAGATTTCGCTGGATCAGAGAAAATCGTGACTTGTGGGCTAGATGCCATACCAATCACTTTTACCCCTGCTGTGACTTTATTGTCTTCCATGGCTTCTGGGTTACGAATCGCTTCAATATTTAACATTGGTTGTGAAGGTAAACCGGCGAAGCTGATTTGTCCTTTACGAATTAATAAATCCTGTCCAAAAGAGGCATAACGACCATTTTTTAGGTTAATTTGACCAAATAATCCTAATTTGCCTTTATCCTGTTTCACAGAAAGTAAGCCGTTCAAATTGGTTTTTAAACCATAGGCATCTAAATGCACATCGTCGCCGATTTTAATTTTTAAATCAGATTGAATTTGCATGCCCGATTTGGTTTCTGAAGCAAATTGGCGATTAATGAGCTCTTCTTTACTTTTTCTTGGACCATTTAAAATGACTTCATCTTCACTCACTGGTTCAGCATTGTCCGGTAAGCTTTCAATAGCAATTCTTGCCCAAGGAATATCCACATTACCACTTAAATCTAAGAGTTTTGGTGACGCTTTGACAACCACATTCGGGCTGACTTTTAATTTCGCCATAGACGGAATATCGACTTTGAAGTTATCTGCTTGCGCTCTGACTTCTGCCGTCCAATTATTCATGTGCGCCCAGTTAGCTTGTCCATTAATATTGAGTTTGCTATCTGGTGTTTGAACATGACCATTTAAGGTTGAAGAAGTGCCATTAAAGCGAATTGCGACTTGGCCATCAGTCACATCAAAAGGCAGGCTTTTCAGTTTTGTTTTCACATTTCGAATGTCGAAATTGCCATTTAATAATGGTTTTTCTAAATTACCACCGAAACTTAAGCGTGAGACCACTTCACCATCTATGCTTTCACCGCTGGAGAAAAGTTGATTGGCTAAGGATAAGCGTAAACCTTCAATGGTAAAGGTACCGCCTAATTGACGACCTTTACTTAAATCATGAATTTTTAAGTCTGTGCCGATTCGACCTTGATTCTGAACGTTAATGTCTGATTTCAAGGTTAAATTGTTATTTTGAATATCAGCATTCACACTTAATTTAGGAATATCTAGCTTAAAGGTGCGGTAGTCTAATTTTTGTGCCACACCAATATTATTGCCTTCTACCGCTACATTGAGTTGTAACGGTTTATCCGTGAACCATGCCACTTTACCTCGGCTTTGTAACTGGCCTTTGAGCGTGTCTTGTCCCATCAATTTATTCACTAAATCTAAATTAATACGTTTAAGCTCAAAAGGGACTTCGCCGTTTTTCCCTGCTGTAAATTGTTGAGGGAAACACAGATCTAAATCTTGGTTAATCCAGCAGTGTGAACCAATGGTGGCTTGGATTTTGTTATTGTCATAAGTCACCGGAATGGTTTGATTCACTTTAAAATCGCCGATAGGTGAGTTTAGACTCACTTGACTTAAATTACCTTTCCATTGCTGAGAAGTGCGGTCAAAATTCCCCACGATTTGTAAATCAGCTGCAACGGGCTCACCTTTTGATTTTAAGGTGAGCGTATGATGTTTTTCATCACCCGATGCATTCAAATCAATATTATGTAATTTGATGCTGTCGCCATAGCGGAAGTTTTCCGCTTTGACGGTAAGTTCACCTTTTACTTGAGGTTCACTGACAACATTACCTTTAATTAAGGCTTTGGATAAGTCTAATCCTTGGAAGTGCAAGCCTTGTGCCGTTAAATCAGTATTAATGGTTGGCGCAGTAAGTTTCCCTAAAATCTGTGCTTTGCCGACTACGGAACCCGCTAAATCTTGCCACAGACCACGTAAGCTTGGTGCGTTGATATCTAAATCTAGGTTTGATTTATCACCTAATGTACCTTTTGCCGCAATGCGGTTATCGCCATAGTTCAGCAATAAATCAGGAATGTTTAATAAAGTTTCATTACTTAAAAAGACGCTACCTTTCAAGCTTAATGGACGAGAGGAAAGACTACCGGTTAAATCCACGGTAGGCACATCCACTTTCCAATGATTGGAATCTGCTGAGCCTTGTGAATTCACTTTACCCGATAATACGGCTGGCATGGCAGGCACATAAGGACGAATGTTCATTTTGTTTAAATCAGCCGTCACATCCCATTGTGCGCCATCTTTCCAGTTTGATGAACCTGTTAAACGTGCCGTACCATCGAGGGCGGCAAGTTTTAATTCGTTGAGGGTGACTTCGTAGAGTTTACCGTCAGCATTTAAATCAACGTGAGTATGAGGTATATGATCCATCCCCTCCACGCCACCAATAACCTCTGCGTGATAATTCAATAAATCGCCTGTGAGTTTGATATCGACATCGTTAATTTTGAGTGGTGCTAGGCTGTCTGCAAAAGCATATTGACCTTTTTTCGCTTTTAATTGCAGATTTAATGGCATTTTATCTTCAGCCAGTTTCACATCACCGGTTAAGGTGGCATCAAGCACACCCTGTGTGGTTAACGAAAGTGCGGTCGTTTTTTTCAATGAACCCGATAAATTGAGATCAACTTTGCTAGCAGGTAGAATGGTTTTATCTTTTGATTTAAACGCTTGGAGATCCGATTTTAATGTGAGATCAACCGGAAAATCTTCATTGAGCTGGAGTTGTCCTTGGCTCGAAAGTGTGCCAAGAGAGCTGTCAATGTCGAGTTTTTGTAATTTCACTAAATGATCGGTGGCATCCGCTTGTAATTCCACTTTAGGCACAGTGATTTTTTGGGTTTCTTCGCCTTTTTCATTGAGCGATTGATATTGCCAGTTTGTACCTAAAACACTTGGAATGTGCATATCAAAAGGCAAGTTCACCGCATTTAAATTACCTAAAAAAGCCGGTGTGAGTGTTTGCTCAATTTGCGCCCAATCAACGGGTTTAGCAGGTTCTTTTTTCTCGGGCTGAGGGGGATTCGGTTGAGTTTGGGTGACCGTTGAAAAAATCACATCTGAAAGCGTGGTAGGCTCAAGGGTAAGGCCAGATTCATTGTTTAAACTGATCGCACTTTGAAAAGACGAAAACGTAATATTGCTTTGATCGAGTTTCATATCAAAGTCAGTAATCGCCACATTTTTCACTTGCACAGAAACCGGTAAATGGATTTTTTCCATTGGACCACTTTCCGTTTGTTTCTCTTCAGAAGGTGGCATGACACTGGTATCAATGGCAATTTTCGGCTGCGTTAAGCTGAGATCATCAACAATAATATCACCCGAAAGTAAACGAGCTAAATTCAGTTGTAATCGCGTTTTAGGGAGTGCCACATCTACGCCGGTTGTTTGAAAACGTAAATTTTCTAAGACTAAACCATCTTGTAAGCCACCGCTGACTTGCTCAATAGATAAGCTATCGAGCATTTTATCGGCGAGTTGAATAAGTGCACGTTGTCCACTATCAAAAGAAAGCGCTGTGACTAAGCCTAAAACAGGGACAAAAATGACCGCACTTCCGACACATAAAATTTTACGGCAGGTCTTTTTCTTTTTAACGGGTTGTGTGGTTTGGTTATCTGGTTGTTTTTCTTGTTCAGACATAGTCATACCCTAAATTTCAGCCCCTAAGCCAATGTAAAATTGAATGTTTTTGCTGTTATCTTTATCTCGAATTGGCGTTGCAATATCAAATTTGATGGCGCCAACTGGCGATGCCCAACGTACACCGAAACCTGCGCCGTAGCGTAACTCATTTGCTTTGTAAGCATCTGCGGCTAAGCCTGTATCCGCAAACACTGCACCCCACCAATTAGGGTAAACTTGATATTGATATTCAAGGCTACCTGTTACTAAACGAGAGCCGCCAACTAATTTTCCATTTTTATTTTTCGGTGAAATTTTCTTATAGCCATAACCTCGCACGCTGCGATCGCCCCCGGCAAAGAAACGTAGTGCAGGTGGAATTTTTCGAATATCAGGCGTATTTAAATAACCAATTTCTGCACGGGTAATAAAACGGTGATTTTCTGCGTACGTACGAATCCAGGCGGTAGAAGCTTGAACTTTAAAGAAATTAGCATCGGACATCCAAAGCTTATTCCCTAAATCAACCGTGATTTTTTGGGTATCTCCCCATGTTGGGAATTGGCCACCTCTTAAACGGGTACGGCTAAAGCCTCCAGTTGGATAAACCAGGAAGGTTTTATCGGTGAAATCAGCTTGTGTGTAGCTGTCATAACGGACACGAAGGCCTGCAAAATATTGCCAACCCTCGCTATTATTCCAATAACGTAATGCAGCGAAAGTGAGGGCTTTGGTATCCGTATCGTTTTTATTTTCTTTTTCATAACCAGTTGAAAATTCATAATAATAATTTAATGGATTTTTCAACAATGGCATTTTATAGGTGGCTTCAAAGTTTTGTTTTGGCGCAGAGACATAAAGATTTGTACGGAAACTATGGCCTCGGCTATTAATCCAAGGTTTTGTCCAACCAATTTGGACATGAGGGCCCGTATCAGTTGCAAAACCTACCCCAAGCTCCATTGAGTTTTTCTTACGTGGATAAAGTAAAAGTTCGATATCGACTAATTTATCTTCTTCGCGAACGTGAGGTTGTAAGAGTACGGAACTAAACCAGTTGGTGGAAGAAAAATTATTGGTTAATTCAGATAGATCACTGACTAAATAAGGATCGCCCGATTTAATGTTGAGCATATTTTGCAGATAGTCTTCGCGAATTTGGGAATGGTCGAAGGTGATGTTGCCATAATGATAACGCACACCACTATCAAACAGCATGCGCCACCATGCTTCATGAGTTTCTGGGCTGATTTCTAAGCGAGAAATTTGGAATTTTCCGTCAAGATAACCACGAGCTAGAGCAAGGTTTGAAATGCTGGTTTTATAGTCATCGTATTTTTGATGCTCAACTAACTCACCTTGTTTTGGCAAGTTTTTACGGAGTGCCGTGAAGTTTTCGTCTTCTGCGGCTTCGCCTGTAATTTCAACGTCTGTTCCTGCAATTTTACTTGGCTCACCTGGGGTGACATTCGCAATAAGTAAATCTCGTTGACCTTTACGTTTTTTCAATTCAAAGGTCACGGAAGAACCATAATAACCAAAGACTCGAAGGCCTTTATCGACAGCATCTGAAACTAATTGTTTATAACGATCTGAGCCGTCCATCTCGCCTTTATCAATGAGATTGACATTCATGTCAGTATTGCGAATGGCGCGTTCACCCTTAATACCGCGGATCTCAATATCTACGGTTTGTTCTGCAAGGGCTGAAAAACTCATCCATCCAAGCAAAAGTGCGGTTATTTTTAACGAAATTTTTTTCATTTTATTACAAGCTAAACTTTAAGAAGATCCACATCAAACCGACTTAGTTTACCCATAAAATAAAGGGATTACCAATGCAATTATGGATGGGATTTGAAATTGTTATATGCATTTGAGCGTTAATACGACAATGCGATCAAAGAAAGAGTTTCCTTTGCTTTGAAAAAAATAGCGATTTTTCTCTTTATTCAGACATTTAACCAAAATGTAACCGGGCCATCATTGGTTAGCGTTACTTGCATATCTGCTGCAAATTGTCCGTTAGCAACCGCGACTTTTTCTGCACATTTTTGTGAAAAATACTCATACAATTCGTTAGCCAAGGCTGGTGCGGCACCTTTTGAGAAACTTGGTCGTAGCCCTTTTTGTGTGTCTGCGGCTAGGGTGAATTGTGATACCACAAGCACTTCGCCACCGATTTGTTGCACATTTAAATTCATTTTGTCATTTTCATCGCTGAAAATACGGTAATTTAACACTTTCTCAGCGAGCTTATCTGCTTTGGCTTGGTCATCTTCTTTTTCCACACCTAATAAAACCAATAATCCCTTGCCGATTTGTCCCACAATTTGGCCTTCAACTTCCACTTTAGCCTGTGTTACACGCTGGATTAATGCAATCATTTTACTTCCTCTAAATTTGTTTGATTCGTTGACCGCACTTCTGCAAGCACTGCGGCTAATTGTGCGCCGAATAACACTACTGTCCAGCTGATTTGAATCCACAATAGCATGATTGGCAGTGTCGCCATGGCACCATAAATTAATTGATAAGACGGGAAGGTGGTGATGTACCAAGTAAAGGCTTGTTTTCCTAAGGTAAAGAAAATTGCCGCAATTAATGCGCCTGCTGCAGAGTGTTTGATGCTCACTTTCTTATTTGGCACGACCATATAAATGAGCGTGAAGATAAACCAAGTAGAAAGAAATGGCACAAAACTGAGGAGTTTTAAGCCAAAAGAGAGCGTTTCCGATTGCTCGAACATAGCTTTGACGTAGGAACTCGCCGCAATGCTAGTACCGATTAAAAGCGGACCGAGCGTTAAAATGAGCCAATAAATAGCAAATGACGTAAAAATTGGGCGATTACTGGTGTCTTTCCAAATGCCATTGAGTGTACGGTCAATGGAGTTAATCAGCATTAATGCCACTAAAATCAAACTCACAATCCCCACTGCGCTCATTTTCTTTGAATTATAGACGAATTCATCAATATATTGTCCCACAACATCACTCGCGGAAGGAGCGAAATTGGTGAAGATGAATTCTTTCAATGCGCCAGTTACTTCGTTAAAAACGGGAAAAGCAGAGAAAATAGAAAACACCACCATAATTAATGGCACGATGGCGAGCATGGTGCTGTAGGTGAGTGAACCGGCGGCTTGCGTTAATTTGTTTTCTTGAGAACGCTGCCAGAATAATGCGAGAAAAGACGTTAAGGTCATTAGAGCAAGCCTCCGCAACAATGTTTAAATTTCTTCCCTGAGCCACAAACACAAGGCTGTTTATTGCTTGGGAGCGGCACAGTGGGATCAACAAAATACCAACGGCCATCAATTTTTACAAAAAGTGAATGTTCGTGATGCACTTGCGGCTGTTCGTTGCCTTGAAAATGTGCTTTAAATTCAACCGCACTTTGTGTTTTGGTTAAGGTTTCTGCTTTAATAATATCTAAACCGAGCCATTGCGTTTCATCAGCCCAATCTTGCAGGGCTTTTTCATCTAATAACGTTTGTTGGCTTGGCACAGTGGTTTGTACGATATAAGGAATATTTTTGAGTACAAACGCTGAATAGCGGGAACGCATAAGTTGTTCCGCTGTTTCTGGAAACAGATTGCCTGAATGAAAGCGTCTGCAACAATCTTCGTAAGAAAGCGAAGATTGGCATGGGCAAAGTGCGGTCGTTTTAGCCGACATTTTAGGCCGCCTGCTGTAAATTACGTAATTGTGAGTTAACAGAACGTTTAAACGCTGGCGCTAATTCTTCAATGGCTAAGGCTTCTTCTAATTCTGCTACACTTGAAGGAGTAGAAAGTAGCGTGTTTAAACGACGAATAGTCCATTCTGGATAAGGACGGTGTTGCAAGATGAGTTCATCGCCTTGATGAATTTCACCTTCTTCGATCACGCGAACATACCAACCTGTCCAGCCAGACTGACGAATTACCTCTCTTGTATTCTCATTCTTGGTATTATGAGATAAACGTTCGCAAGGTTTACGTGGTTGAGACACTTCTAAAAGCGTGGTGCCAATTTTGTAACGATCGCCTATACAGACATTATCTTCATGTAAGCCGGATACCACAAAGTTTTCACCGTAAATCGCGTTGCCGTGAAAATCAAACTTTTCACCAAGTAGCTCATTTAAAGCGTCGAAAGACACATCAGACATAAAAAACAAGGCTTTATCAACACCACCATGATGGGCTTTTAAACCCACATCGTTACCTTCTGCACCCAGCGTGTGCACTTTTACCATGGGTACCGGTTTTTTACGGATAGCACTTTCGTATGAGCTACCATCAGGGAATGTTAAGGTTTCGATCAATCCTGTTTTAATAATAAGAATTTTTGCGTTTGACATCTATTTTTCCTGCTTTGAGTTAGTTTTGATAAATTATACCGTAAAATCACTTAAATTTTGACCGCACTTCGTTTTTTCCTTATTATTCGTTTAAATAAAACCAACAAAACAAAGGAATCTTTATGCAATATTCTCTCGCGCGTACCGAGCAAGGTCAAACCCTTGGTATTACCGCAAAAATGGCAAACCGTCATGGCCTGATCGCAGGGGCAACAGGGACGGGGAAAACCGTCACACTACGTAAAATGGCGGAAGCGTTCAGTGATGATGGCGTGCCGGTCTTTTTAGTGGATGTAAAAGGCGATTTGTCTGGTTTAGTCAAAGCGGGCACATTCAGTGGCAAAGTGGCGGAACGCATTGAGCAATTTGATTTAGGTGGCGAGAGTTATTTAAATGGCTATCCTGTGTCATTTTGGGATGTATTCGGTGAAACAGGCATCCCACTTCGCACCACGATTTCTGAAATGGGACCATTATTACTTTCCCGTTTATTAAATTTAAATGCAACCCAAGAAGGCTTATTAAACCTCGTATTCCGTGTGGCAGATGACAAAGGCTTGTTACTCATAGACTTAAAAGATTTACGTGCAATGCTTAAATTTGTAGCAGAAAACGCCAAATCGTTCCAAGTAGAATATGGTAACGTATCAGCTGCGAGTGTGGGCGCGATTCAACGTGCCTTACTGACACTTGAAAATGAAGGGGCGACAAATCTTTTTGGTGAGCCAGCATTAAATCTTGAAGATTGGTTACAAACCCGTGATGGTCGTGGTGTGATCAATGTTTTAAATTCTGAAAAATTAATTAATTCCCCAAGAATGTATAGCGCATTCTTGCTTTGGTTGATGTCTGAATTATTTGAGCAATTGCCGGAAGTGGGCGATCCAGATAAACCAAAATTTGTGATGTTCTTCGATGAAGCACACTTACTCTTTGATGGCGCACCGAGTGTGTTGGTGGACAAAGTGGAACAAGTGGTTCGCTTGATTCGTTCTAAAGGGGTGGGGATTTATTTTGTAACCCAAAACCCATTAGATTTACCGGATACCGTGTTAGGCCAATTAGGTAACCGTGTTCAACACGCGTTACGTGCTTTTACGCCACGTGATCAAAAAGCAGTGAAATCCGCAGCAGAAACATTTCGTTCTAATCCTGCTGTCAATGTGGTTGAAACCATTTCAACTTTAGGTGTAGGCCAAGCATTGATTTCATTCTTAGATGAAAAAGGTATGCCAACGCCAGTTGAAGTGGCGTATGTTTATCCGCCGAAAAGCCAACTTGCCCAGATTACTGAAGAAGAGCGAGCTGCTTGGGTGAAAGACGATGATCTTTATGCTTTCTATAAAGATTACGTGGATAATGAATCCGCTTTCGAAGTATTAAATGCTCAAGCGGATTTAGCGGCAGTACAACAAAAACAAGCCGAACAAGCGCAACAAGAGGAAGAAAGCGGTTTATTTGGTAGCTTAAGCCGTATGATTTTTGGAACACAAAAACGCGGGGATAAACTTTCTCCGACAGAACAAATTGTGAATAGCGTGGCAAAATCAGTAGGTCGCAATATTCGTAATGAAGTGACCAAACAAATCATGCGTGGTATCTTAGGTGCATTGAAAAAATAACGAAAATTTGACCGCACCTTGCGGCAAGAATGATAAAAAGGAGATTATTATGTCTGATGTATTTCACTTAAACCTGACTAAAGCACAACTGAAAGGTGCCACATTAGCTATCGTGCCAGGGGATCCTGCACGTAGCGAACGTATTGCTAAAAAACTTGATAACCCTGAGTTTCTTGCAAGTACGCGTGAGTTCACTTCTTGGTTAGGCTATTTAAATGGTCAACCGGTGGTGGTGTGTTCAACCGGTATTGGTGGCCCTTCTACATCTATCTGTGTGGAAGAACTGGCTCAGCTTGGTGTGCGTACATTTTTACGTATTGGCACAACAGGTGCGATTCAACCACACATTAATGTGGGTGATGTACTTGTCACAACGGGTGCAGTTCGTCTTGATGGTGCAAGCCGTCACTTTGCGCCAATTGAATATCCAGCGGTAGCAAATTTTGAATGTACCACTGCACTTTACAATGCAGCTAAAGAAAAAGGCATTGAGCCATTTGTAGGAATTACAGCTTCTTCAGATACGTTCTATCCAGGTCAAGAACGTTACGATACCTACAGTGGTAAAGTATATCGTGATTACCAAGGCTTGTTAAAGCAATGGCAAGATCTCAATGTGATGAACTATGAGATGGAGTCTGCGACGTTATTCACGATGTGTAATGCCCTTGGCTTACGAGCAGGTATGGTAGCCGGTGTGATTGTGAACCGTACGCAACAAGAAATTCCAAATGAAGCCACCATGAAAGATACGGAAGAAAAAGCAGTGTCTGTGGTGGTGGAAGCAGCAAGAAAATTGTTAGCGTAATGTTTAAAAGGCGTTTTAATTAAAACGCCTTTATTTTTTTCATCATATTAAAACAAGTGAATTCCGCTCACCTCTGAAAATATTTTTATCTCAATATTCAAATTTTTCTCAAAATGCTACAAAAATGTGATGTGCGTCACAAAATTTAGTCTCCTTTTTCATTAAAATTCTAAGCGTTATCTTTACTAGAAAGGATTCATTATGAGCAGTACAACAAATCTTTCATCAAGAATGAATGGTATGAATAGTAGTTATTCAACTGAAATCAAAAGTAAATATTTAAAATATCAGCTTCATTCTCTTATCGGTGTTTTTATTGGTTACATGTGTTACTACATTGTCCGTAATAACTTCGTTCTATCCACTCCCTATCTGGCAGAAAAATTAGAGCTTTCTAAGACGCAAATTGGTTTACTGACATCCTCTTTGCTGATTACATATGGGTGTAGTAAAGGCGCAATGAGTATCTTGGCAGATAAAGCTAATCCTCGCTACTTTATGGCTTTAGGGCTTCTTCTTTGTATTCTTATTAATATTATGATGGGGTTCTCAACAAGCTTCTATTTATTCGTAGGATTAGTCATTTTATTAGGGGTATTCCAGGGAATGGGGGTAGGTCCTTCAATTATTACAGTTGGATATTGGTATCCACGTAGCCAACGTGGGAGAGCAAGTACAACTTGGAATGTATCACATAATTTAGGTGGTGGTATTGTGGCTCCTATTGTAGGTGCTAGTCTTGCTTATCTCGGTTCTGAACAATGGGAAATTTCTACTTATGTTGTACCGAGTATCATTGCCTTAATTGGTGTTTTCCTTGTGTTATTTTTTGTGAAACGCCGTCCTGCTGAAGAAGGATTGCCAACTGTTGAGGAAATGTATAACGAAGAAACGGTTAATACAAAATTAAAAGGTCATTTATCTGAAAAACCAGAAAACATGACTGCATTCCAAATTTTTTATAAATTTGTCGTTAAAAACCCTAATTCTTGGTATCTCGTTGGTGTTGATATTTTCACATATATGGTTCGTTTTGGTATGTTAACCTGGATTCCGCTTTATCTTCTTAAAGAAAAAGGTCTTACTAAAACAGATATGGGCGCTGCATTTATGATTTTTGAATGGGCAGCTATTCCATCAACGCTCATTGCCGGATGGTTAATTGATAAATTTTTTCGTGGAAAAATTATGTATTTACCAATGATTTGTATGACGATTGTTTTCTTCTGTGTATTCGGCTACATGAACTCAGAATCTATTTTTGCCATTATTTTATTCTCTGCAATAGTTGGGTGTTTGGTCTATATTCCTCAATCTATGGTTGCAGTACAAGCAATGGAAGTTATTCCTAGTTTTGCATTAGGATCTGCAGTAGGGTTACGTGGATTTATGAGTTATATCGTTGGCTCCACATTTGGTACAACATTGTTTGGTTTTGTTGTAGATAAATTTGGTTGGAGTAGTGGATTCTATACCATCATGTGTGGCGCGGTGATGTGTTTTATTTTCTGCTATTTATCTCACCGTGGCTTGCAAAAAATTCTTAATATGCAATAAACAAAAAAGGCGTTTTAATTCAAAACGCCTTTTTTATTGAACCTTAACTATTTGCCCTAGCAAAAGCAGCCGCTTCAGCGACTAATTGGTCATCAGGTCTAATACCTGTGTAGAGCTCAAATTGTTCGACAGCTTGTAACACAATCACTTCTGCACCAGAAATCGTTTGTTTGCCTTGCTGTTGAGCAAATTGGATAAACGGTGTTTCAGCAGGAATCGCCACCACATCAAAAGCGGTTTGAGCTTGTTGAATAAGATTTTCAGGAAAGGCGAGATCAAATTCTTCTTTTCCACCTTTCATCCCAATTGGTGTAACGTTGACTAAAATGTCTGCCGATTGATTGTCTAAAGATGGGATATATTCATAGCCATAAAGTGCGGCTAAATTTTTACCTGTTTTTTCATTTCGAGCAAAAACTTTAAGATGCTCAAATCCACTGTTTTTAAAGGCCGCGACGACGGCTTTAGCCATACCACCACTGCCTTGTACAATCACACGACTCTTTTTATCTAATTGATATTCTTCGATAATTTTAACAATGGCAATATAGTCGGTGTTGTAAGCACGAAGAAAACCTTGATCATTCACAATGGTATTCACAGACTGAATGGCTTGTACTGAAGGCGAGATTTCATCTAAAAATGGCATACAGCTTTCTTTAAATGGCATCGAAACAGCACAACCTCGAATACCAAGTGCACGAATGCCTTTGACAGCGCTGTCAATATCTGTGGTGGTAAAGGCTTTATAGATAAAATTAAGCCCTAATTTTTGATACAGATAGTTATGGAATGTTGTACCAAAATTGCCCGGTCTGCCAGAAAGAGACATGCAAAGTTGGGTGTCTTTGTTAATCATATTTTGGTCTTAAATATTCAAATTTATATCATCATCAATAAAATATTGATTCATTTCAAAAGCTGGTTTTGCCGCTTTGTCTTTGCCGACAATACGAGCAGGTACACCTGCAGCGGTGGCATATTCAGGCACAGGTTGAAGTACAACAGAGTTGGCGCCGATTTTGGCATATTTACCCACTTCGATATTGCCGAGAATTTTTGCGCCCGCCCCAATCATCACGCCTTCTCGTACTTTTGGATGGCGATCGCCAGATTCTTTACCTGTACCACCGAGAGTAACACCTTGCAAGATAGACACATCATTTTCAATTACCGAAGTTTCGCCCACGACAATACCGGTAGCATGGTCAAACATAATGCCGTGCCCAATTTTGGCGGCAGGGTGAATATCTACATCGAAAGCCACTGAAATCTGATTTTGTAAATAAAGTGCGAGTGCTTTTCGATTTTGGTTCCACAAATAATGGGTAATGCGATAGCTCTGAATGGCGTGAAAACCTTTTAAATAAAGCAATGGTGTGGACCACAATTCCACGGCAGGATCGCGGTGGCGCACGGCTTTAATATCACAAGCGGCACAATCAATGATATTGGGCTCGGCTTGATAGGCTTCTTCAATAATTTCACGTAGCGAAATTGCGGGCATGATAGGGTTAGCCAGTTTATTCGCAAGTAAATAACTCAAGGCACTGCCGAGATTTTGATGTTTTAAAATAGTGGAATGAAAAAAGCTGGCGAGCATTGGTTCGCATTCTGCTAATTCTTTTGCCTCTTGGCGAATGTGTTGCCATACTTCTAACGTCATTTTTTCTCCTTATTCGCCTTTTCGTTCACGACCTAATAAGCTCAGTGCGACTTCTTGTGCACTTTTACCACAAAAGAGCATTTGGTAAATCTGTTCTGTAATCGGCATTTCCACGCCTTGTCGTTGTGCTAATAAATAAGTTTCTTTGGTGTTATAAAACCCTTCCACTACCTGACCAATTTCATCCATGGCTTGTTGGCTATCAGTCCCTTTACCAAGCATTAAACCAAATCGACGGTTACGGGATTGGTTATCGGTACAAGTGAGCACTAAATCACCCAAACCAGACATACCCATAAAGGTTTGCGTATTCGCCCCCATGGATACACCTAAGCGAGTAATTTCTGCAATTCCACGGGTAATCAATGCGGTTCTGGCATTGGCACCAAATCCCATACCATCTGAAATACCTGCACCAATCGCAATTACGTTTTTAATGGCGCCACCTAATTGAACACCGATCATATCTTGGTTTACATACACCCGAAAATGCTGACTGCAATGAATCCGAGCTTGAAATTCTAAGGCAAACTTTTCATTACGAGAGGCAAGGGTAATCGCTGTTGGCAAACCTTGAGCCAATTCTTTCGCAAAAGTAGGACCAGAAAGCACTGCTGTCGGAATTCCTTTACCTAAGGTTTCTTCCACCACTTCTTGTAGTAATCGGCCGGTGTTGCGCTCTAATCCTTTAGTTGCCCAAATTAAACGATGATCAGGTTTTAAGTGCGGTCGAATTTTTAACAGAATTTCACCGAAAGCATGGCTTGGCACCACAATTAAAATGTCTTTAGCTTGATCAAGCGCAGTTTTCAAATCTAATTCTAAATGCAAACTTTCTGGAAATTCAATATCCGGCAGAAAACGGCGATTTTGACGTTCTTGTTGCATTTGATGAATGTGATCGGGATTGTGCCCCCAAAGATAGGTTGGAGAACCATTGCGAGAAAATGAGATAGCGAGTGCTGTTCCATAAGAACCGCAACCAAGAATGGTAATTGGAGATTGGGATGCGTTCATTTCAATCACCTTTAAAATAAAAGGGCAGACGATATCGCCTGCCCTCATCACAATTAATGTTGGGTTTCCTGATTTTCTTCCGCTTCGGCTGCTGCTTGTTGCTTGTTCATGTAATCAATGAACAGCGCATCAAAGTTTACCGGAGAAAGGTTTAATGCTGGGAATGTACCACGATTCACTAAGTTAGAAATCAATTCACGTGCATAAGGGAAAAGCATATTTGGGCATTGAGATGTTAAGCAGTGTGCCATTTGAACATCTTCTAAACCGCTGATTGTAAATACGCCAGCTTGTTTCACTTCACAAATAAACGCCACATCACCAGAATCTTCCATGGTGGTTTCTACGTTGATGTTTAAGGTGACTTCGTATAAATCTTCACCTACTTGAACCGCTTCAGTGCTTAAGTCGAAGCCGAGTTTTGGTTTCCATTCTTGGTGGAAAATATGAGGAAGATTTGGTGCTTCAAAAGAAACATCTTTTACATAAATACGTTGAATTTGAAGTACTGCTTCTTGTTGCTCTTCAGCTGCTACTTCAGGTTGTTGATTTTGTTCAGACATAGAGGATCCTTACTTATGTTTTTTTACTAATGGTAAATTTGCACCCGCCCAAGCCGCTAAACCGTCTTTTAACACATAAACTTTTTCAAAGCCTTGTTTGGTTAAAAGTTCTGCGGACGTAGCAGAAGAAACACCGTTAACATCCACAATGATGAGCGGTTTTTCTTTGTGATGTTCAATTTTGCCTACATTTTGATTTTTAATTTCAGTTGGAAGCAAGTTTACGCTACCAATGATATGGCCGCGTTGGAATTCATCAATAGGACGTAAATCGATCACCACGGCTTCTTCATCGTTCATTAAGCGAACCGCTTCAGGGTTGGTGATCACGCGATATTTTTGTGTCGCACTTTTAAAAAAGGTGAAAAGTGTCATAAAAAGGACAGCAAACCATGCGATCGTTAAAAAAGTGTGTTTTTGAGCAAATTCAATTGCTTGAGGCATAAATTCTTGCATGTTGTTCTCAACTTAATTTTGATTATGAATAAGAGTTTATCTTCAGATGAGATAAGGCTTTAAGTATAACCGCACTTTAGTTATCTTTCAAAAAAATTATCAAGGAAACGCAACGTTGGCGAAAGCTTATACAATCGGATCGATAAAAATGTGATCGGGATCATAAATATCTTATCTTTGTGTTTATTCTACGCCTAATTAAGTAGAGAATAGCCAAACTTAGATGATTAAACGTGAAAGGAGACGCGCATGAAATTAAAAAAATTAACAGCACTCATGATGCTTGGATTAGGTGTTTCGGTCGCACAAGCCGCGGAATTACCGAATATTACGATTTTAGCGACGGGCGGCACCATTGCTGGAAGCGGTGAAACCGCAGTTTCTTCTGCTTATAAAGCGGGACAACTCAATGTTGAAGCATTGATTGATGCCGTGCCTGAAATTAAGCAATTAGCCAATGTGAAAGGTGAACAAATTGTGAAAATTGGTTCACAAGATATGAGCGATGATGTGTGGTTAAAATTAGCGAAAGCGATTAATGCACAATGTAAAGATACTGATGGTTTCGTGATTACTCATGGTACCGATACCATGGAAGAAACCGCTTATTTCTTAGATCTTACTGCGAAATGTGAAAAACCAATTGTACTAGTGGGTGCAATGCGTCCTGCGACAGAAAAAAGTGCGGATGGTCCATTAAACCTTTATAACGCCGTCGTGGTGGCAACTGATAAAAAATCATCTGGTCGTGGTGTGTTAGTGGCGATGAATGGTGAAGTACTAGGTGCACGTGATGTGACCAAAATGAGTACCACTGCAGTACAAACATTCCATTCACCAAACTATGGTACCTTGGGTTATATCCATAACAGTAAAGTGGATTATGAACGTTCACCTGAAAGTAAACATACTGTGAACACACCATTTAACGTAGATAAATTAGACAGCTTACCGAAAGTAGGCATTGTTTATGCTTATTCTAATGCACCAATTGAGCCATTAAATTCATTATTGGATGCGGGCTATCAAGGCATTGTTTCAGCAGGTGTGGGTAATGGTAACGTGAATGCAGCCCATTTAGAACGTTTAGAAAAAGCGGCGAAAGATGGTGTTGTGGTGGTACGTTCATCTCGTGTGCCAACGGGTTACACAACACGTGATGCTGAAGTGGATGATTCTAAATATGGTTTTGTGGCTTCAGGTACATTGAATCCGCAAAAAGCACGTGTGTTATTACAATTAGCCTTAACACAAACAAAAGATCCAAAAGTGATTCAACAATACTTCGAGGATTTCTAGGAAAGTCATTGAAAGTGCGGTCAGAATTTGAATCAAATTTTAACCGCACTTTCGGATAAAATAGACTAATCCAATTAATAAATATAGATAATGCACTAGTTTGTTGTTAATATATGTTCTGGAATTATTTTTAAAATTAATATGGAGAAAATATTATGATTTGGGCTCAACTTTTAGTCGTCCTACTCTTTATTTACCTAGGGGCTAGATTAGGCGGTATTGGTATCGGTTTCATGGGTGGTATGGGTGTTGTTGCACTTTCACTACTTGGCTTAAAACCGGGCGCCATTCCGTTTGATGTAATTTCAGTTATCATGTCTGTAATCATGGCGATTGCGGCAATGCAAGTTGCGGGTGGTATGGATTTCTTAGTAAAAATGGCTGAAAAAATCCTACGTAAAAATCCAAAATACATCACTTTCCTTGCGCCAACTGTGACTTATTTTATGACTGTACTTGCAGGTACTGGTCACACAGCGTTCTCAACACTTCCAGTGATTGCTGAAGTGGCAAAAGAACAAGGCATTCGTCCTTCACGTCCACTTTCTATTGCGGTTATCGCTTCACAAATTGCGATTACAGCGTCTCCAATTTCTGCTGCGGTGGTATTCCTTTCTGCTGAATTAGAGAAAAACTTTGGTTTAAGTTACTTACAATTATTAGGTATTTGGATCCCAACTACTTACGCAGCATGTATGATTACTGCGGTGATTTGTAACTTCCTTGGTAAAGATTTGAAAGATGATGAAGTTTACCAAGATCGTCTAGCAAAAGGTTTAATTACTATGCGTGGTGAAATGCAAATTGAGATCAAACCTTATGCAAAACGTTCTGTTGCAATTTTCCTTATCGCGATTTTAGTGGTCATGCTTTATGCAACTGCAATCAGTAAAACAGTTGGTTTAATTCAAAATCCAATTCTTTCTCGTGATAACGCCATTATCTCTTTCATGCTTGCAACTGCAGCCATTATCACTATGGCATGTAAAGTGGATACCGCAAAAATTACTAATGCAGCAACCTTTAAATCAGGTATGTCAGCAGTAATTTGTGTGCTTGGTGTAGCATGGTTAGGTAATACTTTCGTTGAAGGTCATATCGATCAAATTAAAGCGGTATCAGCTGAGTTCTTACAACAATACCCTTGGAGTTTAGCGGTAATCTTGTTCTTCGCGAGTACCTTACTTTACTCACAAGCTGCAACTGCAAAAGCATTATATCCAACTGCAATTTTATTAGGTGTTTCTCCGGAAGCAGCGATTGCAGCATTTGCCGCAGTATCAGCATTATTCATTCTTCCTACTTACCCAACCTTAATTGCGGCAGTAGAAATGGATGATACTGGTTCAACTCGTATCGGTAAATACGTATTCAACCACCCATTCTTAGTGCCGGGTGTGATTGCAATCAGCTTATCTGTATTATTCGGTTTCTTAATGGCAGGTGCAGTTTTATAATCCCCCATTAAGCTAACATAAATGAAAACCATCTTGTCTGCAGATAAGATGGTTTTTTTAATGGGGAACTTCTTCTCGCTGTGATACTCTAAAGGGCAACCTATTTTTATATATAAGGAAAACCAATGAAGTTATTTAAAATCCTTTTTGCTGCATTAATTGCTTATGTGCCAACAGCATGGTCTGCGGTGGATTATAATATTAAATACAGTTCCAATTATTTAATGCCGGCGTATGTACATTTTAAAGCTGATGGTTCACAGTATTCAGTCAATGCGAAAATTAATATTCCGTTGTACAACATTGTGTTTACTTCTCGTGGTTCGCAAACTGCGAGCCAATTTAAAATGGTGAATTATCAAGATGTGCGTAATGGTAAGCCTTATGCTATTTCTAAAATTTCGCCAACAACAATTGAATACGGTAAAGTGAAAAATGGGTTAGAAACCGAACCGTTAACATTACCGACTTTTGACTTATTCACCATGGCATTTCAGTTGAGCTATTACGATAAATTGCCAACCAGTTTCCAAATTACAAACGGTAAAAAACTTTATCCAATGGAAAATGTGAATGTGAAGAAAGTGGAAAAACAGATCCAATATAACAAGCAAACTGTCACTGAAATCACTTATTCATTTAAAACAGGTAATAAGGATATTATGGTGAAGAAATTCTCAGGTGAACAATTTCCACGTTATATCAAATACACCAGAGATGGTGATGATTATGAGTTAGAGTTTGATGAGTTTGTCAAATAACATCAGATGATAAAAAGAAGCCACGCTAGATTGCGTGGCTTTTTATTTTATTGCTTAGTGTGAATACATAAATACTTGAACGAGAAGAAGTATCGATGAGATAACAAATTGACAGCCCACGATTGGCATGACAAATTTCAGCCATTTATTGAATGGAATACCAAGCATTTGTAGCGTGACAAGGACTAATCCTGTTGGCGCAAGGAATAACATAATATATTGTCCCCAGTTGTAAGCCGATACGACGATATCTCTTGGAATGCCAACAGTATCAGCCAGTGGTGCCATAATTGGCATAGCGAGTACGGCAAGACCTGAAGATGAAGGAACAACCAATCCTAAGAATATGAAGACAATGAGCTGACCAATAATAAAGACTCCGCCATTCATTCCACCAACAAGATGAGTCATATAATCGAGGATAGTGTCGGAAATCATTCCTTGCTCTAGAATGATATTAACTGCTCGAGCGAGCCCGATAATCAATGCGACGCCGACTAATTCAGAAGCACCATGAGTAAACCCATTTACAACATCTTTTTCAGGCAATCCACTGATAAACATAATAATGATGGTAATGGCTAGGAAGGAAGCCGCCATTTGAGGGAACCACCAACCCCCAAACATCACCCCCCATACCATGAGAGGAAAGGCGCCACTAAATAGAATCAGAATCAGTTTTCTTCTAAAGGTAAATTCAACGGTTGCATTCGGATCAATATCTTTCATATAGAGATCATAGAAGGCTTGGCGATCGTCATAGGTATAAGAAAATTCAGGATTAGCACGTAGTTTTTTACAGTACCAATACATATAGGCTATTACACAGGTTCCACCAAGAATAAGTCCCAGTGTGCGAAATCCCATCCCTTCAGTAAATTGAATCCCTGCAGCGTTTGAAGCAATAACAACAGAGAATGGATTGATTGTTGAAAAGGCAGTGCCCATTGATGCGGCAAGGAATATGGCACCAACACAGACAATAGAATCATAACCTAAGGCTAAAAAGACAGGAACAAGAATTGGGTAGAAGGCCACGGCTTCTTCTTCAATACCACAAGCCGTACCGCCCAACAGCATTAACACGCAGACAGCAAAGACAACAGAGAATTCATTTCCTTTTGTTTTCTTGGTAAGAGACATTAATCCGGCATTGAATGCTCCTGTTTTGTTTATCACACCAATCATCCCACCGAGTATGAAGATAAAAATCATAATATCCGCGACTTCAATGGTGCCATCCACCATGGCGTGAATCATATCGGTAATGCCTTTTTCATGTTGTTCAATGCGTTGATAGGTATCGGGGATAGCAATCGGCTTTTTGATAATGCCGTTGGTGAAATTAGAAAGTTGAATTTTGATATTGAGTTGATTAAGGGTTTGTTCTGTTGCTGGATAGCTTTGATCGGGAATTCCGTGGGTTTTGACAATAAAATGATTTTCGGTGGTGTCGTAGGAAAGTTTAGAGTAGGACCCTGAGGGAATAAGCCAAGTAAGACCAATAGCAATAAGAAGAATAATAAAGAGAATGCTAAATGCGGAAGGGAATTTCATCTTTTTCTTTGATGCTTCCATTATGGAGAACTCCTTGTGTTCGGATTAATCAATAAGCCGAGCGCGTATTCTACACAAAATGAGCAAAAAAGCAAAGCGTGATTTTTGAAAGAATGCAATAATATAGGGGTGAGCAATCGTTTACCTAAGCCAGGCTTTGTTTTGAGTAAGCCTGGCTTAAGTCTATTTTATTTAGGAAAATTGAGTAATTTTTTCACTCAAATCATCCAACATTTCATAACGTTTTCGGTACATAGAACGTTTTTTGCTGGCAATTTCTTCTAGCGGTTTGCGGGCGCTTTCAAGCGGTAATTGCCAATATTGACCCTTTAATAGCCCTTGGTTTTCCTGCCAGAATTCATCGTAATTGAATAGAATTTTACTGCGAGCAGATAGGCGATATTTACCTTGTGAAGTATGAGGAATACCGATTAATTCACATTGCCATTTTTCGGCTAACAAGCGGAAAACATTCATCAACATAAACATCGGACGAACACCGTGTAATTCTTTTGTGGCTTGTTTTACGGCTTCTTGCGCCTCTTCATAAGAAGGGCCTTGGATTGAGGCAATAAGTAACTTATTTGGCTTTAAGAAGGTGAAAGAAGCATCATAAATGCTACGTCCATCATTGTCTTTTAAGTTAATAGAAAAATACCCTTCAAAAGGGTCAATCTGATTGATATTAAAATAAATACCAAGTTGATCCGTTAATTGTGCCAATAAAAGGGATTTTTCTTGGAGTAGTTTTTGGCAAAATTCTACGCCCATTTTTTCTTCAAGCATTAACAGATTATTGGTAATGGCATTGAGTCGCTCAGTTGCAGAAAAACGTTTATCGCAATAGGTCGCGAGCAATGCATTAAAACGATATGGATTTTGTTGAAAAAGCGGAATCCAAGTTTGGTTTGTATTTAAGAAATTAACCAATGCATCACATTGTTTTTTAAATAAAAATTTTCGTCCGTAATAACGGGCTTTATCCCTTAATTGTTTTTTTAATGGATGATTACAAGAATCGGGTAGTAATTCTTGAAAGGTCGCGAAAGTAATAGTTTGTTTTGTTGTCATAATGGATAAAGTGCGGTTATTTTTTTCAAACGTTTTTTATTGGAAAAATCATGGTGATTTTTGACCGCACTTATTGTACCTGTATTCCATGGTTTTTCCAATTAACCATCAATAAAGGTGGTTCTTTACTTGCCTATTTTTCGATTTCTCCTTAATATGCCAAATCCTACCTTGAATTTATGCAACTCATCCCCATATTCAATGAAATTATAGAATTGATGTAGGAGAGATAACTATGAACGCCAAAAGAACTCAACAACGTACACTTCCTGTATTGCCATTACGGGATGTTGTCGTTTTCCCTTATATGGTGATGCCACTTTTTGTTGGGCGCGCAAAATCCATTAGTGCCCTTGATGAAGCCATGAATGAGGGCAAACAATTATTATTGGTGTCACAAAAGCAAGCGGATTTAGAAGAACCTACCGTTAATGATGTATTCGATGTTGGGACGATTGCCAATATTATTCAATTATTAAAATTGCCAGACGGCACAGTGAAAGTGTTGGTAGAAGGGCAACAACGCGCCAAAATCAATCAATTAAATGATGGTGAAGATCATTTTTCTGCGGAAGTGACACCGATTGAAACCACGTTTGGCGATGAAAAAGAATTAGATGTGGTGAAAGCAGCTGTTTTAAATGAATTTGAAAGCTATCTGCAACTTAATAAAAAAATCCCTGCAGATGTTTTAGGTGCGCTTCAACGCATTGATGATACCGATCGTTTAGCCGATACCATGGCTGCACATATTCCAGTGACCGTTCGCCATAAACAAAGCGTGTTAGAACTGGCAGATGTGCAAGAGCGTTTGGAATACTTGCTCGGCATGATGGAATCTGAAGCGGATATTCTTCAAGTTGAAAAACGCATCCGTGGTCGTGTGAAAAAGCAAATGGAGAAGAGCCAACGTAACTATTACCTTAGCGAACAAATTAAAGCGATTCGCAAAGAAATGGACGAAGGCGAAAGCGAAGATACCATTGATGAAGTTGAACAACTTCGTCAAAAAGTTGAAGCGGCAGGTATGCCGGCAGATGTGCGCGAAAAAGTAGAGAGTGAGTTACAAAAACTTAAAATGATGTCAGCGATGTCTGCTGAAGCAACGGTGGTGCGTAGCTATGTTGAATGGATGCTTCAAGTACCATGGCATAAACGCACTAAAGTGAAGAAAGATATTGCAAAAGCACAACAAGTCTTGGATGCGGATCACTACGGTTTAGAACGTGTGAAAGAACGCATTTTAGAATACCTTGCGGTGCAAGCACGTTTAAACAAAATCAAAGGTCCAATCCTTTGTTTAGTCGGGCCACCAGGGGTAGGTAAAACCTCACTAGGTCAATCTATTGCCAATGCAACAGGTCGTAAATATGTGCGTATGGCATTAGGTGGAGTACGTGATGAAGCAGAAATCCGTGGTCACCGTAAAACCTATATTGGTGCATTGCCAGGTAAATTGATTCAAAAAATGGCAAAAGTTGGCGTGAAAAACCCGCTCTTCTTGCTTGATGAAATCGATAAAATGTCTTCGGATATGCGTGGTGACCCAGCATCAGCCTTGTTAGAAGTGCTTGATCCTGAACAAAATACCACCTTCAACGATCACTATCTTGAAGTAGACTACGATTTGTCTGACGTGATGTTTGTGGCAACTTCAAATTCCATGAATATTCCAGGTCCATTACTAGATCGTATGGAAGTCATTCGTCTTTCTGGTTATACCGAAGATGAAAAACTCAATATTGCGATGCAACATTTGTTACAAAAACAAATTGAACGTAATGGATTGAAAAAAGGTGAATTAACCATCGAAGAAAACGCTATTTTAGATATTATCCGTTATTACACCCGTGAAGCCGGTGTGCGTGGATTAGAGCGCGAAATTTCTAAAATTTGTCGTAAAGCGGTGAAGAATCTATTGGTCAACCCAAAAGTGAAATCCATTACCGTTAATTCAGACAACTTGCATGACTATCTTGGTGTGAAACGTTTTGAATTTGGTAAAGCGGATACCCAAAACCGTGTGGGCGAAGTAACTGGTCTTGCGTGGACAGAAGTGGGCGGTGACTTACTGACTATTGAAACTGCGTCAGTGGTGGGCAAAGGTAAATTAACCTTCACTGGTTCATTAGGCGATGTGATGAAAGAATCTATCCAAGCAGCGATGACCGTAGTCCGTGCGCGTGCGGAGAAATTGGGTATCAATTCTGAATTCCATGAAAAACGTGATATTCACATTCACGTGCCAGATGGTGCGACACCGAAAGATGGTCCAAGTGCAGGTATCGCAATGTGTACCGCATTGGTTTCTTGCTTAACGGGTAACCCAGTGCGTGCCGATGTGGCGATGACAGGTGAAATCAGCCTACGCGGTAAAGTATTACCAATTGGCGGATTGAAAGAAAAATTACTTGCGGCACATCGTGGTGGTATTAAAACTGTATTGATTCCAAAAGATAACGTGAAAGATTTGGAAGAAATTCCAGATAACGTAAAAGAAAATCTTGCGATTCATGCGGTAGAAACCATTGATGAAGTGTTAGGCTTAGCGTTAGAAAATCCACCCGAAGGCATTGAGTTCGTAAAAGTGGAAACGAAAGCGAAAGCACCACGCCGTAAAGCTGCGACTAAAACAGCAAGAGCGGTCAATTAATGACTCATTTTTAGGGCTTGTGAAAACAAGCCCTTTTGACTTTTAATTATGCAAAAATTTCCCCCTCTTTCCCTTTATGTACATATTCCTTGGTGTGCACAGAAATGCCCTTATTGTGATTTCAATTCGCATGCACAGAAAGGCACAATTCCTGAACAAGAATATGTGCAACATCTGATAGCCGATCTTGAGGCAGACTTAGAGAAATATCAGGCTAGTATTCAAAATCGTCCACTTCATTCAATTTTTATTGGTGGGGGCACGCCGAGTTTATTTTCATCGGAAAGTATCAAGTTGTTATTGGCAGAAATTCAACGTCGCATTCCTTTTTCAGAGAATATAGAAATTACCATGGAAGCCAATCCAGGCACCGTGGAAGCAGAGCGTTTTAAAGGTTATGTGGATGCTGGCGTAACACGTGTTTCCATGGGCATTCAAAGTTTTAATGATGATAAATTACAACGTTTAGGGCGTATTCATAATGCAGCGGAAGCTAGAAGTGCGGTCAGTTTGGCGAAAGTTTCTGGGTTAAAAAGTTTCAATCTGGATTTAATGCACGGCTTGCCAAATCAAACGCTTGAGGAAGCTCTAGATGATTTGCGACAAGCCATTGAGCTTGCTCCGCCACACCTTTCTTGGTATCAGCTCACCATTGAACCCAATACCATGTTTGCTTATCGTCCACCTAAGTTGCCGGATGATGATGAACTTTGGGATATTTTTGAGCAAGGCCACCAACTTTTAACCGAAGCCGGTTATCAACAATATGAAACATCTGCTTATGCAAAACCGGGTTTTCAATGTCAGCATAATTTGAATTATTGGCGATTCGGGGACTATTTGGCGATAGGTTGCGGTGCGCATGGAAAACTCACTTTTCCTGATGGCGATATTTTACGTTTTTCTAAAACGAAGCATCCAAAAGGCTATTTGCGTGGTGAATATCTTTATGAAGAAAAAAACGTGGAAAAAAATGACCGCGCTTTTGAGTTCTTTATGAATCGTTTTCGTTTATTGGAAGCCGTGCCAAAACAAGAGTTTGAATATTACACAGGGCTTTCGCAAAGTGCGGTCAAAAATCAAATTGATTTTGCGATCCAGCAGAATTATATTGTGGAAACATCTGATTTTTGGCAAATCACCGAACATGGGAAATTGTTTTTAAACGAGTTGTTAGCGCTTTTCTTAGATGAATAAAATTTTTTCATCATCACGAATAAATTTTTACACTTGTTTATTTAATAGGGTCGTATTAAAGTAAAGCAAACGTTTACGTTATTATTCAAAATTTAAAAGGGACAGAGAAATGGATCAGTTAGAAATGAAAAAATTAGCTGCGCGTGCAGCGTTAAAATACGTTAAACCCGATACTATTGTTGGTGTAGGAAGTGGTTCAACAGTGAATTGTTTTATTGAGGCTTTAGGCGAATTAAAAGATCAAATTCAAGGTGCGGTAGCGGCATCTAAAGCTTCGGAAGAGTTATTACGTAAACAGGGTATTGAAGTATTTAGTGCTAACGATGTATCAAGTTTAGATATTTATGTGGATGGCGCAGATGAAATCAATCCACAAAAAATGATGATCAAAGGTGGCGGTGCAGCACTGACTCGCGAAAAAATTGTGGCCGCTTTAGCGAAAAAATTTATTTGTATTGTAGATACTAGTAAACAAGTGGATGTTTTAGGTACGACTTTCCCATTACCAGTAGAAGTCATTCCAATGGCGCGCTCACAAGTTGGTCGTAAATTAGTTTCTCTTGGCGGTGCGCCAGAATATCGTGAAGGCGTGGTAACGGATAACGGTAATGTGATTTTAGATGTACATAATTTCGCCATTTTAAATCCAGTGGAAATAGAAAAAGAATTGAATAACGTAGCCGGTGTGGTAACAAATGGTATTTTTGCCTTACGTGGGGCAGATATTGTAATTGTTGGTACACCAGAAGGCGCAAAAGTCATCGATTAATAAAAATAAGGAAGCAAACATGACAAACAAAGTGTCACTTGACAAATCAAAAATTAAATTTGTGCTATTAGAGGGCGTGCACCAAAGTGCATTAGATACCTTGCATGCCGCAGGCTATACCAATATCGACTTTTACAAAAAAGCCTTAGATGGTGATGAGCTAAAAGAAGCCATTAAAGATGCGCATTTTATCGGCTTACGTTCTCGTACTAATTTGACTAAGGAAATGATTGAAGCTGCGCCGAAACTCATTGCCATTGGCTGTTTCTGTATTGGTACCAACCAAGTGGATCTTGATGCGGCAAAAATGCGTGGGATTCCGGTATTTAATGCGCCATTCTCCAATACCCGTTCTGTGGCTGAATTAGTGTTGGGTGAGATTTTGCTCTTAATGCGCAATATTCCTCAAGCGAATGCAGATGTGCATCGTGGTTTATGGAATAAATCGGCAGTGGGTTCTCATGAAGTGCGCGGCAAAAAATTAGGTATCGTGGGTTACGGTCATATCGGTTCGCAATTAAGTATTATTGCGGAATCTCTAGGGATGGAAGTATATTTCTACGATATTGAAAATAAATTACCATTGGGTAATGCAAAACAATTACATACACTTGAAGAGTTATTGGGCTCTTGTGATGTGATTTCGCTTCATGTACCAGATTTACCTTCAACTCGTAATTTAATGAGTGCTGAACGTATTGCACAATTAAAACAAGATTCTATTTTAATCAATGCAGCACGTGGTACGGTAGTGGATATTGATGCTTTAGCAGCTGCGCTTGAACAAGGTAAAGTTCGTGGTGCAGCGGTTGACGTATTCCCTGTTGAGCCTGCATCAATCAATGAAGAGTTTGTTTCGCCATTACGCAAATTTGATAATGTGATTTTAACCCCACACATCGGTGGTTCCACCGCTGAAGCCCAAGAAAACATTGGTTTTGAAGTAGCGGGTAAATTTGTGAAATATTCAGATAACGGTTCAACCCTTTCTTCTGTGAATTTCCCTGAAGTATCCTTGCCAGAACACGTTGGTACAAAACGTTTACTTCATATTCACGAAAACCGTCCAGGTGTATTAAACAAATTAAACCAAATTTTTGTTGAAGCTAATCTCAATATTGCAGCGCAATTTTTACAAACCGATCCAAACATTGGTTATGTCGTCGTTGATATTGAAACAGATGATGCGTCTCCGTTATTAGCTAAACTTCGTGAGATTGAAGGCACAATCAAAGCACGTGTGCTGTATTAATTTGATAAATTAAGCAAAAACTGACCGCACTTTATGTGGGATAGAACGTAAAATGGGCAAAGTAGGTTATCTTACTTTGCCCATTTTTATTAACAACGGTTTGTAGCGTACATTTATTTGATCATGGCCTTAAATAGATTACGGCGGTCAGAATTAAATGTCGGCTGTGCGGTTGGGATGGATAAAATCATACGCAAACAATCTTGTGTGAGTTGAACCGCTTGCTCGTTAGTCAGATTTGGGTCTAGTGGTGAATGCAAAGAGCAACTTAAATATTGCGGTACATTTTCAAGACTACTAACGGTGAATGTGAGTGCTTTGTAAGGTAGTTGTACAGTGAGTTTATCACCTAATTCACGTGGCTCCCATTGTTGTTGAGGGCCAGGCAGAATCACCACACTCATCATCCACGGGGTTAATACTGTACCAATCCATTGGTCTTCGAATAAAACAAATTTAGGGCAGAAGCACTCGATGCCTTTATGAAAGAAAGGGAGAGCTTGCATTTCTGGCACAATGTTTTGCATTTCGGTAAGGAAAATCTCCGTTGGATTTTCTTCAAAGCCAGTAACAGAGGTTAAAAGTGCGGTAGAGTTTTTACTCGTAAATCCTGAAGATTTACTCGCTCCTTCAGAGCCGTTGGCAAAGCCAACGTTCAAAAAGCTTTGCTTTTTGTCAGGTGTTTTTTCGTGTCTATACATGGTTTATTTTTCAATATTAATAAGATTAAAGAATTCTGGCGAAACCTTAAAGAAAATTCCCCTCTTTTGTAAAGAGGGGTTAGGGGAGATTTAACACTTGTCTCGATTAATTAAGTCAAATCTTCCCCAGCCCCTCTTTTCTAAAGAGGGGAATCTAGATTTAAGCCGTATTCCTTAATGACTTGATTTAACGTCTCAAAAATCTTTGGCAACACGTTTTGTATTGTTTCCGTCAAACCAATGCCAGATTCTAGCGATTCTGGTTGGATACCGATGAGGCAAAGGTGTTTTGGAAATTCGTCCGTTAATTTCATTGCAGAAAGTACATCACAAATGCCGAGTTGGTGTGGCGAAATTTTGCGAGAGAAAAAGGTTGGCACTTGCTCGTCATGCAACACGATAATCTCACCTGGTTGTTTGTTAGCAAGCACGGCATCGACAATAATCAAATGCTCGCGATTTGCCATCGCATCCAGTAATTCCATGCCACAAGTACCACCATCGATGATGTCAAAGTGCGGTTGAATTTCAGGGCGTTTTTCAAGCTCCTGCACAACACGCACACCGACACCTTCATCACTTAACAAAATATTGCCGACGCCAAGAATTAACGGCTTCATTACAACACCTTCACTTCAGTCACTTCGCCGTTTTCGGTATTAACTACGTGCACAGCACAGGACATACAAGGGTCGAAAGAGTGAATGGTTCTGACCACTTCTAACGGTTTAGTTGGGTCAGCCACCGGTGTACCAATAATGGAAAGCTCATAAGGACCCATTTGGTCTTGTTCATTACGCGGACCCGCATTCCATGTAGATGGTACAACGGCTTGGTAGTTTTCAATGCGACCGTCTTTGATGACAACCCAGTGAGAAAGCATACCACGTGGTACCTCACCGAAACCAACACCACGGAATTCACCGCTTGCTGGAATATCTGTTTTGATATACGCCGTCATATCACCTTTAGCGATATTATCAATGAGCATTTGCCATTGAGCGCTTAAAATGTCGTTGATCGCACAGCAATGCACGGTACGACCGATAATACGTCCAAGGGTAGAATGTAATTGATCGGTAGTTAACGTGTTACCAGTCAATTTTTCATAAATGCCTTTTAATTCATTGAAGTGGTTGACAGTTGGCGTATCATTCGCAGCCAAACCACACATTAAATAGGCGAGAGGACCCACTTCGACAACTTTACCGTAGAAGGTTGGTGCTTTTACCCAAGAGTATTTACCATCATCTTGCCAGCCGGTATATTTCGGACGAGTTAAGCCCGCCCAAGGTTCTAATGGCTCATCATCTTCGTACCAAGCGTGTTTACCACTTTCTTTAATGCCTTTTACAACGAACTCATCTTTTTGTTGGTCGATTGCACGGAAAGTTGATAAATCGCCGTTTTCGATATAACCACCTTTCAACATGAATTTAGAGTTATCTGCATCAATTGGGTATTCAGGTACAGATAAGTAGTTGCCTGATGTTTTACCAAGACTTAACCATTCAGGATAGTAAGCCGCAAATACTGCTGCATCTACTTTATACACTTGGTTGATAAAGTCAGTTAAGCGATCGATACACGCTTTCACAAACATGAGGCGTTCTTGGTTTAGTACTGCTTGGGAATCTAAGTTAATTGGGTTTGCTACGCCACCAATCGCTAAGTTTTGAATATGTGGTGTTTTACTACCGAGTAATGCCACCACGCGGTTAGCATCACGTTGACATTCAAGAGCTTGCAAATAGTGTGCGACGGCAATGAGATTGACTTCTGGTGGAAGCTTCATTGCAGCATGACCGAAGTAACCGTTAGCGAAAATACCAAGTTGTCCGCTATCCACTAATGCTTGGATTTTTTTCTGTACGTTGCGGAATTCGTTAGCACTGTTTAATGACCATGTAGAGACACCTTTTAGCATATCTGCCGCTTTTTCAGGATCAGCTTTTAGTGCAGCGGTGATATCCACCCAGTCCATTGCAGAGAGTTGATAGAAATGCACGATATGGTCGTGAATGCTGTGTGCAGCTAGAATCATGTTACGAATGTATTGTGCATTGACAGGTACTTTAGCACCGATAGCATCTTCTACAGCACGCACACTGATAATCGCGTGTACTGTGGTACATACACCACAAATACGTTGCATAATCATCCATGCATCACGTGGATCGGCACCTTTTACGATATTTTCCATACCGCGCCACATGGTACCGGATGACCAAGCATTGGTGACAACACCGTTTTCAATTTCGCAATCAATACGTAAATGACCCTCAATACGGGTAATTGGGTCAATTGAGATACGTTTTTTTTCTGACATTATTCTGCTCCGCTAACTTTTTGGCTGAATGCCGCTTTTTCGGCAATAATTTTTTCTGAGTCTTCGGTATGTTTTTCTTTAAATACCGGTAATACAGGGAATAAACGAATGATTAAAATATAGGCACATACTTCAATAGATACGAAACCGATTGAAATAAGCAATTCTTCCGCAGATGGGAAATATTGATAGCCGTTGCCCGGATTATACATGATAAGCGAATAGTTCATACGCCATAATGCTGCACCGAGTAACATGCTTAATGCCGAAATAAATAACCAACGGGAATCTGATTTTTTCTCCCCAAGGAAGAGGGTCAGCAATGGTAATACCATCAACCAAACTTCCATCCAGAACATCCATGCTTCAAATTTAGTTAATTTATCGAAACCCATAACCATTTGCAGTTTGTCGTGATAAATCAACTCACCAAAACGCACCGCTAAGAAACAGAAAATTAATCCTGCGGTAACGCGTGCTAATTGAGTAAATAAATGACGTTCATCTGGTGTTTTTCCTGCAAGACCCGCTTTAACTAAAGACCCCTCAAAAATCACAATAGAGAAGCCCATAATGAAAGCAGTCAGCAAGGAGAGAATTGGTAGTGCTTCATAGCTTTGCCATACCGGATGGACTTTGTGACCAGCTACAATCATCAAGGAACCCATTGAAGATTGGTGCATCATTGGTAACAAGGCACCCAAGGCAATAATGAAAAACATGATTTTATTCAGTTTATTAAACCATTTTTTCAAGCCGAAGAAACCAAGCCATACAGGGGCAAATTCTAGGGTCACTACGATGATATACACCGTCATACAAAATGCTGTTTCAAATAGAACAGAGTTCGTGTTGAACTGGCCTGGAATGTAGAAATACGGCAAATGCCAATAACGCCCCATATCAATGGTGATAGATAAACCACCAAGGGAATAGCCGAATAAACTTGCAAGCAATGCTGGGCGAACAAGAGCGTGATATTTCCCTTTATTGAAAATATACACGGTCCAAGCGAGTGCCCAACCGCCACAGGCAAATCCTGTACCGACAAGTAAGTCAAAGGCAATCCATAAACCCCAAGGATAACCGCCATTAAGTGCGGTCACAGAACCAATACCGAAAACCAAACGTTTTAAAATTAATAAAACGCAAAGCACAGCAAGTGGTGCAAAAAAGAGAATTGCGGCAGAAACAAGGCGACCGCCTACCGGACGTGGATTACTCATGATGCTCATCCTCCGCTTCTTCGATTTCCTTGCGTGCCTGACGCATGGCTTCTTTTTGTGCTGCAATACGCTCAGCGATTTTATCGCCATGCATATTTTTGTAAGTCATAAAGGTTAAACCGGCAAGTGCGACTAATGGCAATGCTAAACCGCGATACAAGAAGTGTTGTAAATGCGCCGCACGAGAACCTGTCGCGACTTCATCTAAGTCTGGTAAACCAAGGTTAGTAAAAGGCACACCACTTAAGGCGAGTACCTGTGTACCACCACCTTCTTTTTCACCATAGATATGATATTGATATGCCGGCACGGTAGCACGGTATTTATCTGTGCTATTGACACTTTGACGTGGGTAATCATATTCGGTGCCACGTAATAAGCTTAAACGACGTTTCGCTTCTGCCAATAATTCTTCACGTGTACCAAAAATAATCGCACCAGTCGGACAAACATGACAGCAACCAGGTAATTCACCTTTGTCTAAGCGTTCAACGCCTTTTTGGTTACAGAGTTCACATTTGCTGATTTCACCGAATGGATTGTCGTAATCGTATTTTGGTACATCAAATGGACAACCTACCATACAATAACGGCAACCAGTACAAATATCGGGATCATATTTCACGATACCCGTTTTGGGATCTTTGGTGAGTGCTTGAACAGGGCAAACGGCAACGCAGTTAGGGTCAACGCAATGCATACATTGTTTTTTCACGTAAGCATAGCCATTTTCTGTTTTGTCTTTGTTTGTGCCGTCACCATCGCTCCATACTTGAATCACGTTACGAGTAAATGGCGTGAGCTTATCGTTATTTGACCAAGTTTGATCACCTTTTGGATTCACGGGGGTGTGGTTCACGTTTTGACATTCAGCCACGCATGCTTGACAACCTACACAAAGGGTAGAGTCGTAAAGCATTCCAAGTGCGCCGGGAATAGGCTCAACCGCTTCCGATGCCTGCACATTTGATACAGGCAAAGTAGATGCGATTCCGCCAAGCATACCCGCTTTTAGAAATTTTCGTCTATCCATTATTATTTACCTGTATGTTCTTCTTTCTCTGCAGCTTTAGCTTCAGAACGAGCTTTATGTTGAGCGCTTAATTCGCGTAAGGTCACAACACTCACGCCTGCTAGGATTGCAGCTGCACCGCCTAACAAACCAATGGCGGTCATGGTTGCACCTGAACCTTCGGTATTATTAACATCTGGTTTTTCAACGCGTGGTGTAGGGTTTTCTACGCCCGCTAATTGGAAAATACCTTTGGTAAAGCCGACACCTTTTTCGTTACAACCATAGCAAGGGTGCCCGATACCAACCGGCCAGTTATTACCACCGACATCACAGAATTCTAAGGTAGAGCAGTTGCCGTAAGTTTCTGGCCCTTTACAACCAAGATGATACAAACACCAACCGTTGCGGTGACCGTAATCGCCGTATTCTTTGGCAAAACGACCTGCATCAAAGTGCGGACGACGATAGCAGTTTTCGTGAATTAAGCGATCGTAAGCGAATAATGGACGATTTAATTTATCCATTGCGGGTAGTTTCTTATAAGTAAGAATATAAGCGACAGTTGCAAGGAAGTTGTGTGGATTTGGTGGGCAACCTGGAATATTAATCACCGGCGTGCCTTTTGGTAATACTTCAGATAGGCTGCTTGCACCAGTTGGGTTACCACCACTAGAAGGTACGCCACCCCATGCCGCACAAGAACCGATCGCAATAATCGCCGCAGCCCCTTTAGCAGCTTCTTGGATGTGTTCTACAATCGGTTTACCTGCTACCATACAATAGACGCCGCCGTCTTTCACCGGAATAGATCCATCTACGACTAAAACATATTTTCCATAATACTGTTTAATTGCATTGTGTTTGTTATCTTCAGCTTGTTCCCCGAAGGCTGCAGAAAGGGTTTCGTGGTATTCTAAGGAAATCATTTCCAATACCAAGTTTTCTACTGTTGGGTGGGTGGCCCGTAGCAAGGATTCAGTACAACCCGTACATTCTTGCGCACCAATCCATAGTACTGGTGGGCGTTTAGGTTCGGTTAAAGCAGCGGTCATTTCTGCACCCGCTTTTGAACTTAACCCCATAGTCGCCGCAAGTGCGGTACATAACTTCATAAAATCCCGACGGGAAACCTCTGCTAAAGCAGAAAATAATCCATCACTTCGTTGCATATAATCACTCCAATTGGCACGTTACTTGTATGGTTAATCTAACTATGATATGCCTTGATGCAGGAGATTTATTTGATCGTAATCAAAAATACCCTTATTTTCCTTACAAAATAAGTGGGTAAGTGATTGTTTTTACTTGATTGTTGAGAATGATTGCTATTTGTTGGGGCGGTATTCACTTGGAGTCCATTTTTTGTACACTAAATCATAATAATAAAGTAAGGATTTGGGCTCTGAAAAACTTCGTGAATATTGACCGCACTTCTGGGTGATATGAATGGGGGAAGTGGATAAAACTAAATTCTTGGTTTTATTGATTTTTATCAACAAAATATTGTCTAAGTGAATAGATTTTATTGTGCTTTTCCCTATACTGAGTAGGGAAAATTTTCTATGGAGAAATAATGATGAATATAGTTGTAGGTATTGTCCTTCTCGGTTTAGTTTTCACTATTTCAATGTATAACAAATTGATTAGAAAACGTAACCAGGTGAGCAGTGTTGAAGCTAGTGTAGATGTTCAGTTGAAGCGTCGTTATGATTTATTGCCAAACCTTATTGCCACCGCAAAGGAATATATGTCGCATGAGCGTAGCTTACTTGAGCGAATCGTGACGTTACGCGAAAGTGCTAAATCAGCCCATTCTACAAGTGAAAAATTCCAACTCAATAATGAGATTTCGGGTTTATTACGTAATTTACAGGTTCGTCTAGAAAATTATCCGGATCTCAAAGCCAATCAAAATCTTTTGCAAATTCAGACCACACTTAGCGATGTAGAAGAGCAAATCTCTGCAGCTAGACGTACTTATAATTCAGCAGTTGAAGAGTATAACAATGCGGTGGAAATGTTCCCGTCAAATTTAATCGCAAACTTATTTAATTTCCAGAAAGGAACATTTTTCGATATTCCTCAGAATGAAGCTGAAGTGCCTAATGTGAGTAATTTATTTAAACAATAAGTGGAAAAACCATGAATACACCAAAAGAGATTGAAGGGATTCGTTTTCTTGGATTGGAAAAATTAGATGAGGAACGTTTAGCTATAAAATCCCTCATCAATAAATGGATCATTATGCTATGCGTTGGGTTATTTTTCCTCATCGGAACGATAGGGAATGGGTATCTATTAAGTACAGCTTTAATCCTTGGTGTGCTCATTTATTCTTTTCGTCATTTATTTTTTAAATATAAGCGTTTTATCGCAGAATTTAAGACTCGCGTGATTAATACGATTGTCCAGGAATTTGGTTTCCACTTTAACGCAGATAGAGGACTGAATATTGGTGATTTCCTCTCCGTTTATGATAGTGGTCCCGCAACCTTCCGTAGTGAGGATTTAATCTTTGGTGAGTTTAATCAAACTGAAGTTGAAATTTGTGATTTTTCAGCATTTAACATGTCGTTGAAAGAGAAATCCGTTAAGGCATTAGGTGCTCAGAATTTTCAAGGCATTTTATTTAAAGCCACTTTTCCTAAAGAGCTGGCTCATTGGGTTTATGTTTGCGATAAGAAGGAAGCGGGGTTAAGAAAAGAAGGTGAGATTGCATTGATGGATAATCCGTCTTTTAATCGCTATTTTGATGTGTTTACTGAAGATCAAATCTTAGCCAGATATGCTTTATCGCCTAAGTTAATGGAACGTTTTTGTGGACTGAAAGAGAAATTTAATTGCCCTATTTCGATGGTGCTTCGTAACCGAGAAGTGATAATTGCACTTAATTTAGGAAAGAATAGTTTTGAACCGTCCTTTGAAAAGTCATTGCTAGAAGACAATACGATTCGTGATTATATTTCGAGTATCAAAGGCTTTACAGATATGGTGAAAGAACTCGGGTTAAATAACCATATTTGGAAATAAGTGTTAATGTAATAAAAAAGACGAGTTTAAATAATAAACTCGTCTTTTTTTATCTTATGAGTTTTTATGCGTTGTTTGCTGCCTGTGCTTTTTTACGCTCTAAACGTAACACACCTAAATGTGTCATATAGCAACAGAAAATACAGCCTGCTACAGCGAATAATAATAGGTAGAAACCTGCATCCCAACCGAATTTATCAGCCAAAATACCAAATAATGCAGTACCAGAGAAACTACCTAAAATGTAACTTAATAAACCACGTAAACCCGTTGCTGAACCTGCTGCGAAAGAAGGAACTAGCTCGATAGTTTGAAGTGAAGATAAGAACATTGGAACATAAATTAAGCATCCAATAATACCTGCACCGATGGTTACAGTTATTAAGTCACTACCGCCCCAGTAAACGAACATTGCTGCGCCCACACCGAATAAGGTAATGATAGCAAGTGGCATACGGCGACCTTTGAAATAAGTATCAGTTAACCAACCTGCTAATAGCGTAGAAGGAATGGCTGCCCATTCAAAGATAGCAAATGCTGTACCCATTTGAGCTTTAGTAAAACCTTTAGTTTCTAATAAATAAAGTGGTAGCCAGGTTAATACACCAAAACGGATCATGTAAGTGAATACGTCAATGAAAGAAACAAACCATACATTAATATCTTTCATAATGTAATCACGGAAGATTTCCCATGTGGTTAAGTTGACGTTTTCTTCTTTTGTGACAACTAATTCTTCATTTTCACTTTCAAGAATTTTTCCAACTGGTGGTAAGCCTTCATTGTAAGTACGACCCGCACCGAAGATGTAGAAAATAATCGCAACGATAGTAGCAATTGCTACAGGCACAACAAAGTGTGCGGCTTGCCAGTGCTCTTGACCTAACCAAGCGATACTTGCACCCGCAATTGGTGCAACTAAACCACCACCTACGTTGTGAGAGATATTGAAGATAGCTGTCGTTACACCACGAGATTTACGTGGGAACCAGCTTGCTAATACGATATAAGCTGGACCTGCACCCATCCCTTGGAAGATACCATTAAGTACACAAAGGAATAAGAATGCCCAGAATGATGCGCTAAAGCCCATCATTAAGTTTACCGCTGCCGACATCATTAAGCCGAAAATCATAAAGTGTTTCGGATTTGATTTATCTGCGATTGCAGACATGAAACCTTTACTTAAACCATAAATAATTAACATGGTACCGGAAATAAAACCGATATCTTTTTTGGTGAAACCAAAATCGCTAATTAATTCAGGAGAAGAAAGAAGGAAGTTATTACGTAAAATATAGAATGCCGCATAACCGATAAAGATGCCAAATAATGCATGCCATCTTAAGCGATTATAACGTTCTCTAATTTCCGCATCAGGAACAGGCGTACCTGGATTAGATTTTAGGAATGAAATCATTTAATGATCCTTAAATTTTTAATACAACAAAACTCATTTCTATATAAAAAATGAGGTGGTCAATATAAGGGGAAAAATAGAGATGTCAAATAGTAAATAAAAAATAACGAAAATTTTGACCGCACTTTTATTTCGCAAAATAGTCAGTTTTTTGCTATAATTCCGCACAATTTTCATTACAAAATAGAGAAAAACTATGTCAGAAACACCGGTTACAGAAAATGCTTATGGTGCATCAAGTATTAAAGTCTTAAAAGGGCTTGATGCGGTTCGGAAACGTCCGGGCATGTATATTGGGGATACCGATGATGGAACAGGCCTACACCATATGGTGTTTGAGGTAGTGGATAACGCGATCGATGAAGCACTTGCCGGCTATTGTTCCGATATTATCGTCACTATTCATGATGACAACTCTGTTTCCGTGCAAGATGACGGTCGTGGTATTCCGGTAGATATTCACCCAGAAGAAGGGGTTTCTGCGGCAGAAGTAATCATGACAGTGCTTCACGCGGGCGGTAAATTCGATGATAACTCTTATAAAGTATCAGGTGGTTTGCACGGCGTGGGTGTTTCGGTAGTAAATGCACTTTCTGATAAATTGCAATTAACCATTCGTCGCCAAGGTCATGTGTACGAGCAATTCTATCACTTAGGTGAGCCTCAAGGGCCTTTAACTATTATTGGTGAAACTCAAACGACGGGTACAACGGTGCGTTTCTGGCCAAGTCCAGAAATCTTTGCAATTACAACTTTCGATTACAAGATTTTAGCAAAACGCTTACGTGAGCTTTCATTCTTAAACTCTGGTGTATCGATTCGTTTAATCGATAAACGTGATGGTACAGAAGATCACTTCCATTACGAAGGTGGTATTCAAGCATTCGTTGAATATTTAAATAAAAATAAAAATCCAATTCACCCAAAACCGTTCTATTTTTCAGCTGAAAAAGACGGTATTGGTGTGGAAGTCGCATTGCAATGGAATGATGGTGTAAACGAAAACGTTTATTGCTTTACCAATAACATTCCACAACGTGATGGTGGTACTCACTTAGCCGGTTTCCGTGGTGCATTAACGCGTAGCTTAAATAACTATATGGAAAGCGAAGGGTTACTGAAAAAAGAGAAAGTGAGCACATCAGGTGACGACGCACGTGAAGGTTTGGTGGCAATTATTTCGGTGAAAGTGCCCGATCCTAAATTCTCTTCACAAACAAAAGATAAATTAGTGTCTTCTGAAGTGAAAAGTGCGGTTGAATCTGCTATGAATGAGCGTATGCAGGAATATTTATTAGAAAATCCAGCCGATGCGAAAATCATTGTAAATCAAATCATTACGGCTGCACGTGCACGTGAAGCAGCACGTAAAGCACGTGAAATGACCCGTCGTAAAGGTGCATTAGATATTGCAGGCCTTCCAGGTAAATTAGCGGACTGCCAAGAAAAAGATCCAGCACTTTCAGAACTTTACCTCGTGGAGGGGGATTCTGCAGGCGGTTCTGCAAAATCGGGTCGTGATCGTAAAACCCAAGCAATTTTACCGTTAAAAGGAAAGATTCTTAACGTTGAAAAAGCACGTTTTGACAAAATGCTTTCTTCTCAAGAAGTGGGTACATTAATTACGGCACTTGGCTGTGGTATTGGGCGTGATGAATATAATCCGGATAAATTACGTTATCATCACATCATTATCATGACCGATGCGGACGTGGACGGTTCACATATTCGTACTTTATTGTTGACCTTCTTCTATCGTCAAATGCCGGAATTAATTGAGCGTGGTTACGTGTATATTGCTCAGCCGCCACTTTATAAAGTGAAAAAAGGTAAACAAGAGCGTTACATCAAAGATAACGACGAAATGGTGCAATATGAGTTAATGCTTGCGTTAGATGGCGCAGCGTTGCATATCAGTGCTAATGCACCGGCAATGAATGATTTAGTGTTTGAGAAATTAGTAAGCGAATATAACAATGTTCAGAAATTAATTACTCGTTTAAGTCGTTACTATCCTGAGCCATTGTTACAAGGCTTGGTTTACCAACCACAATTAACCGTTGAGTTAATGCGTAATGAAAGTGCGGTCGAAAATTGGGCGAATGCTTTTGTTGCGTACTTAACTGAAAAAGAAACGGAAGCACATTTATATTCAGCAAGAACCCAATTTAACAGCGAACGCCAAGTATATGAAGCCGTTATTACCGTTCGTAAACATGGTATTGATACTGATTACTTCATCAACTTTGATTTTGTAATGGGCAATGAATTTGCGAAGATTACCGCATTCGGTCAGCAAGTGAATGGCTTGCTAGAAGAGGGCGCTTACGTTACTCGTGGTGAAAAAACGCAACCAGTTCAATCATTTGAACAGGCTGTTGAATGGTTGATGAAAGAATCTCGTCGTGGCTTAGAAATCCAACGCTATAAAGGGTTAGGTGAAATGAATGCTGAGCAACTTTGGGAAACCACCATGGATCCAAATGCTCGTCGTATGTTAAAAGTATCAATTAAAGATGCTGTTGCAGCAGACCAACTCTTCACCACATTAATGGGTGATGAAGTTGAGCCTCGCCGTGAATTCATCGAAATGAATGCATTGCGAGCAAACTTAGACGTTTAGTCTAGTACTCAAAAATATCACTAAAAATGACCGCACTTAGGGAAACCAAGTGCGGTATTTTTTTGAGTTAGATCACAAAAATAAAAATAATTCTCAATTTTATCTATTTTTTTGTAGTATTATTTTTTATAATCTCGCCGCTTTTATCATTTAAGGATAACGATATGAAAAAGAATACATTTTTAGCAGTGACTTACGGGATTTTGCCTGTTGCTGCTGTATCCATTTCTCAATCTTCCTTTGCTGAGGAACAATTAGAAACGATTAATGTTTCTACAGAATTGGATGATTCTACAAAAGCCAATCATTCAGAAAAGAAAACGGCAAAGATTATTCAACAAGAACTCATTCAAAATAACAAAGATCTTGTGCGTTATAGTCCTGATGTTGGGGTTGTTGATCAAGGTCGCCATCAAAAAGGTTTCGCTATTCGTGGAGTAGAGGATAACCGAGTGGGTATTAGTATTGATGGAGTTGCGTTACCAGATTCAGAAGAAAACTCACTTTACAAACGTTATGGTAATTTGAATACTTCGCGTCAAAGTATCGATCCTGAGCTTGCTCGTACGATTGATATTGCTAAGGGCGCAGATTCGTTCAATCAAGGAAGTGGTAATATCGGGGGTGGGGTAAATTATCGTACACTTGAACCTTTTGATATTGTAAGAAACGGTCGAAAATTTGGTGCGTTATATCGTACTGGTTATGCATCTCGTAATAATGAGTGGACTAATACTTTAGGTGTGGCATATGCCGGCGAAAAAGCGGAAGCACTTTTACTTTATTCCAACCGCCATGGACATGAAATGAAAAGCGCCGGTGGTTACACTATTCCTGAAGATTCACTTTATACTCGTTCTCGCGGCTATAGTAAACAAACTCCAGATGATTCAACGCATAACAATCATAGTTATTTAGCGAAATTTGCATACCGTTTTAATGATAGTCATCGAGTTGGGGTTTCTTACAGTGGTTCACGCAATAAAAATTATGTTATTGAGGATTCTGCAACATCATATGACAGATGGAGAGAAGCGGACGATCGTGCTAAACGAGATACAGTCAATATTTTTTATGAATATTTACCAGATTCAAAAGTAATAGCTTTGGTGAAAACAGATGTAGATTACCAAAAAACACAGACGGCAGCCTATAATTATGAAGGTTCTCGAGCACAAGATGCCAAACCTTGGAGTCCTGCAAAACCAGCAGAGCCAAGTGACACAGATCTTCGTTTCTTTAATACTAGATTTAAACGAATCAATTTCCGAATAGATAGCCAACCGTATGATTTATTTATAAATCATACGTTCTCATTAAGAACATCTTTCTCAGAGCGTAAGTTTGATGTGCTTCATAAAGATTTAGATTATGTTCCTTTCCCGCATTACGGGGATCCTAAAAGATGGGTTCAGGCAGCTGATTCAACTATGATGAATCCAATTAAAACTCATCATCATTATGTATCTTTGCATGACAATATGGAGTTTACACCAGAATGGAAAGGACATTTAGGTGTTCGTTACGATTGGGCAAAACATGCACAGCAGGATTTAGGTGGTTTAAAATGCGATGAATGTGTTAAAAACGATGATGCGAAGTTCCATAATATTAGCTGGACAACAGGCGTTGAAAAAATAATCAATGATAATTGGAAATTAAGTTATAACATTGGTTCTGGTTTCCGTATGCCAAATGCTTCAGAAATGTATTTTGATTATAGAAATAGCAATTCTGGTAAGTGGATATCAAATCCAAATCTTAAAGCAGAAAAAAGTTTAACTCAGAATCTTAACTTGGTTGGAAAAGGAAATTTAGGTGAGCTTTCTCTTAATTTACATTATACCCGTTATAAGGATTTCTTATTTGAACAAGAAACTGCAGAGCATTACACTGAAGAGGATCCATTTACTGGCGACACTTTGCATAAATGGAACCCCGTTCAACAAATGCAAAATAGTGATGCTGCTAAAATCTATGGTATTGAATTCACTGGCAAACTTAACTTAAATGAAGTTACGCCAATGCCAAATGGCTGGAAATTATTTAGTTCTTTAGGCTATAGCAAAGGAGACATGTCTAATGGGGCAAGTTTAATGTCTCTTCAACCGATTAAGGCAATTATTGGCTTGGACTATGAACAGCCTGAAGGTAAGTGGGGAATTTTCTCTCGCTTGACTTATCTTGGCGCAAAAAAAGCTAAAGATGCTCAATATGGTGATGTTGTTGCAAAATGCCCTGTTCCTGAAGTACCTTACTATTATGGTACAACAAGATGTCCAACAACCCCGAATACCTATACAGAGTTGAAAACTTGGAAACACTTAAATAACAAAGCTTTTGTATTTGATATGTTTGGTTTCTATAAACCAACAGAAAATATTACTTTACGTGCGGGTGTTTACAATATATTTAATCGTAAATACCATACGTGGGATTCTTTGCGTGGTTTAAATGATACTGGTGGAGTAGTTAATTCCGTAGGTGTTGATCCTAATGAAAAATATGGTGGTTATCCAGGACTTCAACGTTATTACCAACCAGGTCGTAACTTCTCAGCCTCAATTGAAATTCGTTTTTAATTATTAAATTGTTTATAGCAAAGTACGCATAGTAATGTGCGTACTTCTTTTTTGTTTTTAGGAGTAATCATTATGATGATAGATAAACGCCTAATTAACACGGTGGCCGACAGTAAAAAA